>CAKQTZ010000020.1 GCA_934277375.1 uncultured Coprococcus sp. | reverse complement strand
ACATACAAGACAGAAGGGCAGAAGAAGTATACCTGTGAGAACTGCGGAGCAACAAAGACAGCGGCAATAGACAAACTGGTATGTACAAACCACAAGTGGGATGACGGTGAAGTGGTAACACCGGCAACATACAAGACAGAGGGACAGAAGAAATATACCTGCGAGAACTGCGGAGCAACGAAGACAGCGGCAATAGACAAACTAGTATGTACAAACCACAAGTGGGATGACGGTGAAGTGGTAACGCCGGCAACATACAAGACAGAAGGGCAGAAGAAGTATACCTGTGAGAACTGTGGAGCGACTAAGACAGAGGCAATCGCCAAGCTTGTATGTACAGAACATGACTGGGATGACGGAGTGGTGGTAATACAGCCAACATACAAGACAGAAGGACAGAAGAAGTATACCTGTGAGAACTGCGAAGCGACCAAGACGGAGCCAATCGCAAAACTTGTATGTACAGAACATGACTGGGATGACGGCGAAGTGGTAATACAGCCAACATACAAGACAGAAGGACAGAAGAAGTATACCTGTGAGAACTGCGGAGCAACTAAGACAGAGATAATAGAGAAACTGGTATGTACAGCTCACGTTTGGGACACAGGAGTAGTGACAAAAGAGCCAACCTACACAAGCACGGGAACAAAGGAATACACCTGTACAAACTGCGGCGAGACCAAGACAGAGACGATAGACAAGCTTGTATGTACAGCTCACGTTTGGGACACAGGAGTAGTGACAAAAGAGCCAACCTACACAAGCACAGGAACAAAGGTATATATCTGTACAAACTGCGGAGCAACTAAGACAGAGGCTATAGCCAAGCTTGAATGTGCAGAACATGTCTGGGATGACGGAGTGGTGGTTATACAGTCAACATACGATACAGAGGGAACGAAGGAATATACTTGCGAGAACTGCGGAACAACTAAGGCAGAGACAATAGAGAAACTGGTATGTACAGCTCATGTGTGGGATGCAGGCACAGTGACAAAAGCATCGACCTACACAACTACAGGAACAAAGAAATACACCTGTACAAACTGTGGTGAAACAAAGACAGAGATGATCGCAAAGCTAGTATGTACATCCCACAAGTGGGACGCAGGTGTCGTGACCAGAAAAACGTCATACACGCAGGCGGGAGTAAAGAAGTATACTTGTAAGAACTGCGGAACAACAAAACAGCAGTCAATATCGAAACTTGTCCTGTCAGCCACAGGAGCCAGAACCGCGGTTACAGCAAATGGTGTCAGACTGGCATGGAACAGAGTAGCGGCAGCCGATGGATACAAGATCTATAGAAAAGCTTCAAATGGAAGCTATAAGCTGATCAGGACTGTGGCAGGTTCAAAGACTGTAACGGTTACGGATACAGCGGTGAGAAGCGGTGTGACATACAGCTACAGAATCTGCGCATATAAGGGAACGGCATATGGAAAGAAGTCGGAGGCAAAACAGCTTTATATAGGACGTACCAGAACGAAGGCATGTAATGTGACGACCGGTGTGAAACTTTCCTGGAACAAGGTGGCTGGAGCAGCCGGATACAGAATATACAGAAAGACTGGTAATTCAGCCTATGTATGCATAAGGACAGTAAAATCATCGACAGTTGCATATGTGGACAAAACAGTGAAATCTGGAAATAGATATTCATATTTTGTACAGCCATATAAGAGCTCAACA
Source organism: uncultured Coprococcus sp. (assembly GCA_934277375.1). Classification (GTDB taxonomy): domain Bacteria; phylum Bacillota; class Clostridia; order Lachnospirales; family Lachnospiraceae; genus Coprococcus. Next base: position 12,133 of record CAKQTZ010000020.1, on the reverse strand, counting down.
AAGGGAGCTTGTACTAAGACAGGTACATTATACATGGCAAGGCCGGTGGTTAAGGGCAAGGCATCAGGCAGAAATATCCGTATAAGTTGGACCATGGTAAAGGGGGCCAGACAGTACAAGATTTATAAAAAGACAGGAAAAGGGGCTTATAAACCTGTAAAGACGGTAAACAATCCTGGAACACTGAGCTGGACTGATACAAATGCAGCAAAGGGATATACATATTATAATGTCCAGGCAGTAAGTGGATCGTTTAAAGGTGCTGCATCTGCAGCGGTGCGTATAAAGCGTTGATAGAAAAAGTCTGTCAGAGGTTGTAGACATACAAAACTATTCGTATAATAGGTAGATAGGAATGTTGATGAGAAGGGAGATCTCACATGACAGATAAAGACATAAAACCTGAAAGAAATGGATCTGTATTTGTACAAATAAGATTTCTTGTAATGATGGTTGGAATTATGGTGCTTATGGTGTCAGGTATTACAGGCATTAATAAGATCACAGTGTACGCTGGTATCGATGTGGAAAGCAGTAAAGAACAGGTACAGACTGATGATAAGTATGGTGGAAAACTGCAGGAGGCAGATGGTGACCTGTCTGGAATACTTCATTTTGGCGGTTTGCCGGAGGAGCCGGATGCTGCAAGTATTGCATCTGCGAACAATAATGCCTCACGTGAGAAGGCGCTAGTGAAAGCTGTGAATGGGTTTTCAAAAAGTCTGAATGTGGAGAACTGGGGGCTTTATACCAGCAATGTTTCAGAAGTCGTTGCGGAACTTGTGAATGCACATCCAGAGTTTGTGTATATAGCAAAGTACAGTTATATATATAATCAGTATACGGGAAAGGTAATTTCATTAAAATTCACATACAAGCCAGATGCGCGGAAGGAGAAAAAGCAGCTTGAGCAGGCCATCGCCAAGGTGAACAAAGAGATTAAGACAAAAGGGATGAAGCCTGAGGAGATAGTTCTTGCATATCATGAGTATCTCACATCGACTGTGGCTTATGATACCAGTGGTGCTAAGGAATATGACCAGTATACAGGAAGAGACCATATGTATGACATGTATGGCACGCTGGTAAAACGGAATGCGGTATGCCAGGGATATGCAGAAACCATGTGGTATTTTCTCAAAAAGGCAGGAATACCATGTGGAATAGCGTCGAGTCAGGCGATAACCCATGCCTGGAATGTTGTCAGGATAAATGGCAAATGGTATCATGTGGATGCGACATGGGATGATCCGGCAACGGATGTGCCTGGACAGTCACTGCATGACTATTTTCTGTTGAGTTTTGGCACGCTGGACAGCATGACTAAGGCAGCTAATTCAGCGTATTCATATGGCAGATATGACACAGTTATCTCTAATGTCTGGAAAGGTTCGTATTCGGGTGCGGCAGATACAAAGTATGAGTCTGGACAGTTCTGGAATGGAGTAAATAAGGTTATATGTTACAGAAAAGGATACTGGTACAGCATAAAACAGTTAAGCCAGAAGAGATATTACCAGATAAGCGAATACAGCTTTAAGACCGGTAAGAATAATCCTATATTTACAGGAGCTGCTGATTGGGTATATGCAAATGGTGCAAAGTTTGATGGCCAGTATGGATGTCTGTTCATTGCACAGGAGATACTGTATTTTACAACGCCTAATTACGTTGCAAAGATAGACCTCGAAAAGTCAAAAGACAAGGCCAGTGCAGTATATGACATCCGCAGTGTGTATTCTACCGGATATAACATATATGCCATGGGATATCAGGGGCAGAATATAGTGTTTTGGGTATCAGATCAGCCGGGATGTTACAACAGAGATGCATACAAACTGGATGCGTGTATGAGTCATAGCTGGCAAAAGGGAGATATAACAAAAAAGCCTACATTTACCTCAGAGGGAATACAGGTATATACATGTAAGAAATGCGGATATACGAAGAACGTATCAGTGGCGAAATTAAAGCTGTCAAAAGTCAGTGTCAGTACACAGAATACTGTTGCGGGTGTAAAGCTTACATGGAATACGGATGCTAAGGCAGCGGGGTATAAGGTATATAGAAAGACCGGAAGTGGTGCATACAGGCTTATACGAACTGTGGCTGGTGCCGGTTCAAGATCTATGACAGATAAGAAGGTATCCAGCGGAACGGTTTATACATACAGGGTAGCCGCCTACAACAGGTATACCACAGGAGCTGCACAGGAGAAGTCGCAGCGGTATATCAAGCGTGTTGCAGCAAAAACGGTTAACTGTATGGTGGGAGTCAGGGTGTCCTGGAATCAAGTGAAAGGTGCCGGCTCGTATAAAATATACAAGAAAACCGGTAAAGGACGATTCAGTCTGATCAAGACGTGCTCATCCGTAAGTCGTACATATGTGGATAAGAATGTTGCGTCGGGAAAGACATACACATATTATGTCAGACCGTATAGAGGAAAGACTGCTGGAGCGTATATAAAAACAACCGTATATTATCTCAAGAGGCCGACAGTAAGGCTCAGATCAGTAAGCAATGGAATAAGAGTGAACTGGTCAAAAGTGCCGGGGGCAGTTTATTATAAAGTCTATAGAGGCACGAAAGCGGGAAAATTCAAGGCAGTAAAAATTGTTAAGAATGGAAAGACAGCGTGGACAGACAGCTCTGCGCAGAAGAAGAACACATACTATTATGTAGTTCGCGCATTTAAGAGAAAAACTCACAGTGCGGCATCAGCACAGAAACATATGACAAGATAATAAAATGCCATGTATCAATCTCTAATATTATGGAGAGTTTGATACATGGCATTTGTTATATTATTGGTTGTGTTTATCGGTTATGGATCTGTGAGAGTTGTCGAACAGATCTGTGTCAGCCACATCTGATGAATCATTTCGATTCAGGGTCTCACCTATTCGGACCTTTGCCTCAGTTCCGGCAGCCTTGATTCCTTCGGTGATCACCTCGCTCTTTTCCTTGAGGTTCTCACTTATCACAGCGCTTTTTTCCTTTACATTTTCAGTAAGCTCCTCGGCCTTCAGCTTGAGCTTTTTGGTTATAGAGAAGCTTTCAGGATTGTTTTCAAATGCCCGCCTGATGGAAGCGGTATCGTGGAGGGAGAGAAGGAAGCTTGGCTTCTCCTTGAACTTCTCACGGTCCAGAGCCAGTCGGGACTTAAGTTCCTCAACGCGGACAATAAGATCGTTCTCCTTAGCAAATTTCTTCACCTTGTTCATCAGGTTGAATGATACAACGCAGTCGATCACGAATACTCCGTAGAAGAATCCAATGAAGAAAGAGAATGTCAGGTGATCTGCCAGCCAGTACACAGCATTTAATATGTGAGGGTGGAGGAAGAAATAGTACAGCGCCGCGATAACACCCCAGAAGAATGAGAACAGTGGGCATATGATTCCCTGTATATTGCCCCACTCATCTGAGTAGTCCCACAGCTTGATGTTCATTCCTATTATAAATATACGTCCTGCTATGTATTCCACAACAGTCATGGCGATGGTCATGATCAGCACCACCAGAACCTTTTGCAGAACAGGATGGGAGTCAATCGCATCAATATGGATCAGAGACAGGAGATACAGTACCACCAGACCTGAACCGTAGAGAGGAAGATATGGTCCGATGAGGAATCCCGGATTGATCCATTTGTGGCTGGGGTTGCTCTTGGAGAAGAACTTTCTGAATATGACTTCAATGCACCAGCCCATGACGCAGCCTATGAAAAATAAAAATAATATGACCAGTATGCTTTTGATATTAAAATTATCCATATATGAATGCTCCTTATATATATGACTTGTCAATAGTAATAAGATAGTATATAGAAGCAAAAAAAGCAACCTTACAAAGTCCTGTAAATGTAAGACTGTCTTATTGATACTTATTGAGAAAAAAAGTCCGCCAAATTGCGAATGTTATATTGGACTAACGCCGGGGGCAGTGCTATACTTACAGCAAATAAAAAACCACGAAACAGATGCAGACTCTTTCTACAGTACGAAGATCGAGAATGCATTTTTTACGTTAAGGAGAGTTTGATTGAACAAACCGTGATTAGAAAAATCGAATCACGGCGAAGCCTGTCATGTAATCTACCATGCGTATAAGTGGTCATATCATTAATCAGAATAAATATATAATCAAGGAGGACAAAATCATGATGAAGGCATTAAAGAAGGTAAACTGGAAGAAGCTTGGAATATTTGCAGGTGGAGTATTATTTGGAACAGCTGGTATCAAGGTTCTCTCAAGCAAGGATGCAAAGAACGTATATACACATTGTACAGCCGGTGTTCTCAGAGCAAAGGACTGTGTCATGAAGACTGCCAATACTATCCAGGAGAACTGTGGAGATATCTACGCAGGAGCAAAGGATATCAATGAGGCAAGAGCTCAGAAGGCAGCGGAGGCTGATTTTGAGGATGCTGAGACCGCAGAGGTTGAGAGCGCTGAAGCAGAAGAGTCTGTAGAAGAGTAATCGGTATAATACATAACATAAGAAAGAGGCGAAGATCTTGAAGTTTTCAATTTTGAATGAAACAAAGAATCGTCTGCGTATACACATGGCACAGAGCCGCATGACTATGGCACAGGCTGACATACTTCAGTATTATCTGGAGAACTGCGAGGCTGTTGAGGAAGTTAAGGTGCATGACAGGACCTGTGACGCGATCATTATATATGATGGTGACCGCGCAGAGGTGATAGAAGCACTGAGACAGTTTGGATATGGCAGGGTTGAGGTTCCGGCGGATCTCACAGAGACATCCGGAAGAGTCATGAACAGACAGTATGAGGACAAGCTTTTCTGGAAGACCGCCTTGTACATGACCAAGAAATGGATAGTTCCAATGCCGCTTCGGTATTGCCTTACATCTGTCAAGGCTCTCAGGTATATAGGCAAGGGACTCAAGTGTCTTGCAAACAGAAAGCTTGAGGTGCCGGTTCTCGATGCAACTGCCATAACGGCCTCCATCCTGACAAATGATTTTGCAACAGCAGGATCAGTCATGTTCCTTCTGGAGATCGGTGAGATTCTTGAGGAGTGGACACACAAGAAGTCAGTGGGTGGCCTGGCGAGAAGCATGTCGCTCAATATCAATAAGGTATGGGTGCGTGTGGATGACTGTGATGTACTTATGGACAGTTCAAAGATTGCCAAGGATGATCTGGTAGTGGTACACATGGGCAATGTCATTCCATTTGACGGAGTTGTGGATCAGGGAGAGGGCATGGTCAATCAGGCATCCCTCACCGGAGAGTCAGTACCTGTCCATAAGGAACACGGAGACAGTGTATATGCAGGTACAGTTGTTGAGGAAGGTGAGCTGGTAGTCAGGGTTTTGAAGACGGGAAAAACCAGCAGATATGATAAAGTTGTTGCGATGATAGAGGAGTCGGAGAAGCTCAAGTCAGGACTTGAGAGCAAGGCAGAGCATCTTGCAGATGGTCTTGTGCCATGGACTCTCGGTGGAACCATCCTCACATATCTTTTCACAAGGAATGTCACCAAGACACTTGCGGTTCTCATGGTTGACTACTCATGTGCGTTGAAGATGTCTATGCCTATAGCGGTATTGTCTGCTATACAGGAGGCGAATAAACATCACCTTACAGTCAAGGGGGGCAAATTCCTGGAGGCTGTAGCTGATGCAGACACGATAGTATTTGACAAGACAGGAACACTTACAAAGGCATCACCTACGCTTGTACGCGTCGTATCATTTGACGGAAGGGATCCTGATGAGCTGCTCAGGATAGCTGCATGTCTGGAGGAGCATTTCCCTCATTCCATGGCAAGAGCGGTTGTGGCAGGAGCTGCAGCCAAGGGGCTGGAGCATGAGGAGATGCACTCCAAGGTTGAGTATGTTGTGGCTCATGGTATCTCATCAAGCATAGACGGCAAGAAGGTTGTCATAGGAAGCTATCATTTCGTATTTGAGGATGAGGGCTGTGTGATACCTGAGGATAAGATAGAGCTGTACGAGTCGTTGTCCAAGACTCATTCACATTTGTTCATGGGAATCGATGGCAGGCTGGCAGCAGTCATATCCATCAAGGATCCGGTGAGGCCAGAGTCGGCCGAGGTTGTTGCAAAGCTCAAGGAGCTGGGCATCAAGAAGGTTGTCATGATGACAGGAGACAGTGACAGAACTGCCAAGGCTATTGCAGAGCAGGTAGGAGTGGATGAGTATTACTCAGAGGTTCTTCCTGAGGACAAGGCAAAGTTTGTTGAGGCTGAGAAGGCTGCGGGTCGAAAGGTCATCATGGTTGGTGATGGAATCAATGACTCACCTGCACTGTCGGCATCCGATGCGGGAATTGCCGTAAGTGATGGTGCGGAGATTGCCAGAGAGATCGCAGATATAACTGTCAGTGCAGACAATCTGTACGAGCTCGTGACACTTAAAGAACTCAGCAATAAGCTGATGAGCAGGATCAACAGGAACTATCGAAAGATAGTGACCATCAACACAGGACTTATCATCCTGGGCGTGATGGGAGTTATACAGCCAACCACATCAGCACTGCTTCACAATTCATCGACGCTTCTCATAAGTCTTGACAGTATGAAGAAGCTGCTGGATTGATGATCGAAGCGTAGAATTATATAGAATATAAAATAAAGCTGCCCTCTTCACTGTGATGAGTATCCGGGATTCCGAAACATCAGTGAGGAGGGCAGTTTTGTAGTTAAAAGATGATTTTAAATAATAAAAATAATCTGTAAGAATTGTTGACCGGGGTGACAGGATATGACAAAATATATGTATAAATTACGATTAAATATCTGCACATAGGGGCAGAATATAGTAGTGAGTTTTAAAAATCTGTTGTAGGATTCATTTGCGAACAGGAAAAGTATTGATGTATACGCGGGGGATCATATTACTGCGTGTGTTCATCAGGATAGAATGGAGGATGATTATTATGGTTAAAGAAGTAAAAGGCGATAATTTTGATGATATAAAGGCATGCAGTGTAGCCGTTGCAGATTATTCAGCGACATGGTGCGGACCATGTAAGATGATGGCACCTGTATTTCACACAGTAGCTGATGAGATGAATGGGAAAGTGGACTTTTTCAGTGTTGATGTGGATGAGAATCCGGGACTTGCGGCAGCTAATAAGGTGTTCAGCGTCCCAACGCTGATATTGTACAAGAATGGTGTTGAGGCATCAAGGAGTGTCGGAGCCATATCCAAGTATGATCTTCTTGATTTCATTGAGAAGAACAAATAATTGCAAGTGATATATCCCCGATATTTGACTTGTGAGGATAAAGTAAAATCATAAAATAAAAGCAGGAATAACAAAAAAGCCCTGGCTGTCTTAACATGGAAATGTACCAAGAAAGTTGGACACATATTAATGTTAAACTCAGCAGGGCTTTTTCTAAAAAGGTTATCGCAATCCGTATAAATCATATTGGACTATGAAAACACATTGACTATCTGGCATCTCTGTCTACATATTCTCTATACTTAACCAGACTCTTGTAAGCCGGTCTGATGATCTTGTCTGTGGTGACAAGCTCCTCGATTCTGTGAGCGCTCCATCCAACTATACGTGCCACTGCAAAGAGCGGTGTGTAGAGTTCCCTAGGAATTCCAAGCATCTCATACACGAATCCGCTGTAGAAGTCCACGTTAGGGCTGACACCTTTGTATATCTTGCGCTCCTTGGCTATGAGCTTTGGCGCGATCTTCTCAATGTTGTTGTAAAGAGTCATATCGTCGTCTCTGCCCTTGGCTGCGGCAAGCTGTTCGACAAATGCCTTGAAGACTTTTTCTCTTGGGTCTGACAGTGAGTAAACGGCATGACCCATACCATAGATGAGACCTTTGTGGTCGTAGGCCTGCTTGTTCAGCAGCTTGTCCAGATATGCCTCGATGGCCTCTTCGTCATGGTAATCCTTTATGTGGTCCTTGATATCGTCCATCATGTTCATAACCTGCAGATTGGCACCGCCGTGCTTCCTTCCCTTGAGGGATGAAAGTGCAGCGGCAATGGCAGAGTATGTGTCAGAGCCGGATGACGTTACAACTCTTGTGGTGAATGTGGAATTGTTACCACCGCCGTGCTCCATGTGAAGCAGAAGTGCGATGTCAAGAACTCTTGCTTCAAGCTCGGTATACTTCATATCAGGTCTGAGCATCCTGAGGATGTTTTCAGCCACGGAAGCATCCTTGTCAGGCCTGTGAATGTACATGCTTCCATCGTTCTCATAATGGTTGTATGCGTGATAACCATACACAGCCATCATAGGAAATGTTCCGATGAGACCGATACATTGTCTGAGAACATTGTCTATATCCAGATTGGTAGCCTGATTATCGTATGAAGCCAGAGTCAGCACACTTCTTGTCATGGAGTTCATTATATCCACGCTGGGTGCTTTCATGATGACATCACGGGTAAAGTTGGTCGGCAGGTTCATGGACTCGGCGATGACACTGCTGAATTCTGAGAGCTGAGCCTCGGTAGGCAGTTCTCCGAAGAGAAGAAGATAAGCAGCTTCCTCAAATATGTGACGTTTTCCCTTGCCGCCTCTTACAAGATCCTGTACATCATAACCTCTGTATAATAACTGTCCATCGCATGGAACCTTCTGTCCATCAACATCCTTAAATGCTATGATCTGTGATATATTGGTGAGACCGGTCAGAACTCCCTGTCCGTTCTCATCACGTAATCCCCGCTTTACACCGTATTTGGCGTAGAGCTCCTTGTTTATCTCGTCATGCTGCTGACAGAGAGAAGCCTGCTTCTCAACGTATCCTGTCAGATTCTCCATATACTCCATATAAGTAACTCCTTTCCGTTTGTATGATAAATCAGATGATCTTTTTGCATATGTCGCTTAGACAACATGCATCGCAATGTGGCCTCGTTCTGGCTGTGCACACGGCTCTGCCGTGATCCACCAGCCTGTGACAGAAGTCATTGCTCTCATCTGGAGGTACAAGCTTCCACAGTTCCATCTCAACCTTCTTCGGATCTTTTACCCCGTCAACCAGACCCATTCGGTTGACAAGGCGTATACAGTGGGTATCTGTTACAATGGCAGGTTTGCCGTAGATATCACCCATGATGAGGTTTGCGCTCTTGCGGCCCACGCCGGGGAGCTTAAGCAGCTCATCAAGACTGTCAGGAACCTGGCAATCATAGGAATCAACAAGCATATTCATACATGCACTAATATCTCTGGCCTTGCTCTTCCCCAGTCCGCAAGGTCTCACAATGGCCTCGATGTCACTGACATCGGCAGCAGCCAGTTCTTTTACTCCCGGATATTTGGCAAATAAATCCTGGACTACCACATTCACCCTTGCATCAGTGCACTGCGCCGCCAGGCGGACACTGACAAGAAGCTGCCATGCGTGTGAAGTATCGAGGGTGCATACTGTGTCAGGATATTCCTTCTTCAGCCTCTCGATAATGTCCAGTGTTCTCTGTTTTTTCGTATATCTCTTCTGTGATTCCATAAAAAAGACCTCCAGTCTCTATATGATAACATGAAAGACGTGCAAATGGATATCGAAAAAGAATTCTTAATAAAAATGTTAGAAGTGTGAAAATGTTGGGAAGAGAAAACATGCCGCAGCCCGGTATATGTGCCGGGAAGCGGCATGTCTTTGTAATTATAAATATCCTGTCTGAAAGGTCTTACTTTGTTCCGAAGATTCTGTCGCCGGCATCGCCAAGGCCTGGGCAGATGTAGGCGTTCTCGTTCAGCTCGCGGTCAACATGACCAACGTAAAGCTGGATGTCAGGATGAGCCTTGAGAAGTCTCTCGATTCCCACTGGTGCAGCGATGATGGACATGAACTTGATGTTCTTGCCACCATGCTGCTTGATGAAGTCAACGGCAGCAACTGCTGATCCACCGGTTGCAAGCATAGGATCCGTGACAACTATAAGTCTCTCATCGATAGGATCAGGGAGCTTGCAGTAGTACTCGTGAGGCTCATGTGTCTCCTCGTCTCTGTACAGACCGATGTGTCCGATCTTGGCTGTAGGAACCAGGGCCTGAAGTCCGCTGACCATTCCAAGTCCTGCGCGGAGAATAGGTACGATGGCAAGATTTCTTCCTGCAATGACCGGAGTCATGCATTCCTCGATAGGAGTCTCTATACATACATCCTCGGTGGGAAGATCTTTCAGAGCCTCATATCCCATGAGCATGGCGATCTCTTCAACAAGTGCACGGAACTCGGCAGTTCCGGTGTTCTTATCTCTGAGCTTTGAAATCTTATGCTGAATAAGTGGATGTGTCATAACTGTGTAATCTGTCATATTGTGTAACCTCCTAATAATAATATACAGATAGTGTGATGGGGTGCGTTCCATATGCTATAACATGTGGATCCGGAATAAACCGCATAAATTATATTATGCCTCAATGTCAGAGTTCTGTGGATTCATTCCAAGTCCGCGGCTTACATCACCCTTGGTATCCTCACCAAATGTATAGTCATTGCCAGGCAGGATGGCGTTCAGCAGGATGCCGAATATAGCTGCGAGGGCAAGTCCTGTAAGAGTGATAGTTGTGCCTCCGATCGTGAATGTAAGTCCATCTGTGAAACCAAGTCCACATACCATGATAACCGCAGCGATGATAAGGTTTCTTGACTTTGTGAAATCCACATGGTTCTCAACAACGTTTCTTACACCTATGGCTGAGATCATTCCGTAGAGGATGAAGCTTATGCCACCGATGATGGCAAAAGGCATTGAACTTATGATTTCAGCAACCTTAGGTATGAAACCGAGAACAACTGCAAATACGGCAGCCAGTCTGATGACCCTTGGATCATGTACACGGCTGAGCTCGAGAACTCCGGTGTTCTCTCCGTAAGTCGTGTTTGCAGGACCGCCGAAGAGGGCTGACAGTGAGGTGGCGAGACCATCACCGATAAGTGTTCTGTGAAGACCCGGATCCTCAAGGAAATTCTGGTCTACTGTTGCTGATATGGCACAGATATCGCCGATGTGCTCCATCATGGAAGCGATGGCGATAGGAGCCATGACAAGTATGGCAGTTAAGTCAAATTTGCAGATCTGGAAAGGAGGCATGCCAATAAAGCTTGCATCGGCAACACCAGAAAAGTTTAAAATTGCAGATCCGTCAGGGTTTGTCATGCCACAGAGGTGAAAGATGACAGCCACACCATATGAGATAAGTACGCCCATCAGAATAGGGATGATCTTGAACATTCCTTTGCCCCAGATGTTAAATATGATTACAACCGCCAGTGCGATAAATGCAAGCAGCCAGTTGTTGGAAGCGTTTGATATGGCTGACGGTGCAAGACTCAGACCGATACATATTATGATAGGTCCGGTAACCACTGGTGGAAGGAATCTCATGACACGTTTAACACCAACCAGTTTTACGATGAGGGCCAGAATCAGATAAAGGAGACCGGCAACCACGATGCCGCCACATGCGTATGAAAGCTTTTCGCCCATTGGCATGTCCTTGTAAATTCCGGTGTCAAGGTTTGCGACTGTTGAGAAACCTCCTAGAAATGCAAATGATGAACCGAGGAATGCTGGTACTTTGAGTTTAGTGCACAGGTGGAAGAAAAGTGTTCCAAGACCTGCACATACAAGCGTTACCTGAACTGAAAGACCATGTCCTTCAAAATAACCTTTTCCGTTTACGAGAAGCGGAACGAGAATTGTTGCGCCAAACATGGCAAACATGTGCTGGAATCCAAGCAGAAGCATTTTGGGAATTCCGAGCTGACGTGCGTCACGGATGGCATTTTTTTGATTATCCATAAGTAATAATCCTCCCATATTTTTTCTTAATTAAATATTATAAAGTTTATTTACACTAAGGTCAATTTGAATAGTGTAATTTCCGTAAATTACATGTCATATCGGTGTGTAATCCGTCGAAAGGGGCTGCCCTGCAGGGCTTGTTCGAATTAAGTTTTGCAATAAATGGTAACGCTTGACAGAATGTTACAGAATTGTTACAATTCTGTTGGTAAGATAAATGGGGAGAAAAGGAAGATACAGTCTAAGGAGACGGGCAATGATAGAATTAGAGAATGTGAGTATGACATATCCTGGGGGCAATGAGGCACTCAAGAATGTGAATATTAATATA
>CAKQTZ010000019.1 GCA_934277375.1 uncultured Coprococcus sp. | reverse complement strand
ATATAGGGGATTGGTCAAATGGTATGATAGGGGTCTCCAAAACCTTTGGTGGGAGTTCGATTCTCTCATCCCCTGCTGGATAAGCGTCAGAAACCTTGAATTTACAAGGTTTCTGGCGCTTTTATTTATATAAGAAAAGTTGACTTAGCCGTACGGCTTATTGTATAATCAGAACTATACAAAATTAGCCGTACGGCTTATTTGCAAAGCGTATATATATAATTTAGCCGTACGACCATATGATGCGTATGAAGTTATGTGTTGATAATTTGATATAGAAAGACGAGGAATATGTATGAAAATAATAGATTCAAAATCTTTGGGGGAGGCAATCAGAATAAGAAGAAAAGAACTGAAATATACTCAGGCTTATATAGCAGAATTTACAGGATTTAGTGTAAGTTTTATTTCGGATTTGGAAAGAGGTAAGGCTACAGCAGAAATCGGAAAGGCAATTACAATTATCAATTTACTGGGAATGGATATTCTCGTAGAAAAGAGAGGTTAGAATATGAGAAATTTGGGGGTTTGGATAGAGATTGGTGGCTTGCAGACATATGTAGGTCGTATAATTGGAGAAAAAGAAGAAGATGCTAGATTCTCATATGCAGAAGAGTATTTATCTGGTAACATAGCCAGACCGATATCAATTCATTTGCCATTATCTGAAAATGCATTTTCCGTTGATGATACAAGGAATTTTTTTGAAGGTTTGTTACCTGAAGGATTTACCAGAAGATGTGTGGCTGGGTTATTGCATACAGACGCAAATAATTATCTGTCATTATTAGCCGGGTTAGGTAATGAGTGTCTGGGAGCAATAAGAATTACAGATGAGAATAACGAGGTAGTAAATGCAGATTATCAGAAATTGACAATTGATGAGGTTAGTCAGTTGGCAAGAGAAGGAGCAATGGAGACTGCGGAGTTAGTCACAAAGTCACATTTGTCACTTACAGGAGCATCTGGAAAGGTTGGGTTATATTATGATGAAAATAATAAAGATTGGTATTTACCAAAAGGGTCAGCGCCAAGTACACATATAGTAAAGCAGAGTCATGTAAGGCTTGACGGAATAGTTACAAATGAGCAGTTGTGTATGATGACGGCAGGAAATATGGGAATAGAGATTCCTGAAAGTTTTATAGTCAATGTCGGAGATGGCAGAGATGAGGAAGTTTTGCTAGCAACTAAAAGATATGATCGTGCAATAAAGGACGGATTAAAAAAAATCAATGGGTTAAGTGTTCCGTACAGGTTACATCAGGAAGATTTCTCCCAAGCGATGGGAATTTCGGCGCATAACAAATATGAGAGTGATAATGCCGGATATTTAAAAATGATGTTTGAAATCATAAGACAGAAATCGTTTAACCCGATAGCAGATCAATTGAAAATGTGGGATATATGTATATTCAATTACCTAATAGGCAATACAGATAATCATATCAAAAATGTTTCATTGCTTTATGATGAAGAGTTGAAAACAGTACGCTTGGCACCGGCATATGACATATTGAGTACGGTAATATATACAAGCAGTACCAGAGATATGGCATTTAGTATTGGGAATGAGTATGATATTAAAAAGATCACCAGAGATTCTTTTAGAAGAGAAGCGGCTAACATTGGACTAGGAGAGCAAATGGCCATGAAGCGGTTTGATTATTTGGCAAATGCGTTTCCGTATGCGCTGAATAAAGCATGTGATGAATTACTGGGCAAGGGATTTAACAAGGCGATTGATATTTGTGAGAGAATTATGGACAAGAGGAGAGAGTTTATTTCATAAGAAATACAAGATCAATGACAATGCGTGGACTATGCAAGAAGGGGCAGAACGTTTTAGTAAAATACGACAAAAACATAATAAGGATTTTGTTATGGGTTATGCGTTTAATCTTTGTAAAAATCAGATTTTGATTGTACCATGTAATTAGAAATTCTGGTAAAGAGGGTATGGATATGATACATAACAGAGTTAGGATTGTGGATGTCGCAGATGCACTAGGACTTAGTACAGCAACTGTCTCAAAAGTGATTCATGGCAATACAGAAAAGATTTCAGATGAAACAGTAAAACGTGTTCAGCAGGAGCTTGAAAGGACAGGATATATCCCGAATATGGCAGGCATTCTGCTTGCGAGAAACAACTCAAGAATCATCGGAGTGGTGGTGAATGACCATGTGAAGTATGAAGGGAGAGTTTTAGAAGATGGATTCGTGATGGCATCACTGAATGCACTTTCTCACGAGGTAAATGAAAAAGGATATTTTCTAATGATAAAAACAACAGCTGATATCAGTGAGATACCGGTGTTCGCATCCATGTGGAATATGGATGGCCTGATCTTGATGGGATTTTGCGAAACAGATTATGAGAAACTTCGAAACCAGATGCGGATATCTTTTGTCGTGTATGATGGCTATTTCGAGAAATGTTCCAAGGTTGTTAATCTTGTGATTGATCACTACGATGGTGGTTATCAAGCTGGACAATACTTCAGGGAGCTTGGGCATAAAAAAGCATTATGTATAGCGGATAATTTTATATGCATGGATAAAGAGCGAATAGAAGGGTTTTGTGCAGCCTTTGAGCCGGGTGCTACCATGATATGGGAGATTCCAAAGACGGAAAAAGAGAGAATATGCTTTTATCAGGACAAATTGCAAGAGCTATTAGAGAGCGAGGTTACGGCTGTTTTTGCAGTGTCAGATTTTTATGCACTTGAGTTCATGCGGTTCTTACAGGGAAAGAACATAAAAATTCCAAAGGATATCCAGATCATTGGATTTGATGACAATATGGCAAGCAAAGAAAGCAATCCTGCACTTACGACGATTCATCAGGATGCATCCCTCAGGGCAAAGACTGCTATAGAATGCATTGAGGCAATGCGCGATGGTGTGGATTGTGAGACGGAGATCGTGTTACCTGTTGGATTGATCAAAAGAGAAAGTACGGAGATGTTGGCATGTCAAAATTCATGAGATCTTTATGCAAAATAGCGATTCCTGTTACATTACAAAGCATGCTGCAGGCATCATTTTCAATTGTTGACCAGGTCATGATAGGTCAGCTGGGGGAGACTAACATATCGGCGGTTGGATTATGTGGTAACTTCTCTTTGATTTTCTCTGTGGTGATTGGTGCTGTGAGTACTGTTGCGGGAATTCTGATAGCACAGTTCATTGGGGCAGGAGACACGGAGGAAGCCTGGTGCGGATTGGATGTGAGCCTTATTAGTGGAATCATAGTATCTGCAATATTTATGATTGCAGCCTGCGCTTTTTCGGCGGAGATTATTGGACTTTATACAAAGGATACGGATATTATAAGCGCAGGTAAAGTATATTTCAGAATCATAGCGTTATCTTATATACCTATGGCAGTTAGTAATATTATATCTGTCTGGCTGCGCTGTAAAGATCGTGCATCAATACCATTTTTTGCAAGCTTTGGTGCGGTTGTTGTAAACACAGGGCTGAACTATTTATTGATATTTGGAAAATTAGGATTCCCACGTATGGGGGTGAAGGGAGCAGCAATAGCGACTCTTATTTCCCAGTTGTTTAATATGACGTTTATTTTGATATGTTTTGTCATATGTATCAGAAAAGATGGAGATACACCGATGCTGTCCTTACATTTTAGAAAAATTTCTATCAGGGATTATCTTATAATGATCATGCCTATTTTGGTCAGCGAATTTCTGTGGAGCCTTGGACAGAATGTTGAGTCTGCTGTATATGGTCATCTTGGCACGTCGAACCTGACAGCATACACACTTACCTGTCCGGTGCAGGGGCTTATTGTGGGCGCGTTAAGCGGCCTGTCTGCGGCAGCCGGGGTAATGGTTGGCAAGAGACTCGGCAAGAAAGAGTATGACGAGGCATATATAGAGTCTAAGAAGATTATGTGTGCAGGTTTGATCGGAGCAGTGCTCATATCGGTATTGCTCATTCTGCTGACAGGAGCTTACACCGGTTTGTATAGTGTGGATCATGAAGTAAAAAAGATAGGACAAATTCTGCTTATTGTATTTGCCTTGTATGCACCGGTCAAGGTGGAAAACATGATACTTGGAGGAGGAATCATAAGAAGTGGCGGCAACACAAAAATCATCATGATCATTGATGTTGTTGGCACATGGTGTATCGGAATTCCACTGTGTCTGCTCGCAGCATATGTATTTAAATGGGGAATTATAGGTGTGTACACATTGCTCACTACGGAAGAGATATTCAGATTAGCCGTATCGCTGGCTATTTTTAAAAAGCGCAAATGGATGATCAGTTTGTCATAGCGTTATGCTATGATAAAAAATGGAGTATTGCTCTGTAGTAAATTCATATTTTCTGTGCGAAGGGGAATGTATATTGAGAGTTATATCTAAAGATGAAGCAATCATTTTATGGGATAAATTAAATAGTGAATTTAAGTTTAAGCCGGGAACAGACATCACTTGCGAATGGATTATAATACCAGGTGATACAAAAAAGTATCATAAAGCGACTCCCTGGAGTGAAGAACAAGAGAAAATAATCAATTCTATTTTGAAGGAACTAGGACAGGAAAAAATGTATGCCTTAGACTGGAATCATGATTGTTTTGAATTCTCACCAATGGAAGATATTTCAATGAATTATAACTATTATGATCCTGATAGACAATGTCAAGTGTATTTTCCAACATATTATCCGGATGGAGATTATTATTTTTTCATTGATAGCACATGGAATTGTGGAATCTTCGGTCATCCCTGGCGAAACGAAATTATAGTGATGGGAAAAGAACTGATTAAAAGGTTTGAAAAAAACAAGGAAAAACTGGGACTTTTTGCTTTTCACTGATAGTTTGCTTACTTAACAGGAGAACCACTAACTAAGCGAGTTTTGGGGTTGTTTTGGTAGAAATGCGTCTGTGTTTTAAGTTGGTTTATAGATTAAAGTATAGATTGTTCTTTAGTACGCTACGGTGTTAATAAATGATACCGTAGTGTATTTTTATGATGATAATTGATACATAAAGAAGTGCAAATACGCAAAAATAGTAATGTCTATTGAAGTAAAAATAATTTAGTAGTGAAATAACATTACCCAAATTCGTGCGATGCACAAAAACAAGGAACAACGTTATGGAGATTAAGAGAGATTTATACCTTGAACAGTTAAAGATAAGAAAAGACAACGGAAGAAAGATGGAAAATATGTCTCTGAGGAGATTGACGTTCCACCAGAACTAGATATCAAATAATATGAGACAGGGGACACTCTTCGGGACAAAAACAACGTCCCCAAGGTAAGTACTTGAATTTGTATCTAGGTGGTAGGAAATGAAATACCAGTTATTGACAAAAAGTTATAAATGATATAGTATAGCAACAATTAAAAATAGCTTGTCTCGGCACGTAAGAAGACTATAGATTTTGCTGTTTCTGAACATAACAGTTTTATCTATAGTCTTTTTTATTTGGCAACAGGAGGTTGTATGAGTAAAAGAGAGTGGATAAAAAAGATAGCTGTTATAATAATTGGTTCAGTTATTGCCGCATATGGTATAACCCTGGCATTGTATGCCGGATTCGGCGGTGCGACTCTGGCGGTATTATGGCAGGGAATATCCGGTACGTTTCACGTGAGTATTGGGGCAGCGTCGTTCATAGTAGCGGTTATAATGATCCTTTTTGTACTCATATATGACAGATCACAGATACATATAGGAACGATACTTTACCAGATCGTTTACAGTCTGTGTGTTGATCTCTTTGCGCAAATGCATGTCTACGGCAAATACATGTGGCTCAATATGTTGATCATGCTCGTAGGAATCGTGCTGTTTGCGGTGGGAACAGGACTTTATGCGGCGGCGGACCTTGGGCGTGGTTCATACGAGGCTGTGACATTTGCGCTTGCAGAGAAGAATCACTGGCAGGTGAAAAAAGTCAGGATGATACTTGATGCTGCCATGGTTGTGATAGGTGTGATCCTTGGGGGAAAGTTCGGTGTGTGTACGGTTGTTACTGTGATTGTATCGGGGCCGATAATCCAGTTTACTGTTGGGAGGGCGAAGAAGGTTATAAAGCTATAAATTCTCCCTCCTATATTCATTCGGCGTTATCCCATAGTGCCTGTGAAACAGCTCACAGAAATAGCTCGTACCGGAAAATCCACAGGCATAAGCCACATCGGTCACGGACATGGAAGAGTTTCTAAGCATAGCACATCCTTTTTCAAGGCGATAGTTGTTCAGGTATTGCATAGGCGATACAGACAGATATCTCTGGAAAAGAGATGTGCATTTTGTTTTGCAGCAGTTTCCGGCGCTTGAGATATCTTTGAGCAGTAGCTTGCCTGGATAATTCTTCTGGATGAACCCGATCATGGCGGTGAGTGACAGGAGGTCATCTGAGTTTTCTACGTTTCTATTCTGCGTATCCATGTTCTCCGACAGCAGCTCCATGATATGGGCAAATTTTTCAATGACGGAGAATGGTCTTAACACGTCATGGCTGGTATCGTAAATTGCCTGTATATCCCCAAGAATCATGTTCTGCCATAAAATGGCGGGAGTAAGTTTCTGGTAAGGATATCCGGTATTGCCGGTGAGCGGCTCCAGATAGTTCTTAGTAAAATAGTCATTTGCGGACAGGAGCGATAGAGACATTCTCAGGCAGATGAAATGGCAGTCTGCATGTGCATCTGAGTAGCCGTAGTGCAGACATCTGCTGTTGACAAAAATACCTTCCCCGGTCTGCATGTCAATGCTCTGTCCATTTATATCATATGTCATCTGGCCATCCATCATCATAATAAACTCAACATCGTCATGCCAGTGGCTGACACCTCTGTAGTCGGGATAGAGGTAAGCTGCTGAGTCATACATTTTACTGAAAAGACGAGGAGAATAGAAAATGAGTATGGACATGAGAAAGAGAAGAAACATGCAGATGGCGTATATATCAGATGAGGCAGTCATGGAGGAGCAGGCTGGGTGCAGAAAGATATTGCAGAAGCTGAACTTCATGGATCGTTCGGATTTTGATGGCATATCAGAGGTCGTAACGGAGCTGTTCGGCAAGTCTGATGGAGCCTGTGTCAATCCGCCATTCTACTGCGATTACGGTTCACACATAGAGGTTGGCAAGAACTTCTTTGCAAATTACAACTGTACGATCCTTGACGTTGCAAAGGTGACCATAGGTGACAATTGTTTCATGGCGCCAAATGTAGCGATATACACAGCAGGTCATCCGATATATCCTGATGTTCGCAGTGCTATGTGGGAGTATGGCAAGCAAGTTACCATTGGAGACAATGTATGGATTGGCGGCAACACTGTGATCTGCCCTGGCGTGAATATTGGAAGTAACGTCATAATCGGTGCAGGAAGTGTTGTTACAAAGGATATCCCTGACTGGGCAGTTGCAGCGGGAAATCCATGTAAGGTGCTTCGTATGATCACTGATGATGACAAGAGAAGACTTTTCCGCGATGAGGAGATAGACGATGAAGCCTGGGCTGAGATCTGTCAGAAACTGGGCTGGTAATATTTAAAGAAGCTATCTTCGTATTGGTTTTACAATATAGCGTATAAGTGGATAGAAAACCTTCCTCCACTTATATAAAGCCGGTTCTGTGTGCTTGGACCGGCTTTCTTTGTATGTTTGTGACCTATCCTGTTGCGAAAGATACAGGACGTTGGCAGGCAACGAAAAACTTTGCTCCAATGCCGAACGTAAGGGTCGGTCTTGTTGTTCGGACAACAGAAAAATCAGTCACTAGAGGGTGGGAGTATTGCTGAGGCAATACACCATCCTCTTAAATTTTGTATAAATTATTATTTTTTTGCTAGTCATCATACTTAACATAACTTATGAATTTGTCTGGTTGAATTTAAAAACAATAAGTGCTAAAATGAAACTGATTAGAAAAAACTAACCAGATGAGTATACAGACGAAAGGTGACTAAATTTATGATGAGCATTTTACTGAGTATAGGTCTTGTTGTTTATGTAATATTACTTATAATAAGTTGTAAGAATAAGGATAATAAGAAGATACAGATTGCAACGCAGTTGGTTCAGGGCGCACTATGGACTCTGCTTGCGGTGGATAACTGGCAGAATGGGCACATGATTACACGGATAGTATATGTGGCAATCGTTGTACTGTCATTTGCAGGGGTCGTGCATTTGGTTGTGAAGAAGTAGGAGCAGATCAGTTTATGCCGCACACCCTGCAGACCTCATGGATCCAACGGTCAGCGTCAAGCAGCAGTTCTTCGTGCTGCAGATCAAATTCGCATATATCCGGATCGGCGAAACACTTCCTGTAACGCTCAAAATATTTCTCACCCATTTTCTTGGCGTAGAATACGTGGATAGTAGTTCCAGGTACGCTTATGTGTTCTCCAACGCTTGTGTATAGGTCGGTGCAGAACTGATTTTTCATGGACTCCTTGGATATGAATGAAAAGTCTATTCCGCTCCCTTTGCCCATGATTTTCATGAATTTCTTCATATATTCAGAACTGTCATTTCCCTCGTTCATTTTCTTCTCAAACACCTTTTTCAGAAGACCACTTTCATGCCCGGTGATAAAAGGATAGAACATTGGCATCATGATGGCTGTCTCAAGCTTTGCCAGCCACTTTGGAGCCTGATCCATGTCGCTTGACCCTATGATCCCGTGGTCTATATGTATATTCTGGCGTCCAATCAGGAGGGATACAAATGAACCTCCAAGGGAACAGCCGTATGCTGCAAACAGCTTTCCGTCAAGCTTATCCTTGATATAGTTTTCAACCTTCTGAACCTCGTCAAGCTCTGAGATAAATGTTGAATTTTCCGTATCGTCAAATCCACTGTAACTGACAACCAAAGTGTGAAAATGCTCCTGAAGTCCATTAAGAACGTGTCCAAAGTTGGTTTTCCAGTAGCAGCAGGTGCCAGGAAAGAGCATGATGCTCAGTTTATTTTTATCCCCGAATTCGTAAACTTTCATAAAAATATTCTCCCAATTGTCTGATAATATGCTAAAATTAAAAATGTTAGATGCGTCTAACTAATATAGATACTAGCACTGGCAAAAGAGGCTGTCAATGTAAACATGATGAGTTTGTCTTGATGCATGATACAGTGCAATACAAAGAATATGGGAGGAATTAATATGGAGAACAAAGTTGACAAAAATACATTGGCATTGGCTATGATATGCGGAATACTAGGCTGCTTTTGTTATGGCGGAGGAGACTGGCTGATGATATATGGTGACACAACGAGTAGTGGCGAGTTGTTCTGGCTTACCCAGGGCGCATCACAGATAGCACCGTGGAGAAATGGGCTTGCAATGCTTCTGGCATTTCCGGGAATCATTTTCTACGGAATTGCATTGTTTTACATAGGAAGATTTATTCGCGGGGAGAAGGAGCGTAGGATATATCACTATCTGAATGCATTTGGACTTACTCCATGGATGTGCCTGCATCTTTTCTATATCATGATACTTTACCTCTACAACTGGATGACAAATAATGGTTATTCAGAGGCGGCATTGCCTGCATGCGAGGCTTTATATTCCCATCTGTCATGGGTTATAATGGTCAGTGAAGTTTTGATGCTTCCTGTATTCTTATACTGGTTTTATGTTGTGGTACGTGGCAAAACCACACTTCCAAGATGGATGGCAGCGGGAAATGTCCTTGTGTTCTATGTAGTATTTGTAACGGTCAAGAGCCTTCTTCCTGACACGCCATTCCGTATTGGATTTACAAATGGATTGATGAGTGAGAGTATGATATTTTTCTTCCTGCTCATCTGGATCGTTGGAAGAAAGAATGAGAAAGTTTCTTGAGAAGATAAGAATGCCAGAAATGTGACCATAGAGGGTGATGAAAATACCATGTATTACTGTGACTTCCGTCCATAGCGGAAGTCGCAGTAAGCGCCATTTTCGGCAAGAGTCTGTGTCCTTGTGAGCTTCATGTCCATCATGTCGGCGAGAACGTAATCCATACGGCACAAATACTTTGCCAGTTCAAAGCAACCCTCGTCACGGCAGAGATTACAGATCCCACAGTTGTGATAATCATAGCCGAGTACGAAGTCATCGTTTGGCCCGCCCTCGATGATGTCAAGAACCCAGTCATTCTTATAGCGTCTCAGATGAGACTCCTCAGACCATTTCTTTCTTCCAGTAAGCTTTTTCTCGTCGAGATAGCTGTCCGCATTCCCAATCACCATATGAAAAAGTTTATTATTGCATAGCCCGTCTTTGTACAGGCTGAAACATTCCTCTGGTGAAAGAGAAGTCTTTCTGTTTAATGCGATGAAATAGGCGCCCATGCAGAATGAGCTCATGAGGTGTGATTTCCCTATGTCATCGGCACGCTCAAGGATTGCCTTGTACTCGTTCTTTATTGCTTTGCTGTCAATGCTCAAATGCTGTGCTTTTGCCTGTTTCATACATGAATTGTGATAGAAATATCCAAATAATTTCTGCGTAAATCCATATTCCATAGTTACATTTCCTTTCTATTTGACACTAGTCAAATTATCAATACAAGTCAATCATGGGTCTGACGATTTATTTAAAGACGATCTCGATTATCTGACACATGCATGATTTGTCCAGATGCTTGAAAACAGTGTTTAGGACAAATCCATATCGTTTGTCAAGATGCCTGTATCCTGTGAGATATCCGTTTCTGATGACTGAACTGAATGAAGAACTCCAGCTCTTAAGCTCCGAGAGTTCGTCGACACTGAAATAAACACCGATGTTGTCGTCACAGTCCTTGAGCCACGTTTTCAGCATGTTCTTAAGTCCTTTTTTCTTCGTCGCGTCAAATACCAGTTTGCCTCCGGGAAAATGCTCAGCCATGGCGGTAAATAAAGTCTTAACCTGTTCAGTTTTGAAATAGTAGAAGACACCTGATGCAAAGAATACGATTCCATCCTCAGGGCGGAAATCTATCTTGTCAAACCAGGAAAGATCGTTGAGATCACAGGCGATATTTGTCTCGCGTTCACGCTCGCCTAGAAGTTCATTGCGGACGGCTATGGCGTCAGGAAAATCCAGATTGTATGCACGCGCCTGTCCGTTATCCACCTGGCTGAATGTTGTGTCAAGACCACAGCCGAGGTTCACAACACAGGCTCTTGGATGATCCTTGAGATAAGATCTGCAGACGGATGCCAGATCATATTGTCTGGTGGCAGCCATGATAGCACCAACTTTCTCCATGATACCTTTCCTGTTATAGTCAATTTCGACTTCGTTGTATATTCTCTGGCAGTCAAGATCGTTAAAGTTTCCCGGATACATCTCCATGGCACGCTTTCTTCCATACAGTGGAAGAAGAAGAGTCTCTTGGACAGAGCCCTTTTCTATTTTTTTTTTTCATTTGTTTTTCCTCCTATCTGCAGTTCTGCTTCTATTCCGTGCAACAGAACATTCATAGCCTCAATAAATGCAGTTTTCATTTCCGCTGTGACTCCACTTTTGCATGAGTCATCTGCGATTATTTCACAGATTATTGAGAATTCAGCCAGAGAGAGCATATACACGGTTTTATCAGATAATTTTCTGGCCGTGATTCCACGTTTGTATAACTCGTCATAATACTTAAGCGCAAAGCCGGCGCTTCTTTCTATGTAGATGCTGCGGAATTTCTCCAGGCATTTGCCGGAGTCATTTTTCAGCAGCATATGAAAGAGCTGCATGTCGCCCTCAAGCATATCGAAGATCTGTATCGATACTCTGGAATACAACACCTTGAGCAGCTCGTCATCTGACATGGCAGTGAAGTCTATTCCAATCATGGATTCCGTGACTTCCATGAGTTTTCTGCCGCTTTCTGCAAATATCTCGTCAAACATTTCCTCTTTACCTGAGAAATGCTTGTATATTGCACCTGCGGTTATACCGGCCCTTGCGGCGATCTTACGCATGGACGCCTCCTGATATCCAACCTCAAGAAAGACCTCCATGGCACTTTTCAGTATTGATGTTCTTGTCTCTTCCGTACTTTTCCGAATAATAATCACCTCCATTTACTATTTGGTAAACAGTGTTTACTTTATATCACATGAGATTTGTAAAATCAAGCGGCCAGAAGATTAAATGAGTTAATTGAAAATTTCTATCATTAAGCGACCAATGTAACAATATGCCTTTGAGGCATAGTTGATAATTCGATATAGGTATTATACATATAGACGTATTAGTACTAAAATAAGCATGTATTCAAAAGTACATGCTTATTTTTATGCTCAGACATACATCGGATTGATGTTTAGTTAAAGGAGGTTTACATAATGTCAAAGAAACTCCTTGAGAAATACGACTTTACAGGCAAGAAGATCACACTGTTCGCAACATCGGGCGGAAGTGGATTTGGCAACACTATCAAGGAACTCCAGCCGTCAGCACCGGGAGCTGAGTTTGTAGAAGGCGGACTGCATAACAGGGCAAACAGACAGGAAATCGAAAAGTGGGTTGACAAAACACTCGCGTAGGACATAGAAACAGAGTTACATTTGTAGGAGAAAAATATGGCAAAGATAGTACAGACAGCGGGAAGAAACGCACTCGGAGAGTTTGCTCCTGAGTTCGCACATTTTAATGACGATGTTCTCTTTGGAGAGAACTGGAACAACAATGACATCGATGTAAAGACCAGAAGTATAATAACTGTTGTGGCACTCATGGCACAGGGAATTACTGACTCATCGCTCAAGTTCCATCTTCAGAATGCGAAGGATCACGGCGTATCACAGAAGGAGATCGCAGCGGTTATCACACATGTAGGTTTCTATGCCGGCTGGCCAAAGGCATGGGCAGTATTCAATCTGGCAAAGGAAGTGTGGAATTTAAATGAGGGCGATCTGCCATATGAGGATGAGGCCATGAGAGCACATGCAAAGAGCATGGTATTCCCTATCGGACAGCCAAATGATGCATTTGCCCAGTATTTCATAGGACACAGCTATTTGGCTCCAGTATCGACAAGCCAGGTTGGAGTGTTCAACGTTACGTTTGAGCCGGGCTGTCGTAACAACTGGCATATCCATCATGCAAAGAGCGGCGGTGGTCAGATACTTGTGTGTGTCGGCGGACGCGGATATTATCAGGAGGAGGGCAAGCCTGCAGTTGAGATGAAACCGGGCGACTGCATCAACATTCCTGCTGAGGCAAAACACTGGCACGGCGCAGCTCCTGACAGCTGGTTCAGCCATCTTGCAATCGAGGTACCTGGCGAGGAGCCATCAAATGAGTGGTGTGAGCCTGTGACGGATGAGGAGTACGGAAAGCTGCAGTAAATCTGTAGTAAATAACGCAAGTGACAATATCATATGAATATATATAGGCCATCTTGGTATAAATATGAATCGCGGTTGAATGCGAATGGATATTTATATTCAGGTGGCTTTTTATTTGGACATTGGTCACAGATCTAGATTAAGCAGGATCATGGGCAGATGTAATGAAATAATTTCTCAATAAAACCGGTGACAGAGATTAACTGATTGACAAATTACCCAAGTCTAAGGCATATAGATGGTGATATTTGAAGAAACAATGCCAGGATTATGGAGAACGCCATAGAGGTGCATATTAATATGGGAGGACAGAAGAGATGAGATTATATACAATAGAGACAAATGGAATGGCAAAGGTGGCAGTGGGGATGGATGATGCAATGTACATGGTGGATTCCTTCGGCGTGGATGTCAGGGATATGAATGAGCTTATATGCAATTGGTCACAGCTCGGAGATGTCATCAGGCAGAAACTTGCAAATGTTGATGTGTCACCGGTCACAGATTACAAGATACTGGCACCAATCATCAGACCACTTCAGGACGTAGTATGCCTTGGGGTAAACTACCGTGAGCATGTAGAGGAGACCGCAGATGTGCTGGATTTCAGCAAGAAAACTGCCACAGTATATTTCTCCAAGCGGGTAAACAAATGCACTGCACCGGAAGATTATATCCCGAACTATGATTTTGTGGATAAACTGGATTACGAAGTTGAGCTTGGTGTGATACTCGGCAGAGATGCGTTCCGCGTGGATGCTGAGTCGGCGGATGATTACATATTTGGCTATACAATAATCAATGATGTGAGCGCAAGAGATATACAGTTAAAGCATCAGCAGTGGTATTTTGGCAAGAGCCTTGACGGATATACCCCGATGGGACCTTGTATAGTGACTGCAGATGAGATTGACAATGTGCATGATCTTGATATAACCTGTTATGTAAATGGTGAAAAGCGACAGTCGAGTAACACCGGATATATGATAACCACAGTTGAGGAGGCGATAGCGGAGCTATCCCAGGGAATGACTCTCTCCGCCGGAACTGTGATCGCAACCGGAACTCCGGGAGGAGTGGGTATGGGCATGGAACCACCTGTGTACCTGGAGAGCGGCGATGTGGTAAGATGTGAGATAGAGAATATCGGTGTGCTGGAAAACACAGTGGAATAATACAGTATCGAGGATAAGACAAATGGATGAAAAAAATACATACAATTTCTGGGGCTGGGAGAATGCGGATGCGCCAGCCATCACAGATGAATATCCGGGGATAAATACCCCAACAGATCTATACGATGCACTGAGTCATATCTGGTGTGCGGATACCTGTGCGCCGAGGATGAGGGACAGATGGACAAATGAGAATATGACGCTGGGACAGTGCTCTATCACTGCGTTCCTGGCACAGGATATATTTGGCGGAAAGGTGTATGGCATAAAGAGACCGGGCGGAAACTATCATTGTTACAATGTGATAGGTGACCTCGCATTTGATCTCACAAGTGAGCAGTTCGGTGATGAAGTCTTGAATTACGAGGATAATCCGGAGCAGCAGCGGGAGGTACATTTTGCAAAGGGAGAGAAAAGACAGAGGTATGAGTATCTGAAGGAGGCGCTCAGAGAATATACTGTCTGCAGACGTTGACAGAGAATGGCATAGTTTCAAAGATACAATAACAATAAAAGTTTAATGGGATTTATGGGGGAAAGAAAATGTCAATATTTTCAGATATATCAAATCTTTCAAATAGAAAACGTAAATTGGAGGTGCCAGCGCCAGATACAAAATTGCTCGTGAGGGGGATAGTTTTGTTTGCATTGGGACTCCTTGGTGCCTCAGTCTATACAGTTGAAGATATAGACAAGACACCGGCTCTTGTTTTTCTATGTATTGGAGCGGCTTTGATCATAGCTGGTATAATTTCTTTGATCTGTTATGGAAAACAGGTGGCAGCATTTAAGAAATATACTCCGACATGGGAGAAACACAGAAGTATATTTGATGATTTCGCCATAGAATTAAATCATTGGTATGATTCTGACATGCGTCCACGCAGCTGTGATGGAGACACATCATATATTCTTCGCCTTCAGAAGGATAGAATGGCACGAAAGGGCATTCGTATGATACAGCATACATCACCTGTGAAGAGAGAAACGATGGGAACTACAAGAGTGCCTCGAAAGACATCCTGGTACACAGTTGATCTCATGTATGAAGGTGTTGACAGACATCTGCAATTCCAGAATTCAACCGGCACAATATATGAGCGTGTAACCGAAGATACGATGTACGAGACAGTTGTCCATACTCCAAATGAGCAGGAACTTACACGTATGTCCATGACTTGTCCAAACTGCGGTGCAGTCAGCCCTGTGGCAGCTCTCACGGAAGGCTGTCCATATTGTCGTACAGTTTTTCGTATCAATGATCTGTTTCCGCGCGTCACAAATACATTTTTTATCCGGGAGAATGCGTCTGCAAAGAACCAGAGGAAGATGGGAAAGACCACGGGGATAACCATGCTGGTTTTCTTCCTTGCATGTTTTATACCTTCTTTACTTGATCGGGAAACGCCCATACCACAGGCTTTGTTCATGTCATTTTTTGTGGCACTTATTATGGGCGGAATATTTGGATATGTAATTTCTATTATTATATTTATGACAAAACAGTTCAACAGGGATGGACGAAAGAGGATACCGTTCTGGTCCTATGTGACAGCAAAAGGAAAGGTCAAAAGTGCTTTTGCACAATATGATCCGTATTTTTCATTTGAGAAGTTTGAGGGACAGATCATATCGCTTATCCGTATGGCGATTATGTCAGATCACCCGGAGAATCTGGCTTCATATTGTGGTGGAGCTTTAAATCCATACTTTCAGGATATTATAGAAATGACATATATGCAGGCTATGACAGTGCAGGATATACATATGGAGGGAAGTCATCTGTGCATGACACTCAGGACATGGTGGATAAATTACAGCGAGAAAAATGGTGGTATCAACAGGCGCGGAGACTGTATAGACGTTACACTTCGGAGAAATACCGCTTACATGGAACCTCCCGGATTCTCCATTACATCCGTTCGTTGCCGTAACTGCGGTGGAAGCTTTGATTCTGTTCGTCAGAGAAACTGTCCATATTGCGGAACTGTATATCACATGGAAAATGAAGGCTTTATAATTGAGAGACTTGAGCTGGTATAAGCAACGAGTATAGATACAATATAAGCTGAGCATAAAGGAAACGGAGAAATTAACAGGTATAGTATCTTAAAATCTGATTATAACGAGGAATATAAAAGAAAGAAATAAAAAGAAAATAAGAAGAGAATAAGAAAATACATAATAGGAAAAACACAAAAATAGAAAAAAGAAAAAATATGCTTGACATTGTAAAATGATGGTGGTATCTTATAAAAGCTGTCGCGTGAGACAAGATGAAACAGCTTGAAAAAGATGAAAAAAGTTGTTGACATTAAGAAATGAATGTGATAGTATTTAGAAGTTGTCGCTGAGAGGCGAGAACGCAAAGAACCTTGAAAAATTAACAACATGACAACCCTGAAATTCCAAACAAGAATTTCAAGAACGTCGGATCGAAAGAT
>CAKQTZ010000018.1 GCA_934277375.1 uncultured Coprococcus sp. | reverse complement strand
AAACAAATGGCAAACAAGTGGGTTTATATGTTTAGCGAAGGCGACATGACCATGCGTAATCTTCTCGGTGGTAAGGGTGCAAACCTTGCAGAGATGACAGCAATTGGTCTTCCAGTTCCACAGGGTTTCACAATTACAACAGAGGCTTGTACTCAGTACTATGAGGATGGCCGTAAGATCAATGACGAGATCATGGCTCAGGCTATGGATGGCGTTAAGAAGATGGAGGAGATCAACGGCAAGAAGTTCGGAGATCTTGAGAATCCATTACTTGTATCAGTTCGTTCAGGTGCAAGAGCATCTATGCCAGGTATGATGGATACAATCCTTAACCTTGGTCTTAACGATGACGTTGTTGCTGCTATGATAGCACACAACCCAGATCCAGCATTCGAGCGTTTCGTATATGATTCATACAGACGTTTCATCCAGATGTTCTCAGACGTTGTTATGGAAGTTGGTAAGAAGTATTTCGAGCAGCTCATCGACAAGATGAAGGAAGAGAAGGGTGTTAAGTTCGATGTAGAGCTTACAGCACAGGATCTCAAGACACTTGCTGAGCAGTTCAAGGCAGAGTACAAGAACCAGTTAGGAACAGATTTCCCTTCAGACCCAGTTGAGCAGTTAAAGTTAGCTATCGAGGCTGTATTCCGTTCATGGGATAACCCACGTGCGAACGTATACAGAAGAGACAACGATATCCCTTATTCATGGGGTACAGCAGTTAACGTAATGCCTATGGTATTCGGTAACCTGAACAATGAGTCTGGTACAGGTGTTGCATTTACTCGTGACCCTGCAACAGGTGAGAAGAAGCTTATGGGTGAGTTCCTTATCAATGCACAGGGCGAGGATGTTGTTGCCGGTGTTCGTACACCAATGCCAATCGCTCAGATGGAGCAGGAGTTCCCAGATGCTTACGCAGAGTTCATCAAGGTTTGTGAGACTCTTGAGAATCACTACCATGATATGCAGGATATGGAGTTCACAGTTGAGAACAAGAAGCTTTACATGCTTCAGTGTAGAAATGGTAAGAGAACAGCTCAGGCAGCTCTTCAGATCGCTTGTGACCTTGTTGATGAGGGACATAAGACAGAGGAAGAGGCAGTTGCAATGATCGATCCTCGTAACCTTGATACACTTCTTCATCCACAGTTTGATGCAGCAGCTCTTAAGGCAGCTACACCAATGGGCAAGGGACTTGGCGCTTCACCAGGTGCTGCTTGTGGTAAGATCGTTTTCACAGCTGATGATGCTGAGGCATGGGCAGCTAGAGGTGAGAAGGTAGTTCTTGTACGTCTTGAGACATCACCTGAGGATATCACAGGTATGAAGTCAGCACAGGGTATTCTTACAGTTCGTGGTGGTATGACATCACACGCTGCAGTTGTTGCCCGTGGTATGGGTACATGCTGTGTATCAGGTTGTGGCGATATCGTTATGGACGAGGAGAACAAGAAGTTCACACTCGCTGGCAAGGAATTCCATGAGGGAGATTACATCTCAATCGATGGTACAACAGGTAACATTTACGATGGAGTTATCAAGACAGTTGATGCTCAGATCGCAGGAACATTCGGCCGTGTTATGGCATGGGCTGATAAGTATAGAACACTTAAGGTTAGAACAAATGCAGATACACCAGCAGATGCTAAGAAGGCTCGTGAGCTTGGTGCAGAAGGTATCGGTCTTTGCCGTACAGAGCATATGTTCTTTGATCCAGAGAGAATCGCAGCATTCCGTGAGATGATCTGCTCTGATACAGTAGAAGAGAGAGAGGAAGCTCTTAATAAGATCCTTCCATATCAGCAGGGAGACTTCAAGGCTCTTTATGAGGCACTTGAGGGTAACCCAGTTACTATCAGATTCCTGGATCCACCTCTTCATGAGTTCGTTCCAACAGAGGAGGCTGACATTGAGAAGCTTGCTGCTGCTAAGAACAAGAGCGTTGAGGAGATTAAGGCACTTTGTAACTCACTCCATGAGTTCAACCCTATGATGGGTCACAGAGGATGCCGTCTTGCTGTAACATACCCAGAGATCGCTAAGATGCAGACAAAGGCTGTTATCCGTGCAGCAATCGAGGTTAAGCAGGCACATCCAGATTGGAATGTTGAGCCAGAGATCATGATCCCACTTGTATGTGAGGTTAAGGAGCTTAAGTACGTTAAGAAGGTAGTTGTAGAGACAGCTGACGCTGAGATCGCTGCTGCTGGCGTAGATCTTAAGTATGAGGTTGGTACAATGATCGAGATCCCAAGAGCTGCTCTTACAGCTGATGAGATCGCTAAGGAAGCTGACTTCTTCTGCTTCGGTACAAACGACCTTACACAGATGACATTCGGATTCTCAAGAGATGATGCTGGTAAGTTCTTAAATGCTTACTATGATGCTAAGATCTTCGAGAACGATCCATTTGCTAAGCTTGATCAGACAGGTGTTGGTAAGCTTATGGATACAGCTGTTAAGCTTGGTAAGCCAGTTAATCCAAACCTTCACATCGGTATCTGTGGTGAGCACGGTGGAGATCCTTCATCAGTTGAGTTCTGCCACAAGATTGGTCTTGATTATGTATCATGTTCACCATTCAGAGTACCTATCGCTAGACTTGCTGCTGCTCAGGCTGCAATCGCTAACAAGTAGGATTCGGACGAACAGAACTTGTAAGTAATTAGCTTAATAAAGACAATATGAGTCCCTGTAATTGCCGTGAGGTGGTTACAGGGGCTTTTTTGTGAAAAATATGCATATCAAAAAGGAGAAATCAATAGCCGATACTTGATTATATTATGTACTGATGATATTGTGGTCTATGGAAAATTAAACATAGGAAGAATATATAATGAATGAAAGAGATGTAGAAATTAGTAAAAGAGAAGCTAAGAAGAAGGAACGTAGGTCGAGAAAGGACAAGCTTGCCATAGAGAAGAGAATACTTCGTCTGTCTTTTATGGGAAGTGTCCTCTTCATACTTGCAGAGGGTGTGATGGCATGGTATACCCATTCACATTCGCTTTGGACGGATTGCCTGTTCGACTCCGCAGATCTGGTCATGATAGGACCGTTCATGGTACTGGTTCCGCTTCTGTATAAACCGGTGACAGAGAAACATCCATATGGCTATGCCCAGGTGGAATCGCTTTTTCTCCTTGTAAAGTACAGTGTATTACTTGCACTCACATGTAATCTCATGGTTGAGAATATAAAGCTGTTGTTTCACGGGGGACATGAGGTAGATGCGGGGAGTATAGCAGTATTTGAATTTCTTGTATGTGTATGTTGTGCGGTTATGTATGCGATACTTGGTCATTACAGTAAGAAATATGAGTCTACAACTATCAAAGCGGAGCTGTATATGTGGAAGCTTGACGTAATAAGCAGTATGGGAGTTGCTATAGCATTTGCGGTACAGACTGCTCTTTTGCATACCAGTCTGCGTTTTATGACCCCTTATATTGATCCTGCAGTGGCGGTGGTTATGGCACTTCTTCTCATAAAAGAGCCGGTGTGCGAGATATTTCAGAGTATCAAGAATCTTATTCTTTTTGCTCCGGAGGAAGAGACGCTTAGTCAGATACGAGCCATAGTGGATCAGCATATGAAGGATTATCCATATGAGGTCACTTTTCTGGATGTTATCCAGACCGGGCGGAAGCTGTGGGTTGAGGTGTATATAGGAAATCAGACGGATGTGATACATATAAGTATCATTCATAAGGTGAGAGACGAGATAAAACAGGAGCTCAGGGATAAGTATGATCAGGTGTATATAGAGGTCATACCAGATTGATAGTAAAGCTGTAATACAAAATACAAATGATCAAGGGGATGCAAGGATATGTTACATTATGAAGTTTTTGAAAGCTCATGTGATACCGATAGATATATAGTTCTGCTTCATGGATTTGGAGGAAACAACAGGGTATGGAAGAATCAGATCCCCTTGCTTCAGAAGAAGTTTAATGTTTTGGCGATAACTCTGCCAAGTCATGGAGACAGTGAACTGAAATTGTCCAAGATGGGAAGTACGCTGGATGTTGTCGTGGATGAGATAACGCAGGTGCTTGATGAGCGGGGAATACAGCGAGCAATTTTTATGGGCGTATCACTTGGAACTATATTTATCAAATATATGGAAATGAGATGCGGAAGTTACATAGATAAAGCAATACTTGTGGGTGCGCTTGGCACGGTTGGAAAACCACTCAGGCGTGCTGTCAATGTCTTTGCTAAGATAGGCGACAAGCTGCCATTTCCTGTCGTCTACAGAATAATGGCAAAGTTATTTATGCCATGGAAGGTCAGCAAGACAAGCAGGAAGGTGTTCTGTAAATGTGCCAAGGCATTAAACAGTCTGGAATTTAAGGCGTATATGAAAATATTTATTGAGCATTTTTCACTTTGTGATGAGTTCGTGAGCAGATTACACGAGGAGAATGTATATATTTCCGGACGGGGTGATCTGTGTTTTATAAATGGAATCGTGGAGGAAGCTGATCTGACAGATGCGGAGCTGATAATAATAGAGCATTGTGGTCACGTGTGCAACATAGATCAGAGCAGGCAATTCAATGATATTATTTCTGAATTGCTAGACATTGAATGAATAAGTTAGGAGACTGTGATATGGCAACGATGAACACGTATACAGGAAACAAAATAGATCCGATGAGTATGACAGCTTCTGACATATCAATACAGGATATAGCGCATGCGTTAAGCCTCACGTGCCGCGGAGGAGGGCATGTGTCCTATTTCTTTTCTGTGGCACAGCACTCCATCAACTGTATGAATGAGGCGAAGGCAAGGGGATGGTCAGAGCGGTTACAGCTTGCCTGTCTGCTGCACGATGCCAGCGAGGCGTATATATCAGACATAATCAGACCGGTAAAAGCGCATGTGTCCAATTATCTTGAGATAGAGAGTTCGATCATGAATGTAATATTTGAGCGATTTGGACTTGCTGATCTGAGCGAAGAAGAAAATGCGATGTGGAAGCAGATAGATGATGAGATGATGAACTTTGAACTCAAGAGCTTCATGAAGGGGGAGGAGTATAGGACCGTCGATAATCTGGTTTCTGTCCCGGATAAAGCAGAGAGACCGTGGAGAGAGGTCGAAGCGGAATTTATAATATGCACAGAGAAATTGAGTATTACCTTAATCTAAGGAGAAAGTTGACAAATAAAAAGATATGATACCTTTAAAGTAGTCAGATAAATAATATGTCACTTTAGAGGTATCATATCAGTATGTACTAACCGATTTTCTCTTTTTAGTGTTTCTGCTGCAAGAGAATTCCAAAGCTCAGGCTCAACCTTGGCAATTTCATTTAGAAGTTCAAATGCAACTATATCTTCACTGCCATAGTGTGCAGCCAGCCGCCAAGGTTGATTCCGTGCATATATCCTGTAAAAGTTTTCATATGACAATCCTCCTAATTTTTCTTAAATATAAGCATGTTCCATGAATGTGGAGACAGCGATATGTTCTCTGAAATTGCTTTTTCTATTGGAATGACATTATCAGGTGAGTCAGCGGTATTTACTGCTTTAAGGTCATCACCTTCCATGGCAATGTGCTGAGTGAGACTGCAGTTATCATATCCAAGTGTGGCTATGTTCAGGTCGCATGCTTCGTTAAGTGAACGGTTTACTGCAAATATAGTTATTTCGTTTCCATCATCTGAAATTACTGCTGCCGAGTCAACGTAAGGAACATTTTTGATCTTTTCTGTATCGTAACTGTCACAACTGCAGAAAGATCTTATTGTTGTACCCCTGCCATGCTGAGAAGTATACATGAAAGGATAGAATATGGTTTGTGCCCAGCATCTTCCGTTGTTCTCAGTCATAATTGGTGCGATTACATTTACAAGCTGTGCGAGGCATGCAATCTTGACTCTGTCGCAATTGTTAAGTAGAGTTATGAGTAAGCTTCCAACAACTACCGCATCTTCAAGATTGTATATGTCCTCAAGAAGTGGGGGAGCGACCTGCCACTTTGGTATTTCTTTGTCCTGTTCACTGCTGTGGAACCATATGTTCCACTCATCAAATGACAGATTTACGGTTTTGTCAGATTTCTTTTCAAACTTTACCTCATCGCAGATTGCAGCAACCTGCTTTATAAATATGTCCATTTCTACGGATGATGCAAGATAGGCAGCTGTATCATTGGCAGGATTTCCATAATAGTTATGGAGAGATATATAATCTATATGTTCATAGCATTCACGCAGGACTGTGCGTTCCCATTCCATAAATGTTGGCATGTTTATGTGTGCACTGCCGCATGCTACCAGCTCAATAGAAGGATCTGTCCATTTCATAAGCTTTGCTGTTTCGCATGCAATGCGGCTGTATTCGTATGGAGTTTTGCTGCATATCTGCCATGGACCGTCCATCTCATTTCCGAGACACCACAGTTTGATTCCAAATGGTTTATCAAATCCATTGGCTTTTCTCATCTGTGCATAGTAGGTGTCTGTGTCGCTGTTGCAGTATTCAACGAGGTTGCGGGCATCATTGGCACCCCGTGTACCGAGGTTGACGGCCATCATGACTTCACTTCCTGCACGTTTGGCCCATTCCTGAAATTCGTCAATGCCGACTTCGTTTGTCTCTATTGACTGCCAGGCAAGTTCCATCTTTCTTGGACGCTTTGCCTTATCTCCAGTTCCGTCCTCCCAGTTATAGCCCGATACAAAATTTCCGCCAGGATAACGGATCACAGGTACATTTAATTCTTTGATCATGCCCATGACATCCTGCCGGAATCCCATGTCATCCGATGTGGCGTGATCCGGTTCATATATCCCTCCATAAACTGCACGTCCAAGATGCTCGATAAATGAACCAAAAATTCTCTTATCAATCTTACCTATACTGTTATTTGCGGAAATCGTGATAGTTGCTTTCAATGTTTGTTCCTCCTTATGTTTTTTCGTTAATTGTTATTGATAGTATGGTTTATTTGGGATAAAATTTCAATGACATATCATGTAACAATACTGATGTATTCTGCTTTTTTAACTTTAGATGTATGTTGGTATTATTGAGAAATGTTTTGTTTAAAGGAGAGATCATAAATGCAGATAAATAATATTGGACATAATCACATTCATGATGCAGATTTTATAATTAAACGTCCTTCTGGATCGGGAGATTACCTGCTCGTACTTTTAAAGTCCCCTGCAGTTTTTACTTTGAACGGTGAGGATACAATTACAGAAAGTAACTCATTTATATTATACAGAAAGGGTACTCCCCAGTTTTACCGTGCATATGGTTTCAGCTTTTCTAACGACTGGTTTCATTTCGAAATGTCAGATGACGACCTGAAATTTATCGAATCCCTGAGTATCCCGTTTGATGAGGTGAAAATATTGGGGGATATCAATGATCTGTCACTTATCATAAAAAATATGTGTTATGAACGTTATTCTTCAAATAAATATAAGGATGATTCTGTTAGATTATATATGAAATTATTTTTTTTAAAGCTTGCTGAAAAGATGTCGTCAGTGAGTAGAGAGACACATGGTTCCTATTATGAAAAAATGTCTATAATCAGAACAAATATTTATAATAAGCCATATGATAACTGGACAATACAGGGAATGTCACATCAGCTTACAATGAGCGAATCATACTTTCAGCATTTGTATAAGAAAATATTTGGAACAGGGGTTATGAATGATGTGATACAGAGCCGAGTTGAACACGCAAAGTATCTTCTGTCAACGACAGATATTTCAATTGAACATATATCACAGATGTGTGGATATAACAGTTCTTCTCATTTTATGCGTCAGTTTAAAAAAGAAACAGGAATGAGACCATCTGATTATCGTAAAACAATAATAATTATTGACAAACGATAATTCTGTGGTATCATACAAGTAAGATAATTATCGAAAAACAATAATTTACTTGGCGATTGGAGGCTTTTATGGTTAATGGTGTTTTAAATGCATTTGCATACATAGCAAAGTGGCTCAGGGAGATGTCTCTTGCGGGCGGAGCGCAGAATGTATTTGCAATATGTATATTCTGCCTGATAGGATGTATGCCGCTTGCTGGATTCATCGTGCTCTGTATAAGTAAGAGAAAAATTGATGCTGACTACCTGTTGCTGGGACTCTCGGCGGCTCTCTTCATAGGAATATATATGATGATAAATCCAGGGTATGTAATCGATGGAAACGCTCTGGTAACATCGGATATGCTGGATCTGGCAATAAGTTCAGTGATATGGTCAGTGATGGCATGTTATGCTGTACTCAGGATAGTTGAGAGTGTAGACAGGGCGGATAGCACGCAGATAGTAGGAATCATTAAGAAGATAATATGTGCGATAGTGGTATTCACAGCTTTTGCGATCGTATGTGTGTCATTGCCGGAGCTTGTCAGAACAAATCGGACAAATGCCGGTGCTATGCCTAGTGATGCCGGATGGGCAGTGATCCTGTTTATTTTCCAGCTTGTAAATGCTGCTCTTGTCATATGGGTCCTGATCAGAGGATACAGGCTTTGCAACAGCATAATAGAAAATGAGTATTCGGACGAAACAATACGCATGGCAGAGAGACTTTCAAAGACGAGCAAGAGTGCAATATCAGTCATGGTGATTCTTGAACTATCGAAGAATGTGCTTCAGCTTTTTATCATGACGACTCTTTCAAATGCAGATTTCAAGATATCACTTCCATTATATGAGCTGATAATACTCGTCGTTGTGTATATGGGTGTCAGAAACCTTGCAAAGACAAAAGCGATAAAAGAAGAGAATGATTCATATATATAGAATTTGAGGTGACGTGCAGGTATGGCGATCAAAGTAACGCTGGACAGGGTTTTAAAAGAGAATAATATGACATCGAAGGAACTTTGCAAACTAGTGGGGATAACAGAGGCAAATCTGTCGGTTCTCAGAAGCGGGAAAGCAAAGGGTGTGCGGTTTACCACGATCAACAAGATATGTTATTACCTGCACTGCGATGTTGGAGACATATTGACATTTGATGGTGAACTTATAGAAGAAGACTGAGGAGGCGGGAGCTGTGATGAAAGTTATCAGGGGTAAGAAAACAGACAGGAAATCAGGTGAGATACATAGAGTGATACGAAAGAGTGATCTGGTTGCCATGGGTATTATTGGACTACTTGGAATATGTATGATCTCAGGCTGCTCGCTTGCGGATAAGGAAATGACTGAAACAGATGAGAGAGATTCATTGGTTGGAGTGTTTGTAACAACAGAAAGGCTTGGGACAGTTACCGATGTTCCGTGCGAAATCGATATTGATGCAGGTACACTTAAGATAACAGATGAAGACATTGATGTTGACGGATGTTATATGATCTATGCCAGATCAGGCGAGGGGGAAGATATGTACGAGACTCTGGTATCTGATGGTATAAGTGTTGGAACAAACAATGTTGGGTATAATGAGAATGCAGATGGAAGTGTCACCAGAAGCCGGACAGTGAACGGATGTGTGTACTATGATCTGGACAATAAGGATAGCTATGCAGACGCAGATGGTGATGTTGATATAATCCTCAATAAGGTATATGAGAAAACAGATGGAACATATTATATAACGAGTGGCAGCTCGATGGGAGTTGCAGTCACGGATCAGACTGCAGAGAATGGCTCAGGTGCAATGGATGTAAAAGAGTCGTATAAGACGACTTCATTTTCGGGTAGTGAAAGTTCGTCAAGTGATGAAAACGAAATGGTCATACATGTGGAATGGAAGTTTGAACGAGCAGGAAAAAAGTATACATTTACAGCCATGTCTGAGGATAACAAAGAGCTGGACGCCAAAACCTATGATGTTGGGGATATACCAGATACAATAAAGTTTGACTGTGACTGGCAGTATGTGATCGTGTCCTATGCGGATGTGACTGGAGAGATGTACAGTTCATTCGTGGATAAAGATGATTCAGTGTATGAATATAGTGTGAGCACTGGCAAATTCTTTCTGGATACAGGTGTTGTGGAGATAAAGTAGAAACGGTAAAAATGATTGAAAAACAGGAGAATAGATGGAGGATGAATGATGGACCGCAGAGAGATGAATAGAAATATATTTCAGGATACAGAGCGTATGTGCAAGACGGACGCAGAGATTTCAGATGCCACAAAGGTATCAGTAGCAAATCAGAGCTTTATAGCAGAGTCTGAGGATATACCAATGCCTGAACTGAATATTTACAACAAAAAGGCAAATGTAGTTGTCTCAAAGAAGAGAACTTATGAGGCGGCAGCAGCATATGAAGAAAATCACGTTGCTGTTCATAACTTTGCATCAGCATCCAATCCAGGCGGTGGAGTTGTGAATGGTTCGGGAGCTCAGGAGGAATGTCTCTGCAGATGTTCCAATCTGTATTTTTGCCTGAATACACCTGATATGTGGGGAATGTTCTACACGCCACACAGGGCAGCACATGATCCGATACATAATGACGATATCATATACACACCGGATATCGTTGTGTTCAAGACTGATACAGATCGTCCGGAACTCATGGAGCGTGACGCCTGGTATAAGGTTGACGTGATCACATGTGCGGCACCGAATCTCAGGGAAAATCCAAGCAACAGATATAATTCAGGGGATGGCACAAGTGCGGTGATGTTGAGCAATAAAGAACTGCAGGCAATTCATGAGAAGAGGCTCAGAAGAATACTTGACAGTGCAGTTATGAATCATGCAGACACAGTGATACTAGGTGCATTTGGCTGTGGAGCGTTCTGTAATGACCCGCAGGTTGTGGCAACGGCAGCGGCAAATGTGGTGAGAGATTATATGTATGCATTTAAGAATATCGAGTTTGCTGTGTACTGTGGGTCAAAGGATGACTCCAATTACAGAGTTTTTAGTGGCGT
Organism: uncultured Coprococcus sp.; assembly: GCA_934277375.1. Lineage (GTDB taxonomy): Bacteria > Bacillota > Clostridia > Lachnospirales > Lachnospiraceae > Coprococcus. Next base: position 31,779 of record CAKQTZ010000018.1, on the reverse strand, counting down.
ATTAAGTTCTTTGTAATAATATAAACTACATTAAGTGATATACAGCAATTCTATGAAGCTGCATATAAAGTCTGCATGATGAGCCGGATTACAAGGCGATCAGAGAATTCAGGACCAGTGTAAATGAGAGAATAGTGAGAAATTATTAAAAGCGTTATACAAATTTTAGAAATAATTAATTGAATAAATCCTCCTTGTGATATAAGGTTAGAATAATATATATGATAATGGCGTTTCTGTATTGTGTTAGACATATATATCCTAAAAAATATCACAAGGAGGATTTTTATATGAAAGAAGTAAAACAGCCAAAGAAGCTGATGATATTTTATTATCTGATAGTGCTTATCATAATAATGGTTCTCAATTTCATATTTGTTCCATGGTTTGCTGAGAGAAGTATAGAGGAGGTGGACTATGGTACGTTCATATCCATGACAGATGACAAGAAGATCGATGAGGTAGACATTGAGGCACAGTCAAATGTCATCTATTTCACAGGCAAAGATGACAAGAAGGTGTATAAGACTGCTATGGTGAGTGATGAGAACTTAACCGAGAGACTTTACAAGTCGGGAGCTAAGTTCTCAGGTCAGGAGATCAAGCGGACATCACCGATACTCAGTTTTATACTCAGTTTGATCGTGCCTATACTTATATTCACATTACTTGGAAGAATGCTTGCCAATCAGATGATGAAGCACGCCGGAGGCGGCAAGAATTCCATGATGTTTGGAATGGGCAAGAGTAATGCGAAGATATATGTTAATTCCACAGAGGGAATAAAGTTTACAGATGTCGCCGGAGAGGATGAGGCAAAGGAGAATTTGACTGAGATAGTTGAGTATCTTCACAATCCTGGAAAGTACAAGGAGATCGGCGCTTCCATGCCAAAGGGTATTCTTCTTGTGGGTCCTCCGGGAACAGGTAAGACCATGCTTGCCAAGGCTGTAGCCGGAGAGGCGAATGTACCTTTCTTCTCAATGTCCGGTTCAGAGTTCGTTGAGATGTTCGTAGGTATGGGTGCTTCAAAGGTAAGGGATTTGTTCCAGCAGGCAAAGGAGAAGGCTCCTTGTATAGTGTTCATCGATGAGATAGATGCCATAGGTAAGAAGAGAGACGGGCAGATAGGCGGCAATGATGAGCGTGAGCAGACACTTAACCAGCTTCTCACCGAGATGGATGGATTCGAGGGCAACAATGGTGTCATCATCCTTGCAGCAACCAACAGGCCGGATTCACTTGATCCTGCACTGCTCAGACCGGGAAGATTTGACAGGCGAGTACCTGTTGAACTTCCTGATCTCAAGGGACGTGAGGATATACTTAAGGTTCACGCCAAGAAGGTCAAGATAGGAGATAACGTAGACTTCAACAAGATAGCCAGAATGGCATCAGGAGCATCTGGCGCCGAGCTTGCAAATATAGTAAATGAGGCAGCGCTCAGGGCTGTCAGAGCAGGTAGAGGCTTCGTGACACAGGCCGATATGGAAGAGAGCATAGAGGTCGTAATTGCAGGTTACCAGAGAAAGAATGCGATACTTACAGACAAGGAGAAGCTTGTCGTGTCATACCATGAGATCGGACATGCGCTTGTAGCTGCCAAGCAGACTGATTCAGCGCCTGTCCAGAAGATAACCATAGTTCCGAGAACATCAGGAGCCCTTGGTTACACCATGCAGGTCGATGAGGGTAATCACTATCTTATGACCAAGGAAGAGATTGAGAATAAGATAGCGACACTCACAGGCGGAAGAGCTGCGGAGGAGATAGTATTTGGATCTGTCACAACCGGAGCATCCAATGATATAGAACAGGCAACAAAGCTTGCAAGAGCTATGATCACCAAATACGGAATGAGCAAAGAGTTTGATATGGTAGCCATGGAGGTAGAGACCAATAAATACCTTGGCGGTGATTCATCACTTTCGTGCTCGGCAGAGACGCAGACACTCATAGACAAAAAGGTTGTGGAGCTTATAAGAAAGCAGCATGAGAAGGCGGCAACCATTATCCTCGAGAACAGAGCGAAGCTTGATGAGCTTTCCAATTATCTGTATCAGAAGGAGACGATAACTGGCGAGGAATTTATGGAGATTTTGAATTCGTGACTCCCTTAGATATAATCTCAGTTACCGGGTGCTGGCATTTTACAATTCCGCACCCGGTAACCATAAGATAGACTTGTACTGGATTCAGAATAGTAGTATTACGTCAATTCCTCGTGGTCAAGCTCCAACAGCTTGAAATGATTCTTTTTGAACTCTATAAGACCTTCGCTCTGCATGTTGGACAGCTCCTTTGACAGGGCAGTTCTGTCTACATTCAGATAGTCGGCAAACTGTTCCCTGTTAAATGGAATATCGAACTCAGTTGTGCCAAGGGAGCTGGCAAGTCCTGAGAGATAATAGCTCACACGCTCGCGTATCTTCTTTGGCTTTATATAGAAGATGTGAAGAGAGAGTGTGAGACTTCTTCTCGATGAAAGGAGAAGAAGGTTCTTGAGCATTTGCAGATGCCACGGATAACTGTTGTATTTGCCGGACATGATATCCTGTGCGTTGAGCAGAAATACGATTGTCGGTTCGGTGGCTCTTGCGTCGATCATGAGCTTATGACCTGACAGGGCATAGGTCTCGCCAAATACCTTTCCCGGAAGGGCTGAAGAGAGGACACTCTTGGAGCCCCAGTAGTCCACGTTCTCAACGATAACTCTTCCTTTGATAACGATTCCAAGCTCCTCGGTTATCTCACCGGCTTTGAATATAGTGGAGTTGTATCTGTAATAGTGTTCACGCAGGATCCCGAGATCCATCATGGTTTTGATATCGGCTTCCGAGATTCCTTTAAATGCCATCATGTTGAGTACTTCAGACAATTGATATTGAGGGATTTTAAGTTTCATACATAACCTCCATTTTGTTATTTAATTCAAAGCAGAGCAGCAGTCTGCAGCGTAGTTTATTATAGTGACAAGTTGCCATGATGCAGGAGTGTGATCAGGCCGCCGGCTATAAGATATGTATTTTTCTCAAACACAGTATATTGTATATGTGTAATAAATTATCTCTTATCCGTACACAATATATATTGTTCATATATTTTCTCAAATTTTTTCAAAAAAAGTTGTTTAAATCTTTATTACGTGGTTATAACAACCGAATTTATGGGTAAAGTATAATATACTTACAAATGAAAAGCAAGGAATGTGATAAGCATTATTGAATTATAGAAGATTATTCTGTATAATAAGTAAATAGTGTGTCACATTTTCACATATTAAAACACTGAAAGGAGAAATTTTATCATGTTACAGAACCAGGAATGGGAATCATTCACAGGTAGACTCTGGAAGGAAGAGTGTAATGTAAGAGACTTCATCCAGAACAACTACACACAGTACGATGGAGACGAGAGTTTCCTTGCAGCCCCAACAGATGCTACTAACAAGCTTTGGGATAAGCTTCAGGCACTTCAGAAGGCTGAGAGAGATAACGGTGGAGTTTTAAAGGAGGATGCTGATGTTGTATCAAGCATCACATCTTATGGCCCAGGCTACATTGATCCAGAGACAAAGGATCTTGAGCAGGTTGTAGGTCTTCAGACAGATGAGCCACTTAAGAGAGCATTTATGCCTTATGGTGGTATCAAGATGGCTGAGGAGGCTCTTCAGATGTATGGATATACTCCAAACGAGAACTTCCACAAGATCTTCACTGAGTATCACAAGACACACAACCAGGCAGTATTTGATGCTTACACACCAGAGATGATGGCAGCTCGTCACACACATATCGTAACAGGACTTCCTGACACATATGGTCGTGGACGTATTGTAGGTGATTACAGAAGAGTTGCTCTTTACGGTATTGATCAGCTTATCGCTTGGAAGGAAGAGGATAAGGCTAACTGTGGCGATGGCAACATGTTTGATGATATCATCCGTCAGAGAGAAGAGCTTTCAGAGCAGATCAAGCGTCTCAAAGAGATGAAGGTTATGGCTCAGTCATACGGATATGACATTTCAAAGCCAGCTTCAAACGCTAAAGAGGCTGTTCAGTGGTTATACTTCGGATACCTTGCAGCTATCAAGACTCAGAACGGTGCAGCTATGTCAGTTGGACGTGTATCTACATTCCTTGATATCTACATTGAGAGAGATATTAAGGCTGGTAAGCTTACAGAGGCTGAGGCTCAGGAGCTTATCGATCATTTCACAATGAAGCTTCGTATGGTTAAGTTCGCAAGAATTAAGTCATACAACGAGCTGTTCTCAGGAGATCCTGTATGGGCTACTCTTGAGGTTGGTGGTATCGGTGTTGATGGACGTTCAATGGTTACAAAGAACGATTACAGATTCCTTCATACACTTGAGAACATGGGACCAGCTCCAGAGCCAAACCTTACAGTTCTTTACTCATCAGCTCTTCAGGATACATTCAAGAAGTATGCTGCTAAGATTTCTGTAAGAACAAGCTCAATCCAGTATGAGAACGATGATGTAATGAAGCCAATCTGGGGCGATGATTACTCAATCTGCTGCTGTGTATCAGCTACACAGACTGGTAAGGAGATGCAGTTCTTCGGAGCTCGTGCAAACCTTGCTAAGTGTCTTCTTTACGCTATCAATGGTGGTAAGGATGAGAAGTTCCTTGACAAGAAGACTGGTAAGCCAATGCAGGTAGGTCCAGAGTACGCACCTATCACATCAGAGTACCTTGATTATGATGAAGTACTTGCTAAGTACAAGAAGATGCTTGACTGGTTAGCAGGACTTTATGTAAATATTCTTAACCTCATCCAGTACATGCATGACAAGTACTACTATGAGTCAGCTGAGATGGCACTTATCGATACAGATGTACGTCGTACATTTGCAACAGGTATCGCTGGATTCTCACACGTAATCGACTCACTGTCAGCAATCAAGTACGCTAAGGTTAAGGTTATCCGTAACGCAGAGACAGGACTTGCTGAGGACTTCGAGATCGAAGGCGAGTTCCCTAAGTATGGTAACGATGACGACAGAGCTGATAACATCGGTGTATGGCTTCTTCATGAGTTCCTTACAGACATCAAGAAGAGACACACATATCGTAATTCAGAGCCTACAACATCTATCCTTACAATCACATCTAACGTAGTTTATGGTAAGTTCACAGGTAACCTTCCAGATGGAAGACGTGCTTGGACACCATTTGCACCAGGTGCTAACCCAAGCTACGGTGCTGAGACATCAGGACTTCTTGCATCACTTAACTCTGTTGCAAAGATTCCTTATGAGTGGTCACTGGATGGTATCTCAAATACACAGACAATGAACCCATCAGCACTTGGACATGATGAGGAAGAGAGAGCTACAAAGCTTGTAAGCGCAATGGATGGATACTTCGATCAGGGCGCTCATCATCTGAACGTAAACGTATTTGGTAAGGATAAGCTCCTTGATGCTATGGAGAATCCAGATAAGCCAGAGTACGCTAACTTCACAATCCGTGTATCAGGATATGCTGTTAAGTTCATATCACTTACACGTGAGCAGCAGCTCGACGTTATCAACAGAACATTCCATGACTCACTTTAATTCTTAAAGTTGTCATAGATGTTTTGACAGGTAATTAGTAAACCATGGTCCCGGGGATAACCTCTCCGGGACTTTTTTTAAAAGGAAGAACTTAGAGGTGAAATATGTCTGAAAAGAAACAGGTTTTAGGATATGTCCATTCGACAGAGAGCTTTGGAGCAGTAGATGGTCCGGGCATAAGATTTGTAGTTTTTTTACAGGGCTGCAAGATGAGATGTAAATATTGTCACAACCCAGAGACATGGAATCTTGTGACAGACTATAGTAAGCTTTACTCAGATGAAACAAGCGATGCTGAGAGAGAAGAACTTGAGAAGAAGATAGAAGAGAATACAAAGCTGCTGAAGGATAAAGGCGTCAAGATCGAGGCGAGGACTCCTGAGGATCTGTTAAAGCAGGCACTCCGCTATAAGCCATATTGGAAAAATGGTGGTGGTATAACAGTGAGCGGCGGTGAGGCGTTGCTTCAGATGGATTTCCTCATCGAGTTTTTCAAGCTTGCAAAGGCTGAGGGTATTCATACAACAATAGACACGGCAGGCAATCCATTTACAAGGGAGAAGCCATTCTTCTCCAAGTTCAATGAGCTGATGAACCTCACAGATCTGTTCCTGCTCGATATTAAGCAGATCAACGATGACAAGCATAGAGATCTCACAGGATTCTCCAACAGCAATATACTTGATCTTGCACAGTATCTGTCAGAACAGGGTAAGCATATGTGGATCAGACACGTACTGGTGCCAACCATCACAACTGATGAGGATGATCTGAAGAAGACAAAAGAGTTCATAGATACTCTTAAGACCGTCGATAAGGTTGAGGTACTTCCATATCACAAGCTCGGAATCACTGAGTGGGAGAGACTTGGAATACCATATAAGCTTGAGGGAATTGACCCGCCTACTGATGAGGAGCAGAAACTTGCAAAGGGTATTTTGGAATAAAATATTTGTGTTGAGACACAGGCGCTATATAAGATGTTAATCCGTTGTAACGGGCGTGACATTTTATATAGTACCTGTGTCTTTTTTTCATTTTCAGATGTAATTGTTCGAAGCCTGTGCTTGAACATGACTTTGGCGGCTGTATGGATAATTTGAGAAGACGACGGAATGGGGAGTTTATAAGCCTGTTTTAGAAATGGAATAAAATAATGAAAATGGAATAGAATTTTTATTTGTGGCATGTTATAACAAGGTTAGCTGCAACGAACACGAGTTAGAAACGGAGGATATATGGACGAGAAAATACAGAAAATCATGGCTAAAAGTACATATATAAGCAATCTTATATCGCGTATTCCACCGGAGATGTTGTCCTTTTTCCTTGAGATGATCCAGGTTGATATATCGGATAAATATGGTGAAGTGATTCGTTTAAAAATGAGACAAAATGGACAGTATATGAATTTTGTTTCGCCTATGACGGGAATTGATATACAGGAATATTATATGGGAGGCATGGATGCACTTCCGGGACATTCCAAGGCGAGAGCACTTGAAAATACAATGGTTATCCACTACTGCAACAGGGGAAGAGCGGAGATCAGAGTAAACGACGGTAAATATGCATATATGAGACCTGGAACGCTCTGTATAGAGTGGCATCAGGAGGCTGGCAAGAGCTTCAATTTCTATGATGACATATATGGAGGTCTGGAGATAGTGATATGCGTTGACAATATCAGCAGTGAGGACGAAGCATTTCTGGGAAGAGCAGGGATTGACGTATCAATGATCAGAAAAGCCTGTGAGAAGAACGATCAATATTATATAGGTGAGTGTCAGGACCGGTTGAGAAATGCATTTGATGATCTGAGGGATATCATAGGAAATGGTGATAAGGACAAAAATTCATATCTTATAAATATGCTGTATGTACTTGATCTTATAAGGACTGATGAAATAGAGGTGCGTGATACGCAGTTTTATCTGACAAAGGGGCAGAGACGTATCGTGCAGGAGATATATGACACGATCAAACAGGATCTCAGCAGGGATGTGTCCATGGCGGAACTGGAAAGCATGTATGGTATGAGTTCAGTGTCGATCAATAAATATTTTGAGATTATGTATGGAACTACGGTGAAGCGATATATGCAGGATAGAAGAATGTCGTATGCTGCAAAGAGACTTGTAGACAGTAACGATTCCGTTGCGGACATAGCGCTTTCTGTGGGATACGAGAGTCAGAGTAAGTTCGGAACTGTGTTCAAGCGCAAATATGGATGCACACCTCTTGAATACAGGAGACTGGGTGGAGAGACAAAATAATTTTACTTGGAGGGAAGCAGAATGTTTATTCAGATGAACAATGCCAGAAAAAGTTATGGAAAAGGAGATAATACTGTTCATGCCTTGGATGGAGTAGAACTGGCACTGGAGCAAGGAAAGATATATGTGATACTAGGTCCTTCGGGTTCGGGAAAGAGTACACTTCTCAATATGATGGGAGGCCTCGACAGCCTGGATGAGGGAAGTATCACGGTGGATGGAAAGGAGATATCCAGACTGAAGTCTGGTGAACTGACAAAATATAGAAAGACCGATGTGGGATTTGTATTCCAGTTCTACAATCTGCTGCCGGACCTCACGGTGAAGGAGAATATACAGGTCGTGGAGGATATTGCAAAGGATCCACTTTCTATAGATGAGGTCATGAAGGCTGTGGATATAGAGAAGTACAAGGATAGATTTCCAAATGAACTGTCAGGCGGCCAGCAGCAGAGAGTTGCAATCGCCAGAGCCATTATCAAGAATCCAAAGCTCCTGCTCTGTGATGAGCTTACAGGTGCCCTCGATTCAAAGACATCGAGAAGTGTCCTTGAATTTGTGGAGAAGGTAAACAGGCAGTTTGGAACAACGGTTGCGATCATCACCCATAATGAGGCTATAGCGGGGATGGCTGACGGGATAATCCGCATAAAAGACGGCAAGGTATCACTCAGCAAGGCAAATGAAAACAAGATACCGGCAAAGCAGCTTGAATTATAAGGGGTGGAGACATGACATTAAATAGAAGATATATAAGGAATATAAAGCATAATCTTTCTTTCTACATATGTGTCACGATTCTCACCGCGTTGGTGATAGTCATGTATATCGGTGTCACAGGTGCTTATGATGGAGAGGGCAGATATCTTGATTCGTTCTATGAGGATACAAATGTTGAGGAGGCTCAGTTTGTCACAGCGAATCCTATAGATGATAAATCTATCAGCAATCTTGAAGAGGAATACGATATCCAGCTTGAAAAGCAGACATATGCTGATATCGATCTGACCGAGGAGAACTGTGATGACAGGACAGGTAAGGATATATCAGAGGATTACACTATAAGGATCTTTACGCCGTCAAAGAAGATCGATACATATAAGCTGCTAGATGGCGAGGATGTGGCTGCCGATGATGAGATACTTTTGAATCCACATCTGATGGATGCCAGAGGGCTGCAGATCGGTGATTATCTTGATATCGGTGGAAGAAGCTACAGAATAGTTGGAACTATGGCGAGACCGGATTATCTGGCGGTATACAAGAATCTTTCAGACAACATGTTCCTGTTTGATACATTTGGATATGCGGTAGTGAGTGAGGATGCATTTGCGCAGATAGATGATGACAAAAAGACATCATACTATACGGTCATATATGATGATAAAGATCTGGAGAAGGCATTCAGGGAGGCGGTACACAGCGAGTATTACACTCTGTCATACATTCCGGCATCCACAAATGTGAGAATAAAGGTTCCGCAGAATGAGAGGGAACAGTTAAAATTATATATGAATATGGTTATACCTATGCTGGTCGTATTTGTGATGATAATAATAGCGATAGTTCTCGGAAGAAAGATCAAGTCTGAGGCGAGACAGATAGGAGTTCTGTCAGCTCTTGGATATGGCAGGACACGGCTCTCATTGCACTACGGATTATTTGGTGTCATTCCGGGAGTGATAGGCGCTGTGATAGGTGCCATTGCGGCTGTCCCATGCAGGGATGCGCTTGCTACGGCAATATTTGAGATGAAGACAGAGATACTTCCTGTGGATTACAGTTCGGAAACAGTGCAGTTTGTGATCATTTGTATTGTACCGGTGGTGGCATATGGTATTGTGGGATTGCTTACGGCACTGAGAGTACTAAGATTCAAAACCATAGATCTCATCCAAGGGAAAGGCGGAACGAGAAAACGCAGGAGACTTCGCATGGCAAAGTCAAATATGAAGTTCACGACAAAATTCAAGATCCGGTCTATTCTTGGCAACTGGAGTAGAAGTCTTGTGGTTATATTTGGAATCGCTGTCGGTGGAATATTGATGGTGTTCTGCTACGTTTGTATAGATTCGCTTGAGAACTACTGTGATGTATCCGTAAATGAAGTCGGAGACTATGAGTATGAGTATTTTTTAAGCAGTATCCAGACGGAAAAAGTGGATAGTGCAACGGAGATCATGGCAGGGACGTTCAGTGTGGATGGATACACGACCAATCTGACATACATGGGTATGGATGACAATGAGTTCATGGATTTAAAGAGTACGTCAGGAGATAAGCTGGAGCTTACATCAGGAAAAACGTATATATCTGCAATGGGAGCCATGATATATGGCGTAGGCAAGGGGGATGAGCTCACTTTCTACGATCAGGCATCACTCAGTGAGTACACGGTCACGATAGATGACGTTGTGCAGAACGATTCCCAGAGTATACTCTACAGCAGCTGGAATGATTCATGCGATCTGCTTGATGTTCCTGAGGGCAGTTACAATGCTGTTATGTCTGACAAAGAACTTGACTATAAGGAGTCTGATTATCTGTATAGGATAACCAAGGCAGATCTTTCAGATCAGATAGGTCAGATCACAGTACAGATGAAATCAATGCTCTCGGTTTGTATCGGATTTGCCGTGCTCATCATAGTTATATGTGTATATCTGATGGTGAATATGTTAATAAGCGAAAATGCATCATCGATATCAATGTTAAAGGTGCTTGGATACGATGACAGACAGATAAATCGTATGATGATAAGTATCTACCACATCCTTGTTCCGATAGGAATCGTGATAGGCTCAGTGCTTGGAGTGGTGCTGTGCAGAGTGAACTTTGAGGCGAGTGTATCGGCATACAATACTTATATAGAGACAGTATACACGCCGCTGTGTTTTGTAAAGTATGCTGTGTGTGTTCTTATAAGTTACGTGATCTCTCTGTGGCTGTTAGGCCGAAAGGTGAAGAAAGCGGATATGGTTGAAAGCCTGAAAGACAACAGGGAGTAGAAGTGATTAAGAGGAGGATAAAGAGATGAATAGTTATGTAGCGTGGGGAATATTTGGAATAATAAGTGGACTAATTGCGTCCTTTGCGGATGTACCGCTTGTCATGCCGAATCAGAGTGAAAATCTGAAACTAGGGGGAGTTTGTCCGTGGTGGTCAGATGTGACCTCAAAGAGATTCAAGGTGTCGTTCTGGCTTTCATTCCTTGGGCAGCCGGGAGGCTATATCGTCATGTGGCTCCTTGCAGATATGATCTCAAAGGAGAATGGAACGCTTGCAGGGCTACTCAAGGTCATGACATTACTTGGATGTTATACCGGTCTTATGAGCCATGTTGTGTTCTGTCTGAAGCCGCTCCTGTACCAGAGACTCTGCAAGAAAATGTCCGACGATGAGAGCAATGAAGTTGTCAAAGCCATTGATCCGGTTTTTAATCCGCCAATGTATTTGGCAGGCGTGGTACTCTGGCTTGGTCTTGCGGTCACAGTTATAGTGGCGATACTTACCGGGGCACTTCCTGTTCCTAAGTGGTGCGTTGTCTTAAATCCTATCGGTTCACTGATAGTTCTCATGCCGCTCAAGAAATGTGGTGTCAGGATCATCGGGGCCCTCGGATTTGGATTTGTGCTGCTTTCGGTACTGCTCATTATTGCGGGGGTATAAAGAGCGCACAGGGTGAATCACATAGGCATGGCAGATGGGGCGATTGATTTGTCAAATTCGTTGCACAGTGATTATTGAAAGTTAAATACTGTAATAAATAATAAAAGGGATTTCCGGATTAAAGGAAGTCTCTTTTATTTTATGCATCATAAAAATGGTTAGAAGTTGTTGTATATAAATTAGCATTCACAAAATGTTCGCGGCTGCATTTGAAATATCATCAAATAAGTTTAACAAAATTAATCAGTAAACAGTGGCTAGGTGCATGCAAAAGAAGTTATAATATATAATTAAAGTGCTACAAAAACGTTATATCACTGTAAAGTATATGGGGAGTAGAGAATGTACAAGATAGACGAAGATACATGGAATGAAAAATACATACTGCTCATACCAGCCATGCTGGATGCTCATTTTCCTCTGATAAAGTACGCCTTCTTTTCAAAGGATTATCATCCGGTCATACTGTCAAATGAGGATCATATCACGGATGTAGGACTTAAGTACGTGAACAATGATATGTGTTATCCGATTGTGTTAAATGCCGGGCAGATGATAGATGCACTGCAGTCAGGAAAATATGATATCAGCCGGACAAGGCTTCTCATGCCAACAGCCGGGGATGCATGCAGGGGAGCCAACTACTTACATGTGTTAAAGGAGTCGGTGAGAAAGGCTGGATTTGACAGGGTAAAGCTACTATCCCTGAATGTTAAGAGGTTGGAGAAGGATTGCCAGATGCGCGTGCAGCCATTCATGGTGTGGAGAGCCCTGTTCAGCCTTTTCTACGGAGATATACTCATGTTACTCCTCAATCAGACAAGGCCAAATGAGGTGAAAAATGGGCAGTCGCAAAGGATGTGGCAGAAGTGGATAGATATCCTGTCTGGGGAGCTGAAAGAGGGTAAGAATCTGACTCTAGGTAATATGAAACGAAACTTTGTCAGGATTGCCAGGGATTTTTCGCGGATAAAGCTACATGATAAGAGAAAACAGCGCGTGGGGATAGTTGGAGAGCTGTACATAAAATACTGCCACTTGGGCAACTGGGATATGATAAAGTTCCTTGAGTCAAATGGATGTGAGAGTCACACAAATGGGCTTTCTTGGTATGCCATGTACTATATGGATTCACACCTTACGGACAATATGACATTTGAATCTCTGCTTTATAAGGTGGGGCTGAAGTTCTTCGGAAGTCTGCAGAGAGCGATGATAGAGGCACTTAGAAAATATGGGTTCTATACCATGGAGGATTTCTTTACGATGAAGCGTGAGGCTGATGGGTATGTGAGCTGGGGCTACAAAACAGGAGATGGCTGGCTCATCGGCGCGGAGATAACGGGACACATACTCCATGAGTGCCCAAAGGTTCTGGCGGTTCAGCCATTTGGCTGTATGCCTAATCACACCTGCGGAAGAGGTTTGTATCCTTCACTTCAGAAGAAACTGCCGCAGGGTATGATAGTGAGTTGTGATGTGGATTCCAGTGGTTCAAAGCTGAATGTCTACAACAGGGCGAGGATGCTGGTGGACATGCCACTGAAGAGATTAAAACAATGAAGTGAAGGAAAATAATTAAATATATATGCATGGAGACATGTGATAATGCGCATTTGTGGAGGAACGGACTTGAAAAAGATATTTGTGGTGGAAGATGATGAGAGCATCTGCGAGGAGCTTGTGCAGATACTTGAGAATGAGGGCTATGAGGCTGAGAGTCTTAAGAGCTTTGACAATACAAAGGACGATATATTGAAAGCGGCACCGAATCTGGTGCTCATGGATATCAATATTCCGGGGATAAACGGTAGAAACCTTGTGAAGGAGATACGAAAGGAATCAGATGTGCCGATCATCATGGTCACAAGCAGGACTTCCGAGATGGATGAGGTGCTGTCCATGAGTTATGGCGCGGATGATTATATAACAAAGCCATACAATCCAACGATACTTCTGCTTAGGATAGCGGCGGTGCTCAAGCGCATGGAGGGTAGCCAGAACACGGCATCATACAGAGATGCGGAGGTCAACTTCAGCAAGGGAACGATCAGCAAAGGAGATCAGGAGATGGTTCTCACCAAGAATGAGATGATCATATTCCAGCTGCTGCTTGCCAACAGGGAAAAGATAGTGTCGAGGGATGAGATCATGACGGATCTGTGGGACAATGACGAGTTTGTAAATGACAATGCACTCACGGTGAACATCAGCAGGCTCAGAGGAAAACTGGCGGATCTTGGATATGCTGATGCCATAGAGACCAGGAAGAAGCAGGGATACCGACTTGTGTGACAGGTAAGTGGGATTATATATCATTTACAGCGACAAAAGATTGGAGTAATTTTGTAAAATGAAATTTGGCTTGTATATAAAGGATAAACTTGGAATAATTGTGGGATATGCGGGATTTGTGATATTCACATATCTGCTCATGATGGCATTTCACTCACAGTTACAGATGAGAATTATGTTCGTTATCGTGGCTGTGATATTTGTCGTCTCGGTTATCGCCTACGATTATCTGAGAAAATATAAGTTCTACAACAGTCTGGTCGGACATCTGGATGAACTGGATCAGAAGTATCTCATAATTGACACTTTGGACGAGCCTGACTTCTACGAGGGTAAGCTGGTGTATTCAGCTATGTACGACATCAACAAGTCCATGAATGAGAATGTGAAAAAGTACAGGGACAGCGTGGAGGATTTCAAGGACTTTATAGAGATCTGGGTTCACGAGATAAAGCTTCCTATAGCAAGTCTGGTGCTCATGTGCCACAACAACAGGGATGTGATCCCGAGAAAATACGAGGAACAGGTCGCAAGGCTTGACGCGTATGCAGATCAGGTCCTCTACTATGTGAGGGCAGAGCATGCATCGGCGGATTACAGATTTGCCGAGACAAATCTTAAGAGTGTCATCGGAAGGGTGGCAGTGAAGAATAAGGATATGCTGCTTGATAGTGACATATCGTTGAATGTTCATGATGTGGATGAATGTGTTGTGACGGATTCAAAGTGGCTTGAGTTTATGGTAAATCAGATCGTGAGCAACAGCATCAAGTATATAGACCGAGGACAGGAAAAGACTATAGAGATATGGGTTGAACCGGTGGGTGACGGCAAGGCTCTGCACATAAAGGACAACGGAATAGGTATACCACAGTCTGATATTCCACTTGTGTGCAAGAAATCATTTACCGGGGAAAATGGTCGGAAACATGCGAAATCCACAGGTATGGGCCTCTATATAATAGACAATCTGTGCAGTCAGCTGGGACATAAGCTGAATATAACGTCAAAGGTGGATGAATACACAGATGTGAGTATAGTATTTGGACATAATGATATATACAAGATTGGATGATATAAAAATTGCGTTTTGCGATAGTGGGGTACCAGATCGGGTGAGTGTCCCCAAGGTTACAGAATTGTAATGTTAGGTAATAATGGAAAAAGGACAATTGCTTTCAAAATGTGTAAACTGCAAATATGTTCAATGGTGAGAGCAGTAATAAACAAACATTTGAGGAGGCATTTCAATGGAAAATCCAACAAAAAATCCAATGGGAAATTCAATGAAAACAATATTAAAGATTGACAACATTGAGAAATATTATGGAAACAAATCCAATATGACAAAGGCCATAGATGGAATATCATTTGATGTGGAGGCAGGAGAGTTCGTCGCTATCATGGGCGCATCCGGAAGCGGTAAGACGACACTGCTTAACTGCGTTTCTACTATAGACAAAGTGAGCAGCGGTCACATCTATGTGGGCGGCAAGGATATCACAACACTCAAAGGCAACAAGCTTAACGAGTTTAGGAGAGAGGAGCTTGGATTTATATTTCAGGATTTCAATCTTCTTGACACACTCACGGCGTATGAGAATGTCGCGTTGGCACTTTCAATACAGAATGTTCCTGCAAAGCAGATAGATGCGAAGGTAAGGGCCGTTGCAAAGGAGCTTGAGATCGAGAGTGTTCTGAAGAAGTATCCGTACCAGATGTCGGGCGGTCAGAAACAGAGAGTAGCATCTGCGAGAGCAATCATCACTGATCCAAAGCTTGTGCTTGCAGATGAGCCCACGGGAGCACTCGATTCCAAGTCGGCAAAGCTGTTGCTTGAGAGACTTAAGCATCTGAATGAGGATCTCATGACAACGATACTCATGGTAACACACGATTCATTTACAGCAAGCTATGCAAAGAGGATACTCTTCATCAAGGACGGAAAGGTGTTCCACGAGCTCAGAAGAGGAGGAGACACCAGAAAAGAATTCTTCAACAAGATCATAGATGTCGTGACATTGCTTGGAGGTGATCTGAATGACGCTCTTTAAGCTTTCCGCATCAAATATGAAGAAGAGTATAAAGGACTATGCCATATACTTCTTCACACTGGTACTCGGCGTCGCAATCTTCTATGTGTTCAATGCCATAGAGACACAGACCGCCATGCTTCAGATATCGGCTGACACAAGACAGGTTGTCCAGCTCATGAGCAAGATGATCGCGGGTGTCAGCGTGTTCATCGCATTTGTGCTCGGTTTCCTCATCATATATGCAAGCCGATTCCTGATGAAGAGACGTAACAAAGAATTTGGTTTGTACCTCATCCTTGGAATGGGAAAACGCAAGGTGTCCATAATGCTTTTCATCGAGACACTTATCATCGGACTTGTATCACTTGTGGTAGGACTTCTTGCCGGAATAGGAATCTCACAGATAACAAGTGTACTTGTTGCAAACATGTTCGATGCAGATATGTCATCATACAGCTTTGTGTTCTCTGGCAGCGCATTTGCCAAGACCTGTCTGTATTTTGCAATCATATATGTGGTGGTTATAATCTTCAACACATTTATTATCAGCAAATGTAAGCTCATTGACCTTTTCCAGAATGGAAGAAAATCTGAGAATGTCAAGATCAAGAATCCGTGGGTATCAGTTATCGTGTTCCTGATATCAGTTGTATCACTTGGATATGCTTATCATGCGGTAATTACCGATATAAATGACATGTACATGAAAGATCTCTACAAGTGGATCGTGACTGGATGTATTGCAACAGTGCTCTTCTTCTGGTCGGTGTCCGGAATGCTCTTCAGGATCGTGTCGTCCATGAAGAATGTGTACTATAAGGGACTCAATACATTTGTCGTCAGACAGATGAGCAGCCGTGTAAATACAAATGTACTTTCAATATCAGTCATCTGTCTGATGCTTTTTGTGACAATATGTGTGCTTTCATCAGCGCTTGCAGTGAAGAATTCCTTAAATGAGGGCATTGCAAAGTACGCAAGAGCGGATGTGAGTATATCGAAAACCCAGAGCAGTGGTTCAATCTATTATGACGAGGACGAGATGGGTAATGACAGCGAGACAAATGATCTTTTGAAGAAACTTGAGGTAACTGATGGAAAGAGCATAGAAGATGTATATAGTGAAAATAATGTGGATCTTGGATCATACTTCTCAGATTACGTTGACGTACACACATATACATGTCCTACACTTACAATCAGAAACTATCTGGGAGATGAGGCTCTGATTGATTCTCTTGAAATAGATGTAAACGCTTTGTCTAGATTTGAGGGAACGGAGGAGATCATATCACAGTCTGACTACAACAAGGTGGCAAAGATTTATGACAAAGCGGAGATCCAGCTTGCCGATGACGAGTATGCAATCCTGGCAAATTATAGAATATTCGTTAAGATCCGTGATGAGAGACTTCAGGAGGGAAAAGAGATAGAGGTATATGGCAAGACGCTTAAGCCGGTTATCACATATTGTATAGATGGAGATATAGAGCTTGCGACACAGCCACTCAACACAGGTGTGTTTATCGTGCCGGATTCAGCTATTGAAGGCGTACAGTTTGCAAAGGAGTATTTCATCGGAAAGTATGCCGATCAGGGCATAGATGCCATACAGGATAGCGATACGATTATAAATAAGGTATCAAATAAGGATGTGATCTGCGGACTTATCACAGTAAACACTAAAGATAGTATTAAGGCAGCCAGCGTGGGAGTTGGAGCCATCGCATCATTTATAGGTATGTATATCGGACTCATATTCCTCATATCCGGTGCAGCCATCCTCGCACTCAAAGAGCTCTCAGAGAGCACAGACAACATAGAGAGATACAAGATGCTCAGAAAGCTTGGCGTGGATCAGCACATGATCAACAAGGCCCTTTTCTCACAGATGGGACTATTCTTCGTATTCCCACTTGCTCTCGCCATAATCCATTCGGTATTTGGAATGATGGTCAGCACGAAGATTCTTGATACTATGGGAGCGTATGATATAGCAGGTGCTATCGGAATCACAGCTGCTATCGTGGTGATCATATATGGTGGATATTTCCTTATAACATATCTGTGCAGCAGGAAGATTATCAGTGAGTGAGGATATAACTATTATTGAAAATAATTGCACTTTTTATTGAATGAATAACATAATTATGTTATCATCAACATACGATATAAATGTGACATGTCACATTATCTGGGCTGGTCGCAAGACCCAGGTTCAACCTAATTAGGCGGGGAGACTCCCCGCCATTTTTTATATGGATGTGTAATGGAGGAATTAAGTATATTTGTATATGGATTGGAGGAAGCTACAATGAACAAACATGTAGAAAAAGCTATGGAGATAAGAAACGAGACGCCGATGGTCAATAACTGTGCGCAGACCATTCTGCGGGCTTACGCGGACGAGCTCGGAATAACAGGAGATATGGCGGCAAAGCTCAGTGCTAATTTCGGTGGTGGTATGAAGTGTGGTTCAACCTGTGGTGCGATCACAGGAGGGCTTATGGTGCTTGGCGCTCTGGGTGTTGAGAATCCATATGTGATAAATCAGTTCAGGCGCAGGATAGCAGATAACCACAATGGCATGACCGATTGTGCCGATCTGTTAAAGGCAAATGCCCAAAAGGGCGGAATCAAGAAAGTGCACTGCGACGGAATGATCAGGGAGGCCATAGAGCTGATAGATGAACTGGTGAAGAGTGAATAAATATAACAAGAACAACGTGTTTACCTATCCTGGAGGAAAAAGGGATTCTGGAATGGAGGATGCAAGTAAATGAAAATAGACTATAGAAGACTTACAGAAAATGAACTTGATACATTTATTGATATGAGGATAAATCAGCTCAGGGAAGAGGGCGCAAAAGAGGATATAGACTTGGTGCCAGCACTTAAGGGCTATTATACCCGCCATATGGCAGATGGGACATTTGTATCATGGCTGGCTTTTGATGGTGATAATATTATAGGGACAAGCGGCATGTCATTTGTGGAGAAACCGCCATATTTTGGATGCCCAAGTGGAAGAATTGGGTTGCTCTCCAGTATGTTTACCAACCCTAACTATAGAAGGAAGGGGATTGCAAAGGAACTGTTATCCCTCGTTGTAAATGATGCAAGGGATTATGGATGTGGAACGATACAGATCACGGCATCTGATATGGGCGTTAAATTGTATACGGATTTCGGATTTGTTCATAATGATAATTTCATGCAGTATAAGCTATAGTATATATGATGATAGAGCAAAGTTACATTTTGAGATCGCCCTGCCTATCACAGTGGGAGATAACGTCTGGATCGGAGCAAATGTTTCAGTGCTGCCGGGAGTTACTTATCTTAGGGCGAAGTTATAAGTAATTAGTATTGACACATCAATAAACTCCTTTATAATAAATATTACAAATGTAATATTTATTATAAAGGAGTTTTAATATGATGAACTTATATTTTTTTATCTTGAAATACTACATGTGTAATATATACAAGAAGTTATATTGTATGCTGCTTTTGGTTGGCGTAGCCATATTGTTATGCAGTTGTTCCAATAAAAATGCAGTGGCAGACGCAGAGCGGACAGTTATTGATTTTAGTATATCTGATGAAAATCAGTTTATTGCAGATTTGGATGATATATATTCATCTTGTCAGGATATGAAATGCAAGACCGAGGAAGAAAAACTGAATCAGACTAGGACCGTAATAGAATCGATGGGAAGTAAGGGGTACATAGCTGTGGATGTGGAGAATCAGATCAATATGGCAAATGCAGAGAATGCTGAGATGTTTTTATCAGAGGTGGCTGAAAACAGAGATGCGGGATGTACCATACTGCAGGTCATGTATGATAAGTCTTTTGTAAGGTTTGATTTTAAATCAGGCGGCAATAACGTGATGATAACCAGGCGATTCTATGTGTGGGAGAATAACTGTTTTGTTGAGAAAAATGAAGAAAACTATAAGGCCTATACATGGAAATACACAGACGGATATCTATTTTTCGAGAGGTACAGGATGGGAGGATATGACGGAGATTCTGCGTATACGGCATTACGAGTTGAGCCTCTGGATGAGAAGTTAAGGGTACTTAACAGAAAGTATATCAAGACTATTGGATATGATTCGAATAATTTATTTACCACAAACTGGGATGAATCAGATATGAACAAAATAAATTATTATGATATCTATGAAGCACTTTACAAAATGAAATATGGTATGTCCAGTCCCTATTCGGACGAGGGGGTTACATATATGATAGAAGGGAAGTTATACGAGAAGGTGTTTCAGGAGTATTTGCCTGTGTCTACAGATGTACTTCAGCATGTCAATGTGTATGATGTGTCCAGACAAATGTATCAGTACAGAACGAGGGGGATGTTTGATCACAGTGTGACACCATTGGTTCCATTTCCAGAGGTAGTGGATGCTGAGCATAATGCTGACGGAACAATAACCCTCATAGTAAATGCTGTTTCGGAGAAGGATGAGAGTGGCAGATTATTTACACATAAAGTTATAATAAAGGAGAAAGAAAATGATGGATTTGAGTATGTGTCAAATGACGTTCTGACGATGAACAAAGAGGGGATATATTGGTATAGAGACAGGCTTTCTGATAAAGAGTGGCAGGAGCACTACGGAGATAAGACCATCACAATAAATCAGAATGGAAATGTCGTTGATGATAGTCTGTTATCCGATGACGAAATGGAGAATGTTAAAGTAGGTATAATGGGAATATTGCAGTCAGATGCCATAAGAAAGTTGTACGATGATGAAGATATTTCAGATAATAGTGATTTAATATATGACGCAGTTGATATCTTAGGAAGCAATGGACTGATATGTTTTGCTGATGATACCAATATGTATAATTATCAGCTATTTCAGTCTTTTTATAGAAATTATACAGAGGGTGGAGAGCGTGATTACATTTGCGTATATAGGGTAAACAGGGATGCAAGCGTGACGGAGATGACATTTGCGTATGATGACAGCCGGATACAGATGATTTTCAACACAGCAAAATACGAGAATCGTGACTGGAAGTTTATAGCGACTGGCATACGGGATTTAAAAGATATGAAACTCACAGAAAAAGGATACTTTATATATACATACTCAAATATAATAGCCCATGGTGGGCTGAAGGAGTATTTCAGAGTCAGTCCGTTGACGGATGAATGCAGGGAACTGACAAGAAAATATGTGTATGGGCTTAGTTATGTGAATTACAATATGCTTGTTATCGATTGGGATGAGTCAAATGCATCTGATATACTTGTGCCGTGTATGTTTGATGATTTATACAGACTGTACGCTGGTGAAAATCTGAAGCCTGATGGTGGATGGATAGATGCAGACAAATATGAGTCTGTTATGTTGTCAATGTTCCCTGTCACTGTGACGGAGCTGAGGGATAAATGTGATTACAATCCAGAAAAAGATTCGTACAGATACCATGTCATCCTTGGAAAACAGTACCCACCATTCGGAGAGGTTGTGGACTATACCTACAACGATGATGGAACTGTTTCGCTTATTGTTGATGCGGTGTGGGCTGACAAGGGATCGGACATTGCATTTAGAAATACACTTACAGTAAAACCGGAAGATGATGGTACTTTCAAATATATGTCAAATCATATAGAGAAGATGGAATGTGACATACCGGTTTATTCTGACTGATATCCATAGGCATATATTCCAAGATCACGCAGTATTGACAGAGAGATCTTCGATGCGGAAAGTCCGTCCGCTGATAAAAACTGATTGTCATTTTCAGAAAGTGATATATTCGTGGCGAAAAAGTAATCATTATCATTAGATGTAATGAATCCAACGAACCAGCCGTTTATATTTACATCATCAATTCTGCCGGTACCTGTCTTGCCATACAGACTTTTTCCATCAGAGCTTGCTATAAACATGGAATCCATGACTGTATCCACATTTGTCTTAGACAGTTTCCAATCATTATTTTTCAGGTGACATAGCAGTTCTATCTGCTCTACCGGGGATATAGTCAGAGAGGATTCCAGCCAGTAACAGTTCTGAGCTGAATTGATATTCTGATTTCCATATTCAATAAGACTGAGAAAATTTTTCACATCTGTGTGGTCCATAGCTGCATCCAGATTGTCAAAATACCAGTTTACAGATCCGGTCATGGCAGATCGAAGTGTCTGGTCTGTGTTCCAGGTATCAAAAGGGTAAGAGCTCCCATCCCAGCGCATAAATGAGTTGTCGGAAGTTATGATGCCATGTTCAAGAGCCATCATTGCGTCATATATTTTATATGTAGAATCCGGTGAAGTGCGGCATAGAGCTTTGTCCTGGTTATAGATAAACCATTTATCATTTTCTTTGTCGTATAGCACAAAACAGCCGTTGTAGCCAGAAAAGTAGCTGGATAGGTCCAAGGATTCCAGATTCACCGGGGCAAAATCCTTGTATTGTGTATCATCCAGAGCATATACAGATAATGGCGCACATACAGTCATCAGCAAAATGATAACGGAAAATGCATATATACATTTCCGTTTTTCTCTGTTGGTGACAGGGTTGAAATTAACAATAAGCTGAAGCCTTGTTTTAAGTAATTTTTTCCTGCTTTTGCTCTTGAATGATACCGATGATGAATTACTGGATCTGCTTGCAGCCGCACGGAGGATGGTCTGTCCATACTTCGCGGCATAGTTTTGACCGAGGCACTGCAATACATCATTGTCACATGCTTTTTCTCTGTCATGTCTTGCTGTATGTAATGTGTATATAACAACTGGATTGAACCAATACAGTATACAGAATATGCAGATAAATATATTCACGGCATTGTCTCTGCGTTTAAAATGTTGTAGTTCATGTAACAAAATATGTCTCAGGTCGGTTATTGTGTAATCGGATATGCAGTCGTTGATTTGCCGTGGAATATATATAATAGGGCGAAATACACCTGCAATGACCGCTCCAGATAAAGCAGAGGAGGAATATAATTCCGGTTTGTATCTGCGCACATTGCAGAGCTCAAGGCATTCCGAATATATATTCAATATGACAGTATCGTCGGTGACTGGAACAGCAGATTTTTTCAGCTTGTATAGTGATATGCCTGACACTATTAAACGGATAGAAAATATGCAAACTCCGGCAAGCCAGATAATAAAAAGGATCTTTGGATATATTGTAGATGTACTGTTTACAGATATAGCAAAGTTGTTCATCCAGTTCCCATTTGATGAATGGCTCGTATTGATAGGCACAGGAGTAACTGTATTTGCGGCAGAAGTACCTCTGTTAAATAATGATCGTATGAAACCTATGACCTGGAATATAAATGAATTATTTACAGGGATAAATGGAATTACGAGAAGAAACAGCACAATATATATGGTGTTGTATCTGCCATTACATGTTAGCTGTTTTCTGAACATAAATCGAACAAATATCAGTAGCAGCAGAGAGAAACTTATGGATATATTGCTGATAAAAAAATGTGTGAAAAATTGAGTCAAGCCTTATTTCCTCCCGGTGCCTTTTACATTTAATATGTTTTGAAGTTCCTTTATATCATCAGCACTAAGCTCATCACTATCCACAAACGCAGAAACCATGTCGGATATGTGTCCATTGAAAAACTTCTTTAGAAAAGATGAGCTTTCATGTTTTCGATATTCCTCCTGACTGATGACAGGGGAGTAGACGAACATGCGGCCCTTTTTCTCATAGGAGATGGCAGACTTATCAGAAAGTCTTTTGATGAGAGTCTGGATAGTCCTGGGATTCCATGAAGTGGTCTGCAATAGTTTGTCAGTGATGTCATTTGTGCTTATAGGGGCATATTTCCATATAACCTTCATAACTTCATATTCAGCTTCGGAAATCTGGGGAATGTGTTTCATAGATTATACTCCTTTAATACTACATTTGTAATAACAGTATAAAGATTATGGGGTGGAGTGTCAACCTTTGTCTATACATATGAGGAAACCCTTCAAAAAGGATTGTTTAGCAGAGTATATAATTTTCAAACACCGGGTAACATACTCATATACAGGCTAAGGAGGTATATGAGATGATATCATCAGACACAATAAAGCTGCTCAGGGAATGTGATGCCGGGATCAAGATGGGTGTTTCGTCTATTGATGAGGTGCTTGGGTATGTGCATGCGGCGAAAATGAAGAAGATACTTATAGAATGTAAGGAGGAGCACAACGCAATAAAACAGGAGATACAGAAGCTGCTGGATGAGTACCACGACGATGGCAAGGATCCAAATCCAATAGCCAAGAGCATGTCCTGGATCAAGACAAATGTGAAACTCATAGTGGATGAGTCGGACAATACCATAGCGGAGCTTATGACGGATGGCTGCAATATGGGTGTGAAGTCGCTGAATAAATATCTAAACGAATATAAGGCGGCGGATGACAGGGCGAAGGATAAGACGAAGAGACTCATAGAGCTTGAGAAGAAACTCTGCGAGCAGATGCAGCCTTTCTTGTAAAAATGCGCTGAACAAGGCGTTTTTATGAATGACTGGATACACCAAAATAAATAGTCAGGCAGCCAGAATTTTGTAGGTTGACTAAAAAAGTTCTATTAAATATACTTGTAAATATGAGAACCCAACATGTCTGTAGATGACGCGGATCATGTTGGGTATTTATTGTTTTAGTGAAACAGAAAAAATTGATACAAGAAGGAGAAGATATATGAACAGGCAGGTTTACAATCCATTTTTGCCGTTGAATGAATACATACCGGACGGTGAGCCGCATGTATGGGGCGACAGGGTTTATCATTATGGATCTCACGATAAGGAGGGCGGTTACACGTTCTGTATGCAGGATTATGTAGTGTACTCCGCGCCGGTAAAAGATCTGACAAGCTGGCGATGCGAGGGCATTACGTACAGGGCGAGCCAGGATCCGGCGTATCCGGAGCTGAAGTATATGTATGCGCCAGATGTCGTGAGGGGAAATGACGGCAGATATTATCTGTATTACTGTATGGGCGGTGACTACGGTTACGGCGGATATACAGGTCCGATCAGTGTAGCTGTGTGTGACACACCGGCGGGCAAATACGAATATCTTGGCCATGTGCAGTATAAGGATGGCACGGTGATGAAGAAGTATATATGCTTTGATCCGGCAGCCATGAATGATGACGGAATCATCAGGATATTCTACGGCACCCAGTACGGATACGAGGAGGAGCCGGATTTCCTGACAAATGGCAGGCTGGACGATGAGGTATCAATGTTCGGAAGAACAAATGAGGAGATTCTTGGCTACAAGGACAGTATCATGGGACCAATCATGGTGGTGCTTGAGGACGATATGCTGACGGTCAAGGAGGAACCACGGCACATCATACCTTACGCTGTGAAGGGAACGTCATTTGAGGAGCATCCATTTTTTGAGGGTTCGTCCATGAGAAAGGTGGGAGACAAATACTACTTTGTTTATTCGTCATGGCAGAACCATGAGCTGTGCTATGCAGTGAGCGATTATCCGGATCACGGATTTACATTTGGCGGAACTATAGTGTCAAATGGCGATGTGGGCTATAAGGGAAGAAGTTTCGAGAACAAGCTGAATATGACCGGAACCACGCACGGAAGTATAGAGTGCATAGATGGTCAGTGGTACGTGTTCTATCACAGGCTCACACATAAGTCGGACTACAGCAGACAGGCCTGTGCTGAGAAGATATATATAGATGCGGATGGGCACATAGACCAGGTGGAGGTTACGAGCTGTGGTCTGAACAATGGCCCGCTTGCCGCAAAAGGCACGTATCCGGCGGTGATAGCATGCAACCTGACAAATGGACATATGCCACACGGCTCCAACAGTATATACACGACAGAATTCCCAAATGTGACGAACAAGGGTGAGGATAGATTCATTGCGGAGATAGAGGATGGAACACTCATAGGGTATAAGTATTTTGCGCTTGAGGGCAGCAGTACATTTGGCGTGAATGTCAGATATGAGACGGATGCTAACAAGGTGGTGTATGAGGGCCCTGTCAGGGTAGATGAGAGATGTGAGAATCAGGATCAGATGAAGGACTCCAAGGATTTGATAGAAAATGAATCAACGCCTTTCAACGAATCTTGTGATAACAATGTAGATGGTACAGATGACAATAGTGGTTATACATCCTATATGAATGCTGAGGGATACTTCGACATATGCGTATCAGAAGATGGCGAGAGCATCGGAAGAATAGATATTCCGTTATCTGATGATATATCAGAGACAGAGTGGAGATGGTGTGAGAACAGAGTGGATTTCCCGGAGGGAGTCCACGCGGTGTATCTTGTATACCATGGCAGAAGAAAGGTTCAATTAAAAGATATCCGATTTAGGTAAAGAATTGAAAGAAGAGGGAGAATTATGAAGAAGTCAAATGGTGCGGCACTGATACCTATATACGTTTTTCTTGTCCTGTATCTGGGACTTGGAATACTGTTTGAGTACGTGCTGAAGATTCCGATGGGATTTTACAATATTCCGATAGTGGTCGCCTTCATGGTGGCGATATTTGTGGCATGTCTGCAGAACAGAAAGGTAAGCTTTGATGAGAAGCTTCAGATCATGGCAAATGGACTTACAGACAAAAATATTATAACAATGCTGCTCATATTCCTGACGGCGGGAATATTTGTGGGAGTCGTGGGACGGAGCAGTGCCGAGAGTGTGGCATACTTTATGCTGAGTATCATTCCGGCGAGATTTTCCGTGGCAGTTCTGTTCGTTGTAGCGTGCTTTGTCTCAACAGCTATGGGAACGTCTGTTGGAACAATAACACTTCTGACGCCTATAGGAGTTGCGGTTGCCGATGCGTCGGGATTCAATATGCCGCTTTGCGTTGCGTCCATCATGGGCGGTGCGATGTTCGGAGATAACCTGTCGTTCATATCTGATACGACCATAGCAGCCTGCAATGGTCAGGGGTGTGCCATGAAAGATAAGTTCAGGGCAAACTTCTGGATAGCATTTCCTGCGGCGATTGTGACGCTCATAGTAATCTTGGTTAAGTCATTCAATACTGAGATAGGCGGAGCAGTGCACCATGATTACAATATGATACAGATCATTCCTTATGTTCTGGTACTTATAGGAGGAATAGTGGGATTTAACGTGTTTGTAGTCCTGATAGTTGGAATCGTGTCAGGTTCCATCATCATGCTTGCCACAGGGCAGACGGCAGCAGTGGATCTTCTGACGAATATGGGAAGCGGTGCAGCGGGAATGTTCGAGACTAGTATGGTTGCTGTACTTGTGGCTGCCATGTGTTCGCTCATCAGAGAGTATGGCGGATTCGAGGCATTGCTTTCGGCTATAAAGAAGGTGTTCAAAGGGGACAAGGGAGGTCAGCTTGGAATCGGACTCCTGGTTGGAGCCATGGATATAGCCACAGCCAACAACACGGTCGCAATAGTTATGGCGAATCCGATAGCAAAGGAAATGGCAGAGGATTATGGTATATCCCCGAAGAGATCAGCGTCACTGCTTGATACATTTTCATGCATATTCCAGGGAATCATTCCTTACGGTGCCCAGATGCTTGTTGCAATATCAGCGGTGTCGGAGCTGGGGCATGAGATATCGGCATTCCAGATAATTCCTAATCTGTTTTATCCAATACTCCTTCTTGTCAGTTCGCTTGTGTGGATGCTTATAAGAAGTGATGACAACTCACATCCGGCAAAGAGGCGGTAAAGAATATAAAAGGACGTTATTTCGTAATATAATAAATAAATATTCAAAAAACACGCAAAAAAACAAGAAAAATCTTGAAAATGCGTGTTTTTTCGTTTTTATTTAAGAATTTTTATGCTATAATTTACACTTGTGAATTATAAATAAAAAACAGGAGGAGTAACATGGACGCATTCACAAACTTTTTAGGCAAAGTTGATGATATTGTCTGGGGCTTGCCACTCATAATACTCATCATCGTCTGCGGAATCTATCTGACGATCAGACTTAAGTTCCTTCAGATAGTTCATCTGCCAAAGGCACTGAGATTCATGATTAAGAATGAGGAAGACGGTACAGGAGAGGTGACGAGCTTTGGCGCGTTATGTACAGCACTTTCAGCAACTATCGGTACAGGTAATATCGTAGGAGTAGCAACAGCTATAGGTATCCTTGCCGGTGGTCCCGGAGCACTTTTCTGGATGTGGATCGCAGCGCTTTTCGGAATGGCAACAAAGTATTCAGAGGGACTGCTTGCTGTAAAGTACAGAAAGATTGACGAGGATGGACACGTTCTCGGAGGACCTTTCTATTACATTGAGAGCGGTATGGGTCACAAGTGGAGGTGGCTTGCAAAGATATTTGCATTCTTCGGAGCATGCGTAGGTCTTATGGGTATCGGTACATTTACACAGGTAAATGGTATTGCTTCTGCAGTTCAGGCTTTCTTTGATCCTGACAAGGCCAATACAGTATCAATCCTTGGAAATGACTACTCAATAGCCATCGTCATCACAGCATTTATACTTGCAATCCTTGTAGGACTTGTCGTAATCGGTGGAATCCAGAGAATATCAAAGGTTTCTCAGGTTATAGTGCCATTCATGGCAGTTCTCTACATTGTGGTGTGTCTGGTTCTTATTATAGTTAATATAAATAAGATTCCGGCTGCATTTGCAACAATAGTCAAGTGCGCATTTAAGCCTATGTCATTTGCAGGTGGTGTTACAGCAAGTCTTGCAATTGCCATGCAGAAGGGTGTTGCACGTGGTATCTTCTCGAATGAGGCTGGTCTTGGTTCTGCACCTATCGCAGCAGCAGCCGCTCAGACAAAGGAGCCTGTTCGTCAGGGACTTGTAACAATGACAGGTACATTTATTGATACTATCATCGTATGTACAATGACAGGTCTTTCAATCGTTATGATGGGAAGCTGGCAGGATGGCAGCCTTGAGGGAATCGCAGTCACAACTGATGCATTCCAGAAGGGACTTTTCTTTATGCCAGGTCAGGTTGCAGCATTCATCCTTATGATCTGCCTTGTATTCTTCGCATTTACAACTATCCTTGGTTGGGATTATTATGGTGAGAGATGTCTTGAGTACCTCACAAATGGCAGCAAGGTTTCAGTTCAGATCTATCGTTGGTTATACATACTTTGCGTATTTATCGGACCATACATGACAGTTAAGGCTGTATGGACCATAGCAGATATATTCAACGGACTTATGGCGATTCCGAATATCATAGCACTGCTTGCACTCAGCAGTGTGGTTGTGGCAGAGACAAAGGATTACTTTGCACGCCACAAGGAACTGTAGGGTTCGATTGAAGTAAATATTTATAATAATTGGGTGAGCATCTACCAGCAGTCAGGCAAAATTTTGTCTGGCTGCTTTTTTATATGGTCAGAAAATTGGAAGCTGTGTTTTCTAATGTTTGAATAATTTGTGAAAAATATTGACAAATATAATTCTCATACAACAAGGGGCAGGCGGAAGTTGAGTTTGATAATGAAATACTGACACTGGAGCAAATTATACACATCATTCAGGATCTTGATTACACAGTAGTACAAAGGAGAAAAATAGATTATAAGAAAACAGTCAGTTCAATAGGCACATTTGCAATTATTGTCTGTCTGTATTATCTGTTACAGAGATTTGGTGTTCTGAACCTGCTTGTTCCATCGATGCTTGCTGATCAAGCGATGAGCTATGGTATGTTGTTTGTAGTGGGATTACTTACATCGGTTCACTGTATAGCGATGTGCGGCGGTATAAATCTGTCGCAATGTATACCTTCGGGGAAAGATGACAGTGGGAATGGAAATAGAGCAATTATGCCATCATTGCTGTATAACACAGGGCGAGTGATTTCATATGCAGTAATTGGTTTCCTGCTTGGCGGAATAGGTATGATATTAACAGGTGGGGCTGAGACAGGAATTCCACTGATCCTGCAGGGAATATTGAAGATAATAGCAGGTCTGTTTATGGTGATAATGGGAATAAACATGCTGGGAGTTATTCCTGTACTGAGAAAGTTTCAGATAAGATTTCCGAACAAACTTGCAAATAAAATAAGCAGGAGAAAGATAACAGAAAAGCGTCCATTTTTTGTTGGCTTGCTGAATGGATTGATGCCATGTGGCCCCATGCAGTCTATGCAGATCATCGCGCTTGGTTCAGGTAATCCTGTATCAGGAGCATTTGCAATGTTTATGTTCAGCCTGGGTACAGTTCCCCTGATGCTTGGATTTGGAAGTATCGTGTCTGCGCTTGGCAAGAAATATACAAAGATTGTCATGCGTGCAGGATGTATTCTTGTTGTGGTTCTAGGACTTGCGATGCTTTCACAGGGATTAAGCCTGTCTGGAATTAATATGAACAGAACAGCCACTTTATCAGAAAACACGGAAGAGTTAAACATGGCAGAGATATCAGAATCAGGTGATGTGCAATATGTAAGCAGTGAACTGGACTTTGGAAGTTACCCGGAGATTACAGTCTATAGCGGAATCCTGGTTAAATGGACAATAAATGTACAGGAAGAGGTTATCAACGGGTGCAATTACAAGATGGTTTTGAGTGCATATGGCATAACCCATGAATTTACACCGGGAGAGAATGTGATCGAATTTACACCGGGAGAATCGGGGACTGTTCAGTATACATGCTGGATGGGAATGATAAATGGCAAGATAAATATCATTGAAAGAGAAGGCGAATGAGATAATGAGAAATAAAACAATTACAAGGAAATTAGTGTTAAGCAGAAAAATACTTACAGTCATAATGACAGTACTTGTGGCATCAATGCTGACAGCCTGTGGAAGTTCAAATACGTCAGGAAATTCAAGTGCATCAGGAAGTTCAAATGCGTCAGGAAATTCAACTTCATCAGGTAGTGGAAAGCTTGAAGCAACCACAGAGAAGAGCGAAAATGCTGTATATGTAACTCCTGCAGTAGAAAATGGCGAGATTGCAATTGACGTAGACACATTGACTTCGCATCCATTATATGTAAACTATGATTCAAATGGAACAAACATCCAGCTTATCGCTGTTAAAGCATCTGACGGAACACCACGTCTGTCACTCAATACTTGCCAGGTATGTAATCCTTCACCAATGGCATATTTCAAGGAGCAGGACGGAAAGCTGGTATGCCAGAACTGTGGAAATACATTCACTATGGACAGCGTGGGCGAGACATCAGGAGGGTGTAATCCAACCTATATTGACTATAAAAATACAGATGGAAAATTGACTGTAAGCGTGGCTGATCTTGACACATATGCAGATCTTGACACATATGCAGATAGATTTACGTCTTGGGGTGGTCCTGTAGAGTAATCTGAAACACCAAAAGGAGATACGAATGGATATGTAGTTATAACTTTGCTGGCATATTATGACGCGTCGGGGGTGATGACGGAGTTTCCTGACGGCTATACAGGAAAAAACAGGAGCCTGTACGAAGATAGTATGGATATAGCTAAAGAAAATTTTGATCAAATATCGGATTTGATTCATTTTGTATTGACAAATGAGATTTCGTCAATACAGCTTTTGGTTTGGAAAGACAGAGAGATGCTCTTTAGTATCAATAACAGAAATTCGATAGAGATAATAAATGCAAATTCGGAGCAAATAGGTTTGAAGAAAAAATCAGAAATTTGATTATAAAAGGTCAGATTCGTCAGTAACCATCGGTCTTGACGGGTTTGACCTTTTATAATGCAGAAATATGATATAAAACAGATGTGCGATTCTGGCGATATAAGGTATAATAAGTGTGTTGAGTTTTACAAATCGATATTTGTCGACTTGATAATTTCCAATTTTTAGTGATAGGGAGATACACAATGAATGGTTTGATTATAAAGGTACTCAGCATAAGTATTGCGG
>CAKQTZ010000017.1 GCA_934277375.1 uncultured Coprococcus sp. | reverse complement strand
ATACTTGATGAGAATACGGTACACTACATGATCGAAGAGATGAAGAAACAGATAGATGAAGATAAGAAAGCCATGGCGGAGAAGGATGACGCCTTAGCCAGAAAGGATGCCATGCTTGACAAAAACAAAACCGAACTTGAGGACGCAAAGGCTGAGATAGAAAGACTGAAGAAGCAACTACAAACTAAGTAGCGGGCGACAGATATATGTATCAGCAATAACAATAGGGGGTGGTTTATGCCAAGAGAGCAACATCCCCTATTGCAAAAATCTCTTGATTTTTCCAGGTAAAATCCTTATACTATCTAGGTGGTGTTCATATGAACACGGTAATCGGTGCGTGGCTCAGCTTGGTAGAGCGCTTCGTTCGGGACGAAGAGGTCGTGGGTTCGAATCCCGTCGCACCGATTTTTTTATGCCCTTTTTCAGCTAAATGACACATCTTCCCTTTTATCGGAATCCCCTTTAAAATATTCAGCCATATGATGTCCTGTCATGGATGCAACCACGGATGACGGGAATTTGCTGCACAGATTGTTGTAATTTGTCACACCGGCATTGTACAGTCTTCTTGCCGCCTGCAGGTGTTCCTCCGCATTTGTGCAACTGTTCTGAAGAACCTCTATATTCTTGCTTGATGCCAGCTCCGGATATGCCTCAAGCACCGCATTTACCTGCCCAGCTGCCTCCCTTATAGCTCTCTCCGCTTCGCTTTTTTCATTCACAGACATCCCCTTTCTGAGCATTATCGTATCGAGCATGGTCTTACTCTCGTATGTCATGTACAGTTTCACCGCCTGATACTGCTTGGTCAGCAGATCATATCTCTTTGTGAGTGCCACATCCACGTCCGAATCCAGCTCTTTTACCTTATTCTCAGCCATTTTCAAAGCATTTGACATCCTTATCACATATGATAAAAGTGATATGACAGCGATGATAATAATCACAACCACCCATAATCCACCATTGAATAATAAATCTATCATAATCTTCTCTCCTTTTCCTGTAACTCTCTCCGGCCATCGCATCATATCAATAACGCCGCATCCAGAACTTCTTGAAGCATGCGTAGATATTTGTCAAGATACGCCTCCACGTCCTTCATACTCTTTATATTCTTATCCTCGTCAAATATCATGTATTTTTCACTCTTACTTATACACATATACAGCCTGTCCCCGTCAAATGACACATGCAGTGCTGTTTTCTCCCTTGGATAGAGCGCTGCAAGCTTCTCCATCACTTCCGGCGTGAGGATATAGAATAAATTCTCTTCATCTTTGGAATTTATGGTAAATAACAGATTGAAGTTCTCGTTTTCTGTCTTTTTGATCTGCCCTACTGAATAAATATCTGTGCCTCCTTTAATGATCTCCTTCATCCGAAGTTCAGAATTTCCCCGCACTCCGAGCACATCCGCGGACAGCTTCCTGTATGGAATCTCCACAACTATCCCGCCAAACAACTTGTCTGTCTTCTTCTGCCTGTCGCCATCGCTGTCCTCGTAGTAATACTCGTACTCCATGTATTCATAGCTGCTCCTAAATGGCACTCCCTTGTAAGTGCCCTCCACCAGATCCCGGCCTGTGATGGGAAGTGGTCTGCCATCCAGAGTAAATGGTCTGCCGACGAAGCAGTTCAGCCTTCTCATCTGCTCGGAAGGAAGTCCTACCTGATGACTATATACACCGTCCTCACCGTAGCGTCTCCTGATAAGCTGCGGGATCAGCTCTGTGTAAATCTCACTGGCATTTGGAATCTCTTTTTTTCTCTTTTTACTCTTATATATCCATCTGAATATGAGGAAAATGACCACACCATATACAATCACCAGTCCACCTGAATTACTGAAATCTGCGCCGTCACTGATGCCCGTACTTTCTGATGATATTCTATCCAAAACGCCTAATATCTGATTCAGCCTTTCGGACAACGGATCTGCAATCTCATTTCCATTTATTATTCCTGCACCATCAAGGGCTCCCATAATGAAGCATATAGAAAGAAAAATCACTATGATCACCCATACTATCCGCCCCTTTTTTCTTCCTGTACCCCTGGTCCGTTCGTCCATGGTATCGTATTTCCCAGCCGCCTTCTCATGCTCATATTCCCGGATCAATGCCTCCGCTCCATCATCCTGCCGGACACCGCCATAAAGCCTCGCCTCTATCTCCCGGCGCCATATAGCATCCAGAGCTTCCCATCTTCTCTTTATCTGGACATCAGTCATACCCTGCTTACGCATCTCCTTCTCGCGCTGGCTTCTGTATATCCTGGAATATATATTTGGCGTTCCAGCATCCGGTCCCAGGTACATTTTATCCCTCTCATCTATCGGCATGTCGACATATGCATCACCTGGCATAAGGGATCCGCCCGCATAATTTCTGACATGGTATTTGGCGGACTCATTTGCAAAATCGAGTACCTCAGACAGCCTGTCCTCATATTCTTTTTTCATCAGTTTATTCTCCCACCTTTACATCTGCCCTTTGTTTTGTCCCGACAATTCGAAATATATTTAACTATAAAGCCTTTGCACTGCCATCTACTATCAGCGCCGTGTAAAATTTCGGTCAAATCTACGCAAGCCGTAACTTCAGAAATTTTTTTAATTATTTTAAGTTCATTTAAAGTTCCACCCCTACAATGCATTTAAAAGATTGATACAAAAACAAGCAACTCACTCAGAGAGAGTTGATGTTCAAGACGAAAGGGGTCTTTATTATGAAGAAAAAGAATCTTACTATCATATGTGCACTGGCAATGGCAATGTCGCTTACAGCCTGCGGTCAGAGCGCAACAACTGAATCCACAACCACAAACAATTCAACAGTGGAAAGTACAACAACTGAAGCGGAAGCTTCTGATAATGCAACTACAGAGACGGAGGCCGCCTCGGAGGAGGCTTCAGAGACAGACACCACCCCGAAAGAGGCTTCAGAGGCAGAAACTTCTGAAGCTGCTCAGGATAGTCAGACATCATCTGAAAACCCTGACAACGAAAACGGTTCAGACAGTCAGACACCGCCTGCAATGCCTGACGAAGAGGATAATTCCGATGGTCAGACACCACCTGACAAACCGGATGGAGACAACGGTCAGAACACGCCTCCCGACAAACCGGACGGAGATAGTCAGGGAGCTCCTGGAGGCAGCGGCTTCGGTGGTTCCGGAGAGGTTACCCAGGGCGACAGTGCCAACACCATAGATTCTGACGGAACCTACAGCAGTGAAACCTACTCATCCACCGGTGATGACGAGAACGCCCTCCGTGTCGACGGTGCGACAGTGACTCTGGATGGCATCACAGTAGATAAATCCGCCGGATCAAGCTCCAACACCGAAGACGGCGACTTCTACGGTATGAACTCCGCACTCCTCGCCACAAACGGAGCCACAGTGACAATCAAGGATGCAAATGTGACCTCGTCAGCCCAGAACGGAAATGGTGTATTCAGCTACGGCTCAGGCACAACTGTTAACATATCAGATTCGACGATCACCACATCCGCCGACAATTCCGGCGGAATCCAGACAACCGGCGGTGGAACTACAAATGCAAGCAATCTGACAGTTACGACATCTGGCAACTCATCCGCTGCCATCAGATCCGACAGAGGCGGCGGAACGGTAAATGTAGACGGAGGAACTTATACCAGCAACGGCTATAACTCTCCTGCTGTGTACTCCACCGCTGACATAACTGTGAAGGACGCAGAACTTACAGCTAACAATTCCGAAGCACTTGTCATCGAGGGTGAGAACTCCATAGCACTTGAGGACTGCACTGTCACCGGCAATATGAGTGACACAGAAGGCACCAGCTCAGATGAAAACGTCCACAACGTCATGATATACCAGTCCATGTCAGGAGACGCAGAGGTCGGTACTTCCAGCTTCACCATGACCGGCGGCTCCCTCACTTCGGAGAACGGTGACATGTTCTATATAACCAACACCAACTGCACACTGTCCCTCACAGGTGTCAAGCTGACAAATCAGGACAGCGATGCCTACCTGCTCAACGTGACAGGCAACTCTGCATCCCACGGCTGGGGCTCTGCAGGTTCAAACGGTGCACAGGTCACATTTACCGCAAGCAGCCAGACTCTTGAGGGAAACATAAGGGTTGACAGCATATCCACCCTGGACATGACCCTGGCTGAAAACAGCACCTTCACCGGAACTATCAACATCGTTGACAATGAACCAATGGGGTCAGGCCCTTCTGTTATCTGACAAAATTTGTTCCTTTTTTCAAAGGGGTCTGACCCCTTTGTTATGACCCCTTTGTTAATCCCTTTTTTTCAATATCACGGGCAGGTCATCAGATCTTATCTGGCGACCTGTTCTTTTTTTGTATAAAACTCCGTTGCGCTGTCCATACTCTATTTAGAAGAAAATCCACAGACTGACAGCAATTATCTCAGCAATACAGTCACCAGGCATTTTCCAGATAAATTCATATTTTCAGGAGGTATACAGTACATGTCAAATATGTTTTGTTTTCAGTGTCAGCAGACAGCGGGCGGTTCCGCCTGCGTCAATACCGGGGTGTGCGGCAAACAGCCATCCACATCAAATCTACAGGACGAGCTTGTGTGTGAGCTTATAAGACTTGCCGAACTATCTAAAGAGGAAAATAAACACAGCGCAACCGCCGACAGGCTTATCATAGACGGGCTTTTCACAACCCTGACAAATGTCAACTTTGACGACAATGCAATAAAAGAATTTATGGGAAGGGTCAGGAACGAGCAGAACAAGATCGGTAAATCTGATGCTGAAAAGATACAGGTGATCGACCTCTGGGATGGCGACACGGATATCGTGTCACTGCGCTCCACTCTGCTGTTCGGACTCAAGGGTATGGCTGCATACGCCCACCACGCCATGAATCTTGGCTACACAGACAGCGAGGTTCTGAAGTGGTTCTACAAGGGACTGTGTGAGGTGAACAGGGAACACAGCGTAACTGAATGGATAGAACTCATCATGGAATTTGGCCAGGTAAACTTCAAGTGCATGGAACTGCTTGACAAAGCCAACACCGAATCATTTGGCAAGCCTGTACCTACGAGAGTAAATGTAGATATCAAGAAAGGACCATTTATCGTGGTCTCCGGTCACGACCTGAATGACCTGTCCCAGCTGCTCGAACAGACAGAAAAGACAGGGGTAAATGTATACACCCACTGCGAAATGCTCCCGGCGCACGGTTATCCGGAACTTAACAAATACCACAATCTGGCGGGCAACTTCGGAACCGCATGGCAGAGCCAGCAGACAGAGTTCGAGAACATCCCCGCACCGGTGCTCTTCACAACAAACTGTCTCATGCCACCAAGGCCGAGCTACAAAGACAGAATATATACCACATCAGTCGTGGGTTATGATGGCATGGTTCATATCACCGGTACAAGAGCAGGCAAGAAGGACTTCACCCCATTGATCAAACACGCCCAGAAGCTTGGTGGCTATGAACACGACAGGAGCATGAGCGGCATAAACGGAGGTCATATGCTGATGACCGGCTTTGCCCACAGTGCTGTTCTATCACAGGCAGGCAGGATCATAAACGCCATCAAAGCCGGACATATCAAACACATTTTCCTGGTGGGTGGCTGTGACGGTGCACATCCGGGGCGCAACTATTACACTGAATTCTTAAAACAGACTCCTATGGACACCATTGTCCTCACCCTCGCCTGCGGCAAATACCGTTTCAATGATCTCGACCTCGGCGACATCGATGGTATCCCCAGAATACTAGACATGGGACAGTGCAACGACTCATACAGTGCCATCAAGGTCGCCCTGGCCCTTGCCGATGCATTTGGATGCAGCATAAACGACCTGCCACTCACACTGGTACTGTCATGGTATGAGCAGAAAGCAGTCTGTATACTTCTCACACTGCTGTCGCTGGGTGTACGCAATATATATATAGGTCCAACGCTTCCGGCATTCATGTCCGAAACCGTGGTTAAATTTCTGGTTGATAACTACCAGCTAAATCCTATTACTTCTCCAGAGCAGGATATGGATGCAATACTGAAGAGGTGATTCTCCCAGGGACGTTCCTTTTGTCACGAGGAGTGTCCCCTGTCTTATTTATTATGACATAGGGACACTCCTCGTGACAAAAGGAACGTCCCTAAATCAGTCTTGCGTTCTTATACGAAAGCAGAATATGGCTTGGCGCAAACAATATTGCTGCGATAAGCAACAGAATTGATCTGCTCATAATTCCACTAAACAAGAACAAAACTGAAGGAATAACAGATAGCGCCAGCGCTCTGAATATGCTGCTCTTCTTAAAGCAAATTATCCAAATTGCACAATACAACACTACTAATATTATGTCTACAATAAGGTATATGGCAAATGCTTCGTCAGACCACCACCCGAACCATGTTCCAGGAATGTTAATTATCATAAAACCAAAGCAGCCAAACCTTCCTATCTGTTCTGCAACCTCAGCAAATTTATTGCTCCATTTATTTTCAAATCCCTCTTTGCATCTAACTGCAAAAATAATATTGGGTATCATAATAACTGCAATCATTATCAATCCGAATATATTTAACCAGTCCATATCTTCCCCCATAAATTCACATCACCACATGCCCTGGTCTGGGCGCACCACTGAATTTTATCTGATATTATCATAAAATCTCTGCAACACGATCGTCAATTCTTCCGGAGCTTCTATGTTCGCTTCATGACCTGTTTTCACAAGTTCATGGAAACAGGCGTTGTTCAAATATTGGCAAAGTTCTTTCGAAGTTTTTTTGTTTGCAGTGTCCTTTTCCCCACAAATGAGCAAGACCGGACAAGACACCTTATGCAGGGAGTCACTGAAATCCAATTCAGCCATCGTCCCGCACAGGCTGATAACATCTGCTTTTTTGAAATCCATTTTACTGAATGCCGAATTCGGCATAAGACGAAACAGCATATTCTGAACTTTCAATAATTTTTTAGGCATTTTATATTGTGCTGCAATTAATACGAGAGCCTTTACTTTGTCTGGGTGGTCTATCGCATAATTAAGTGCCAAAACAGCCCCTAGAGAAAGCCCACATAAGACAATTTCATCGTTCACTTTGTCACATTCTGATGAGAATGCCGAATATAATTCCTTATATGTAGCAGATTTTCCTTCTAACATCTCTGCCAAACTTAATTTGACACTACTTTCCGATACCTTCGTTTCTTTTATAACTCTATTCCAACTGTCTGGTTTTTGTCCTAGTCCATGCAAATATAAATACTTCATATATTGTCGCTCCTTCAAACCAAAATTTATAAATTGATATTGTGGGGACATTTCTTTTGCCTCAATGGGCGTCCCCTGTATTATTATAAGCATGACACAGGGACACTCTTCGTGACAAAAGGAACGTCCCTACTTATTTCCAAAGATCTCATAGATGATGGCATCCCTCATGCGCTCCATGGTTTCTTCATATGCCACTTCATGCAGCATATCTCTGCCCTCTGCCCCAAGCACATATATCTTGATGAGATTGGCCGCAACTGCAATGTTCACATCTGGCCTCACACCATCTATCCACTGAATGAATCTTGCGCCTATCTCTTTCTCTCGCTGCAGATTCGGTCTTGCCTGTTCAGGCAGCATCTCAAGGAATTTCTTCTCATCTTCCGGAGTAAGGCTTGGAAAAGTGCTGTAGTTCTCATCGATCATGAACTTCAGATACGTTCTGACCTCAGCCGGACCAGCCTTCTCCTTGCCATTTAACGCCATTTTCATTAGATCTGGGATTATCTTTCTCCTATATTTTATGACCTCATACACATATGCTTCCTTGGACGGAAAGAAATTATAGAAGGTGCTCACACCTATCCCCGCTGCATCTGTGATCTTTGCAAT
The DNA here is from genome assembly GCA_934277375.1 of uncultured Coprococcus sp. Lineage (GTDB taxonomy): Bacteria > Bacillota > Clostridia > Lachnospirales > Lachnospiraceae > Coprococcus. Next base: position 38,678 of record CAKQTZ010000017.1, on the reverse strand, counting down.
GGACATATGCGTCATGCCGTACTTTTTCAGCAGGTCAAATCCCGCCGCCAGCATTTTCTCTCTGTATTCATCACGTTCTTCCTCTGTAAACACTCGCTTCGCCATGTGCAGCCCTTTCTCCTCAGACATCATCCTGATATCAAATATATAATCGTAGCCGCATTCCGATATGCGCCTTCGGCGCATGGCGGCTATTTTTCTGGTGTCGCCCCCTCGCTTGCGCTCAGCGGCTACTCATTTCTATTATTTTCCTTCAAAGACTCCACCATGTCAATCCTTGATATTTTTCTTTTCTGAAGAAGAAGTGATATCTCATACGTGATCCATGTGAGAACAAATCCAATAATGATCGCCTTGACCTTGACCACAGGTGCAAGCAGCATTCCATAATTCTCTATGGTATCCGAATATCCAACCTTGACAAATGCATATGCCGCCGGGATACCGATCAGGAATCCTATACACACAAGGATGTGGTTGACATTCAGAACTCTGTTCGTGATCTCTCGTCTGTTGAAACCGAGCACCTTCATGACCGATATATTTGTGCCCATCTCAGACACTATCATGTTGATCACCAGATACAGGACAAACACTCCAAGTACGATTCCAAGCACCTCTATACCTACGATGATCGCATTCATAGGGCCCATGATATTCTCCATTGTATACGCAGATACAGCCATGCTGGTCTCACTTGCCACCAGACCTTTGTCAAGTTTCAGTTTTTTGTCACTTATGATACAGTTGTACACGCCGCTGTCCACACCTGCAAGCTCAGTTGCATTTTTTCTGGAAGTATAGAGATAGCAATGTGTATTGTCAGTCACCACGCCACTTATCTTCACTTTGTGTTCCTTAAGATCTGCAATATTGCAGAACGTGAGCTCATCCCCCGTTTTCACACCATATGTCTCCGCAGCAGCACTTGTGAGATAATATTTGTCCAGATCCAGTTTTTCGCCAGTATCTGTTTTATCTGGGAAATACTTTGAGCCTTCATCTATTCCCTGTGTGGAGAGCTGCACTGTATTTCCATCCACCTCATAGTAGTTCTGAAAAAGTGCCTCCCCCTCATCCGGGGTTCCTTCGCCGAGCGAATTCAGCCTGTACAGATAATTGTATTTTACTGAACTTGTCAATCCGTCATGCATCAGGCAGTCCAGACTGTCATCCATGATAAGTCCTGCCATGATGCAGAATGCAGCAACACACACTCCAATCGTTGTAACTATACTTCTTCCAGGATGTCCGAGCACACTTCTTATCCTCATCTTGAACTGTGTCTTTGCATGGCTGTTCTTCATAATTCCTATAGCCTTGCTGTCCTTTCCTGTGTTTCTGAGCAGATCCACTGGAGATTTTCTGAGAAGCCTTGATGCCTGAACAGCTATAGCCAGACAGTAGATCACTGTTGGAAGGATCAGCGCTATTAATATAGAAGAAACGTCATATGTAACCGTATACTCAAGTTTCTCAAAATCATACTCTATATAGAAATAGCTTATGGCTCTCGTAACCGGAATTGCCGCAATAATACCAATCACACTTCCCACGACTCCCGGCAGCATACCGAATCTCATATAATGCCTAACTACCTGCTTCTTTGAAAATCCAAGTGCAAGAAATGTTCCAAGAAGATACTGCTCATTTCTTATATTTCTTCCAAGTACCATGACAATAAGAGCAAGAACTATTATGAACATGATAGGGGCGTACATAGTCGCCATATTTGTGACCGCATCTCCCTCATTTACAGGCATCGATATTCTTGTGTTGGTGGTAGCGGCCAGGTAACTGGCTATTACGTAGTCATCATTTAACTTCGCACGCACCTCCTTGCTGTTGTCCCTGTTGTATCTTATTGAATAGTAAGCAGTCTCATCGGCATCTATCTTGTCATAGTCATCATGACATGCCATCATCACCGCGAATTTGTCTTTCTCAACGTAACCTGAAAGCTTCTCAAGCATATATATGTAATCAGCCTTCGTCGCAAATGCAGACACCTTGTATGAATACTCTCCAACATTCACCGTATCGCCCACCTTGATATCATGGGCATCTGCAAAATTCTGTGTGAGAAGCACCTCTCCGCTCTCAGGCATACGTCCGTCTCTGGCATTGCACAGATTCAGTTTCTCCGGCATGTCAAACACTCTGATCGTTGAACCTTCAATATCGCCTGTATCAATCTTGATATCCTTATATCTGCTGCATTCCATGATCACGTCGTAATCATTTTCCAGCTTCGCCATATCATCGTCTGATATAGGATTATAAGTGACAAATTCTGCATCCTCTGCCTTGTAGTCATCCACAAATTTATCTATGACCTTCTTCATATTGTGTCCTGTGGATACCGGCGCTATTATGAGAATACATATCAGTACAGTAAGAATCGTACTTATTATATAGAAGGAAATATTTTTCTTTATGCTGCGCGCAGCTCTTTTATTGATCGTCATTTTACAGCTCCATCTCCTCTACATTCTGTTTACTGTCGTTCTTGATGTTGGTTACGACCTTGCCATCCTTGATCTTTATGATCCTGTCCGCCTGACAGTTCCTTTGGAAAATGCTTTTCATACTTTGTAAGTCCAAGCTCCTGTACAAGATCATCCACACTGAGCGGCGCCCCCACAAGTTCCGCGGTCATCTCTATATTCTCACGGGCAGTCAGATCCGGGGTGAGATTGTATGACTGGAATACAAATCCAAGCCTGTCTCTCCTGTAAAGCTCCAGCTCCTTTGCCGACATCTTTTCAAGATCCTTTCCATCTACGATCAGGGTTCCCGCAGTGGCCTTGTCCAGACCTCCAAGTATGTTTAGCAATGTACTTTTACCGCTTCCACTCGGGCCCAGAATCACTACGACCTCGCCCTTTTCCATGCTGAAGTCTGCATGATCCAGCGCAAATACCGCAGCCTCCCCTTTTCCATACTGCTTCACAAGATTCTTTCCTTCTATGAACATATTTTTACCTCCCTATGATATGCACTGCTCCATACGCACATACAGTTCTGACTGGCCACGGATCATTATCTGTTGCCTGTTCTCCCCATTGTGGCGTTTGCGAATGTTTTATTTTTTATATTCGCATATATGTTAGTTCGGTCTAACTTGATTGTCAATAGTTTTGTGAATATTTTTATAATTTTATTCGTATATTTTTTTGCTTGTAAATAATATTTCCAATCTATACAATAAAGATGATAAAGAATATGTAGACTCAGTATTGCAGGGGGCCCAGATAAACGAACTCAAAGCCAAGCTTGCCACAGCAGGAATTAAATAAGCAAAACTGTTCTCTGGTTTTTATCCCGTAAATCAATAAAAAAGAGCTGACAGATTGACTTAAATGCCAATTGTCAGCTCCTTTTATTTACATATGTTTCTTTTTTTAATCATTCTATATCCTGTATATCTTAAGCCTCTGCCTTCTCAGCGTTCTCCTTCTTCATAAAAACGAGCTTCTTGATACATGTGATAGCCACTATGATACCAAGCACTATAAGGAATACTGCTACTATGAGCTGAAGTCCCTCTACAAGGAAGGTTGCTGTTCCAGCCTGGAACTTCTGAATATTGCCAATTACATTGAGCACGATAGCTGTAAATGTAACGGCAAGCATTATCAGCATAGGTGGATAGAGCATTGCATGCTTTCTGTTTGTAGCCTTGAGGAATACTGCTACGCCTATAAGTACCAGGGCTGCAAGCATCTGGTTTGCTGATCCGAAGAGTGGCCATACATTTGAATATCCACCCTTGCAGAGAAGGTAGCCAAAGAACAGTGTTATTACTGTTGCAAAATACTTGTTTGTGAGCACCTTCTGCCATGCAGGCATCTTGGATGTATCTGTTGTGTCTCCCATGAAGAGCTCCTGGAATGACATACGTCCGATACGTGCAACTGAGTCAAGTGATGTAAGAGCAAGGGCTGATACACACATGGTCATAAATACATTTGCAACTGAGTTTGGAAGTCCGAACTTCTCGAGGAATCCTGCGATACCCTGTGAGAAGATCTGGAAAGGTGTAAGACCCTCCGGAGCCTTGCCGCCAACTGCAACAGCACCAACTACTATAAGTGAGATAACTCCGAGGAGCGTCTCAAGGATCATTGCGCCGTAACCTACGAAAAGCATATCTTTTTCATTCTTTACTGTCTTTGATGATGTTCCCGATGAAACAAGGCTGTGGAAACCGGAAACAGCACCACATGCGATCGTTACAAACAGTGTTGGGAACAGATAACTCTTAGCACCTGTTGATGATACAACTGTGAAGCCGTTGAAAGCATTCAGGTTCATGTCCGGATGTCCGACCAGAACACCGACAAACGCACCGATCAGCATGCCTACGAGCATGAATGTTGTCATGTAATCTCTTGGCTGCATGAGTAACCACATTGGAAGCACTGATGCGAGGAAGAGGTAAGCCATGATTACGTAATTCCACTGGTCACCATTTAAGTACCAAGGACATTTCATACCTACTGCAAACATTGCAACGATGAGGGCGATGGCTACTATAGCTTTGAGCCACTCCTTCATATTCCTGCATGTCTTCATAACCACACCGAATACCATGGCTACTACTATGAACAGCATGGAAACTGTTGCTGCTGCAGCACCATTGAAGTTCTTTGTCACAGCTCCATCAGCTCCTGCTGTGAAACCGTTAAATGTCGATGAAACCATCGATGTAAATGCTGCTATAACAAGAAGTGTAAAGAGCCAGCAGAACAATGAGAAGAATCTTCTTCCAGCCTTGCCTATATACTTCTCGATGACAAGTCCTATTGACTTTCCACCATTTTTAACTGATGCATAAAGTGAACCAAAATCCTGAACTGCTCCGAAGAATACGCCTCCGACAAGCAGCCAGAGCAGAACCGGCACCCATCCGAACATGGCTGCGATGATAGGTCCCTGGACAGGGCCTGCACCTGCTATCGATGAAAACTGATGTGCGAATACTGTAAGCTTTGACGATGGTACATAATCCTTTCCATCCTCGTTTGCAACTGCAGGGGTCTTTGCATTTGGATCTACGCCCCACTTCTTTGCAAGCCATCTTCCATAGCCAAGATAGCCAGCACCTAAAACTACTACTGCGATAAGAATGATAACTAAACTATTCATATCTTTCTCCTTTCTCCCGCCTTGCAGCGGCTCCTTTTTTAAGTATATGCCTGCTCATGAATCCGTAATGACCTCAAGCCGGCTGATACATGATTTATTCGTACAAAGAGTTTATACATAAAAAACACATTAAAAAAGGCTTCCGTCTCTATGCAATCTCATAAAGACGAAAGCCTGTATACTTCCGCGTTACCACTTTATTTGCCATCATAAAAGGATGACCTCTCTGATCTCATCTCGCCTGACCACTACTCACTGTCTATTGAAATAAGCTTCTATGTAACGGTAGAAAACCGGTGACACCTAGTGTCCCTGACATCTCATGACCAGGGAATTCAGTGCACTGCTCGCAGAGGATAATCACCAAAGACATACACCATCTCACACCAACCGACAGCTCTCTGAAGTATGCGATCTCTGACGACCGTATTCTGTTCTTTGCATTTGCTCTTTGTTCGTTACATAAACTAGCACCGAAGTAATTTATTGTCAACCCATTTTTTCAAGTAAATAAAAACTCGTATTTTTTTCAAGTATTCCAGCGATATGTATACGCTTGCTGCTCATTTTTTCTTGTGAAAACAAAGTATTTTTACCATCGACCCTCATGACGTTCAGACTATCTCTTTCTTTCCTCGTCCGACCGGAACCTGTGCCAGAAGTATTGCGGCAAATATCAGCCCGCATCCTGCAAGCTGTCTTACTCCCATACGTTCCCCAAGGATGATCCAACCGGCAATGACAGAGAATACCGACTCAAGGCTCATGATCATTGAAGCAACAGTAGGATTTAGTCCGTTCTGTCCAACTATCTGAAGTGTATATGCCACTCCGCACGACAATACTCCTGCATAGAGTATCGGAATCCACGCACTTAATGTACCGAGAGGCTGAACCCATGCCGTGATTCCCGCCACACTGTGATGCATCTCTGTAAAAAATGCTGGGAAAGCACTTAGAATTCCACATACCCAGAACTGTATACAAGACATTCTGACTCCATCCACAAGCGGTGAGAAATGGTCTATCACAAGTATATGTACAGCAAAAAGCAGTGCACATACAAGCATCATAAGATCACTGCCTTGAAATGACAGTGAACCGCTCATACAAAGCAGATAAAGTCCCGCCACAGCTATAACTATTCCAATCCATATATTCCAGCCACATTTCTTCTTCAAAACCAGACTCAGGATTGGAACCAGCAATATGTAACACGCTGTGAGAAATCCCGCTTTTCCCGCCGGGGTTCCCATATAAAGGCCAAGCTGCTGTGCAGAGCTTGCCAGGAACAAAACAGTTCCACAACATATACCGCCAATCACAAGTCTCTTTCTATCTGATCTATTACTCGGTTTCCTGTCAGATGGTTTTATCCTGTCAATTATAAATATGACCGGTATGAGAACAGCACCGCCAATCAGTGACCTTATTCCGTTGAAAGAGAACGGTCCAACCGCATCTCCTCCCTGTCTCTGTGCAACAAATGCTACGCCCCATATAAAAGCTGTCAAAACCAGCAGCAATGAATTCCTTACCTGTCTACTCTTCATCTGTGAAACCTCTCGCTCTTTTTAGTCAGTGCCACAGCATACAACATACAGGCACTCTATTAAGTGTTGAGAATTGACCTGAGAAAAGCCTTTGTCCTGTCATTCTGCGGGTCTCCAAACAACTGCTCCGGGGTTCCGTCCTCAACTATGATCCCGTCAGCCATAAATATAACACGGTCAGCCACTTCCCTGGCAAACCCCATCTCATGTGTCACACACAGCATCGTCATTCCCTGCTTTGCAAGATCCTTCATAACCTGAAGCACATCTCCCACAAGCTCCGGGTCAAGAGCTGATGTCGGCTCATCAAAGAGCATGATCTCCGGTTTCATGGCGAGAGCCCTGGCAATCGCAACTCTCTGCTGCTGTCCTCCTGACAGACGATTGGGATATACATCTGCTTTTTCTTCAAGACCAACGTTTCTGAGCAGCTCTAACGCCTCTTTCCTCGCTGTCTCTTTATCAGTCTTTCTGACTGATACCGGTGCCAGCATAACGTTGTCAAGAACTGTCATATTCGGGAACAGATTGAACTTCTGAAAGCACATCCCCATCTCAAGCAGCAATTTTTGCTGTGTTTCTTTATCAATCCTCTCAACAGTTTTATCATTTTCCCGGTGAAGAAACAAGTCCCCATGTATATATATTTTACCGCTTGTGATCTTTTCCAGCTGGTTAAGCGATCTCAGATATGTGGATTTCCCAGCTCCGGAAGGTCCGATTATACATATAACCTCGCCCTTTTTGACCTCCAGATTGATGTCCTTCAATACCTCAAGGTTTCCAAATCTCTTGCTCAGATGAACCGTCTCCAGAATATATTCATAATTATCCATATAACCACCTCTTTCATTTCATACCGCTCACTGCATTATCCTCTTACTCATACAATGAAAATCTCTTCTCTATTTTCTCAAATACAAATGAGAATATGGCGGTTATGATCAGATATATCACAAGTGCCGGGACGAACACGAGATATGAGCCCTCACTCGTCATGATCGTCTTGGATATGGTAGTTATATCCATCAGGGATATGGCAAATACAAGTGATGCATCCTTTAAAACCATTATAAATTCGTTGCACACCGGCGGTATCATTCTTCTTACTGACTGTGGAATGATTATCTTTGTCATAGTAAGTCTGTATGACAGTCCCAATGTCTTCGCCGCTTCATACTGTCCTCTGTCTATAGACTGTATCGCCGCCCTTATGATCTCTGCACAATATGCACCGGAATTGAGAGCAAACGCTATTATCGCTGCAAGGAACGCACCCTTATATACAGCCTCACTGTCACCGGCTCCAAATATATCTCTCCATGCGAATCCGAATATGCTCGGTATGGAGAAGTATATAACAAAAAGCTGTATGAGAAGCGGCGTTCCTCTGAAAAAGAATATGTAACCACTACACATCTTGCCCAGCAATTTCCGTTTCGATATCTTGCCTAGCGCAAGGAATGTGCCAAATATTACTCCGAACACTATTGTAAGTGTGGTGAGAAGTATTGTGAGCTTGGCTCCATGGAGAACATTTTCCCCACATCCAAGCATTCTGTACGTGTAATTCACCATCTGTCCCGTAACTTCCATAGCTCCGCTGTCCGCAGAATACACATGACCCGCAAATCCAACATACTTCTCACTCATGACATTTGCACCTGACGATGAAAGCGACAGATAATTTATAACCCACAGGCTGTTATAAGTAACAGTGACTCTCTTTCTGCTGCTTCCTGCATCCTTTTCGATCATCTTCTGCATTGCAGGAGATGTATGCGAAAGCATCTCCTGCTCTGAAGGTTTGACAACCGCAAGAACTATCATCACTATGATAACTGCCACACATATAGCAGCTCCGGTCTTTGTCTGACTTTTCCAGTTTCTTATATCTATGCACTTTTTTAAATACTTCCCAAATCTCTTCATATGCAATTCCTGTTCTGCACTTTACTCCGCACTTCCAAACCAGTAATCATATGTATCCTGAATAAAGCCATCTTCTTCCATGCCTTTGAGAGCCTCATTCATGGCCGTCTGAAGTGCTGTGCTGCCCTTACCCATTGCAATGGCGAACTGTTCCGGCTCATCCTTGTCAAGATAAGCAATCTGGTAAACATCCGGCTCCTTTGCAACATAACTGTCTGCTACTGTACTGTCAACAACAACCGCATCAACCTCATTATTAGTAAGCTGCGTGAACCCGGTTGTAACTTTTTCATTTGCAACTATCTCCATATCCACAGTTCCCGTGGACTTATAATCCGACATCAGTATATCCGATGTGGTCTCCTTCTGGACTGCTATAGACATGCCCGCCAGATCCTTAAAGCCCGTGATCTTCTTATCCGAACCTGTAGGAAGTACTACAGCCTGATAATTATTGATATATGGATCTGTGAATATCATGGTTTTCTGTCTCTCAGGAGTGATCGTGACTGATGAACATACACAATCATAATTGACATCAATTCCTGTAAAGATTCCATCCCATGCAGTATTGATGATGTTAAGCTCAAGTCCAAGCCTTCTTGCAACCTCAGTTATGATATCAATATCAAAGCCTACAGGTGTGGTTCCGTCCTCTGCGAAATCCTCAAATGGTGGATATCCAAGCTCACATCCAACAGTCAGTGTGCCATCATTTAAGAGCTTTACACCTGATATGTCGACAGAAGCCTCCGTTGATGCCTCTGTGCCTTCCACTGCATCCGTCACCACAGCTTCCGCAGTGGTGTCTTTGCCCGAATCTGATGATCCACAGCCGGCAAGACCAAACATGCCCAGCGCTGCTGTAAGTACAAGTGCTGTTATTTTCCTGATTGTTCTGTTTTTCCTCATAGATATCATCCTCCTTCACTTTTACTACATACGCAAAAACGGCAATGGAGTTCATATGGCTCCATTGCCGTTTTTTATATTCGGAATAATAATTCAATTTTAGACATATGTCAACAATTTATTTTGATAAAGCGTTAAATTTCATCCTCATAAACTGTAGCCCGACTCCAGCCTTCGTTCAAATTCAGACTTTGGAAGGGGCTTATCAAACACATATCCCTGTACTATATCACAGCCAAGCTTTTCCAGATAGTCAAGCTGCTGATTTGTCTCAACGCCCTCCGCAACCGACTTTTTCCCGAGCCGGCCTATGAGGTCTATTATGCTTGCAAACATTACTATATCCTGATGTTTATTATTGTTTACATCGTCAAAAGGTATCAGGGATTTGTCTATCTTGATGGTATCAAGGTCAACCTTTTTGATCATGTTGAGCGAAGAAAATCCTGTACCAAAATCATCTATGGATGTACTTATGCCCCGTTCCTTAAGTCTTCCTATCACGCTGGACATGATCTCATAATTCTGATAATCCTCACTTTCTGTGAGTTCTATCTCAATATAGCTTCTATCTATCCCAAATCTGTCGATGGTACCGGTTATGCGTTCAACCAGATCGCCTTCTTCCAGATGTCTTCTGGAAAAATTGACTGATACAGGCACAATCTTCTGACCTTTATCAAGTCTGTTTTTCAAAAAAGCGCATACCTGCTCAAGCATATAGTAGTCTAGCCTGCACACGCTGCCCTCTCTCTCAAACTGCGGTATAAATCTTGCAGGTGTAACAACCTGTCCATCTCTCACCCAGCGGACAAGTGCCTCCGCACCATATATACTTTTGTCCGAAATTCTCACCTTTGGCTGATAATATACTACAAACTCGCCCGCTGCAAGTGCCTGCGGAAAAGCAGCCAGAATCTCCTGGTCGTCCATAAGATGCTTCTGTATCTCTTTTGTATATACAACTATAGAGCCCGCACCGTTTTTTCTGGCGGCCTGATACGCAATGCTGGTTCTGGCCATGACTTCCCTCGGCTTAGCAACTCCTTTCAAACTCGCTATACCCGCTGTAACACCCAACTGGAATTCTCTTCTGGCAGATCTGAACTCATGGCTTATATGGACATCTTTTATTTTACTTATAAAATCAGATGCTTTCTCATTCCTGCAGATTACGACAAAATTATCTCCTCCAAGCCTTGCTATCTCCTCATCGCTGTCAAGATATGACTTCACCATCTGCGCATAATTTCTAAGTATCACATCTCCCTGTGAATAATCAAAAACCTTATTCACATACTTGAAATTGTGAATATTAAAAAAGATGCCTGTATAATCGTCAATCTTCCCTTTTTTTATCAGATTGACCGCATAATACATCAGGGAATCTTGATTGGCAACACCCGTGTTGATATCTGTATGCATGATCTTTTCAAGCATGCACTGAGCCAATGTCCGGTTGTACTGAATAAATATCTCCCTAAATATAAACCTATGTGTCTGTATCTCCTCTTCTGAGTAACCCGGACCATATGGGTAATCCTTGATAAACACGGTGCCACCGGTTCTGATATTCATCTCTATATCAACCGGGATACCCAATTCAGCCCCTTCTCTCTCGTATAATACCGCGCAGCTTCTTTCTCCAAGCGGCATAAACCTGTTTTTCGGAATATCGACAGTAATCTCTGCCTTTCCCAGCCTGAGCATGTCAGCAATCACAGCAAGACCATTCCTTATACACTGGATTCTCTGCTGCCGTGTATCTGCGTCCCCACCTATGCACTCGAAGAATTCTTTCATCCGGCTGTCCATTTGTATGCTTTTATCAATTGTATTATCCATTCTCTCTCCTCCAGCCTTCACCACATAGCCTGTATCATCCGGTCTTAAATATTAAAATCGAATCAAGCGCATCAAAAATTAATAATTATAAACTCTTCCTACATTATAACAGGGGTGAAATGAATGCACAATGTATTATACTACCCCTGGCGCCTTTTACCCCAGAAAAACAAGGCAACTGTGCCAGGTCCTGTATGGCTTCCTATGGTAGTTCCTATATAATTTATCTCCACCTTGCCGTCAAGCTTTGGAAATTTCTCCTCGACAAGCCTTGCCACAGCCTCGGCATCCTCCATACATGCCGACTGCGATATATAACACTTACCGGAATAATCAAGCCCGTCCTGTGCATTCTCCTCCATGCGCTTTACGATCTCCTGAATAACCTTCTTTTTACCTCTTATCTTTGATCTCGGTATCAGCCTACCCTCGTCATCCATGTTGAGAAGCGGACATATTCCAAGTATTGTGCCAACTGTTCCAGCAGTCTTGGATATTCTTCCGCCTCTGATATAAAACGTGAGATCCGTTGAGAAGAACCAGTGGTTCAGATCCAGCTTATGCTGTTCTATCCAGTCATGCAGCTCGTCTATGGACCTGCCTTCATCTCTCATGCCTGCCAGCGTGTCCATGATGAGTCCATAGCCTGAGGACGCTCCCAGAGAATCAACCACATAGAGTTTCCTGTCAGGGAATTCTTCCTCCAGATCCTCTCTGGCAATATTTGCAGAGTTTACAGACCCGCTTATTCCCGATGACAATGTCAGATGAAGTATGTCATACCCCTGTTCAAGATAAGGTTTCCAGAAATCATAATATTCATCTGAGTTCACCTGCGAGGTCTTCGTGGAAGCTCCTTCTGTCATCTTCCTGTAAAATTCCTCAAATGGCATGGTCTGTCCCAGATCATCCGGATGCTCCACACCATCAAGCTCATAATGAAAGCATATATATTTTACGTCTATTTTATCAAAATGCTCCTTTGAAAGATCTGCTGTTGAGCAGCAGCTCAAGATATACTTTGCCATGTTTGTCCACCTCTCCAATATATTTATACGGTTCTGTCTTCACCTGTACGTTTTAATTTTGCATTTCATTTACTTTTTCAGCCTTTTCATACTATATAATTGTTACATTATCTACTATTGTATCATCATTGGCATTTTATTCATAGTCATAAATACGATAAAAACCAGACAAAAGCATCCACAACACGTTGTTTTAAAAACCATGTCGTGGATGTTGATATATATCATCATTTCTCATTTAAAATACAGTGGTTATCGCAAGACGTTCCTCATTTGTTGTATTTATCACACCTGCCCATTCTTCCTTCGTGTGAACAGTTTGGCAGGCCTGTATCTCTCGCCGGACTGATATGTATCAGTCTCCTCAACATATTCCGCAATCTTTCTTCTGAAGTTAGGTGTGGTGAGTTCCATGTCCCATATCTGTTCATATACATTCTGAAGCTCAGTGAGTGTAAATCTCTCCGGCAGCAGGTCAAATGCCAGCTCCATATCCCTCCTGACATCCTCCCGTAGTCCGAGCACCGCCTCCGTTATGATCCTTGCGTGGTCAAATGCCAGTCCTTCACATTCCTCTATGTCGTAACTGCCCGGGCTTCGTCCGCATGAGCTCATATCTGTTCTGCGCAGCACTGCAGTAAGTTTTATATCGGAGTCTGCATTCTTGAGGACCAGCCTGTATCTTTTCTCATTTTGGACTTTACGTGAAGCTTCAACTTCATTTTTCACATTTTCTTCACCTGTACCTGACACCTCTGTTGTCAACTCATTCACAGAATGTTCACCTGCTCCTAACACCTCTGTTGCCTCTGACTCCTCTGTTGAAATATCTGTCAGTTCAACCGTGAACCATCTTGCATCCTGTGCATCATCTCCTGCCTTAAGGCGACAGGCTCTGCCATTCATAAGCGCCATATAAGTTGATGATATGACCCAGCCTCTCGGATCTCTGCCCGGCTCGCCATACACTCCGACAAGCTTTACATATGCATCGTCTATACCCGTCTCTTCGCAAAGCTCTCTTCTGGCTGAATCTATGACATCCTCGCCTTTTCTGCAGAAACCACCGGGCATAGCCCAGCTTCCTTTATATGGGAATCCACCTCTTCTTATCAGGAGTATCTTGAGCTTCTTCTCCTGAAGACTCCTTACATCCTCACACTCATCATCCTTCATAACTGAAAATACAACCACATCCGCGGCAACAGATGGTCTGTCGTATTTCGTCAGATCATATCCGGCGAGGAATTCCTTCTCCTCTTCACTCATCTCATATTTCTTCATAAACCGCTGCATCCTCCTGTACATTTCTGCCGCCATCTATTTCTGTCTGCCGGCAAGTCGGCAGACATCCGGCATCTTCCGCGTCTATCTGATTATATCCACCTGGCACATCGCCATGGTGGCGAGCGCAGCCTCATGACTCTCCGGCGTCACTCCGGCACAGCATCTCGCATCAACCTTCACATTTATCTCAGGGTACAGTGCCTTTATGATGAGTGCATTGGACACAACACAAATGTCTGTGCAGAGTCCTACCATCTCTACATCCTGGAGATCGAAGTCTCCCCAGCCTGTATATCCAAAGCTGGTCTTGTTGATGTATATAGCGCCCGGGACTTCAAGACCAGCTGCGATCTCCCAGCCCTCAGTCTCTTCTATACAGTGCAAAACCGATAGGTGACGTCCTTCGTTTGTCTCCATGTAGTCCTCATAATGCGTATCCCTGGTGAAGATGATCTCATCCCCGCGGTCAGCATACTCTTTTATCTTATCTTTCACATTCTCCACGATAGCAACAGCCTCCTTTGTCCCGAGTGCTCCATCGATGAAATCATTCTGCATGTCAACTACTATAAGTGTCTTTTTCTTGTTATTGTCCATAATTCTTCTCCTTTTCCATTCAACTATCAACTTTAAATTTTCGATTTTTTAATTTTCTGCGCTCTGCTTTCATGGGGAAATCCACAAAGGCATGGATTCCTTATAAAGCATATAAGTACATATACATGTGTCATCACCACCATCATTATTATCATTTTGATAATATCTCCGGGTTGTTTATATGATATTATCAATTTGATAATATGTCAATCCTTGTTTAATAAATTACAATGTAAATCCACAGACGCAAAAAGCGGCAGATATGATATGCTGCATCCCAAATGGAACCCGCATACCAAACTGCCGCGATTTTTATATTTATTTTATATTTTACTTTTGTAATTATGTGCTGAAACTGTAATGAACAAAACCCGTATTATCAGTTCACACTCTGTCTCAATTTTCTTAGAAGTACAAATGCGAAGAACAGCACCGATATAACTGCGAACACCGCACCGACAAAGCCTATATATGATATCGCGCCCTTGTCGCACACTATTCCGCCGATCCAGCTTCCCCCACCTATGCCAAGGTTGAAAAGTCCTGAATATATGGCTGTCGCCACGGCAGAGCCCTTCTCATCCACACTTCTGATGACCTCCGACTGAGTAGTTACGTTAAACGCCATGGCCGTGATTCCCCAGAATGCACAAAGAATGACCATAGTTGCCAGGCTCTTTGATGCTGGAAGCAGAAGCAGCAGCCATACAAGAAGCGTAGCCATAACTGTACCTATAAATGCAAATCTATGTCTGTCATACAGCTTTGAGAACAGATAACTTCCAAGAAGTCCCATGGCACCAAATATCAGGAGCACTATGGTTATGACATTGTTCTGCAGCTTTGCAACCTGCTGCATGAATGGTTCTATATAACTGTAAACTGTGTAATATCCAAGCACAAAAAGTATGGTCTGGACATACAGACAGATGAGCACCGGATTCTTCAGGAGTGCCGGGAGATCCTTTACATGGAACTGCTCTCCGCTCGCTATCTTCGGGAAAACAAACGCCATATATACGAGCACTGCAAATGCTATGATTCCGACAATGAGAAACGTAACTCTCCATCCCATATACTGTCCCACAAGTCTTCCAAGCGGCAATCCGGCTATGGTCGCTATGGAGGTTCCTGTTACGACCATGCTGAGTGCAAATGACCTGTGTTCCTCATTTACCAGTCTTATTGCAACCGGTGAGGCTATGGACCAGAATATCGCATGGGTGCAGGCGACACCGATTCTGGACGCCATGAGCACTCCATAGCTCGGTGCAAGCACCGACATGATCTGACATATTCCAAACAATGCGATCGTTCCCATGAACAGTTTTCTGAAATCGATCTTCGACACCAGAAGTATGAGCGGGAGGGACAGCAGCATAACTATCCATGAATATACTGTTATAAGCATTCCCGCCTTCGACTCTGATATACTGAACGAACTCGCTATGTCCGTCAGAAGTCCTATTGGCATAAACTCCGATGTGTTGAATATGAATGCCGAAATGGTCATTCCCACAAGCGGAAGCATTTCTTTTCTCGTCATTCTACTCTTCATACTTATTCCTCTTCCTTTAAAATTTGGCATGAATATTTATCTTTTCGAACACCATCCACATATTAAATAAAAAGGACAGTATAGTCAATGCAATTTTGCACGATTATACTGTCCAAATGTTAGATGTTATTAGTTATTCCCGTCTGATCCTGCAACCGGTTTGTGCAGATCAGGCTACATCACGTTCATCACTTCGACGGTTCATATGTAGCATTCTCAGGCTTTACCTCTTTCAACACTGACGGATCGCAGTATGTGTCAAAATCCGGTACATTATCGATATTTCCGGCATCCTTCATATACTGGGCCATATCATTTACAGCCTTTTCAAATGTGTCATCAAATATATTCTCATAGGTATTCTGAGCCATGATAGCATATATGGCATCCTTGTCGTTGTTCAGCTCCTTTGCGATTATTCCTGCGCACTCATCGAGATTTGCATTGATATAGTCCGTTGCCTTTGTCATCGCCTTGACAAGCTTGACACATGTATCCCTGTTCTCATTGTAGTAATCTTCAGTCACCTCAAATGTTGAGTAGAAGTTCAGCCAGTCGACATCACCTGTCTTCTCCGGAAAATATGATTTTACACCTGTAAATAACAAAGTTCCTCCGGCATCGAGCGCCTGGCTCATATAAGGCTCCCAGCATGCCATCATGTTTATTGAACCATTCTCAAGAGCTGCGACCTGCTCTGATGGGGAGAGGTATACTATATTTATCTTGTCGATATCCACGTTCATTTCCTTACACATGTTCTGAATAGCAAGCATAAAGCCGGCGCCATTCATTATTCCAAGCGTCTTGCCCTCAAGATCCTTTGCACTGTTTATCGTCTGTCCCTTGCCAAGAATCAAACCCTGTGTATTTGAAGTATTACTGTTCGTCATCAGAGTCTTAAGCTTTACGCCCTGGGCTGCAACCTCAGTACAGGTGTACTGTGACTCGGCAGATACCGGAGCCTCGCCGCTTGCTATATACGCCGGGAGATCTGAGCTGGACTCGATGAGCTTATTTGTGACATCCAGACCTTCTTCCTCAAAATAGCCTTTTTCCTTTGCTATTATTATCTGTGCAGCCTCCTGCGGATCCGTGACACCATATATTGTAACCGGGGTCAGACCCCCATCATCCGATGATGCCGCCGTTGTTCCACTGGCACTTCCTGAATCTCCACAGCCTGCCAGAAGAGCCACTCCCATGGCTGCAACTGTAAGTACACTCACGACCCTCTTCGATAATTTTCTGTTTTTCATCATAGTATCCTCCTTATTTTGACATTTTCCGTGAAGCCACACGCTTCCAGTTGTTGATAAGCACTTATACTACTTCTGCTTTTATATGTCATAAATGCCGTTACTTTTCGATGGCATTTGTAACATCTGTCTTCCATTTGAGCACTATATGCTCAACGAACTGTATTATACTGAACATTATTATGTATATAAGACCAATCATTATGATCGCCAGGAACATGTCATCCATCTTAAACCACTGCTTTGCGTTAATGATCATATATCCAAGACCCTTTGATGCGCCCAGCATCTCTGATACCATGAGCGCTCCGAATGTCATTGCCAATGTGACCTTCATTCCAACAAATATATTCGGTATAGCGTTTGGAAGCATGACCCGTGTAAATATCTGGAACTGAGTTGCACCAAGGGAAGTCGCCGCACGTATCAGAACAGGCGGGGTATTCTTAAGACCATCGGTTATATATGGTAGCATGGTCATAAATGTACAATATGCAATGAGCCCTATCTTCGATGATTCTCCAATTCCAAACCATATTATTATGATAGGAAGGAGTGCATATGGAGGGATAGGCCCAAGAAGATTGATGATTGGTGAAAACCACGCCTCCACCAGCTTCTGATTTGCAAATATTATTCCAACTGTTATCGCCAGAATTCCTCCTATCAGAAATCCCAGCAATATTCGCCTGATCGATACGGAGGTATGAAGCCACAGAGTGCCATTCCCGGCATATTCCACCGCCTTTTTGATGATATCTGTTGGAGCCGGAAGAAACTTTGGGTTGAACCATTCATGGGTCTGATTCATCTGTGTAACTATCTGCCATACCGCAAAAAACAAAATCAGCGATGTGATACTCAATATAAGTTCTTTTTTGTTTCTCTTATTCTTTTTCATATCTGCCACCTCAATCACTCGTCAGAGGTATGTCGCCTAGCCGTTTTTCAAAGTATTCAATATATTTAGTAAAATCCGGGGACTTCATATCTCTTGGTCTGTCCAGTTCAATCTTTACATCGCAGTCTACTGCTGCATTCTTCAACACGATCACTCTGTCTGCCAGATAAACTGCCTCCTGCACGGAGTGGGTTATAAAGAATATGGTGATCTGGGTCTTCTGAAATATATTCAGAAGCTCCCTTCTCATATTTTCTCTTGTCATGGCATCCAGCGCACCAAGCGGCTCATCCATTAGGATGATCTTTGGTTCATTTGCCAGAGCCCTAGCAATTCCAACTCTCTGTGCCATGCCGCCTGACAGCTGTCTCGGATAGTAATCCTCTATACCGCCAAGTCCAACCATATCTATGTACTTCTTTGCAATCTTCTCACATTCTTCCTTACCCTTGTGATGAAGTTTTGGTCCCATCATGATATTTTTCTTGACCGTGAGCCACGGCATGAGAGCGTGTTCCTGAAATACCATTCCCGCTCTGCCGCCTGCCTTCGTGACCTTTTCACCGAAAATATCTATTTCACCATCAGAAGGTTTGATATAACCGGATATCAGATTGAGCAGTGTCGACTTTCCACAGCCGGATGGTCCGAGCACACACACAAATTCATTCTCCATAACGTCTATATTGATATCCCGCAAAACATACTGACTTTCTCCATCGTTGAAACTTTCATATTTCTTGCCGAGACCTTTTATCTCAATTGCCTTTTTTCTGTTGGTATCCAGTGCACCTCCCATGGTTGCCACCTCCCGTTATCGCACTATTCTTCAAATCCCATCGCGACTCTCTTCTTTATCATGTCTGCCAACATCTCCGCAGTGTGCTCAACGCCGACAAAACTGGAGTCTATCATTATCTGTCTGCCGTTTATGGTTGCTGCTGGCATTCCGGTATAATACTGGTGATAATTGTCCCTCGCCTTGTCAACCTTTACGATCATGTCCTTCGCCTCATTTTCATTCATACCGAGAACCTCTACACAATTCTTCAGCCGCTTCTCGTATGGGGCATATATAAATATATTGATCGTATTTTTCAGATGTCTCAGTATGTAATCAGAACATCTTCCGACTATGATGCAAGACTTGTCATACGTCGCGATCTCCGAAATGATGCACTGCTGAACGCTGAACAGGTAATTCTGCATCTTTGGAGTTCCTATACCCATCGGATATTTCATCTTGGAATAAGACTTCTCATCATAATCCGAGAGTTCCTCCCTGGACTTGTTCATCTCTCTACTGGCAAGCTCCACGATGTCCCTGTCGTAATATTCGATCTGTAATATCTCTGATAACTTCTTAGCTATCGGACGTCCAAGACTTCCAAACTGCCTCTGGATCGTCACTATATAAGTATCATTTGCCATATATATACATCCTTTCTCAGCTTTCCCAGAAACCTCGGTCTAAAAGTTTCTTATATCTGATATCAGTGAATATGCCTCTGGTCTTCTGTCCTTCATATATGAAAGCATCATCGCATTGTCCTTGATACAAGAATCAACATCTATGTCTGCGTAGATGATCTCCTCCTCATGGCCTGCTGCCGCAAGGACATTTCCTCTTGGTCCTATGATCCTGCTCTCACCATTGAGAGTGGAATCGCCCTCCACACCGCATCTGTTTGAGCAGATCATGAACACATGGTTTTCTACTGCGCGGGCTCTTGTGTTGAGCTCCCATATATCGGCCTCAAGATTTCTCCATGCAGCCGAGTCAAATATCACATTGCTTCCCATGAGTGACAATACCCTGGCTGTCTCTGGGAATGAGGTGTCGTAGCATATCATGTGTCCAGCCTTGCACATCGGCATATCGAATGTTCCGTATTCACATGTTATGCTCTCTCTCCATGTGAGCTTTTCAAGTCCCCATACATGTATCTTGCGGTAGATGCTGACAATCTTGCCCTCTGGAGATATCGCTATCTGTGAGTTGTAAAGTCTTCCCGGCACGCTGCTCTTTTCTGAGATTCCTGTCACGATATAGAGCCCGGTTGCCTTTGCCACCTTGCACAGATAGTTTGTTGAAGGTCCAGGTATCGGCTCTGATATCTCGTAGTACTTCTCACCGAGTATTGTCGGGCTGTATCCTGTTGTTGCCAGTTCAGGGAAGCATATAGCAAGTGCCCCCTTTGCTGATGCCTCCTTACAGAAATCTGCCATCTTCTTGAGATTTGCCTTCACATTTCCAAGTTCACAATCCATGTTCACCGCTGCCGCCTTAAAAATCTTTTTGTTCATAATACATACGCCTCTCTTTCTTCTCTCTGCTTTCTCTGTCGCATTCTTTGTTTTTTACTTTGATTCTTCCTCTGGTATCTTTTATTTATTTCCAACATGGATCATCCCATATCTTCAATCTTGTTCCCTCGCCTGCGCCAAGCGCCTTCTGATAAAGCCTGTAACCCCATGCCAGGTCAAACAGCACCTGCCCGCTTGTCACAAATATCTCTTTTCTGTCATGTTCTATCCTGCCATCAGCCTTTCCTCTAACCACATCCCCCATACTTGTCTGGGAACGGAGATCGGGCAGAAGGCCATCCTCCATAAGCTTGTACATTTTGCCCCAGCCATTGTTCGCCTTGAGTATGCTTCCAACTCCAAGCGCCTCATCGTAGTAAGCCATGTGCATTTTCGTGTTGTCAAAGCACAGCTCATTTTTCAGCCAGAAATCATCATCTGCCTCGATCGGGGATGTCAGCAGTACACATGCACCATCCTTTATCCATTCATTCTTTATATAAAGGGGATCCTTCGGTGAAGCCGCTATGCTCACCACATCTCCCGCAGCTATACATTCCTCCATGGACAAAACAGCCTCGGCATCAATGCCCGTCTCCTGCTTCACCCACTCTGCAAATTTCTCCGCATGCTCTATATGTGCAGCCTTGCAATATATCTTACGTATTTCCGGCAAAACTGAGTGTATCGCAAGCACCGTTGCCCTCTGTACAGGTCCTGTTCCAATGAGTGCCGCAGTCTTCGCATCCTCATTTCCAAAATGCCTTAGGAACACCCCCGGTATACACCCCGTTCTCATGGAACTTATCAGATTTCCCGACATATACGAGATCGGTTCGCAGCTCTCCGGATCATTCAGGGTTATCATAAGTACTGATCTCGGAAGTCCTCTATGTCCCGGATTTTCAACATTTGATCCATACCACTTTTCTCCACACACATGGAAATCACCCCCCAGATATGCCGGCATGGCTATAAATCTTCTTTCCGGTCCAGCCACCGGCATTCCCGGAAACTGTGTTTCCTTCGGGAACACAATGGACAATCCGTGTTCATTGTGATTCAGACCACCCATCAGGTAATCACCATCACTCAGTATGCCAAATACATCCTCACACGTATCTATGCATTCCGAAGCATTCAACACCCCTGCTTTAACAAGGTCGTCCTCTGACAAAAACAGAAACTCTGTCTTGCTCATAATCTCCTCCTATCTGACACATTCAAAATATGTCCTGAAAATTTCCTGCACTGTAAGTTCATCACTGCCCCTCAATATGCTCTCTATCAGATCTTCCTGCTGCGATAAATCCAAACACCTCTCTGTCACACTCTGGAACTTGTCCGTGAGCTGCCCCTCTGTATATCCTGCCGGATCATCAAAATCGCCATGCGCATGGAAGACTTCCCGTTCTATCACCTGTCCATCATTTTTTATGACTCTCACCATTCCTCCCCGGACATCCGGCAGCAGTTCATTGTACCTGTCATCCTCCGTGAGATAGATTTTTGATGCCAACTCCTGAATATATCCTTTCTTAAGCGCCCGCTCTATATCTTCGGGATACAAACGCCCCTCCGACAACAGAATCGCCAGTGATACCGGTGTAGAGAATTTCGCCGCCAGAACATTTGTCACATGTTGATCTGAGATCATCGCCGCTTTTTTATATGTAGCTACCTGTATCTCCCTCACATCTTCCCTGGTGAGTCCTTCTTTCATCAGCTGCTCTATCACATCTGCAAACGGATGGATGAATCTACACCCTGAATGTACTTTGAAATAATTCTTCACTATGTACCAGCCTATGTCATCGTCATCGGACAAATTGTCTTCTATGACTTTTGTCCCTGTTATCTTTCCGTACACGCTTCTTATTAGTTCCTCACTGCTCTTCACATTGTTATTTGACATGTAAAGTGCATTCTTGGCGTTTACCGCCGCGATCCCAGGATAATAGTCATGTATTGCACTTCCCTCAAATACTGACTGCCACGTTGACACCTCCGGAAGCACTTCGCATGTCATGAGATAATTAACAAATTCCTCCTCGGTCATGTCAGCCATGAGCCCTTCCACAACTGCCGCTCCGGCATTCATTATGGTGCCATGTCCCAACATATCATTTGTAAATCTCACTGAACGTCCCCACCTTGATGCAAGCTCATATGCGCAAATGAAAATCCTTAAAGCATCTTTATATGTAAGATCTGCGCGCTCTCCGGCCTCAACCAAAAGCAGCGGAACTATATGACATGCAGGATGTCCTATCGAAAACCTATTTCCCTCATATAGCTCTGTCGACACCATCGCCGCTGAACTTTTCAGCACCGCTTCATATATATCAGGTGGAAGCCTGTCTCCCGACATTCCATTCACTATGCAGCCCACGGAATCCAGAAGAATCCATCTTGCCCTCGTCTTCACTTCATCTGGTATATCTTCATAAGACATTTGCTTTATCCACCTGATCTGATCTGTCACATATCGTCTCATATCATGCATATTCTTCCCTCCTGCCTCTTTTCAACTTAAACACGGCTGTCAGATATAAAGAAAAGGAGCCTCTCCCTAAAGAGTGGCTCCTTTGCCTGATCAACTGCATTTCGTTTTCGATGGGCTCATGATATCAGTGCTGGCATGCATTGTCAAATCACCATTTTTCTATTTTTTATACTCTACAGGTATGCATTTCATGCTCATATACTTTATGGGTATATCATCTATTCTTTTATCTCCTTCGACTTCACGTAATCTATAAACTTTCTTGCCGACTCCGACAGATTGTGGAAGTTCTTCCACACGATTACCGACCCCGTTGTCATGGTAGGATTCACGATCTCCCTCACAGCCGCACAACTGTAATCCAGAATAGACTGCGCAGACTTTGGACAGAGCATTGTCCCTATACCGTTTTTTACGAGGGACACGCCATTTACCAGAGATGAATACCAGCACACAACCTTCGGCTCGGCACCTATCATCTCAAACCACGTCTTTATCTGCTTCTCATGTATGCCCCTTGATGGCAGTATAAGCGGTTCATCCTTGAGATCGGCAAGCTCTATCTCTATAGTTGTCCTATTCTTCTGTGACAGAGGATTTCTGTTCGGTATATATGCTATCCACGAATCCTCCTGAAGCCTTATTCTCTCATAGTACTGGCTGTTAACTGGCTCCCTCACGATTCCCATATCAAGCAGGCCCTTGTCAACCATCCGGATAATCTCCTCGGAATTATTATTTACTATCTGATACGTCACATTGGGGTAAAGCTCATGAAATCCCGCCACCCATTTCGGAAGCTTCTCTGCACTTAGGGTCTCTATAGTTCCTATCCTTATCTTGCCTCCGGCTCCATTATACCTCTCAGCCATCTGGCTTCTGGTCTTATCCACCAGCGATATGACCTCCTGCGCCCTCTCCCTGAAAAAGTGCCCTGCTTCCGTGAGCTGCAGCCTGCCGTTATCCCTCGTAAACAATTCCACTCCCAGTTCCTCTTCCAACTTTCTGAGCTGCCTGCTGAGAGGTGGCTGTGAAATATGCAGCTCCTCAGCCGCCCTCGATACGTTTTCATACTCCGCTATCTGTAAAAAATAAGTCATATCTCTTATATCCATATGTCACCATTCCTTTTCGGTATAATTATGCATATAGTATATCTTTTTAGTATTTATCATACAATTTCCTAAAGTAAGAAATCAGGGGATATAACTTTATTTTATTATGAATCGCGGGCAGACATTTCCACGATCCTCGTGAGCACAACAAAAAAGGATGCAGACCGCAGTCCATGCCCACGATCTACATCCCATATCTTAGTTTCAACCGGATCTTCAGTTTTCTTGTTTTTCTGGCTTCATATAGCTTTTCTGCAAACACGTAGAAAGTTAATTATATCTCTTCATTTATAACATCGTCTTCCTCCAGTTCCTCCAGAGCACTAAAATAATTCTCCATCCACTGAGTCTGCCTGTCTGTTCTCTCGTCAGCCTCATCAGGTGTCTCTATATCCTCCGGCCACTCATCACCCTCAGAAAGTTCCTGAACTGTAAGCCAGTTGTCCGCAGCCTCAAACTGTATGACTCTTCCGTCATCGCTCTCCAGGCTCACCAGCACCATCAGCGGTTCACCCGGAAGTCTCTCCTCACAGCCGAAATCTGCCTCATCTATTCTCTTTATTGTCCACATATGATCACACCTCTTCTTTGTTCTTTTCCGCTTTCTCTCTGAAGATTTGTATTGCATTCATCTACAAGTAACTTTAACCGATAGTTTAATTATATCAAAAAAACGGCTGAAAGCATAAGGATGTTTAGTCCTCATGCTTTTTCTGTGTGATTCTATTCAAATACTTTTAGCATTTCCATAATCCATGCAGATTACAATATGCATATACTTCTTCTACCTGTTCGCCATCACAAAGGCAGAATTCCGCTACCGGATCCTGTCCCGGATTTAACTGCTTTCTGTAAATACCCTGATTGGTATTTAATGTGATCCACTCAATGAAATGCTCTTCAAGCATTGGATGTTTTGTTTCTCCGACAACAACATGAACATGATTACCTTCCACCGTATACACAGGTACATGCTTCTCAACTGCAGCGTCTGTCACTCCGGCTTTTAATTTCTGCATAGCCTCTCCGCAACACATGACAGGTACACCCTTGTCCTTTACCTTTTCAACAATGTTTCCACAATGCTTACATACATAATACTTTACTTCCATGCTTTTATCTTCTCCTCTCCTAGTAGTTCTCTTCACGAACTTCAAAATAACTCTGCGGATGATTACATACTGGGCATACCTCAGGAGCCTTTGTTCCTACCACGATATGTCCGCAGTTACGGCATTCCCACACCTTAACTTCGCTCTTTTCAAATACCTGCGCAGTTTCAATATTCTTAAGAAGTGCACGATATCTCTCCTCGTGATGCTTCTCAATCTCCCCGACTGCTCTGAATTTTGCTGCAAGTTCAGGGAAACCTTCTTCTTCGGCTGTTTTCGCAAAGCCATCATACATATCTGTCCACTCATAATTCTCGCCTTCCGCAGCTGCTGCCAGATTTTCCTTTGTATCACCAATTCCTGCTAATTCCTTGAACCACATCTTTGCATGTTCTTTCTCATTATCTGCGGTCTTTAAAAATAATGCTGACATCTGCTCGTAGCCTTCCTTCTTTGCTACAGATGCAAAATAGGTATACTTATTTCTTGCCTGAGACTCTCCCGCAAATGCCTCCTGCAAATTCTTCTCTGTCTGTGTTCCTGTGTATTTGTTTGCTGCCATATCCTTTACCTCCGTTCTTCTTATTAGGAATAGTTCTTAATAAGAATTATATACTGATGCATAGGTAAAGTCAAGCAAAGTAGTTAATTATTGCTATTATTAAATAAAAGATGCCCACATAAGGCATCTTTTATCTAGATCATTTCACCGAAAGTTCTGGCTCACAATCTTGTTATTATATTTCCAAGCAGTCTGCAATTTCTCTTTGGACTCACCTTTCAACCAATTGGGTTCCTTTAGCATATTTTATTCCTTTCAAAAACACAGCCAGGCTAATATCAGCCTGACTGTTGGTTGGTGCTCCCCGATCAAAATCGAGTATTTCAAATTACTTTGGAAACGTCAAGTCTATGAATTCGTCGTCATAATAGGATTCCACCAAAGCACAATCCATAATCAACACATAAAATACATTTCCATAATACCGGTTTTTCACAATTCTTCCATGATCGAATACCGGACGATACGTTCCATCTTTTTTCGCAAAACGGAATTTGACATAATCATTGTTTTCACTTTTCGCCGAATCAATCTGCTTCCAGATGCTCGTCTCAACCGCATCCTGCTCCTCCGGATGAATCAGATTTCGAAATCGCTGATCCGTATATGCAAGAAACTCATCATAGTCCTTACATCCCGCAAATCTTATCAACTCCTGATTTGCAAATAAGATGCGGTCATCCATTTTATCCGCAATGTATATCAGAAATGCCCCCGGCAGATTTCTTGACACATCCTGAAGAGCAAATCCCAACTGGCTTCTATGTTGCACTTTGTAGTTACCATCAAACGCACAGCAGCTATGCTTTCCGTGTAATTTCACCGCATAAAGCGCCATGTCCGCACAGCTGATCAATTCCGATACATCATCACAATCCTTCGGATATTCTGCATACCCTAGTGAAATATAAAATGGACGTTTCTCTCCATTATGTGTGATATATCTTGGCTGTAAAGTGAATTCCTCGATTTTTCCCTTCGCTTCTGACTCCGTCATTCCTATCAGAACCGCCGAGAATTCATCGCCACCATTTCTACATAGAATCGCATCCTTTTCAAAAGCATTCCGCATACTCTGCGCAAGTATCCTAAGTGCGGCATCACCCGCTTCATGTCCATACATATCATTGATAAATTTGAAGTCGTCAATATCTGTCTGAATTCCCACACAATATACATCTGAGGTATCCTTTATTGCACTTTCGATTTGTTCCTCAAACCCCTTCCGGTTTAAAAGTCCGGTTAGAGAATCTGTGATCGCCATTTTCTTTAAAGCTTCCCGTTGGAATTCGATTACAAGAATGACGATCACCAATCCTGTCAAAAATAATACAATGAAGAATCCAAGAACCAGATTCGGAAGTATCTTCCGCCCTTGATTCCATCCATCCTTAGGCGTGACTGCCAGATAAAATGTACAGCCTCCAAATTCAAACGTATATGTAACCGGATCAGCCAGATTCTCTTTCGAGAAGGATATTCTATCGCATTCTTCCGAAAGAGGAGAAACCGTCTTGGTCAGGCAGTAATCATATCCAAAATCCGTAAGAGCACTCACCGACTCTTCAAAAATTTCCGGAACCCGGATGATCACAATGGTAAATCCCCAGAATACGGGATTGCCATCCGCCTCCTCAAGATAGACAGGATTGCGAACTGCAATTCCACGACCTCCCTGCTTTAAATCAAAAGGTCCCTGCATAGTTACACAGTTGTTATCTCTTCCATAGCGACAGATTTCCCCACGTCTTTCATCATGAATCAGGTCTATCTTTCCTGACTCATTTCCTTCTGCCGGGTAAATCTCCGTGACAACCCCATCCGGTGCAATCTGTATACTTTGGACAAAATCTGACATCAGATTCTCAGATATCTTTTCAAAATTATCGATTGTTCCATTCCCGCTGATTATAATTGCTTTCAGTGCATCGGTAACAGCAACTCCGCGATTCATATCGTCGCGTAGTCGTTCCGCATATGTGCTTGCATTCAGCTCCGTAACGGTCCGCACCTGTTTTCGGTTTGTATCATAAGAATGATATAAAAACACGATCAAAATCAAACATCCGACCAAAAAAGTCAGCAACGGCAGCAACCATTTTTTATTATATTGTTTCTGAAGAAATCTCATTGTTTCGTCTGTCGCCTCCATCTACATCCGATTTCATTCAATCTCAATAAAATCGCTTGTATTTTATCGCACTTTTTTCCGTTTGACAATCTTTCATTTTTTTACTTTTCAGGGGGACATAGGTGTCTGTGCAGGCACAAAATGCAAACGACAGATAGAACAAATATCCCTATTAACTTCCATAGTCAAAAATAGAAAAAGCCCTTTGAGAAAAAGAATTTATCCTCTCTCAAAGGGCAAGTTGACGAGCTTGAATTCATCGTTCATTCCCGGTACTGTAATTTCTTTTGTTTTGTTAAAATCAATTAACATACTTTCATCCTACAATTTACTTTTTTCTTAATTTTCTTAATTCTATCGGCGGAAATGTACGCCAATTTCAACACCTCCACACCTTTTAACTCAATTTATTTCTTTTTAACTCAGTCAATGTTATAAGCAAAGTTTTTTAGTTGTTTGGGTTTTTATTGAAAATTTCTGCCCATATAGGCTTTTTTGTTCAAATGTTCTATGCTCTTTTTATATAAGTTCTTTATCCAAAAGGAAATCAATCACATTGATATTCAAAATGCCGTTATCATCATACC
The DNA here is from genome assembly GCA_934277375.1 of uncultured Coprococcus sp. Classification (GTDB taxonomy): domain Bacteria; phylum Bacillota; class Clostridia; order Lachnospirales; family Lachnospiraceae; genus Coprococcus. The sequence goes on along the minus strand of CAKQTZ010000017.1, from coordinate 10,335 downwards.
AACGCTTTCCTATATCTTTCCTTACAACAATTTTAGGGAAAGAATCTCCTGTAAGCGTAAATGGTCTAAGTTCTACTTGTGCTTTTTCATCAGTAGGCATTGCATACGCCGACTGGATATAGGTTCGTTTTCCTCCTGAATTTACGACAAAATCAATTTCCCTTGGAGTACGAATTGAATTGCCTTTTTCATTGAGCGTCCTTGCATAAACAACACCAACATCAACGGAAAACTGCCTGATATTCAACTCATTATATATGATATTCTCCATTATATGCGTCATTTCCTGCTGACGGAAACCTATTCTTGCATTTCTGAGTCCAATATCCTCGCAGTAATATTTATTTGGCGAGTCAAAATAGGATTTTCCTTTTACATCATATCGCTTACTTTCTGAAAAAAGGAACGCATATTCCAAATGTCCGATATATGCCCGAATCGTGTTAGCAGACACGCCGCCTCCTTGCTTTGACTTCAGTGTATTCGCAATTTTAGTTGCAACACTACCAGAAGGAAATTGACACCTATCTAGGGAAAAAGCATGAGGATATTTAGTCCTCATGCTTATCAGTAAAGATTTTATAGGAAGATCATCCATATTCTCATTTCGTAAACTCTACGGAGTAATAATACATATAATCATTCTCTGTATTTAGATTATCTCCGGAAATATCCTGTATCGGTAACATACTTATTCCATTTTTACCATAAACCAAAGCCGCTAACCCCTGCTCTGTTCCAAAATCTATCGGACATGTATGGTTTATGCTTGTCGCCGATCTTCCATAATATTTCCGATCTTCAACATCATTTAAAATTGGATTTTCTGTTGTGTATTTCGTATAATTATCTGCCACAATTAGACTTGCAGAAAATTTTTCAAAATTAGGAACAACCACTATCATTCCAGTTTCGGTAGATTCTGTACCATTAAAAGATATTTCTGCAATTTTCTCATGCGATACTCTTTTTCCGGATTGATATTCAGACAAGTAAACAAAAAGGCATTTATAGTTATCCTTTGTCTTATACCGAAACATCATTACCCCATCTGCTCCAGACATCAGTTCCGCAGTTTTCATTTCCGCACTATCCGGCGATACTTCTTCTATGAAATTTCGGGGTTGTCTCATCTTCTTACACGCTATAACAGCGATTACAGTAATAAGTCCTGTCAGAATAATACAAAGTGCTACAATGATTCGTCGCAGAAGTTTCTGTTTATTCTTTCCTTCCTTTGACACCTGCAATAGCGTTTCATCAGACTTTTCTCTTACACTATCTTCGCTGATATCTTCACCGGCTAAAAATTCATTGACGCTGATTTCCAATATTTCACACAGTTCCATATATACTGAAACGTCTGGAAGGCAAATTCCACGTTCCCATTTTGAAACAGACTTATCACTCTTCCCGAGCTTATCTGCAAGCTGTCTCTGTGTCAGCCTAGCTCTTTTTCTTTTTTCTGCGATATATCTTCCAATCTTAGCAATATCCATAGGTCATTCCTCCTTTCATCATGATAATCTTATCTTATCACAGCAAAAAAGCACACCCCTCAAAGGTAGAATTGCCACATTTACTGCCTATATCCAATCACAGCCACAACTTTTCCATTCTCTGCCTCTATGTTTGATAGTCACGATATTATATCTGTACGGCTTATATTTCTGTATTCGCTCGGTGTAACTTTGTATCGTTCCTTAAATACCCGATTGAATGTTCTCTGACTTTCAAATCCGCTATCATAGCATATATTTGTAATGGCATCACTGGTATTTTCCAAGCGATGGCAAGCATAATTTAGTCTTGCATCATTCAGATATTGATTGAAATTACGATGGAATGTTTTGGAGAATGTTCGTGATAAAACATACTTGCTCACTCCCAAATCTCTTGCCATATCATCTAACGAGAAATTCTTTCTAAAATTACCAGACACGTACGATACTGCCTGATAGACAAGATCTTTACTTCCCACATCTCCTTTCTCGACCAGTTTCAGCTTTCCAATGCATCTTGCAATCAAAATCTGCAGGTATGCCTGTATAACTGCTATATCCATGTGGTCTGTATCTAAGATGGCATTAATTGCCCGGTATACTTCCGGCTCCACCATTTCTGCCTTTATGATTGGGTAATCCGGTGCCATCGTCTGTATAATATCAGCATATTTCCCAATCGCAAATGGTGGAGAAATAATGTAAACCGCCTTATTCACTCCCGAAGAGAAAACCTGATAATGATGGATAATATCAGGAAATACAAAACCAATATCTCCCTTTTCCATGTGGTATAACTCTTGTCCAACTCCCAGCTCCAGTGTTCCATTTGTCACACATACGATCTCCAATGCATTATGTAAATGCGGAGCAACATGCTTTGATTTTCTTTTTAAAGCTAATATTTCTTCTTTTGTATCAACAAATGATAAATGCATTGGTTACGCCCCCTTTGCAAGATTTGTCTACTTTTTCTTTCGATTTGGCAGGCAATCACATTGTATTTATTCTATAATCAGCTTGTAAATAAGGAAAGGAGGTACGCATTATGAACAAGTTTAAGAATTATATGAACAACCTTTTAGTATTCTACGCTGATTACTTTGAACATGTATATCATGCATAAAATACTAAAAGGACTGCTTTGTGAAACCTGAATACCTAGCTTGCAGACCATTTCACAAAAATGAAATGGTCCTTTTTTTTAATTATCAATAAATCTATTGAATGCAGCAATTCCATCTGGTGTTCGTTTATAAACACCTGCATCCTCTAAAACCTTTGTAAAGACAATTCCGATTTCCTTTTGCACAAAAAGCATTGCCTTTCTCGAATGTTCAATTAGACAATGCTTTTCATTACATATAAACCTTAATACTCTGTTGCGTCTGTTACTTCATCAGACTTAATTCCCTTTTCAGCTTTCAATTTTTCATTTGCAGCTTCCACGTTCATTCTGGAAAGAACAATCATAATTAACACATCAAGGATCAATGGCAACCATAAATACATAAACTGCATCATATCAAGTGCTGACTGCGGCTGTGTTGCATTTGTTCCGACATAACCACTAAGCTCTAATAACCAGCCACATACTGCAGTTCCGATTCCTCCACCAATCTTTACACCCAGTGATGTACAAGAATACATAGTTCCGTCAATTCTCTTTCCCTGTGTCAGATAAGTATACTCTGAACAAGAAGCAATCACTGCGTTCATATCTCCCTGCCATGGGCCCTGTCCAAGTGCTGCAAGGGCTGTAAACGCCAGCATAAGAGGAATACTTCCCATATATCCTGCTACAACAACCAACGCTCTACCAATAACGGCAATGATATATCCTCTGAGATTCAGCTTGTACATACCATTCCACTTGCCAACGAGTGTCGGGGTAAAGATAAGAGCTATAATAAGCGGGATATTCACCGCCCAGGCGAACTGACCAAAAAGATTCTTGTTCTTCAATACCCATGTCATGTAGTAGATACCAGCACCGATCATGGCACTATAAAGCTGCTGTAAAATATATGTTCCACAGATCATCATATAATACTTGTTCTTTACAAGAAGCTTAAATGCCTGAACCAGTCCATACTTTTCTTCATCTCCTTTTACTTCTCCCTCGTTAAGCTCCTCCTCCGGAAGCTCTTTTACGGAGAGCGCTGAGATTGTATTTACAATCAGACCGATAATTGCATAGATGATTGCTACCGTTCTCCATGCTGCTGCATCTCCACCGCAGTAATCAACAAATTTTACGGTTACAGACTGGATCAAAAGGCTTGTAGAAAATGCGAAGATGAAACGATAAGATCCCATCTGCACACGCTCTTTACTGTTCTTCGTAATCAAAGAAGTAAGTGCAGAATACGCAATATTATTTGCTGTATAGAACACACCATTTAACAATGTATATGCAATAAAGAACCATGCATATTGTGCTGTATTTCCCCAGCTTGTAGGAACCGCAAAACAACATACCAGTGTAATCGCACATCCAATGTAGCCGTAAAGCATCCACGGTTTCGCCTTACCCATCTTGCTGTGTGTCTTGTCAATCATCGAGCCAAAGAAAATGTCTGTAAATCCGTCAAACAGTTTGGAAACTGCGATCAACGTACCTACTATACCTGCTGCAAGTCCGACTGAATCCGTCAGATAAATCATCACAAAGGATGTTAAAAATGCATATACTACATTTCCTGCTATATCGCCGGATCCGTATCCGACTTTGTTATACCATTTTAAATACTTTTTTTCTTCCATAGAATCACTCCTCATCTTAATCATGTTTAGAATTTCATGTGTCAAACAGTCTGATGCCTATATTATTCTAAATGCTTTTACTTTTGTTCTCTTGTATCCCGAATATCCCCGTATGACCGGACTTATACATCGATATTCGGGAAAATGCTGTGTCAACGAGTTACATCATTATCCTTTCACATACGGAACCAGTGTAAACCGGAACCGGAATAATCTATCATCAAATCTGTATGCTTCTAACACGTCTGGTCCGCAGCTGTTAGAGCCTATTCCATTCTGTGCATAATCAAGGCAGAATACCATACTGTCCGATTCTATCAGTTCATAGTTATGTGCCTTTTCTTCCAGCTCCTCCTGTGTATAGAAGGACGCATTGAATGAAAATGTATCTTCCTCTGCAACGGCAGTGATACCGTACTGGCTGTTGCCAAGCTCCACATAATCGCAGTCGTAGTGACTTCCGTTTTCCTGTGGGCGGATATAGTCCTCATGCATATCGGAAACTTTCAGACGATACAATCCGTGGCTTGCTGCTCTATGCTTGTCCCGGTAGCTTTCCTGCGGTCCCATACCGAAGAACCCTGCATCTGTAAGCTTCTTATCTAAGAACATCCGCACACCAAATCTTGGAAGATCCGGGAACTCCTCATCCTTTTTCACTGCGATATCCGCTCCGATCTTTCCGGCTGCGTCAATCGTCCAAGTGATTGTCACATCCATAATTTTCTGCACGGTTGCTGCCACGACCGAAGCCTGACTTGTCACAGTTACTCCGTGCTTTCCCTGAATCACTTCTGACTTGTATGCTCTTGTATAGGCTTCGTTGTAGTGGGCTTTCTTCCACTCTGCCTTGATATACATATCGTTATCCGTCGGTGCTCTCCAGATGTTCAGTTCCATCGGATGATTCATATATTCTCTGCCTGCAAATGTCAGGCTGTCAAAAAGTGCTGTCCGCTTGTTGACCGTATAGGAGAAATCCCGTCCCTTTATGATGATCTCTGTATCATTTTCCTGTACCTGAATACCGGTATTCGGCACTTCCTTTGTAAGCCAGCCTACTGCCTGCTGATTCTTTGCACCCTTACTGCTTACATCTATCTCATCAAAGCCTAAGACATACGCCTTGGAAAGAAGCGGGATGTCCTTCTTCAGCTTATAGAACAGCTTCAGATATACCTTTCCATTCTCCGGAATTGAAAGCTTTAAAGTTGTGCTTCCATCACAATGCGGTAAAATGGATACTTCGGAAAGCTTCCCCTTTCCGATTACAAGCCCATCCTGTGACAGCTCATAGGTAATCTCTGCATAATCCTTCAGATCATCAAAATCCATATAGTTGTGAAGCACTAATTCTCCACTTGCTGCATCATACGATACTACTCTTGCCGGACGGTATACATTCTTGTACTCCAAAAGTCCAGTGTGTATCCTTCTGTCCGGATATACCAGACCATCCATACAGAAGTTGCTGTCATGGATTACTTCGCCATGATCGCCGCCATAGGCATAGATCGTCTTGCCATTTTCGGCTACACCATGGGCGATTGCATGATCGCACCACTCCCATACGAAACCACCGCACATCTTATCCTCTGCCTGTATCATCTGGAAATAATCTTCAAAATCTCCGGGACCATTTCCCATACTGTGGCAGTATTCCACCAGAAGGAATGGTTTGCTGCCATCCTTTTCCAAATATTCCTCTATCTCAGTAAGTGCCGGATACATACGGCTGTATAAGTCAAGATTCCCGTAATCATAGGTTACATCGTAATTGCGGTATCTGGCACTCTCATACTGCGTGATACGTTCCGGATCAAATCCCTTTGTCCATGCCAGTGCCTTCTCAAAGTTGCAGCCATAAGCGCTTTCATTTCCCATAGACCACATCACGATACAAAACCGGTTCTTGTCACGCTCCACCATCAGCTTCACACGGTCAACAATCGCAGCTTCCCATGCCGGATCATCTGCTATCTTCTCATTCCAACGCTTAAAGCGGTTGTAATCCGTATCCTCTTTTCGATACAGCATAAATGGTCCGTGTGCCTCGATATCTGCCTCGTCAATCACCATAAATCCATAGCGGTCGCACATTTCATAGAAAAATGGTGCATTTGGATAATGGCTGGAACGAATGGCATTGAAGTTGTGCTGCTTCATCAGGGTAAGGTCTGTCTTGATCTGCTCCATGCTAATTGTAAATCCGGTGACCGGATCGGAGTCATGGCGGTTCACACCACGGAATTTAATCTTCTGTCCATTTAAGTAGATTACCTGATTCTTGATTTCGATCTTGCGGAGTGCTATATGGTCTACGATTACCTCCTGCTCCGTCTCCAGAATAATCGTATACAGATACGGATTCTCTGTATTCCAGAGTGTATAATCTACAATCTCAAAAGTCGATTCTCCACTCTCGGAAATAACACCCTCGGAAACAACTGCTCCATTCTTATCCTCGAGCTTTACCCGAACCTCTGTCGGCTCGTAAAATGCTGCTGTAAGATTTATCCTTGCAATGTCTGAATCTAATTGTGTTGTAATGCGATAATCACGGATTCCCTTTTCCGGACGTTTTAAGAGATACACATCACGGAAGATTCCGCTCATACGGAACTTGTCCTGATCTTCAAGGTACGAACCGTCGCACCACTTCATCACAAGCACGGAAATCCGGTTCTCTCCTTCCCGCAATACGTCTGTCACATCAAACTCACTGGTCATGTGGCTCACCTGACTGTAGCCTACATAGGTGCCGTTTAACCATACATAAAAGCAGCTATCCACACCTTCAAAGTTAAGATATGCCTTTGGTGCTGCAGCATCCTTTGCATAGTCAAAGGTATGCACATAAGCTCCACATGGAATATCCTGTGGCACATATGGCGGATCAAACGGAAATGGATAACGGATATTTGTGTATTGGTGTGTATCATAACCTGCCATCTGCCATACACTCGGAACTTTGATCTCGTCAAAGCCCTCAACCGAATAACCATCCTCATAAAAGGCATCCTTCATATCATAGATGCTGTCAAAATACTGAAACTTCCATGTACCATTCAAAAGCTGCATTCTGTCTGACAGCTCTCTGTGCTCTACCAGGTCATCCATCCGCTTGGAAGCCGGCATGTAATAAGCTCTCGCCGGCATCGTATTGTCATGTAATACACTTAAGTCCTCATAGTAACGTGGCATGATCATAAATAATCCTCCTTCATTCATACAGTTTATACACTTTTTTTGTTGCTTGTAACCCTGCTAACAGTTTTCTCCTTACTGTCTGCTTTTTTCCTTCTCGTTTTTGTTAGATTTATATTACCTTAATCCATTTCTTATGTCTATAAACTAGAATGGACAAAATATGCACAAAATGATACAATAATCCCATCAAGCAGAAAAGTGGACGAACTGCTTGCAGCATCGGACACTTTTCTATTTGATGGGTAAACAGTCATAAGCACGCAGGACGATAGTCCGGAGTACGCATGGCTGGCACGATTTCGAGAGTTCGAAGAACGAAGAAATCGTGATTATTGTATCGAGTGAAAGGAGTGCTGCCCTATGTACATGAACACCGGTTATTTGAACCATTCACATATGGATTTTAAGGATAAAAGCCGACCACTGATTGTCGGTAGCTGCGGAATCTATCGTTTGTCTGAGCACACAAAGATGCCAACCTATCGCCCAAGAGGACGTGTTGATTTTCAGATTATATATATTGCAGCCGGATGCGGACATTTTCATTTTAATACTGTTGATAACGAAACAATTGTTCCCGCTGGTAACATTGTCATATTCCGTCCAAAAGAGCTTCAGAAATATGAATATTATGGGGAAGATAAGACAGAAGTCTACTGGATTCATTTTACTGGAGGTGATGTAAAAAATATCCTAAGAAAATATGGTTTCCCAGATAACGAGAGAATATTCCCGGTTGGTACATCCATAGAATATGAGCGTGTATTTAAGAGAATTATTATAGAATTACAACGTTGTCAGGATAACTACGAAGAAATGCTCACATTATTGCTCCGTCATCTTCTGATCATATTCCAACGTGAGCTTACCAGAGAGCAGGTTTTAAAAAATGAATATCTCGACCACGAGATGGATGCCGCCGTGACATATTTTAACGAAAATTATAACCGTGATATCAATATAGAAGAGTATGCGACATCCAAGGGGATGAGCGTCAGTTGGTTCATACGAAACTTCAAGAAGTTCACGGGTTCTACTCCTATGCAGTTTATTGTTGCGCTCCGTGTCAACAACGCACAGGTTCTACTAGAAACAACGAATTATTCTATCAATGAAATATCAAAAATTGTGGGATATGATAACCAGCTATATTTCAGCCGGTTATTTCATAAGTTGAAGGGATACTCTCCTAGAGATTACCGAAAAACCAGAAAGTCGGAAATATAAAACTAAAGCCAGGAAAAAGTCACGCATATAATGCATATTCTGTATCATTTCATTCATTGTTTCGTATGTAATATCTGTTTCCTGTGCTCTGCTTCAGGCAATGATAAACGGATATGGGGTAAATGTAATGGCTGCCTGTCTGGAACAACTCCTGCGTCAATTCATCGACCATTGTTCTGTCCTCCCGATATTATTTTCTCTATGCTTCCTGTCCTGTGTGGGTGGTCTTACCCACGGAATACCATTTTTGCTATACATCAGGTATCCTCCTTCTTTTTTATTTGAACTTCTGGACAATTTGTCCAAAAGCTGCTTTCTTGTTCTTTGTCCATGAAAGGACAAAAAAAGAGCATTCATGCTTTTACACATAAATGCTCTGACGCTGTTTTATTATAAAATTGTCTTAGCTGTTTTTCCCTACAAACTTGAATTTATCTATTAACTCTCTTAACTTTCCCCTATTTTCAAGGCTTCCCGCCATTGAAAATTCTATATATGTATCCTTTTCCCTTGTTTTTGCCCTTATGGGATAATTACAAGGGAAAATTCATTATTCAGTTGTTTAATCGTTGCCTGCCACTTTATCAAGAAGTCTTGCGGAAGTCCGCTTTGCTTCCCTTGTAGCATGGGCATAGACATTCATGGTGGTACTCACGTCTGAGTGTCCTAACAGTTCCTGCACATCCTTAGGCTGAGCCCCGTTGGATAAGAGGTTTGTCGTGTAGGTATGCCTCAGTGTGTGGAAATGGAAACCTTCAAGCTCCGGTACTTTTCTTCCTGCTGTCCGGCAAGCTGTTTCTATGGTTGCCGGAAGTTCCAGACAGCCATCCTCCCTTAAGCATACAAAGAAGATTTCGGTGTAATCCTCCGGCACATTCTCTGTCATTCCCAAATGGTAATATTCGTAATGTACCCGATTCTTTTCCATTACCTCTCTGTAAAAATTCCTCTGGTAGAGTTCCCCATACTGAAAACGGTTTTTGTGCTGTTCCTTTTTTGCCTTCCTCAAAATATCTGCGAGGGTATCGCCAAAGTCAACAACCCTGATCTTTTTCCACTTTATCGGACCGATTTCGTGCTTATGGGTAGCCCCATTGTAGCGGATGCTCCTGCGTACAGTGAGATACTGTTCTTCAAGGTTGATATCCTGCCATGTCAGACCTGCTACCTCTCCAAGTCTGAGACCTGTAAAGTATGCTATCTGAACCGGAAGAATCGCATCCCCGCTTCGTTTTCCAAGCTGTTCAATCAGTTTCCGGTACATTTCAAAGGAAAGCGGTTTAACCTTATCTCTGTCTGTGGCTGTTTCATCCGCAAACAAATCAGTTTCATCTTTTTTGTGCCTCATCACCACATACTGCATGGGATTGAAGGTAATAAACTGTTTTGGAAATACCGCAAACCGGAATGACTGTTGCAATACTGCTGAAAATGACCTTACATAATCAATGGAATAGCCTTTGGAAATAAAATCTCCGACAGTACCACCAAATGACAGCAAATCCATAAACTCCTGCAGGTGTACTGAAGTCACTGTTTTCAGCTTTCTTTTACTGATAGGGTGTTGTTTGATTCTCCCAATTGTCTGAAGATAATTGCCAACCGTTCCATTACTCAATGTGCCTGTCTT
>CAKQTZ010000016.1 GCA_934277375.1 uncultured Coprococcus sp. | reverse complement strand
CCCTTACCACCGAGAAGATTACGCATGGTCATGTCGCCTTCGCTAAACATATAAACCCACTTGTTTGCCATTTGTTTGTTACCTCCTACGTAAACTTTATATTTCATGGTGTGAAGTCCCCGTGAAGTCTCCACACGCGCTAGACTGATTATAACATATATGTCAACATTAGCAAACTCTTTTTTCTATATTTTGTGTATATTCCACCCCATTTTTACATACATTAAAATTCTGGCATATTTTAACTGGGGGCTGGCATATACATACAAAAGCAGAGACCTCAGATATCAATTCTAAAGCCTCTGCTCTGTATATCATGTCGCCTGCCGACTCCATATAGATATTCGCATTATACCAGTCTTGCGCAATTACAACTGTCACAATGCTCATTAAATTACAAATTACTCACCATCAATAGCTGCCTTGAGAATATCAAGACCTGCGATAAGATCCTCATCTGAGATGATAAGTGGTGGCATGATCTTGATGACCGCGTTGTCACGGCCTGCTCTCTCTATTACAAGCCCCTTCTTGAAGGCTCTTGCTGTGATGGCACCAGCTGTTGCATCGTCCTTAACCTCTACGCCCCAGAGGAGTCCGATACCACGTGTTGCAATTACATTTGGATCGCCGTCTATATTCTTCTCAAGATACTCTCTAACTATCTCGCCCTTACGTCTTGTCTCAGCCTCGATGTTGTTGTCAAGCATGAACTCAAGTCCTGCCTTTGCAGCTACCATTGAGAGCTGGATTCCACGGAATGTACCTGAATGCTCACCCGGCTTCCAGAGATCATACTCTGGCTTGAACATTGCAAGTCCCATTGGGAATGGGTATCCGCCGATTGACTTTGAAAGTGAGAACATATCAGGCTTGATTCCTGCTCTCTCAAATGAGAAGAATGTACCTGTTCTTGCACAGCCAACCTGTACGTCATCAACAACCATAAGGATGTCGTTCTTATCACAGAACTCACGGAGTGCCTTGAGGTACTCTACTGAGAATACATTTACACCACCATCTGCCTGTACTGTCTCGATAAAGATTGCTGCAGGCTTCTCAACACCTGAGTGATCGTCATCAAGAAGTGTCTGCATGAACTTGATCGTATCAAGCTCCGGGAACATGTATGGGGCTGGAATGTGATATACGTTGTCAAGTCCAACACCTGCTCCTGCACGGCTTGCCGCATCACTTGTGAGTGATATTGAACCGAGTGTCATGCCATGGAAGCATCCCATGTATGCCCAGATCATCTCTCTCTTCTTGACCTTACGTGCAAGCTTTAAGAGTGACTCAACTGCATTTGTTCCTGTAGGGCCTGCGAACATGATCTTGTAATCAAGTCCTCTAGGCTCAAGAACCTTCTTCTCGAAAAACTCGATGAACTCAGCCTTTGGTGCTGTCATCATGTCAAGAGAATGCATGATTCCATCGCTCTGGATGTAATCGATAACCTTCTCCTTTATATAATCATTGTTATGACCATAGTTCAGTGCGCCTGCTCCTGCGAAGAAGTCTATATACTCCTTACCATTCTCGTCATACATCTTGGCTCCCTTGGCCTTTGTGAATATCTCTGGGAAACTTCTGCTGTATGATCTTACATTTGCCTCGTATTCTGAAAATAATTCTTTACTATGCATCTTAATGCCTCCTGTAAATTCATGTTCCCGGCATCACCGGTCACACCTTCGATTAATATTCAAACTTCTTCTCGAAGTAAGCCTTCAGATCTTCAATCTTGATTCTCTCCTGCTCCATGGTATCTCTGTCACGTACTGTAACAGCACCATCCTCTACTGAATCGAAATCATATGTTACACAGAAAGGAGTTCCTATCTCATCCTGTCTTCTGTATCTCTTTCCGATATTTCCTCTGTCATCAAACTCACAGTTGTAGTACTTTGAAAGCTCTGCATAGATCTTCTCTGCACCATCGTTGAGCTTCTTTGAAAGTGGAAGCACGCCAATCTTGACCGGTGCAAGCTGTGGGTGGAAGTGAAGCACTGTACGAACATCAGGCTTCTCCTCTGTTCCAATGTTCTCCTCATCGTATGCAGCGCACAGGAATGCCAGTGTAACACGGTCAGCACCAAGCGATGGCTCGATTACATATGGGATGTACTTCTCCTTTGTCTCATCATCGAAGTACTCCATGGACTCTCCTGATGTATTCTGGTGCTGTGTCAGATCGTAATCTGTTCTGTCAGCGATTCCCCAGAGCTCTCCCCATCCAAATGGGAATAAATACTCGATATCAGTTGTTCCCTTTGAGTAGAAACACAGCTCCTCAGGTGAATGGTCACGGGCTCTCATCTCATCATCCTTGATTCCGAGATCCTTGAGCCAGTTGATACAGAAGCTTCTCCAGTACTCAAACCACTCCATATCTGTACCCGGCTTGCAGAAGAACTCAAGCTCCATCTGCTCGAACTCTCTTGTTCTGAATGTGAAGTTACCAGGTGTTATCTCATTTCTAAATGACTTTCCTATCTGACCGATTCCAAATGGAACCTTCTTTCTTGAAGTTCTCTGTACATTCTTGAAGTTGACAAATATACCCTGTGCCGTCTCAGGTCTGAGGTATACAGTGTTCTTGGCATCCTCGGTTACACCCTGGAATGTCTTGAACATAAGGTTGAACTGTCTGATACCTGTGAAATTGTGCTTACCACATGTTGGACAGCAGATATTGTTCTTCTCAACGTACTCTTCCATCTGCTCGTTGCTCCATCCGTCTACTGCTCCCTCTGGAACAACTCCGTTCTCAGCCATAAAGTCCTCTATAAGTTTATCTGCACGGAATCTCTCATGACACTCTTTGCAATCCATAAGAGGATCAGCAAATCCTCCAAGGTGGCCTGAAGCAACCCATGTCTGTGGGTTCATAAGGATAGCACAGTCAACTCCTACATTGTAAGGGTTCTCCTGGATGAATTTCTTCCACCATGCTCTCTTAACGTTGTTCTTGAGTTCAACACCGAGATTACCATAGTCCCATGTATTTGCGAGACCACCGTAAATCTCTGAACCTGGATAAACAAATCCTCTGCTCTTTGCCAATGCAACGATCTTGTCTAATGTCTTTTCCATCGTAATCCTCCAAATCATATTCGAATTTTCTTCGCTCTATCCGCCTTATTTTATACTCATTCAAATATTTTTGCAAGGTTCACGGCATATTTTGTAATATTATTTATACAAAGCTACTATAATTTGTGCCGTCAGACATTTCCCGATGACTTCTTCTTATTGCTTACTCGTTATGACTCTTGTATAATAACATCAGATTGGTTCTTTCAAAAGTTCCAATTTCAAGTAATTTTATGGTGCCAATTTAAATTGAACAAATAAATCAAGGCATATACAAACCCCATTGATCTGATATATTTATAATAACAATAATATGCCAGGAAGGAACAAACAAATGATATCAATAGATAAAACCTCCGGTAAGTCCCTATACGAACAATTATATGAGCAGATGAAATCCGAAATACTTAACGAACACTATGCTGCGGGAGAAAAGCTTCCGGCCACAAGACAGCTTGCCACCGAACACAAACTCAGCCGCAACACTGTAGTATCCGCTTACAACCAGCTTGAACTTGAAGGATATATACGCTCCGTGACCGGCTCCGGCTACTATGTTGAGAACATCTCTGCATTTACCGCTGACAAAAAATCAGAAAAAAATCATAACGTACACTATTCACCCAAACGCAATGGAAAGACATTTGACTACACATTAAGCTACGGCAATCTGGACTACAACTGCTATCACTCCAAAGCCTGGCGCAAATGCCTCATGAACGCATGGGACATGATATCCATGGCCGATACCGCATCGTACCAGATGTCACAGGGCAGCTATACCCTGCGCAGTCTCATCACCGAATATCTGTACATGTCCAGAGGTGTAAACTGCACTCCGGAGCAGATCATTCTCACAAGTGGTCATCAAAGATCCATAGATATAATCACTCACATATTCAGACCGTCAGAATATTCATTTGCCATGGAGGATCCCGGCTACAACGGAACCTGGGAAATCGTCAGCCAGAGCCCGTTCAGGATCATCCCAATCCCTCTTGAGGACGATGGAGTATCCATAGAACACATACAAAGACTCAGAGATACACTACTGTATGTAACGCCATCCCACCAATTTCCGATGGGAAGCATATTGCCGATCAGCAAGAGAATGGAACTCATAGAGTGGGCTGCCCAGTCGGGAAGCTACATCATTGAAGATGATTACGACAGTGAACTGAGATATCAGAGCAGGCCTATCCCATCCCTTCAGTCCATAGATAACAGTGACCACACCATATACCTTGGAACATTCTCCAAATCCATGTCGCCAGACCTTAGAATATCATACATTGTGATGCCTGCAGAACTGATGAAAGCTTACAACTCCAGATATTCGCACACCAACTGCACTGTACCAACAGTTCTGCAACTTGCGCTTATAGAATTTATACAGAGTGGAAATTATCAGCGCCATATTGGCGCCATGAAAAACCATTACAAGAAAAAACATGATTATATATTGAATTATGTGAAACAGAATCTGGAAGATGATGTCATCATGTACGGTGCCGGAGCTGGTCTCCACTTTGTCGCAGAGATAAAGAACTCCCATCTTACACAGGCGAAACTCATATCATCATTTGAGAAGAAAGGTATAAGAATCTTCTCCACCGAACCATTCTGGATAAGAAAGAATCTCTGTCCTGAGAATCAGCTTCTATTCGGTTTCAGTGCCATACCTTATGAAAAGCTTCCCGGTGCGATGGAGTCTTTTTCAAAAATCATTTTTTCTATTTAAAAATAAAAAGTGCGGTTCTTACTTACAATAAGAAAAGCACCGCACTTTTTTTAATTTATTTTCTCCTTTACAAACGAAACAGATTAATTATTCAAGCGAATCTATAATCTCCACCGACTTGAACTTTCTGTCCACGTACATATCCACAAACTGCTTCGATACCAGCTGTATCTCGGAAAGCACTGCATCGGACACATTGAAGTTATACATCTTGCCAAGTGGTGCACCATTTATGTACTGTATCGTGTACACCGCATCGTCTGAGAGATGCAGCGGATGTTTTGCCCTTCCTTTGCATCCATCGCAGAGCAGACCGCCGGATGCTGCATCGAATACATTTGACACCTCAGCCTTGCCGCATACCGGACAATGAAAGCTCTGTATTCCCTGTCCGAACACATCCATGAGCTTTATCTCATACACACATCTGATAAGCTTTGCAGGCATCTGCCCCTTCTCCAGAGCCTTTAGACTCACATACAGAAGATTGAGGTAATCTGCTGCCCTGTCACCCTCATGGGTCATGAATCCCATGACCTCACAGAAGTAAGATGCATAGCAGTATACGTCTATATCTAAGGTGAGCTGATGAAAATATTCGTCTACATCTATGTTCACAAGCCTGTATGAATCCCGCCCCGGAATCAAGGTAAAGCTTCCCATAACAAACATCTGCGTCTTTGACTGAAGCGGGTTCGTTCCTCTCCTCACACCTGTTGCAAATACTGTGATCCTGCCACGTTCCTTAGTGAGGACTACCATACGCCTGTCGTATTCGCTCTGGAGACTGCTGGACAGTACAATTCCATGCAGTGTAACTTCTTCTCTCATGATTGTATGTCCACCTCCGTAACCAAAATCCTACTCGTCCCTAAATCCAAAGTTCTTCAGCAGTGTATCCGTATCTCTCCAGTCCTTCTTGACCTTTACCCACAGCTTCAGATTGACCTTGGTATCAAGAAGTCTCTCTATCCCATATCTAGCATGAGTGCCTATCTTCTTCAGCATGGCGCCCTGTTTTCCTATGATGATTCCCTTGTGGGAATCTCTCTCGCATATGATGGTAGCATCTATATCTATCAGACCACCATCCGGTCTCTCTTTCATTGAATCTATGACAACGGCTATTCCATGTGGAACTTCCTTATCAAGCTGGCGAAGAGCCTGCTCCCTGATGAGTTCGGCAACGATCTGTCTCTCCGGCTGGTCAGTGATCGTGTCCTCATCATAGTACTGAGGTCCATATGGAAGATACTTCATAATGGTATCTATGAGCTCATCTGTGTTCCTGCCCCTGAGTGCCGACACTGGCACTATCTCTGCAAAATCACACGCATCCTTGTAGGTATTTATGGCCTCAAATACCATGTTCTCCTCCACGTTGTCTATCTTGTTCACGACCACAATGATTGGAGTCTTCACATGCTGGAGCTGCTCTATGATGTAACGCTCTCCCGCGCCGATAAATGTTGTGGCCTCAACTATCCACAGAACCACATCCACCTCATCAAGTGTACTCTCAGCAACCTTGAGCATGTACTCTCCAAGCTTGTTCTTCGCCCGGTTGATACCCGGTGTATCCAGAAATATTATCTGGCCTTTATCACTGGTATACACGGTCTGGATCCTGTTTCTTGTGGTCTGCGCCTTATTGCTCGTTATGGCTATCTTCTGTCCTATCAGTCTGTTCATGAGCGTTGACTTTCCAACATTTGGCCTGCCTATGATGGACACGAAGCCTGATTTGTATTCTTTATTCATATATCTCCTTCATCCTGCGTGCACTAGCTATTTTTGCTCACGCATCCTGCTTTATTATGTCGCCCGCCATCTCAATAAGCGCGATGATCTGCGGCTATGTCTAGAAAATCGCGAGTACATCCTTGAAGCTATCCTTATTCTCCTCTATCTTGCTCTCACCGCCGATGGCACAGATGATTCCCGAATCCGTGACAGCCTTCACAAGTGGGGCAAGGGCTCTGATCGCATCCCTGTCTGTGGTGAGGATCTTGTCACGCTCTCTCTGTATCTGCTCATCCGTAACGCCCATAAAGTATCTCGCCATGTGGCTTATGCCCTCCGCAACAGGAGTTGTCGGCGCATCTATCTGAGCCATGGTTCCGATGATATACTTTGTCATATCACGGTCTGAGCACTCGAAGTTCTCCACGAACTTATACGCATTTCTGAATATGTCATATGTCTCCATGAGGTTTGGATCCCTGTACGAACTCATATAGCAGGTTCCATTTCTGAGGAATGAGCACATAGCACCATACGCACCACCCTTCACACGGACATTCTCCCACAGATAACCATATGAGAATATGATCTTGAGAACGCTCAGTGAGCTGTCGTACTTGTATCCCGCATCCTCAAAATTACCCGCTATGGCAACGTACTGAACCTGGCTGGCTGTCTTGAAGCCCTCATTCTTAAGATCCTTCTCAAATGGCTTCACATCCTTGTGTGCAGGTCTTGTGGAGAGTGCCTTTCCAAAGTCCGCAAAGGATTCCCCGAGCAGCTTTGTCACGTCCTCATTTCCTGTATATGAAACCGTAAGCTCGCCCTTTCTGAGTACCTCTGCAAGGGCATACTGAAGCTTCTCAATGAAGTCATCATACTTCTCGTCGAAGTGGTCCACTATGTCGCACAGGAATTCGTAATAAGCGATTCCGCATGTCTCATCTGTGAATCTTGCACCCTCATCTATATATGACATGGCTCTGGTGTAAGCAGTCACATGTCCTGAGGCAGCCATACCATTCTTCATGCTGGACTTCTCCTCCGTCAGAAGTTCTTTCAGTCTCTTCCTGTCATCAATCTTTGATGAGAACAGTATCTCCTCCATGAGTTCTACTGCATATGGAAGCTTCTCGTAGAGAGCCTTCATGGACACATAGAAAAACTTCTTGATATCCGTGTCGCTGGCATATCCAACCATATCAAACTCTATTCCACCTATATTGCTGTCTATCTCATTTGACAGTTGTCCATAGGTGTGCTTCTCAGTGTCAATATATTTGAACAGGCATGACAGAACCGCAAGGTAAGGTACAAGATCGTTATCTATATCATTTATGTTGAAATAGAATCTCAGGTATCCTATACCATTTGTAAATATGTCATGGCTTACAACCGGAAGTCCGCCGATCTCAGACTCAACATTCTTAAGCTTCTCAGCCTCTTTGTCAATGTCATCGATCGCCAGAAGAGGAACCTTCGCAAGATCCTCAGCAGATGAAGGTGTAGCCTGATATTCCTTGAGAGCCTTTGTCTCCTCCACGATCTTCTCAAGCTCCTCACGGCTGAGCGCAGCCTTGTATTCAGCCAGCTCATCAGCAATCTTCTTCTCGTTCTCCTGGTCAAGACCCTTCTTTGGATTCATGGTGAGATACAGACCAAATGTATTGTCAATGAAACATTCCTTTATAAGCTGCTCAAAGTATCCATTCTGAAGATCCTCTCTCAGCTCCTTGTACACATCATTCATCTCGAAGAACATGAGTGCCTTGGTGTCGTCATACAGCCAGCTGTTGAACGCATCCAGTCCGTACATGAGTCCCTTAGGGAACCTTCCAAAGTTGGCCTCCTTGTGCTTGAACTCAAACTTGTTGATCGCAGCCTCAATAGCTGCTTTATCTATGCCGCGGCTGAGCTCTTCAAATGTGTCATCTATAACCTTTATAAATCTGTCCTTATCATTCTTGTCAGCGCCTCTTGCTATGATGGAGAATGTGGTCTGCTGACAGCCATTGTCAAATGAACTGTAGACCTCCTCACCTATTCCCGCATCAGTCAAAGCTTTCTTCAGCACTGCTCCTGGCGCATCCATGAGCACGTACTCAAGAATTCCAAGAGCTGTGACCTTCTTTTTCTCTGTACTGAGTCCTGTTATCTTATTATATGTGAGTATGGAATTGTTCTCCTCAGGATCAGTGTCAGCTATGGAGTAATCCATGGTGATGTCCTTCATCTCGTCAAATGGCTTCTGAAGAGGTATCGCTGAATCAATCTCCTTGTAATCGTAATGTGACAGATACTCCTCATCTATAAACTCCAGCTCCTTTGCCATATCGCAGTCGCCATACAGATAGATATAGCTATTTGATGGATGATAATATGTCCTGTGGAAATCCCTGAATCTCTCAAGTGTGAGTGTCGGTATGGATACAGGGTTACCGCCTGAATCATTGCCATATGGGGTGTCCGGCATGAGTGATGACTCGATCACTCTGTACATAACTGACTCAGGACTTGAATACACACCCTTCATCTCATTGTACACAACTCCGTTGTACTTCAAGTCTCCATCCACAGAGTCGAGCTCGTAGTGCCAGCCCTCCTGCTTCATGATCTCATCATGGATATAGATATCCGGATAGAACACTGCATCCAGATACACACTCATGATGTTCTCGAAATCCTTCTGATTGAAGCTCGCTATAGGATATACCGTCTTATCTGAATAAGTCATGGCGTTCAAGAATGTGTTTAGGGAACCCTTTGCCAGCTCGACAAATGGATCCTTGACCGGATACTTCTTCGAACCACAGAGCACAGAATGCTCGATTATATGAGGTATTCCTGAATCATCATATGGAGGGGTCCTGAATCCTATATTAAACACCTTGTTCACATCATCATTCTCGATGATAAGAACCCTCGCCTTTGTCTTTATGTGTTCCAATACATAGCCTTTACCGTTCACTTCCGGGAGGTCCTTCTCCTCAACTATCCTGTAAGCTTTTAAATCTTTGATATTTCCCAATTCATGTTCTCCTTCTATATTGATTTATTTCTATCTTTTATGATTCTCATCATCGCTGTCGCAACTGTAATAATCCAATTCACCGCCCGGCTCAGCGTGCTTCATCACATCATCTGTCCGGCTCCGAACGATGCAGGAAGGAACTCCGACAACTTTCTCATGTCATAATCATCCTCCGATCTTGCCGCTATAACATACATATCTGATGAAAATTCTGAGAGTACCTGTCTACATATCCCACATGGATATGTTATTCCATTTATCCCTGTACTATTCAGACCTCCGACAATGGCTATAGCTTTGAAATCTCTATAGCCGCTGCTGACTGCATTACATGCTGCTGCACGCTCTGCGCATATAGTGGCTCCATATGAAGAGTTCTCTATATTACAACCTGTAAATACCCTATATTCTTCCACGTTCATACCGAATCTGCCCGGTGCTCCACCAGCACATTCCCCAGCTCCATCTGACAGATCATCCCGTCCTGCCAGAAGTGCTGCCCCAACCTTAAACTGGGAATATCTGGCGTATGCCATATTTCTCACTTTCATGGCATCCGCAATGAGATCTTTGATGATTTTATCATCAATAGTGTACATATCAGCCATAACTCCGGATCCTCCCATCTGCTATTCTTCACACTTTCATAATAATAACACTAATACACCTTCGTGTTCAATCATTCCCGTACTATTAAACGCCCAAATATTATCAGCTTGGTACACATTATAAAAGGCCGTCATATTTTGACGACCTCTTATATGCATTTTCTTATTTAAAGTATAAAAATTAATTATAGTTACCTGACTGGATCTGCTTGATCATTTCATCGACCATCTCTCTGTATGTATCTGATGTGAGAACGAAAATTATACTTGCAACCAGAAAAACCAAAGCTATGGAACTCATAATTATACCGGCTATTGCCATGCCCTTACCAGGTTTTTTATTCTTAAGACTGATTATACCTGTAATTATACCGGCTATTGCTGCAGCGATCCCCACATATGTGATACAGCATCCAAATGTGAGTGAGAATATACCAAGCACCATCGATGCTATAGATGTTCCTTTGCTCTCCTGTGGCTGCATATTATTCTGTGGATATGCCGGGCCGCCTCCCATATTCATATTCTGGTTATTGTAACTCTGACCATACTGCCCATAATTCTGGCTGTACTGTCCGTCTGGCTGACCATAGTTCTGTCCGTATTGTCCACCCTGCTGACCATAGCTCTGTCCGTACTGGCCATACTGGTCATCCGGCTGACCATAGTTCTGTCCGTACTGTCCATCTGGCTGACCATAGTTCTGTCCGTACTGTCCACCCTGCTGACCATAGCTCTGTCCGTACTGTCCATCTGGCTGACCATAATTTTGATCAGACTGTCCACCTGCCTGGTTATAATTCTGATTATACTGGCTGCCTGCATATGGATTCTGCTTATTCTCCTGTCCACTGTCATCTGATGACTGATATCCGCCAAAATTGTTATCTTCTCCCATATCGTCCTACCTTTCATTCATTATATTGTTGTCTGTGATACTTTCCCCATATTTCTATTATAATCGTATAATAGAAAACATTTTCAATAATTATCTCATACATAAAGATAAGTGTCAATCAACCTGTTATGCAACAGGTCTAAGAATCTGCAGCACTCCATCATTCCACGATTTTTTATCACAAACAAATGAACTGCATTGCCCATCAACCGGACAATGCAGTTCCATAATTTCAATATATATATCTATGTCAGATCCTGTATTTTAGAATCCCATTCCGCCGCCCATGCCTGCGCCGCCTGCTGGCATAGCTGGAGCATCTTCCTTGATATCAGCAACAACAGACTCTGTTGTGAGCATTGTTGATGCAACTGATGTAGCGTTCTGGAGTGCACTTCTTGTAACCTTGACAGGGTCGATGATTCCTGCCTCGATCATGTTGACATATGTCTCATTGTAAGCATCGAAGCCTACGCCAACCTCTGATTCTTTGATCTTATTGATGATAACTGATCCCTCAAGTCCTGCATTTGCAGCGATGTGGAACAGAGGAGCTTCCATAGCCTTAAGTACAACCTTGGCACCTGTCTTCTCATCACCCTCAAGATCCTTTACAAGCTCTGCAACCTTCTTTGCAGCGTGGATGTATGCTGAACCACCACCTGAGATGATTCCCTCTTCAACTGCTGCCCTTGTAGCATTAAGAGCGTCCTCCATACGGAGCTTAGCTTCCTTCATCTCTGTCTCTGTAGCTGCACCAACTCTGATAACTGCGACTCCACCGGCAAGCTTTGCAAGTCTCTCCTGAAGTTTCTCTTTATCAAACTCTGATGTTGTCTCCTCAAGCTGAGCCTTGATGACATTCACACGGCCTGCTATATCTTCCTTAGCACCCATACCATCAACGATGACTGTGTTTTCCTTTGTTATCTTAGCACTCTTTGCACGACCAAGGTCATCAAGAGTAGCATCCTTGAGTTCGTATCCAAGCTCCTCAGATATAACCTTACCACCTGTAAGAATAGCGATATCCTGAAGCATCTCTTTTCTTCTGTCGCCATAGCCAGGAGCCTTTACAGCTACTACCTGGAATGTACCACGCAGCTTGTTGACGATAAGTGTTGTGAGTGCCTCACCCTCAATATCCTCAGCGATGATCAGAAGCTTTGAACCGCTCTGAACGATCTGCTCAAGAAGTGGAAGGATCTCCTGAATATTTGAAATCTTCTTATCTGTTATCAGTATGTAAGGGTTATCAAGCTCTGCAACCATCTTCTCCATATCTGTTGCCATGTAAGCTGAGATATAACCTCTGTCGAACTGCATACCTTCTACAAGGTCGAGCTCTGTCTTCATTGACTTTGACTCTTCGATTGTTATGACTCCATCCTTTGACACTTTCTCCATAGCGTCGGCAACCATCTGTCCAACCTCATCGTCACCAGCTGAGATAGATGCAACTCTTGCGATCTGATCCTTTCCGCTGATAGTCTCACTCATATCAAGTATAGCCTCAACAGCCTTGTCGCAAGCCTTCTTCATTCCCTTTCTGAGAACGATAGGATTAGCGCCTGCTGCCAGGTTCTTCATTCCTTCATTAATCATAGCCTGTGCAAGAACTGTAGCTGTTGTAGTACCATCACCTGCTACGTCGTTTGTCTTTGTTGCAACTTCCTTGACAATCTGAGCACCCATGTTCTCAAATGCATCCTCAAGCTCGATATCCTTTGCAATAGTAACACCATCATTTGTGATGAGTGGTGAACCGTATGACTTTGCAAGTACTACGTTTCTTCCTTTAGGTCCAAGTGTAACTCTTACTGTATCTGCTAACTGATTAACTCCTGCCTCAAGTGCCTTTCTAGCCTCGGCACCGTACTTAATTTCCTTTGCCATTTCAATCTACCTCCATGTATTGATCTCGTCATAATATTATCGTGATATTCTATCAATCATCATGACATCCTGTCATGGTATATGCTATGTACATATACGTCATATGCAGCTGTCGCTGCTTCATACATTCACGAATTACTTCTCAACAATTGCAAGAATGCTGTCCTGCTTGATCACTATGTATTCCTCATCATCAAGCTTAACCTCTGAGCCTGCAAACTTCTGATATATAACTGTATCTCCTACCTTGACATCCATAGGAACCAGCTTGCCGTCAACTACTGCTCCAGGGCCAACCTCTATAACCTCAGCGTACTGTGGCTTCTCTTTTGCCTGGCCTGGTAAAACGATTCCTGACTTTGTTGTCTCCTCTGCTACTGACTGCTTTAATACTACTCTGTCTCCAAGTGGTCTTAACTTCATGATATATACCTCCTGATTTATTATTATTATCTTTTTCTCTGCTTGTTCTTAGCACTCGGTTTATGTGAGTGCTAACACTGTCTTATATTCTATCCATTTCTCCGAAAAAATCAACCCTTATTTTCTAAAAAAAATATAAAACTGAGCGCACGTATAAATCTCCGCTCTCACTTGAACAATGTTGTACGTGCATAGTCGAACAGATACTGCTGCGCGTACCCGCCAAGTTTTCCAAACTTTTCTACAGCAAACGCCTCTATTTCCGGCTTTTTTGTGTCCTTGCCATCAAAATACATCTGCTCCATTATCCTTTTCATCCACACATCCACAGGAAATGCCTCACGTCTGCCAAGGCCAAACAGAAGTACACAATTTGCGACCTTCTCCCCAACTCCCTTTATCGTCATGAGAAGTTCTCTGGCCTGTGTAATATCAAGTTCATCCAGCTTCTCCTTCGTGACCGAGCCGGAGTATACGGCTTCCGTCGCATTCTTGATATATGGGGCACGGAATCCCACCTTGCATTCTCTGAGTTCATCCTCTGTCACCTCATGAAGTCTCTGAACCCCCGGGAACACATAAAATGCCTCACCGTTATATCCTATGACTTCATTGCCAAATCTATGCGATATATTTTTCACGCACTGTTTTATCTGGGGTATATTCTTGTTCTGGGATATTATAAATGAGATCAGGGTCTCGAAAAAATCCTGATTAAGTATCCGTATACCATCCTTCTCATTTACCGCTGTCCGGAGTGCACTGTCAGCATTTATCACGCTCTCCTTTATAACTCCATAATCGTTGTCCATGTCCAGATAAGGGCGCCATATTCCATCATAATCTTCCATGGAGGATCCATATATCCTGAGCACGCTGCCCACCTGTTCCATCTTTACCGCCCTGTCATACGCAACAACCTCGTACACCTCATCACCAATCTTATCAAAATGAAAGCACTGGCCGCACTCCAGTATCTGGGAAAGCCTGAAGTCTTTCACTCCATCGACCGTAACAATATTCTTATCACAACTTACATTCATCTTCCGTACACCTGCCATTTCTCATATATCTGCAAACCCATTTGTACAAATCTTGTCCTTATATAACTTTGCATCTTATAAATTACACCAGACTATTGTATAATACACGTGTACTATTTTCAACGGAATAGCTCAAGCAGAATTACATGGTAAAACAGGAGGTTTTATGGCAGAACAGATATACACAATTCCGGTAAATGACGCATTTGACAGCGGCTGCGAATGCCCTATGTGCCAGATGCAGAAGGATCTTGAACGAAATGCAATTGAATACACTATGGGGCCAAGCTACATGGAGGATGACAACCGCGCCATGACAGACAAACTCGGTTTCTGCAGCCACCATCTGAGAATGCTCTATCAGGAGAAGAACCGCCTGGGACTGGCTCTGATGATGAATACGCATATGAATAAGACTATAAAGGATATGAAGGAACTGGCTGCAAAGGGTCCCGCCGCCAAATCCGGTCTGTTCGGCAAAAATACGCCAAACGCACCTGTTGTTGATTACATAGAGAACATGGAAAAGAGTTGTTTTATATGTGGCCGTATGGACAACATGTTCGTGCGGTATGTGGACACTATCTTCCACATGTGGAAAAGGGATTCTGACTTCAGGGACAAATTCGCCGCAGGCAAAGGCTTCTGTACATACCACTACGGCATATTATATAAGACCGGCCAGAGCAAGCTGAGTAAAGAGCAGTATACACAGTTCATCGAAATACTGAACAAAGTATATTTCGAGAATATGGAGCGTGTAAATGGCGATCTGAGCTGGTTCATAGACAAGTTCGACTACAGATACAAGAATGAGCCATGGAAGAATTCCAAGGATGCACTTCCAAGGGGAATCATCAAGATTGGACATACATTTGTGGAATGATGAAAAAGCCGCCTGGCATATGTTCCGGTTCACATCCGGGTAATATGCCAGGCGGCTTTCGTCTGTCTCTGTATATCTGCTTTTCTCAATATCTAGCTGACTTTCCATGCCATGAGGCTATCCGCCAGTGCCGGCTTTTTGACACCATTTCTGACGCCTGTGTTCTCTATGCCATGCGCCTGCTTCATCCTCTCGTGCAGATATGCTCTGTAATCCGTGAGCAATCCGGTAAATATAGGTCTGAGCACGGTGCATCTCCTGAAATCCCCCGGCTTGACAAGTCCCGGTTTCTTGTGGAATATATCCACTCCTGCATTTTTCAGGACAGATGCCACAAACTGTGAACAGAAGAAATTGTATTCCCTCTCATACGCAAGATGAAAGAATACGCTGAATACACCCATGAAATTATACCCATATCTGTCAGGATGTTTCTTGAATCTGGCGAGCTCCTGCTGTATGCGTTCATACTGCTTCTTCGTCACCTTCAGTTCATACACTGCGCATCTGGTTCCCTTGTGTCTGCCAAATATTCCCTTCTCTATGTTCTCACTTATAAATCCACTGTTAAATGGATTGTATACACCCTTCCGTGCAAAACTGTACATCTCATCAAGGCTTATATCCAAAGCAAGCGATGTATGACAATACGGCTCCCTTGTCATAAGCTTTATAAGATTAGACGGAACCGTCTTGGTCTTGGACAGAAGTATGTATACCTTCTTAAAATCATCTTCCATAACATTCATTCCAATCACATATTATGATATGTGCACGTCTCCCTTAACGCGTGCACACACCTCCCCTGCGCCACTTCCCGCAGCGAATAAACATATCTCCTCAGGTTATCTCCTACTTGCCAGGCTTATATGAACTCTTGAGAGATACTATCCTGTTATATACAGGATGCTCTGCTGTAGAATCCTTAGAGTCAACGCAGAAGAAACCATTTCTCAGGAACTGGAACGCCTCTCCCGGCTGTGCCTCCTCAAATGCCTTCTCAAGCTTACAACCCTGCTTGATAACAAGTGAATTCGGATTGAGGTTTAATGTGCCATCATCGTTGAGTTTTCCCTTCTCCTCATCGATGATATTCTCGTACAGACGAACCTCTGCATCTATTGCGCTCTCCGCTGATACCCAGTGGATAGTTCCCTTTACCTTACGTCCCTCAAAGCCTGAACCGCTTCTTGTCTCAGGATCGTAGGTACAATGAACTGTCGTTACATTGCCATCCTCATCCTTCTCAAATCCAACGCACTTTACGAAATATGCATTCTTGAGACGAACCTCGTTGCCAGGGAACAATCTGAAATACTTCTTTGGAGGCTCCTCCATAAAGTCGTCTCTCTCTATATACAGATACTTGCTGAATGCAACCTTTCTGCTTCCAAGCTCCTCGTTCTCCTGATTGTTCTCAACATCAAGATACTCAACCTGATCCTCAGGATAGTTATCGATGACCAGCTTAACAGGATCAACAACCGCCATGTATCTCTTGGCACTGAGCTTCAGGTCATCTCTCACGCAGTACTCAAGCATAGCGTAATCAACAGATGACTGGCTCTTGGATATTCCAACCAGCTCCATGAACTTCTTGATGGCTGATGGTGTAAAGCCTCTTCTTCTGAGCGCGGCAATACTTACAAGACGTGGGTCATCCCATCCGTCTACTATTCCATCCTCAACAAGCTTCTTGATGTATCTCTTACCTGTTATGACATTTGTCAGGTAAAGCTTTGCAAACTCTATCTGCTTCGGTGTGCCTTCTGGTGAATCCTTGTAACCGAGCTCCATGACAACCCAGTCATACAGAGGTCTGTGATCCTCGAACTCAAGTGTACATATGGAGTGTGTAACTCCCTCGATGGCATCCTCGATAGGATGTGCAAAATCATACATAGGGTAAATGCACCACTTGTCACCTGTGTTGTGGTGGTTCATTCTTGCTATTCTGTAGATGATAGGATCTCTCATGTTGATGTTAGGGCTTGCCATATCTATCTTCGCACGGAGCACCTTGCTTCCATCTGGGAACTCACCGTTCTTCATTCTCTCGAACAGATCAAGATTCTCCTCTATGCTTCTGTCTCTGTATGGGCTGTTCTTGCCCGGCTCAGTAAGGGTTCCTCTGTACTCCCTGATCTCATCCGCTGTGAGGTCACATACATAAGCCTTGCCCTTCTTTATGAGTTTGATAGCTGCCTCATACATCTGATCAAAATAGTTGGATGCGAAGAACACTCTGTCTCCAAAGTCTGCTCCCAGCCACTTGACATCTGCAAGTATTGACTCAACAAACTCTGTCTTCTCCTTTGTAGGATTTGTATCGTCAAATCTGAGATTGAACTGTCCGCCGTACTCCTGTGCCAGTCCGTAATTTAAAAGTATTGACTTGGCATGTCCTATATGTAAATATCCATTTGGCTCAGGTGGGAATCTGGTAACGATCTTCGGCACCTTGCCCTCCTCGATATCCTTCTCAATAATCTGTTCAATGAAATTCTTACTTGTCATCTCTTCAGCCATTTTTTTCAATTGCCTCCCGCATATAATATGAGGATTGATAACGCCTCACGGCACTCCTCATGTTACTTATTTTTTCATATACCATCGCGACAGTATTCTATGTATATCTGATTTTTGCACGCGATTATAATTAGTTTACCATACTTTTAAAGCTTGTACCACAATTATCTTCTGATTTGTTATATTTTTTACGTCAAATATTAATATTTCGCTTGATTTTTCACCACTCTTTTGTTATAGTTATTATTGCTTTTGAAAAGCAAGCTACTATAGCTCAGGTGGTAGAGCGCAACATTGGTAATGTTGAGGTCACGGGTCCGACTCCCGTTAGTAGCTTTATTTTTTTTGCCCATTTTATGCCACTATAGTGGTGCCTTATGAGTACATATGAGGAATTCATGGTTATATTAACCGTTGCATTACTTATTGTAGCAATTCTGAATCTTAGAAAATAAGAAAAACACCTCAGCCGGCTAAGCATTGAGGTGTTTAATCTTAAATAGCTTTTCACCGGACGGATAGGTGGTATCTATCGCTCGGCTGTCTTGTTAAATACATTATACAATATTTTATTTTTTTGTCAAAATAAAAATCCCCTTAGATGTTATGCCAGCGCTCTTAAGCAGTTTCTTATAGCGCTTTGCCACTGCCTTTGGCATCTTCAAAACTGGCTTTGCTGCTATCCGGCTGAATGTCTTCTTGCCAAATTTCGTGATCTTGCTGGACTTTATTGTCACTGACTGCAGCTTGGAACATCCGTAGAACGCCTTATCACCGATCGTCTTTATACCATTTCCGATGACTATCTTCTTCAGATATTTATATCCCTTGAATGCATTTGCATTTATAGCAGTAACTTTGTACTTTACAACACCTATGGTCACTGTGCTGTTCACTGTGAGGGATGTAAATTTCCTGTTGCTCCTGGTCTTTGTCGTTCCTATAACCTTTAATGTCCCCTTGCCATTTGTCGCGGCGTTTGTAACTTTATACTTCATTCCGCCGACGACGTATGTAGCATTCTTTGGAAGAATTATCGCAAATGTTTTTCGTATTGTTCCCTTATAGGCATTTATTCCCGTGATCTTGACTGTGGCTTTACCCGGTTTCACATTGTTAGCATATGTAACCTTATAATCTGTACCAGCCTTCAGTTTCTTTGTTCCTGCTTTGACCACAAGCTTTGGCTGGGTACATTTCTTACCTGTATATCTCTTTCTTGTAATTCCTTTTACTGTTATCTTGCTTGATGCTTTTGTGATATCAGCAGCAGGCTTAGCCGGGGTTGTTTTTTTAGTAATTTTAAATGTTCTGATAAGTGTTCCACTATAATTATTTATTCCGGTGACAGTTACTATCGCTTTTCCTACATTTACATTATCTGCATAATTCACCGTATAATCCTTACCAATCTTCAATACCTTTCCGCCCACACTGACTGCAAGTTTCGGCAGAGTAAGAGCCTTGCCTGTATATATCATATCCATGATTCCGGAAATCTTAACCTTGCTTTTCTCTTTTGTGATATCAGTTACTGATACTGCAGGCTTTGATGGAGCAGATTTTTTAATTATTGTGAAAGTTCTGGTTATTGTTCCCTTGTAATCACCAATGCCTGTTATTGTCAAAGTAGCTTTTCCAGGATTCACATTGTTTGCATAGCTTACCTTGTAATCCCTGTCTACCTTCAATGTCCTGCTTCCCGCCTTTACAACAAGCTTTGTCTGGGTAAGAGCCTTGCCTGTATATGTCATATCTATGATTCCAGAAACTTCTACCTTGCTTTCTGCTTTTGTGATATCTGTAATGTTCTGTACTGGTGCATCTGTCGATGTTGCTGGCGTATCCGAACCAATATACTTATACGGAATTCCCGCATCTTTTAAGCTCCTTTCGGCATTTGTATTCTTATTGCAATACACCGTTGTACTTCCGCCTTCATACCCACTAAAATTCCCATAACCTATACTGGTCACACCATCCGGGATTACAATGCTTTTCAACTCAATAATTCCAGCAAATGCAGAATCTCCTATGCTGGTCACACTATTTGGTATTGCTACATCAGATAAAATGAAGCAGTCAAAAAATGCATATCTTCCTATGCTGGTCACTCCCTCTGGGATCACAACCTTTTTTAATCCATTACACTCCCAGAAAGCTTTATCACCTATACTAGTCACGCCTTTGGGAATAGTTATACTTGTTAACTTTTTACAGCCCCCAAATACTAATTCGCTTAAACCAGTCAGATTTTTAGGAAGTTTTACGCTTTCCAGCTTATCACAAAAATAAAACGCTAGCTCACCTATACTTGTTACACTATCTGGAATTGTTATATTTGTCATTTTACAATATTTAAATGCATTGTCACCAATGCCTGTCACCGGAATTCCCGATATCTCCCCCGGAATTACCACATCCGTATCTGAACCCTTATATCCAGTAATAACCACATACTTCTCATCAGTGTCACTGTCAACTTCAACCTCATACTCAAAATCCCCATATGTCTCAGTCTCAGCCCGTGCCTGCACCGGAATACACATCAACACCGCCACCACAAGCAGCAACATATACTTCACACAATCAATACTCTTTTTCATAACTTTGCTCCTCTCATATTTAAGGTTTATCCTTTCAAAATAACTAAAGTGTATATAATCCACCTCCCATTTTGTTTGCAACGCGTTTCACGCACCATTTAAACATAATACAGCGTTTTTACATCATTATATCACGCAGGAATTTCAAAAAAAAGTGCATGCTCCACAAATCGATATGATAATCGATATGGAGCATGCACTGTGTCGCAGGCATCTGATCAGATATTTCTATATCTGTATTTATCTATACTACTTTCCTCTGTGGGACTGTCCGAGAGCTGTGTCGATGAGGTCTACCTGGTACTGTGGACCCTTGTCGAGGAAGTCTATATATCCCTGAGTTTCGTCCTTATCCTCTGGACTGCATTGTCAATGGACTTTGATGGCTTTCCAAGCCGCAGCCCTATCTCCTCATAGGATGCACCTGTGAGATACTCGTTAAGAACACTCATCTCGAATCTGGACAGCTTGCTCTCTATCGTCTTTATGAGATCTGACTCATGAAATCTCGCCATCATTATATCCTCAGGGTTTGTTATCACGCCAGAGTCGATCTCATCAAGCGGACTGGCAGATGCACCGCTCCCATCACCATATATAGATGTATAGTAATTCAGAGGACCATTCTTCTTATTATTTGAATTGTTCACAGCCGTTATAAGCTGCCTTCTCACACACATGAACGCAAATGTTTTAAATGAAGCTCCCTTGTCCGGTCTGTAATTATTCACAGCTTTTACAAGTCCGATCATGCCCTCCTGTATAAGATCCTCCTCATCAGCCCCTATTATATAAAGGCTTCGACTCTGTCCCGTTATCATCGGTCCGTAACGCTTGATGAGTGTCTCCATGGCGTCATTGTCCTTGTGTTCATTTATAAGCTCCAGCAGTTCATTATCTGATAATTCCGAATACATATCTCTTACCTTTACTTGTTCATCCTCTGTCTTACAACCTCGTAGGCCAGGACACCGGCAGCTACAGATGCATTCAGTGAATCTATATCTCCCTTCATAGGGACAGATACGACATAATCACACTTCTCCTTGACCAGTCTGCTGACACCACTTCCCTCGTTGCCGATGACCAGTCCCAGGGAACCCGTGAGATTACACTTATACATGAGCTCTCCATCCATATCTGCGCATGCAAACCACATGCCGCGCTCCTTCAGTTCCTCTATAGTCTTGCTGATATTTGTCACCTTGGCAACCGGAGTATAGTTTATCGCTCCGGCGGATGCCTTTACAACTGTTGCTGTTATGCCAACCGCACGCCTCTTCGGTATGATAACGCCGTGGGCACCACACAGATTGGCAGTTCTGATGATCGCTCCGAGATTATGTGGATCTTCGATCTCATCAAGTATGAAGAAGAACGGATCTTCTCCTCTGCTCTCAGCCAGGGCAAACATGTCCTCGATCTCAGCGTACTTATATGCTGCAGCATGGGCTATAACCCCCTGATGCTTGCCTGCCTGTGACATCTGGTTTAACTTCTCCTTTGAGAGATAGTTTATCACAGTGTCCTGCTTCTTCGCCTCTCTGACTATACTATTCACAACGCCATCCCTGCATCCGTCAAGGACATACAGCTTGTCTATGGTCTTGCCCGATCTGAAAGCCTCAAGGACTGCATTTCTGCCCTCTATGACAAATGCCTCCTCAGCATTTTCATTTACATTGCTGTTATTCTCAAATTCTCTGCTCATATTACTCTCCATCCACCGTCACGGTGTCTCCTTCATATTTATCTGTCTATTCGACCGTATCTTTATCTGTCTCACTGCATGTATCCGTCTTTTTTACTGTATGTGTCTCCACAGCAGTATCCTTGTTTTCACCGGGATCTGGCATTGACAGTATCATTTTTGTTATCTCAAACATCCTGTCATACTGTTTGTCGAGATAGAGATATCCTATAAGGCACTCAAATCCGGTCGCCATACGGTACTGTCCCACAGTTGCATTCTTGGCTGTGGAATGGGTCTTGGTATTTCTTCCACGCTTATATATCCACTCTTCGTCTTCTGTGAGAAGTCCGTTATCAAGCAGATAAATGATATATCCAGCCTGTGCCTCAGCCTTAACCTTCTGGCTGACTTCTTTGTGATATTTGTACGCCTGCTTGTTATCCTTAGTGACCGCAAGTGTCTTGATAAGAAGATCAAACACACTGTCGCCTATATATGCAAGTGACAGCGGTGAGTACTCTCTAGGATTGGTGTACGTCACTCCGAGTATCTCAGTAAAATAACTGTCTATGCTCTTTTCCATTTTACGCCCTCTCTTGTATCCTCAAGGATGATTCCCATGTTGCTGAGCTGATCACGGATCTCATCTGCTCTTGCAAAGTTCTTTGCCTTTCTTGCTGCCTGTCTCTCCTCGATAAGAGCCTCTATGTCCGAGTCAAGGATCTCCTCCTTCTTCTCGGTGATGATACCAAGTATATCGCAGAGTTTTTCTACTGTATTAAGTACAAGCTCCACTGTAGCCTTTGATGACTCCTCTGTTACATTTACATTTGCATACTTTACAAGCTCGAATATAACTGATATTGCGTCTGCAGTGTTGAGGTCGTCATCCATGGCATCCTCATACTTCTTCACAAATGCATCCATCTCATCGGCCACTGCCTTATCCACATCACCATCTGTACCATTTATTGACTTCAGTCTATCTACTGCTGTGAGTATTCTCTCGAGACCATTCTTTGAAGCCTCAACAAGCTCTGCTGAGAAGTTGAGTGGACTTCTGTAGTGAGCTGACAGCATGAAGAATCTGATGACCTGAAGAGGATACTTATCTGCAATCTCCCTTACTGTGAAGAAATTGCCAAGGGACTTGGACATCTTCTCATTGTTGATCTTGAGGAAGCCGTTGTGCATCCAGTATCTTGCAAATTCTGTGCCATTTGCAGCCTCACTCTGGGCTATCTCATTCTCGTGATGAGGGAATATCAGATCCTCGCCACCCGCATGGATATCAATGACATCACCTATATACTTCTTGGACATAACTGAGCACTCCAGATGCCAGCCTGGTCTTCCGTCTCCCCATGGTGATGGCCATGATGGCTCACCCTCTTTCTTAGGCTTCCAGAGAACGAAATCAAGTGGATCCTCCTTCTCGTCCACACCTGATACGAGAAGATCTCTGTTGCCTGAACGAAGATCATCTATGTTCTTCTTGGACAGCTTGCCGTAATCCTTGAACTTTCTTGTTCTGAAGTATACTGTTCCATTCACCTCATATGCGTAGTCCTTCTCGATAAGAGTCTTGACCATCTCGATCATATCAGGTATCTCTTCTGTTGCCTTTGGATGGGTTGTGGCCTCGCGGACATTGAGTGCCGCCATATCCTTCTTGACCTCAGCGATGTATCTCTCTGATATAACGCTGGCGTCCACGCCCTCCGCATTCGCACGCTTGATGATCTTGTCATCAACATCTGTGAAATTCGATACATAATTGACCTCGTAGCCCTTGTACTCCAGATATCTTCTGAGTGTGTCAAACACAATCATAGGTCTTGCATTTCCTATATGAATATAGTCATAGACTGTAGGTCCACATACATATATTCCAACCTTGCCCTCATTGATAGGAACAAACTCTTCTTTTCTTCTTGTGAGTGTGTTTAAAATCTTCATAAAATATATCGTCCTTTCTATAAATACTCCAATAAGCACCCATGACATATACTATCTGTATATAAAAAAACTCCGTCCCAATATACATATGATATGCATATAGAGACGAAGTATTATCTCCGCGGTTCCACTCTAATTGGATAAAATAAAATCCCACTCTCATCGGGTATAACGTCCCTTGCACGTGCCGGAATACTTATCCCAGATATGCCACCTGTTCCCTTCCTCCGACAGGCTCCCAGATGCACTTCACCACATCTCCGATAACCGTGCTCACAGCCGATGGCACAGTCTCTCTGGATCTTCTGAATATGGCTACTCTCCCTGTTCACAGCCTTTCAAATTTAGTATATGTGTGAGTGCTTTGTTTGTCAACAATTTCATTTTTTATAACGTCTCATTGCTTTTCCATTTTTGCACTGCTATACTCTATTTATCAACACCAAACAGGAGATTATACATGTTAGATATCACAGTTACAGAGACGAGAGACTTTGTAAAGAAGCTTCTCATGGAGAATACATTTGACCGCTTTCTGGTCATGGAAGCCTTCGTAAAAAGCGGCATCACATACAGCTTTGACGGCAGGATAAACAAGGATTTTTATGACAAGGAGGAACTGGAGCTCATGTCTTCCACATCCTACGCATCCTGGGAATCGATAAAACCGCATGTGTATAATGTAATAAGAGGAAAAAAGCTGCCACTCAGCTTCAAGATCGTCCTGGTACTCTCACAGCCCGACATAATGGATATGCTGGAGAAGAATCACCTCACCATACCGGTATCAGATGTGGCAAATCTGACTCTTAACATCTATTATGATGGAATGAGCATACAGCTCACATCTATGGCAACCCAGAATATCTTCACTATGGATAAGACTCTGGAGCATGTGTGGGATGCTGATATCAGGGATTTTCTTAAGTCCACTGGCATATATTTCACCGATAACTAAATATCATTGAATAAATTTAATATCCGGCATCATATCTGACGCGCCAAAAATCCGGCATCGTACCTGACGCCGGATTTTTTTGTCTGCCCCTGTTAGCACTCATTTTGTCTGAGTGCTAATTTTCTCTTGACTTTAGTTCCAGCCTGATTTATCATACTTTTTAGCCTGATGTGTCAGTGTGCTTTTTTATTATTGTGGTGTACACGTATCGGGGATGACACATCGTAAAAAAGAATTTTATCATTTAAGGAGATGTATACACAATGAAGAACGGAAATTTATCAATCAACAGTGAAAACATTTTCCCTGTCATCAAGAAATGGCTCTACTCAGACCATGATATATTTGTCAGGGAGCTTATATCAAACGGCTGCGATGCTGTTACTAAACTTAAGAAGCTGTCTCTCATGGGGGAGTTCGATGAGACTGATGAGCCATATCGTATAGATGTGTCGACAAGTGCGAACAACAAGACCATCACATTTACAGATAATGGTATCGGTATGACCGAGGAAGAGGTTGAGAAGTACATCAACCAGATCGCTTTCTCTGGCGCTGAAGCTTTCCTTGAGCAGTACAAGGATAAGGCCACAGAGGAGCAGATCATCGGTCACTTCGGACTGGGCTTCTACTCTGCATTCATGGTTGCCGACAAGGTTACCATCGAGACAAAGTCATACAAGGACGGCGAGGACGCTGTATACTGGGAGTGCGAGGACGGACTTGAGTACTCCATGAAGAAGTGTGTGAAGTCTGACCGTGGTACCACTATCACTCTGTACCTGAACGAGGACAGCTATGAATTTGCAAATGAATACAGGATCAAAGAGGTAATCGACAAGTACTGTTCATTCATGCCTGTTGAGATATACTACACCAACGAGGACGCTCCTAAGGAAGATCCTAAGGACGCAACAGTCGATGTAGATGCAAAGGAAGTCAGTGATGCAGAAGGAACCGCTGAGGACACCAAGACCGCAGAGGGTTCGAATGACGACACAAAGGATGCAAAGAGCGAAGAAAAGAAGCCTGAAGCTCCTAAGCCTCTGAACACCACTACTCCACTGTGGGCAAAGCATCCAAACGACTGTACTGATGAGGAGTACAAGGAATTCTACAGAAAGGTATTCCATGACTACAAGGAGCCTCTGTTCTGGATACATCTGAACATGGACTATCCATTCAACCTGAAAGGTATCCTGTACTTCCCTAAGATTAATACACAGTATGACAACCTTGAGGGAACGATCAAACTGTACAACAACCAGGTGTTCGTTGCCGACAATATCAAGGAAGTTATTCCTGAGTTCCTGATGCTCTTAAAGGGATGTATCGACTGTCCTGACCTTCCACTGAATGTATCACGTAGTGCACTTCAGAATGATGGATTTGTAAAGAAGATTTCTGACTACATCACCAAGAAGGTTGCTGATAAGCTCTCAGGCATGTACAAGGTTCACAGAGAGGACTATGAGAAGTACTGGGATGACATCAATCCGTTTATCAAGTTTGGTTGCCTGAAGGATCTCAAGTTCCTCGACAAGATGAAGGACTTCTGCATCTACAAGAATCTTGAGGGCAAATATATAACTCTTCCTGAGTATCTCGAGGCAGGAAAAGAGAAATACGAGAACAAGGTATTCTATGTAACCGATGAGCAGGCTCAGTCACAGTACATCAACATGTTCAAGAACGAGGGCATGGACGCTCTGATCATGACTCAGACCATCGACAGTCCTTTCATCACCCTGCTTGAGCAGAAGAACGAGAATGTCCACTTCTATAGAATAGATGCCGAACTCTCTGACAACTTTGTCGGCGAGGAGCTCTCCGAGGAGACAGCAAAGGAATACAAGGATAAGCTCACAGCAACATTCGAGAAGGCTCTCGATATGAAGAACCTCAATGTTAAGGTCGAGTCACTGAAGGACGAGAATACATCTTCTATCCTCACCCAGCCTGAGGAGACAAGACGTATGCAGGAAATGATGAAGATGTACGGCATGGCCGGTATGGATCCATCCATGTTTGGTCAGGGCGAAGGCGAGACACTTATCCTGAACAGCAACAACAAGCTGGTCAAGTATGTCCTGGACAATCCTGACAGCGACAACACAGCTGCCATCTGCTGCCAGCTGTACGATCTGGCCGTGCTTGCCAACCGTCCACTGTCAGCTGAGGCAATGACCAAGTTCATCGCGAGAAGCAATGAGATACTTGGAATACTGGCAAAATAATATATTCTGTCTGCCAGTTTACTGCAGCAGATCCAAATGAATAACTAACACAACAAAAAGCAACATCCGGAATGTCTTTGATAACATATCCGAATGTTGCTTTTATTCTTATCATTCACTATGTTTAATCTATCTACATGACCAAGTTCAGCCTCTTCTGATCATACATCCTCTAGTGGGCAAGTATCTCCACACCATGCTCTGTCATAACCAGTGTGTACTCCCACTGCGCTGATGGTGAGCCATCCTCTGTGTATATAGTCCAACCGTCATCCGCATCCTGATATACATCAGGACCGCCCATGTTGATCATAGGTTCAATTGTGAATACCATGCCCGGAGCAAGAACGTAATCCTTGCCAGGCTGTCCTATATGACTTACATATGGCTCCTCATGAATCTCAAGACCTACACCGTGGCCGCCTATCTCACGGACAACTGAATAGCCCTGCTCCTGCGCGAACTTGTTGATGGCGTATCCTATATCACCTATGGTCACATATGGCTTGCTGCACACCTCAACTCCTATGTCCAGTGCTTTCTTGGTATCTTCAACCAGCTTCTTCCATGCAGGGTCCACATCTCCCAGCATGAACATTCTCGATGAATCTCCGAAATATCCCTTGTACTCTGTTGTACAGTCAATATTTACTATATCTCCATCCTGAAGAATGATGTCATCACTTGGGATACCGTGACATACCACATCATTTACCGATATGCACACGCTCTTCGGATATCCCTCATAGCCGAGACATGCAGGTATGGCATCTATTGATTTTGTGTAGTTATATATAAGGTCATCCAGCTCTCTGGTAGACACTCCTATCTTGACAAATGGAGTTATGTAGTCAAGCACGGATGTGTTGACCTTTGAAGCCTCCCTGATTCCCTCGATCTGCTCTGCATTCTTGATCATCGCATGAGTAGGTATCTTAAATCCTTTGTTCTTCATATCCTCAAGTTTATCGTCAAGAGCCAGGTGACAGGTTTTATATTTCTTACCACTTCCACACCAGCACATATCATTTCTGCCAAGTTTCATAATTAACCTCTTTCTTTACTGCATAATATTTTCTATACACTCACTGTATCTATATCCACAAGTACTATAATACGTTTTGAAGAGAAATTCCATATTATATTATGATAAATATTGTCATTTATCAGCACCTATACCCAGATACCTGGCAATATATGTATAATATCCGGTCTCCGTTATATTATCTGCTGCCGTGAATTTGTCAGCCACATATAACTGCATGGCACCAAAACTGTCGTCTGACACTTCATTTCCCGCAGCCGTCGTGATCGTATCTGTCACTGAATTGTATTCATAAGTATCTGTTATAAAACTTCTATCAGGGAAAATCACAAGTCCTGCGCTGTCCGATAATATGTCTTTTCCTATAATAAGCCTTGAATCGTAATCAGCTCCCATAAGATTCAGCATGGTTGGAAGAATATCTATACTGCTACATACTTTATCCACCCATACTGGCTTCTCCATAGCCGCTGACCATATGACAAGTCTGCTTCTATACGCATCCAGACTGTCTCCAAATTCGGTTCCAGCCAGCTCATCCACAACCTCCATGTTATCATATGGCACATGATCACCTGCCAGTACGATCACTGTCTTTTCAAGGAGTCCCTTCCTCTCCAGTGTGTCTACTATTTTCTCAAGCATACACTCCATCTCGTACTGTGATGCCAGATACGCTTTTGTAGTGTCCGAATAGTCCAGATCTGCCACAACTTCTTTATTCTTCTCTGACATGGCATTTGCCGCACCATATCCATATGGCACATGACCGCTGACCGTCAGGTAATACAGATGAAACGGCTGGGCATATGTATATCTGTCAATTGTCTCCTCTGCCATGACCAGATCCGACTGAGGCCATATATCCTGCCCGTACTCATCGGTCTGATATTCCAGCCCGCTGCCACTGGCGATCCACTCATATCCAAGTGCCGGATGAGTTATATTCCTGTCGTAATATGTATAATCATTGTCGTGGAATCCATAACAACTATAGCCAAGTCTGCCGAGGGTATTGGCCATGGAGAACAACATTCCATTCTCATTGTCCGCCGCCCTGCACATACTCAGATACGCTCCGTTCTTGGTCGGGCTTCCCATGAGATTCGCATACTCTCCGCCCAGGGTGGAGCCATACCACAACGGCTGGTAATAATTGTTGAACACAAAGCCCTCGTTCGTAAGCTTTGACAGTGTTGGAAAAAGTCCCGACTCCAATGCATATCCGGTATATCCCTCTGCGGTTATCCATATTACATTGAAGCCCTCAAACATTCCTGTATATTCATTCCTGTTGGTAGGAGTGAGGCTCTCAAAATAATCGCTGAGCGATGCTACAGCATCACTTCCCGCCAATTCATCTATGGCATCAAAATCCAGATCCAGAACATTCGGTGAAATATCTATAACGGGTACGGCCTCCGTGGTCGTCTCCGCCACCGTCGCCCGCTCAGATGTTTCAGCCGCCTGAGTCACCGCCTCTGTGGTAAGTGTCTCTATATCAGCATCTCCAGAAGATGCAAAATTGATCTTTGCCTTATTCTCACTTCTGCCTTTTATGCCTGACTTTATGTCAAGCACCAGGCTCTCCATGACTCCCAGCTTCTCCACCGCAAGATCCACTGAAGTATACTCACTGTACACACTATAAGGACTGTACACATCCGAATCCACAGCCCACATCACAAACAAAGTTGTGATGTATACCACTCCGGCACCCGCTGCACATATAATATTGATCCACCATACCTGCCTGTCAAACGACATGAATGTCCATATACACACGATTGCAGCAACAATCGGCACACACAGCAGTATTACATCAGGTGCATGCCTGCTTATATTGGATATGACCGTCTCGGCGTTATCCGCGGCCTGATTTCCAAACCTTATAGTTCCAACTAAGGACATATAATTGTTAAACACCGAATGATACACATACTGTGCAATGAACAAAATTCCGACAAGTAACACAAGCACCGTGGCAATTATCCTGTTTATAAGCGGTCTGAACAACCCTGTCAGACACCCGCATATAACGCCTGCCACAACAGCAAATGCAATTATTTGAACGCTGTTCCCATCAGTCATGGTAAAATTCATCCCATGAAATATAAGTTCATAATATAATACGACCACTGTGAACAGCAGCCATCCACTCCATTTGCCTAAAGCTCCCCGGATCCCTTCATGAAAACTCTTTTTTCCTTTGCCCATATACACACATTCTCCTATAAAAATAAAGGTACAGGCCACACGACCCATACCTTTATTTTATATAATATTTTATCGGATTTTACAATATATAAGCAATTTCCATGTTATGTTTTTTGAAAACAACGTATCGCTTTATTATTTTACTCCATACTGATCATAATAGGCATCTATAGCTGCCTTGAGAGTGTCGTCAATGATAACTCTGCCCTTATACTCCTTATTATACAGATGCTCTACTACTTCAGCCATAGTTACGATGGCTGTAGTCTTGATTCCGTAATTCTCCTCAATCTCTGTCAGTGCGCTCTTCTCGCCCTGGCCTCTCTCCATTCTGTCTACAGAAACAACAAGCCCCATAACATCCACATCACCCTGCGCTTTGATTATAGGCAGTGTCTCCTGTATAGATGTTCCAGCAGTAGTAACATCCTCGATGATAACGACCTTGTCGCCATCCTCTATAGGACTTCCGAGGAGTATTCCCTTGTCACCATGATCCTTGACTTCCTTTCTGTTGGAACAATACTTTATATCCTCATCATACATCTCTGCGATCGACATTGTTGTGGCAACCGTAAGAGGTATTCCCTTATAGGCAGGTCCAAATAATACATCGAAATCCAGACCAAACTCTGCATTTATAGCCTCTGCATAATACTCACCAAGTCTCTTTAACTGGGCGCCTGTTCTATAGAAACCTGTATTTACGAAAAATGGTGTCTTTCTTCCACTCTTTGTAACGAAATCTCCAAACTTAAGTACATTGCAATCGATCATGAATTCGATAAATTCCTTCTTGTACTGTTCCATCTTGTCATTTCCTCCTTATTTTAAGCCTCTTTTTCATTTTCATCATAGCCATGTGATATCATCTAAATCTCCACATTAACTTTACCAAGTATAGCATTGAATATTTCTTTTTTCAACCAACTAATTACTCCGGGAACACAGGACTGATACCGCGTGCAGCGCAGATCTCAAGATACCGCTGACCGTCCAGAGGTTTACTGCACAGGTATCCCTGTATACAGCTAAGCCCCATCTCATAGAGAACCCTGGCCTGTTCATCGGTCTCGACACCTTCTGCGATACAGAACATACCCAGTTCGTCACACATTCCGACAAGGTGTCTGATGACCGTTCTGTCCACTTCATTCACTGTGACATCATTTATCATGCTCTTATCGAACTTTATAATATCAAATCCCATGTGTGCCAGCATGGCAACATTTGAATATTTAGTGCCGAAGTCATCCATGGCAATCCTGAAGCCAAGTTTGTGAATTTCCTCAGATATACTTATAAGGGAATCTTGCTCCTGCTCACTTATGGTCTCCGTTATCTCGATCTCTATAACATCATGTGGTATGCCATAACTGTCAACCACTTCTGCAATCTGCTGTGCAACATTCTCCTCTATCAGCGACATCCTTGAGAAATTACACGATACCGGCACATACGGGATTCCCTGTCTGTGCCACTCCGCCAGATCATGGCACACGCTGTCCAGCACAAAGAAATCCACATATTTTACGGTCTTGCTCTTCTCCAGTCTGTCTATCACATCCGCCAGGTCGTCATTGCCAGAATACCTGACGAGAGCTTCAGCTCCACATATCTTTCCGGCAGGATATATCATCTTAGGCTGATACAACACATAGAACAGCCCTTCCTCTATCTCCTTTTTTACCATGTCGGTTTTCAATGTATTCCATTTCGCTGAATGAACTTTCTGCTGCTCATACCAGCGCTGTTTCTCTGTGTATAACAGATTGGCTGCATGATCCTCCATCTTACGAACATCCATACCTTCATCATCCCACACAGCCCCGCAGCAGGCAGTGAATTCGCCATACATCAAGAGCCCTCTGAGCCGTGTAGAATATACATTGAACTTTAGCTGCTCCATATTCTCGCATATAATTATAAAACTGTCATACCCCATTCTGAATATACTGTCATCAGGGAATATCTTTCTTATCCTGCCCACAAGCTGCATTATCACATTGTCAGCATAGTCCGGTCCAAACATATCTGCGATGCTTCTTATCTCATTTACATCAACCACAATAAGTCCGATGCTCAAAAGAGATTTTTTCCCTCTTACATAATCGATATAGCTGTTCCTGTTGTAACATTTCGTCTGCCTGTCATGAGTAAATTCATACTGCTGCTCTGCTTTTAATCTTCTTTGATATATCTCACTTCCTATAAATGCAGCAAAGCTCTTCATAAGTCTCACGTTGCCATTGTGTTTCTCCGGGTTAAATACAAAAACCCTGCCAAGAAGCTCGTCATCGACCATCACAGGCACAGCATACAGTGACCATATCCGGGTCTCCGTCAGTATCCTGGCAAATTCTGTATCATGATGTCTGAGCGGATGCGATCTGTTTACTATAAGTACTTCATCCTTGAGAACTTCACTTTCAAGCGCCTGCCTGACTTCCGGATTTCTCAGAGCCTGCAGCTCATACTCTATAGATTCCTCATCCGAAGATTTCCAGTAATACAGTGCACCTCTGCCCTCATGTCCATATTCCACAAGGCATGCATTCTTGGCATTGTAGAATGTTCCCATCACTTCCAGCATATTGTTGTATTTCTCTTCACTGCATTGTTTTGATGTTATGTTGACCAGTGAATTAACAAGGGCATCCTCTATGTCATAACTGTCCGCCAAGGCTCTGGTTGTCTTCTCAATATCAGATACATCAACTGCTATCTCCAATCTGCTTTTTCTTCCATGCCAGTCCACAAGCTTGTCTTTCAGTACATACTGGCCATCCACGTGTCTATTATAATGATTCCACACATAACTCTTGCCGGGAACCAACATGTCATTCGTGCAGAATGAACAGGGCTTCTCTTCTCCCTGAGTGATCTCATAGCATTTTTTCCCTTTATATGAATCATCATTCTCTGCTATCCCCAGATTTCTCTTTGCTGCTTTGTTCAGAAAATATATCTCATGTGTATTGACATCGGCAACATATGCGATATCAGATATCTCATCGAGCATAAGTCCTTCATCATCATTGTATGCATAACCGTGGCTCTGGGATTCATCTTCCTGATCATCCAATGTGTCTGAATACTCACAATATCTGTTCTTTCCCCCCCTCTTTGCCGCATAAAGCGCCTGATCAGATTCGCTGTATAACCTGTCAAAATTTACACCCGGTTCGATCCTGTGTATACTTATTCCTATAGACACTGTGTGCGGCAGA
The DNA here is from genome assembly GCA_934277375.1 of uncultured Coprococcus sp. GTDB lineage: Bacteria > Bacillota > Clostridia > Lachnospirales > Lachnospiraceae > Coprococcus. The sequence continues at coordinate 13,977 of CAKQTZ010000016.1, read as the reverse complement.
CTGCATTTGATAGTGGTAAGCTTATCCTGAATCTCATCGGCAAGCCTGTATACGGAATCCCGGTTTTCTGCTATCGGAATAAACAGGGAGAACTCATCGCCTCCCAGTCTGCCTGAAAATCCTCCCACCGCAGATGATATCTCCTCCAGAGTGACTGCCACATCGCACAGTAAATCATCTCCCGCATAATGTCCAAATGCATCATTTATATGTTTGAAATCGTCTATATCCATAATGTAAAATGCGCACAATTCTCCCGGAAATGAATCCAGCATATCCATTACCTTGTGCTGATATGTCACATGATTATATATTCCTGTAAGGGAATCTCTCTCAGCTCTCAGCTGGAGCTCCTGACTCTTCAGCTTCTCGTCATTTATGGAATAATATTTTCCAAAGATCTTACGGACTTTATTCTTAGAATCTCTCAGCGGAACAAAAAGCATCCTGTACCACTCACAGTGACCGCTTCCATCCAGATCCAGCCGAAGATCTCCATTTATCTTGTCACATGTACTATCACTCTCATCAAACAGCTTTCTGAACATTCCTATGACAATATCCCTGTCGTCAACATGCACGATACGGTTCGTGTCTATGTCTCGGTAAAAGTGCTCATATTTCATAGTGGTTACCATCTCACCATCCACTACTTTCTCATTGATTAGAGTGTCATCGGCAGCATCATAAACTATGATGGAATCTCCACTTCCCTGAAGTATGAGCCTCAACATCTCTGACTGGGCTCTATGTTCAAGCTCGATCTCCATCTTACTTGTCACATCTATAAATACTGCACACAAAGCGATGATACCTTTTCTTATAGACATAACTGACAGACATATCTGTATCCAGAAATGCCCCCCTGTATTTACATCAGTGAATCTTATCTCTCTGACGGTTGTCTTATTTGTGGTTATAGTCTCAAGGATCTGTTTTTTGAGAACCGGTCTATCCTCCGGTATTGCCAGCATCACATAATCACTTGAATAACCACTCATCTGCTCCTCTGTGACATGAAAAAGCTTGTAAAAACTTTTACTCATATATCTGACAGCCGGTTTATTTCTATGTAATTCAAATATCCCCACACCTCCTGCCAGATTATCCAATGTTTTTTCCAGCAGCCTGGAGCGATCCGATATCTCAGCACTCAGTTCTTCATTTCTGTCAAGTGCATCTTCCAACCTGGCCTGAAGTCTGTCTATATCTTCCTTCCCCGTAATTTCAGGCTTCTCCCTGGTCATTAACTTGTCTGTATTTGCTTCCATACCCACACCCCTTACATATCTCCTAGATACATCTGATCACATCTTTTGTGTAATTATGGCGAAACCGGATGGCATCTTCCCCAAGATACCACCCGGATTATCTGTTTATTTCTATTTCACACATCCGATCAGCTCATGTATATCACTGATGGAATTCTTCTTCATATACTCCTCAATACCTTTGATTATCTCCACTGTGGCATATGGGTTGTGGAAGTTCGCAGTTCCAACTGCCACTGCACTTGCGCCGGCCATGATCATCTCAAGGGCATCCTCTGTGGCAGCCACGCCGCCCATTCCGATGATTGGGAGTTTTATTGCATTTGCTACCTGATATACCATACGCACTGCTATCGGGTGGATCGCAGGGCCTGACACACCAGCTGTCTTATTTGCAACCGCAAATGTTCTTCTGTTCACATCGATCTTCATACCTGTCAGTGTGTTGATAAGTGATACCGCATCAGCACCGCCTGCCTCAGCAGCTCTTGCCATCTCGGTTATATCTGTGACATTTGGACTCAGCTTCATGATTATAGGCTGCTTTGCCGCTGCCTTTACCGCCTTTGTTATATCATAGAGAGCATCCGGCTGCTGGCCAAATGCGATTCCGCCCTCTTTGACATTCGGACATGACACGTTGATCTCAAGCAGATCGACGTCACAGTCTCCAAGCTTCTCAACACATTCAACATAGTCCTCCTTGGATTTTCCACACACGTTGACAATGATCTTCGTATCGTAATCTCTGAGAAATGGAATATCCCTCTTCTTGAACACATCTATCCCCGGGTTCTGAAGTCCTATGGCATTCATCATTCCGCCATAGGTCTCCGCTATACGAGGTGTAGGATTGCCCGGCCATGGCACATTCGCCACGCCTTTGGTTGTCACTGCACCAAGCTGTGAAAGATCCACAAACTCGCTGTACTCCATACCTGAGCCAAATGTTCCTGATGCAACTGTTATCGGGTTCTTGAGAGTAACACCTGCTATATCCACTGACATATTGATCTTATCTGACATTACAGCTCCACCTCCTCTGCATAGAATACAGGACCATCCTTGCATATTCTTCTGTTATGCACCTGTGAGTGCTCGTCTATATCCTTAGTCTTGCATACACAGGCAAGACATGCGCCCACACCGCATGCCATCTTCTCCTCCATGGATATCTGGCACTCAATGCCATTCTCCATGGCGTAAGCCTTGATTCCACGAAGCATAGGAGTAGGACCACATGCATATATGACAGCACCATCCACACCGTATTCCTTTATGGCATCTATTACATTGCCCTTCACACCGTGCTGTCCATCCTCAGATGACATGTACACGTGTGCATATGGCTCAAATTCCTCGTTCAGGAATATCTCATCCCTGTAACCGAGAACCACCGACTTCTCGCAGTCAAGCTCCTTTGCAAGCTGTAACATAGGTGGTATTCCTATACCACCGCCTATCAGGATAGCCTTCTTGTCCGACTTCATGAAGCCGTTGCCGAGAGGTCCCAATATATCGACAGTGTCCCCAGCTGTAAGCTGTGAGAACTCCTTTGTTCCAAATCCAACCACTCTGTACACAAGACGGAGTGTTCCCGCCTCTCTGTCTATTCCGCAGAGGCTGATAGGTCTGGGAAGCATCTTGCTGCCATCATGAGTGTACACAGACACAAACTGTCCCGCTATAGCCTGCGAAGCTATCTCTGGAGCTTCAAGTACCAGACTGTATACGTCTGTGGCAAGAGTCTCCTGGCTGACCACCTTTGCTGTCATCTTAAGTTTGCCCATAGTCTTCCTCCATCATCTCTTTATTATCAATGTCTTACGAACTAAGTATATGTTGGATCTGTATGGCATATATAATCCTGCCCAGTCCGCAAACACACTCTATTTCTCTTACGCATCAAGTGCGCCGTTGATATCCTCTATCATGTCAACTACTGCCTGTCTTGAGGCATCAGCGTAGTTCTCATCACCGAACTTTGCATACTTGTCCTGCTTGTAAGCAGCTATGATTCCTCTTGATGAATTGACGATCGCACCGAGTCTGTCCTCGTTGAAGTAGTGTACAAGATCTGCAGCCTTGCCACCCTGTGCTCCGTAACCCGGAACAAGTATGAATGACTTTGGCATAACCTTTCTGAGCACCTTGCCCATCTCAGGGTATGTGGCACCGACAACAGCTCCGACTGCTGAATAACCTGACTCACCTACTACATCGCTGCCCCACTTGTCAACCATCTCTCCGACTATCTCATAGAGTGGACGTCCATCCACAAGTCTGTCCTGGAACTCACCTGATGATGGATTGGATGTCTTGACGAGAACGAATATCCCCTTGTTCTCCTCCTTGCACACATCCACAAATGGCTTGATTCCGTCTGTTCCGAGGTATGGGTTTACTGTGATGAAATCCTCATCAAACCCGGCATATGTCTTGCTTCCCACCTGTACCTTTCCGATATGACCAACCGCATATGCTGTTGATGTTGAACCTATATCGCCTCTTTTTATATCTCCGATAACGACAAGTCCCTTCTCCTTGCAGTAATCAACTGTCTTCTTAAAAGCCTTGAGTCCCTCGATTCCAAACTGCTCATACATAGCTATCTGTGGCTTAACCGCAGGAATCAAGTCATATGTTGCATCAACTATTCCCTTGTTGAACTGCCATATAGCCTCAGCAGCACCCTCAAGTGTCTCTCCATACTCTGCAAATGCAGCCTTCTGGATATGCTCTGGAACATAATTCAGCATTGGATCAAGTCCAACTACTATAGGTGCATTTGTCTTCTGAATGTTTTTCACTAACTTGTCTATCATGATATTTTCTCCTTAAAATGTATTTTTTTATTAAAACTGTTCCTCATCACAGGCATAACTGCCAAGTATCGTAAATTCTTCTGTCTCGTTCATAAGCTGGAATACTAAAGCCTGTATGTCTTTTCTAAGGAAATTGGCAGACAACTCCACATAGAATCTGTAATTCCAATGCTCCTGCCTGTTCGGCGCCGAATGTATCTCTGTGAGGTTCACACCATAATCAGATATCATGGACAGTACACTACTGAGACTTCCGCTTTTATTCTTGCACACGAACATGACCTTCAGCCTGTTGTGGTTCTCCTCCACAATGAGGTGATCGGCAAATGTTACGACCTTCTTGTTGTGTCCACTCTCATTTACCACATTACATCTGTATATGTATAGCTTATTGTTTGTCAGGACCTCGTGAAGCGCATCCGACACGCCATAACTGATATCCTCAAGTATGCCCATTCCAGCATCTACCTTCCCGGACTTGATCAGCTCATATACCTCATCATATGAATCAACTGCCACTACCTTATCCCTTGAGCACCCCTGACATATATACAGCTCAGGCTTTATCATTGCCACGGCATCTATATCCGGTTCCTTCACATCATAATCGACGTTCAGGCAGTTCCTAAGCTCCAAAGTCCTTCCATACTGATACTTTCTGCTTATCTCCATGATTCTCTTGATAAGCGCGGTGTACTCCATCTTAATGCTCTCATCGACATCGCCTGTCAGATTGGATATAATGGTCTCCTCCCTGTCAGGCTTATATATATCATCCTCTGTTTCTGCCTTCACCTGAGCCACATTGTCAGCAAGCATCATTCTTTCCTTGAATAGCTGCTTTATCTCCTTATCGACTCTGTCTATGTTCTTTCTAACATCTGCTAAAGTCATCGTATATCCTCCAGTAAGGCATCATATTCTGATGCTCGTAGTCTTTTTTACTATAACATCTGCGACTCTCTAATTCAAGATTACCGGCAGTTAAAAAACAAACGATCATGTGACAGCACTTAAAACGGCCACAATAACAGAAAGAGCACAAGCGCTACCGCCAACAATGCGATCACGAATCCGGTAACTATCCTTCCCCTTGTGCTGCGCATTCCAAGAATTATAAGCATAACTGCCAGTGCACCACACATATCAATCATGACATCCGTTGCTCGTCCGGCCCTGTCAGCCACAAATAGCTGATGAAGCTCATCAGAACAGGCATATGCAAATGTTATTGAGACACTCCACACCCATTCCATAGCATAAGACACGCCATCTCCTGTCTTTCTCACTGCGAGCAGCACCAGAGCCAGCAACACCCCATATTCTGTCATGTGTGCGCCCTTTCTCACCATTATTTCTACCCCCCCGGTCATGCTGTCTATAACCTGGGGCGTATCATTTCTCACCCTCTGGAACAGATCAACAATAAAATCCGTTATAGGGTTACTTACAGATGATGAATCCGCACCTGTTCTCGATGACATATAAAATATAAAAGCCATCCAGAGCATCGCTGGTGCTATATATAAATAATTTTTTGATGATTTCTTTCTCTTTGATGTTTTAGCCATGTCAAATTTCCGTCTGTTCCGTGTATATTTTCGCAATTATAACCATAATAGTTTAAAGTATACCATAAAACTATAGAAAATTATTCTTTTTATGTTTTTTACTTGAATTACTTTATATTTACGTGTAAGGTAAAATATGTAGTTTAAGGGGCTATGGGTGGTTCTCACACTTTCTGCGCGCAGCGGGGAGGAATATGTGCGCACAATTGTACCCCATCCATGGTACAACGTATGAAAAGAGAGGTAAAAAAATGGCAAGACAGAGGAAAAAGGGAAACCCTATAGTTTCGGCTGTAGTATTCGGAATTTTTGGAATCGTACTTATATTTCTGGGTGTGCGTACATTCATCGGATTACACGGTAATCTTCTGAATGTTACTACATGCGATCCATCAGAGGTTAAACCGGGAGTATATATAGAAGCAACACTGTCAACCGGATATGGAAAGTACATCGAAAAGACGACAACCTACAATCACATTGTCACCAAAACTGATGGATATTACTATCTGGTAGACATATGTGACAAGAACGCAGATGGAACTGACAAGGACACAGCAAAATGGATCGGTGTATCTATCTCAAAGAGCGACGATGATAAGTTCTACGCTATATCCACTGAGGATAATCCAACTCCGATCAAGATAACTGGTATCATCCGCAAAAACAGCAGCAAGGTTCAGGGATTCCTCGATGATTATATAACCAAATATGTAGACGCATATGCCAGCTATTACGGTGTCACTGCTACAAGTGAGGACTATGAAACTGCAAAAGCTGAGGCTTTTCCTTATTATATACAGATGGTTGATTCATCAGATTACATATTCAACCTTGTTCTCGGATTAATCTTTGTCCTTGTGGCAGTATTTATGATAATCAAGGCGACCAGGGGCAAGAATCATATCAATGCTTCTGCACAGACCGCAGGAACCGGATACTATGATGGTACAGGCGACTTTAACGGAATAAATGGAACAGATGGAATGAACGGATATGCCGGAGGAACCGGTGTATATAACAGTGATCCATATTCAGGCGGTCAGAATCAGTCCATGAACACGTCGGGCGTATACACTCCTGGTGCAGGAAATGTGGATAATTCCCAGAGCCAGCCATACTCTGATCCATTTTATTCACAGGCAGCAGACAGCGCCGAACCGGCAGCAACTGAGAGTTCTGAAAGCACCTCAACAGTATCTTCAACATCAGCATTCAGTCTCAAGTCCGACGACTAAATACTGATATAGACAACAACTAACAACTAAAATACAAAACAACTCCCCTAAATAAATTACAAATCAAATCACATAATGCTTGATTTTAGCACAAAAATAAAGACCATGGCGCTTGCCATGGTCTTTGTCTACGGTCTGTTATAGTATATACCAATATATATACTATCTTTTTATTATGTTGGGACGTCAGCCTGCGCCAACTTCCCTTATCTGCAATTCAGGCAGCCTGCCTTACTTTCCAAAATATCTGTCCAGAAGTCCCTTGAGAGCCTTTCCGTGTCTTGCCTCATCTCTCGCCATCTCATGAACTGAATCGTGGATAGCATCCAGGTTATTCTTCTTTGCACACTTTGCAAGATCTACCTTACCTGCTGTTGCTCCAAATTCACAGTCAACTCTCCATGCAAGGTTCTTCTCTGTTGATGCTGTCATATTCTGCTCAAGATCTGATCCAAGCATCTCAGCAAACTTTGCAGCATGCTCAGCTTCCTCATATGCTGCCTTCTCCCAGTACAGACCGATCTCCGGATAACCCTCTCTGTGGGCTATACGAGCCATACAGAGATACATTCCAACCTCTGAACACTCACCCTCGAAGTTTGCCTTGAGCTGATCAAATATATACTTCTTGTCCTCATCGCTTATCTCTGGATTGTTCTTAACTGTCTCGGCGTATACACCGAATTCATGTTCTGCTGCAAGCGTGAGCTCTCCCTCTACTTTTTTAAACTTGTCTGCTCCGGCATGGCAGATTGGACACTCCGCAGGAGCCTGCTCTCCTTCATAGATATAACCACATACTGTACATACAAACTTTGACATAACGTTTTCTCCTTTTCTTAAAAATTACTAATCAACATCTATCATTGATTGATATAATATATTCTGCTTACTTTGTTGATGTTTATTTATCAACTATGTTTTATTATACATACTTTTTATTTAATGTCAATGCTTATTAAGAATGATTCTTAATTATTTTTTTCATTGCTTATTAAATATGTATACTTGTTTTGTGTATAATCCACATATAAGTATATACAAAAAAATGCCATCATTTCCACCAACATCAAAAAGAGAACTGGTTGTCCAACACCAGTTCTCTTTTGATACTGTTTTACGTTACTTCTTATTGCTGTCCAAGCATGATCTTCTTTAGCAGATACTCATATCCTGTGATAGGTATAGGCTTGCTATAATAGTATCCCTGTATATAGTGGCATCCCCACTCTCTTAGATACTCCTTCTGTTCAAATGTCTCTACTCCTTCTGCGAGGCTTTTGATTCCAAGATGACGCGCTATAGTCAGGATATCCTGCGTCATAAGCATATCTTTATCGTTTGGCTCACTAGAAGCTATACCGTCTATAAAGCTCTTATCTATTTTGATTATATCAAGTGGCATATCCTTCAAAAGCGCCATACTTGAATAGCCCGTTCCGAAATCATCCATCGATATCTTGAAACCCATGGCTTTCAGATCGTTCAACACTTTTATAAGATATTGGACATCAGCAAAATCAGCACTCTCTGTTATCTCGAAATCTATCAATGAGTGATCAACCCCAAATTCGTCCACTATATCACACAATATATATATCAGATCCGGTCTGGATATCTGATGTCTTGACAGATTACACGATATCGGGTAGAGCGGGTATCCGAGTTCCTTCCACTCTTTGAATTTCTTACATACCTTCCTGAGAACGTATCTGTCGATAATATCTATGGTGCCATCAGCCTCAAACTGCGGAACAAAATGCTTTGGCGACAGAATGTCTCCTCCCTTATAAAACCATCTTATAAGAGCCTCTGCCCCTGTAAGCGTGTCATTCTGAGGGTTATATTTCGGCTGAAGATATACCATGAGATCCTCATTCTCTATGGCATCTGGCAGTTCAAGCTTATACTGCTGTGCCATGGTATATTCCTTTTTCATCTCTGAAGTGTATATCTTGATCTCGTTGACATTCGTCTTTATACACTGGAGATGCGCCATCTGAGCCATATCTTCTATACGCATTGACATACTCAGCTTCTCAAATTCATCAAAGAATACCAGACCACAGCTATAGAATATCTTATACTTTTTATTAGATGGCAGCTGCCCTATCTCCTCAAAAAAAGTATACAGCCTGTTCAGTATTTCGTCCTCCGGCATATACCTGATTATCATGGCAAAGTCATCGCTTTCACACTTTGCCGAATAAAGTATCCAGTCCTGTTTGGTCATGGCATCACAGATGTACCTGAACAGCTCCTTGGCTACCTCACGTCCCATAACATTATTGATCAGCCGGAATCCCTTGATATCAAATCTGGCAAATATAAACTGATCAAGTCCAATATACTCACACTGCTCCAGCTTCTCCTTAAGCCACGTCCAATTGTAATGTCCAGTTGCCGGCTCTCTGTATGCAATCTCATATAGATCCCTCTTACTCATGTTGTCGAGGGTGAGCATCTCCTCTGTCTTGGTCTTACTGGACCACACAGGTATCTCCACAGACAAACTGTCTGCACTCTCCATATAACATATATATGGAAGCTTATGATTCGATACTATATGTACCTTCTCTGTCTCTATATATAATTTCGCATATGAATACGCCATCGTCATGAGTCTCGGTATATCTTCTATCAATGATATATCAAACCCTTTTATATCTACAACATCAAATCCAGGAACTGTAATACTTACACAGTCCTCCGGAACGACCTCCATATCACTGTATCCGATCTCCACACCACCGCACAGTCTGGAATATCCGGTATCCATCATCTTCTCCGGCATATAAAACAGTGCTCTGTTCGCAAGAGGCCGGTATATATTGCTAAAGCTTTTGTACCAGTCATAACCATTCTCCTGACAAAACTCATCAAATCCCTCTGCCTCACGGGATCTCAAAACATATAATTTTCTCTTAGGTTTATAAGCCTTTGACCATTGATGTTCCATAATATTTCATATTACCTCTTGTATCGTCAACTGACTAAAATATTACAATTCAGTCTTTTTTATTTTACCACATATTTTTATATTGAGCCATAGTTAATATATTTTTGTCTTGGAAAATAAATGGCAAAGTTTCGTTTTTTTTCGTTGAATTTTTACCATATATTTGTTAGCATAGATAAGGTTTTTCAATTATAATTAATAGGAGGCAAAAACAATGAAAAACAAGTTATTTCTAGGTATTTGCACCACGGCATCACTCCTGATTCTTTCGCAGAACAGGGTACTTGCTGCCGACGGAGAGAGCCTCGGCTCTGAACTTCCACTTACATGGTGTATTCCATTTGTGTGCATGCTCTTATGCATCGCTGTAATGCCCCTCATCGCTGGCGAATGGTGGGAAAAACATAAGCAGTGGGCCGTAGCGGGCTGGTCTCTTCTATTTTTAATACCGTTTGCCATATTCCACGGTTTTGGAACTATGGGCGAACAATTACTTGAAGTCATGATTGGTGATTACCTTACATTCATAGTATTACTGTTTGCACTGTTCTGTGTGGCAGGTAACATCTCTCTGGAGGGTGATCTGGTAGGTACCCCAAAGCTCAATGTACTGCTGCTTCTTATTGGAACTTTACTTTCGAGCTGGATCGGAACCACCGGTGCCAGTATGCTTATGATAAGACCGATTATCAAGGCAAATAAATGGAGACGAAGAAAAGTACAGATAATCGTATTTTTCATATTCCTTGTTTCAAATATCGGTGGATGTCTTACACCTGTAGGTGATCCTCCACTGCTTATGGGATTTATGAACGGTGTTGATTTCTTCTGGAGTCTCCGTCTCGCAAAGGTCATGGTAGTGAACCTGATAATACTCCTCGCTGTATTCTTCTTCCTCGATACAAGGGCATACAAGAAGGATATCTCTGACGGACGTGAAAAACCTGTATTTGATGCAGCAACTAAGAAGCCTATCAGACTTAGAGGTGCACACAACATTATATTCCTTATTATGATAGTTGGTGCAGTTATCCTTAGTGGTGTCCTTCCTATGAAGTTTCCTGCTTTTGCCAAGGGTATCAACTTCTGTGAAGGTGTCACACTTTCATGGGCATCTATAATAGAGATTGTGATCATGCTCATCGCCGCACTCCTTTCGTTCAAAACAACCAACAAGAAGGTGCGCAAAGCAAACAACTTCACATGGGATGCGATCCAGGAAGTTGCCATACTGTTCGTTGGAATATTTATAACCATGATCCCGGCTCTCCTGATCCTCAAGGCCAGAGGTTCAGAGCTTGGACTCACTCACCCGGCCCAGTTCTTCTGGATGACCGGACTGTTATCAAGTTTTCTTGATAATACACCTACCTACCTTGTATTCTTCACCACTGCTGCATCAAGCGGCTTTGCTGAGGGTATAAGCACAGCCATGGGAATTGTTCCTCAGGTTATGCTGATGGCTATTTCATGTGGTGCCGTATTTATGGGCGCAAATACTTACATTGGTAACGCACCTAATTTCATGGTTCGTTCTATAGCTGAAGAAAATGGTATAAAGATGCCTTCTTTCGTAGGATATCTCGCCTGGTCAGTTGCTATACTTATACCTACATTCTTCATAGATACACTGTTATTCTTCTTATAAAAAGGAGGTTTTCTTATGAATGAATATATCGTAAAGGATGACAATAAATTAACAGTCGGTATTGGCTGGGATGCCAAAAAAGCTGATTTAAAGAAAAAGATCAAGATTGCAATAGACAGCATCATGAGTGCCACATCGGAGGATACCTATGACCTGAATCTCGCCGCAATAGTTGAACACAACGATGGTTCAGACCCGGAACTTGTATTCTGGGGACACAAATACAGCCGCAGCGATTCTGTGGTATTAAAGGGCGACGACAGAACCGGTCAGAAAGAGGGAATAGACGAAGAAATGCGTATATATCTCGACAGAGGTGATAATGTCTCAAGGATCATCCTCTTCCTCTACATATATAATGGCAATCTCCACAAGCAGTGCCTTGCTGAGGTGGACAACGTATTTGCACTGATCAAATGTAAGCATACCGAAAAGGTATATGTACGTGAGGACGCAATATTCAAGGCATGTGAGGATGCAAAGCACAACAACTGCTATGTATTTGGCGAAGTTATTCACAACGACAACCAATGGATCGTAAGAGAAAGATCACAGTTCCTGCCTTATGACAAATCAGAGGACATCTTCGAATATTATACATCAAGACACTACGTTCCAGAGGAAGACTGATAATACCTCATCATAAAAAATCAGGCGGACGATATCTTATGTCGTCCGCCTTTATCTTTGTCTTTTTATACTATATAGTCCTATTTCTTTGTATAAGCTTCCTATCCGTTTTATAGCTATTCATTTGATTATTTTTGTTCTTTTACATAGCATTATTTATTTGTGTAGCTCCGTATCATCTTTGATGCTCTATATCTTGATATATTAAAGCTCCTCACATATCCCTTGTCATCATTTTCTTCCAGAATATCATTCAGCAGAGTTCCTACAGTCTTCTCACTGTAATAACTATACATATCATCATCGTCATTATGGCCGCTGGCCTTTCTCACAGTATCATTTGCCGTAATTCCTTTATCCTCCAGATAATCGATCATATACGGCACACCATCACTTCCGATATTCATGACATACCGCACGTCTACCGATCTGCCGGAATGATGCTGGGCAAGATTATATTTTGCTATCACTGCCCCCGGTCTTATAAATGCATACAATGTGAACAATACTATAACCGTCATTAATATGTATCTGAACAGCGGCATTTTGCTCCAGAACAGACTCACTATCACTCCAAACATCACTATCGATGTCACAACCAGTGCCCATATAGTATTTATCCTCAAATATGTGAGGTCATATTCACTGATATACATCGACAATCTCACAGCAGACGAAGCGATCATGATGTATGTACATATGCACATCATGAGGAGTGACACGTTAAGCACCTGACTCTTTCGGAATATAGCGCTGAATATAAGGACCAGACATACATTAACTACTGCCACAAAAAGCAACTGGAAAAATCCCTGTCTTGCGTATTTCGCATATGTCATACCATCCGGAAGTCCTGCACTGTTCATAAACAGATACACGATCTGGACAACAGCAAATATTAGGTAGAAAATCGTCAGAATGACTGTTACTGTTATTCCTATAACAGAGTCATACTGTCCGTCTCTCGGTGCATTTGCCCCCAGATCACTTCTGCCCGCCTTGACCATAAAGCCATATACAAACAGGAATATGACAAATGCAAACAGTATGATCTTCACTATGTCCCACGAGAAAAATATCTTACCAAATATGTCCTTGATAACCTTTGCAAATACAGGGTCTGCGGACGACAGGATATTGAGCACTATCACAAGGATCGGCAATGCTATCGCACACCCAAGCAGAACATACATCAACTTTGAGTTTCTGCTTCTTCCGGTTTTCTCACGCTCTGCACGTCTGTCAACAAATGGCATATTTATATATCCTACTGCTCCAAAGAATAGTTCAAGGAATGAAAATACTCCCTTGAATATCCCATATCTGCCTGTATCATTAAAATATGTCATAACGGCATACATCTCCATCAGAATGACTCCAACGTTGCAGCCAAATATAATATATGCATCGTCAGTAAGACAGAGCGCAGTCGAAAGCAGGAATATAATAATATAATACGGAATAAGTATCACCTGCCTTGACAAAACACTCTGCGTTGATACCATCATTCCACTCATTGCTGCCCTTCTCTTCTCGTGTCGAACTATACTCATACTTATGAATATTATAGACACTACTGCCATCACAGCTGACAGGATACTTGACCAGTTGTTATACAGGCATGCAGCACATACGACCGCATACACAAGCACCGGGATTCCATACATTCTGAACCTGTCTGCCGATGCCATAGGATTTCTCCTGTAGGCAGTGTTATTCATGTACCCCTGTGGCGGTATTCTAGTTCCTCCGTTCATGTTATTCGGCATGGGGCCTGACCCCACATTCATATTATTCGGCATGGGGCCTGACCCCACATTCATATTATTCGGCAT
>CAKQTZ010000015.1 GCA_934277375.1 uncultured Coprococcus sp. | reverse complement strand
AAATAATGATTTTGCCATTGTCTGTTACCTCCACATTCTTTTTTATTTTGAATGTCCGCAAAATCCGTCCTACATCACACAGCCAATACGGCATGTAGATTCCACGGAACTCCTGCACATTTCGTCTGTGTTTCAGCCTGTTCGGAGCGTATATTGCCCTCTTCATGACTGTGGCATATGATGCCTTGCACATGTCCTTCGTCACCGAAAATGGTATCACATAATCCGGTCTTCTCTCGCTTTTCAACCGACTGGAAAGCATTGTCGCCGCACCGCAGTAACTGCAGAATCCCGTCGCTGATTCATCTGTGCTGTATATCTCTCCACCACACTGCGGGCAAATAAATACGGTAAGCTCCATCAGCTTACGTTCCTCGCTGTCATCATCCTTGTCGACACTCTCCGGTTCGTATTCATTTCCACAAGCCTTGCAGTACATTTTCTTTCTTGCTATATCATATACCAGATTGCTGCCACATCCGGCACATTGTAACATATGTATTCCCCCTGTAATATAAATTGTGAAAGATTATTGATGCAATAACCTAACTCATTATACTACCTCTTTTTATAAAGAACCAGCTCCGGATTTGTACCTTCCGCCTCATATGTCGATATCAAAATAAAATCCATATCCGCCAGAACTCCAAAGCATCTGTCGCCGCCAAATTCGCATTCCTGCTGATTTCCCAGATATGTCTTCCCGTCATCAAGGAATCTGACATTCATGCCATTTGGCAAACGATACTCGAGATTTACATATTTGCCAACAAGCGCATTGAGTCTTTCAAGACGGGGCATCCCCTCTATCTGAAGGGCATTTATCTCATCTATAAGCTGCCTCTTAAATGCCTCAAACTGGCCGCCATCACTTAGCTGCTCATAACGCTTCCAATAATCAAGCTTCGGCAGAATTTCCTTCAAATATGCTCTAGCCTGCTCATAGGTGAAATTCTCTCCCACCATATTCTTCACACAAACTTCTATCAGGTCATCCATGTTGCTGTAGGTATAGGTTCCGTCGGCGTAACACCATTTGCAGTAGTCCTCGTTCAGCGCACCGTCACTGTCCCGTCCCATAACGGCATCGTCCTCGAGTGGCATTCCACAGCACTGACATATCAGTTTCCTCGGTTCGCCAAGCAGAGTGTTTATCGATACATCAAATTCCTTTGAGAGCAGTTTCAACGTATCTGTATTCGGCACTGTATCGCCATTTTCCCAGCGTGACACCGCCTGCCTTGTGACCATGACCTTCTCTGCCAGGTCATCCTGGGATAATCCCCTTTTGGTTCGAAGTTCTAATATAACGTCCTTTGTCTCCTTTATGTTCATTGTGTTCACCTCCGTTAGGGGTATCATAACAGATTGTGGGGGTGGGGGAAAGCAACGGGGTGTTGCGGGGTTCCTATACCGACTGCGTGAACCGGCATTTCGGGAAGCCCGAGCAGCCTATGAATTTGCCGAATTTTCCCGATCTCTCGATGAGTTTTCCCCCACACTCAGGGCATATCATAGATATCTTTAAAGATGCAGACTTAACCTCTTTGGGCTTGCCACCAAATACATCCTCGACTTCTTTAGCTGTTAGTATCTCTGCTGTGCATTCTCTCGCAACCCTCACCGGTTTGCACGTCCATACCGACTTATCTCCTATCATGTAAAATCTGAATTTTGCCCTTGTCGCTGCGACATTGACGATATTATTGTTCACCCAGTTGACGGCTCCCATAGATTTGCTGTCGCATCCGAGCAGGAATATAACCTCATCCGTTCCCTGCCCCTGGAAAGTGTGCACTGTTCCAATGTTATTTGCATTAAGCCATTTTCTGACTCTTGCCTCTTTTCCGTATAACTCTGATTTCTTTATCATCTCCAGCATCCCCTCTTTCACCGATGTAAATGGTGTGATGATAAACAACCTAGGGATATCACCGGAATCCCGTTCAAATTTTCTTTTCAGAAGTTTCAGCACGAGCTCGCCCTGGGCCTTGACAAAATGATCCTTTTTGCCCGAATTCTCAGCACCGGCTACATCGATCCAGCAGCTCTTGTCCAGGATAAATGTCTCTACCCTGTCCTCCTTAGGTTCTGCGGTCTGCTGCTTCATAGTTCCATCATATGAAAGCACATTTGAGATCGTGTACATCGGATCAATGCAGCGTCTATGGACTACCAGCGGGCAGCCTACCCACTCTTTCTCCTCATCCTTTCCAAGATAAGTTCCATACGGATTTATGTAGTCAGCAAAAGCCTGAACAGAGATTTTCTTATCCTTGTAACCTGCCAATATCTCTGAGGTAAGCAACTGTTTTATCATGTCAGTCTCTGCGGTAACCACAGGCTCGATCTGCTTTGGATCTCCGACTATGATTGCTTTTCTGCACCTAAACATCGCACCAACTGCCATCTGTGGCTGTGCCTGTCCTGCCTCGTCGACGATAAGAGTTCCTAGCACACCGCTTTCCTTCACATCCCCCAGAAATGTCTGTGCAGAAGCAAATGTTGTGGATATCACAGGGGTGAGCAGGAATATACTCTGAAGCATGTAAGGCATGGCTTCTTCCCTGTCTGCGGCCGCCATTCTCTCACTACAGTCATCGAACACATTCCACGCTATCATCAGGTTGATGATGTTGTGTCTCATGCATTTTGAAGAAATGACGAATTCCTTATGCAGCTTACATGCATACAGGAATAACTTTTCTCGCTCTCTATTGTACTGGGCGGTAAACCAAGGATTGGTTATCTGTGCTTTTGTTGACAGCCGGTCATCCCTGGATACGTAATTCTCCATAAATGCATCGTCTATTGGAGTCATTTTCTTCTGACCATGTGAATACTCCACAATCTTACCCTGGTATACTTGAAGATTCTGCAGCCCAGATAACCTGATATTCAAAGAATCAATCTCTGTTCTAAGGTTTGAAACTATCGCTTTCTTCTCCTGAATCAGCAAATTCCTTGTTGATGTATCTTTACGCCAAGCGAACAATCCCTTCGGTCTGCTTTCCTCAAGCTCGATCAGCTCTTTTTGTTCAGCAAATAACTGACGCTCAAGCATCTGCCGCTTTCTTTCCACATCACTTACTTCACATGACAAATCCTCTGATGCATCTTCCTGCAGCTCCATAGGAACCGACCCTGTCAGAGCACAGATCTGTCCTAATTCTTTTCGTAAGTTTTCAACCAATTTGTACTGAGATAAAAACTTTTTTCTTACCTCCAGATATTTTGCCTTATGCTGCTCTCTGACATCATTTGATTTGTAGTCCTCCACAAATGGCTTCAGGACCGAATTGCAATACTTACGGATATTCGTCTTTCTGCCAAATGGAGCGGATATCAGGCCCCAGCAATCAGCGTCTCCTAGAAGCTTATTCGCATACCGCGTAAAATAAATATCCTTCTCTTCGCGGCTCTTTCCGTATCTGGTTATAGTCTCCACGTCGTCGGTCTTGTCGATATCAAACAAATCACGGACCTCATCCAGGCCACGCCGAACATCATCATCGTCATCCCCAGATGACTCCAGACTGTCAAGTATATCTCTCGCCTTTGGAAGATCTATCGTGATATTCTCCACCGCCGCATTGTTACATGATGCAACCAGCATACCATAATTGTTGATCTCATCAACATTTATCGAATAATAATGAGGCGCATACTGGTAATAGGCATTCGCATTTGCCTCAAGATGGCCATGAGAAAATGAATGCATCTCGAATATAGCATCCGGCTCTTCTGCATTCTCAGCGAGAAGCCATGCACGCTCAACAATATTGCTTGCCACGATCTCCTTGAGCAATGTAGTCTTTCCCGTTCCAGGAGGTCCATTTACAGAAAAAACAGGCGCATCCCCATCCTGTCTGATCGCTATATTGACTGCAACCTGCTGCATCAACGCCGGCATATATTTGGCCGGCCATTTACCCCTTGGTGAATTTGTAACGCTGAGAGTTCTATCAAAGAACCGCTTCATCTCACTTTTTCCCGCATCCGGTGAGATGATCGTTCTCGGTAAATTGTCTAGGCCTTTCGACTTTTCGTACCCTGCCAGAATGTACTCGATCACTTTCTTCTCATATTCATTCCCATCGCCAAAGTTCCCGTTCTGAACCAGCTCTGACAACTGGATAATGTCATTCAAAAAGAAGCTTTTACCCAGATCCGCATAGTCAAATGCGTCCTCGTCCGCATCTCTGGCCTGTTCGCTCGCATACCTGTTGTATTCGGCAATTCCCATCGATTCCTGAGGATCATCTGAGAACCTGTGTTTCACATACTCGTTAAAAATCTTTTCATATATGGTTGAAATGAACTCATCGACATTCTGGTCCTGCAGTTCCTCATCGATCTCTCCAACAAGTTCTTCATACTCGCTAGTATCGAGAGAAAAGTCATGACTATTATGCGCTCTTGTCTCATCCCACTTGGCAACTGCCCACAGTATTGGTGACAGTTTGAAACTGTTCTGAAGATACACACCTTTCGTATCTGTCTTGAATGAGCACCATGCGATCGCGCTCTTTGGGGGATAAGCTATCTCAGGATTATCGGATTTATCCTCTATAAACTTCGCAAGATAATCAACTACTGTATTCCTCTCTACCTTCCCCAGACAAAAATGGATCTCATCACCAACCGAAGGAAACTTCGCATAGTCGTCCCTGTCATTTTCCAGGATCATTTCCAGATCTATATCAGAATCCGACAAAGCTAGCAAATCAAGGAAGACCTCGATCTTCTCTGCCTTAACCGCTTTGCCATTCTTAATATTTTTAATTAACTTTTTGTTCTCTGAACTTTCCTGTGGAATGTCGGTCTGACCTAGAAATTCTGTAATTTTCCAGTAGTTTAGGATTTCCAGGACTGCTGCCTTTTGCTTGTTTTCCATTTGGTGTGCTCCTTATAATGTAACCCCTAATCTTCTTTCTTGAAATATCTTCCGATCTTTCTTGCTTATAACCTCACTTCTGAATCTATTTTTACATATGCTTCCCCTTTATCTTATCTACCAGTGTCACGTCCGCCGGCAGCCAATCGACTGAATCAAGCTCCTCTATAGTGAGCCATTTCGCATCCTCATGCTCTTTTAACTCCAGATGATCTGCTGCCAGCTCACACAAGAAACAATCCATCGACAAATGAAAAGCTGGATAATCATATTCGATAGTATCAAGCAATTCTCCAACATTTATCCTTGCGTCCAGTTCCTCGTTTATCTCTCTGATCAGTGCGGCCTGTGGAGTTTCTCCGGCTTCTATTTTTCCTCCTGGGAATTCCCATCCCCCTTTAAGTTCTCCGTATCCTCTCTGGGTTGCAAATATCTGCTTTTGGTTGTTTTTTTCTCTTACAATTACTGCAGCAACTACTCTTATTGTCTTCATACATCCTCCAATTAAGAATTTACAATATACTCATAAATATCTTCACGCACCGGAACATCAAGTATCCATTCAATTTCCACTGCTGTTTTCTCTGTGTTCGTCATTTTGAATTCTTTAGTTTTTCCACTTGCTGTCATATGTCCAAGATAATAAAACTCCTTAGAAATCTTATCATCTTTATTCTTTCTTACAAAAAGCTCTACATGAATTCCTTTTTCCTTCGCTTTAAGGAAATTCTGTACATCCTCTGACTGCAAACTTCTGCCAGACTTCGAAATAGCTATCAATCGATCCCTGAAACCCGGAATAAAATGATCTTCATATTTCGTGGTGTCACTAATATCCTCTGCCTTATCATAATTGATGAACACAGGAAATGTCTTCGTCTTTCTGTCATATTTATATCCACCAATATTTAACGGAACTTCATTCTGCTCCCAATTGAGAAGACGACATACATCCTCATAGGTGTATTTCTGGTACAAAACAAAGTCCGTCTGATCATATGTATTACTATAATCACGCTCGTATCTGCTAATACCAAATTCAACAAGTTCTTGAATGATATCATAAAATTCGCCATTTGACAGCATTTGTAAAAATGACTTTGTTGGGCAATAATCGTTTTCTTTTTTCTCAATAAACACGCACTTCGCGTAAGTTTTCTTGCTCGCTCCAGCCGGGAATTCATTAGTCATAACATTTACAATGTTTTCCTTCTGCTCCTGACTGACATCTCTTCCATATTTCTTCATATCCTCTGAAAGGCCAGCAAACAAACCCAATTTAGCTAGGCCCCGGGCATATGTAAGTATTCTTTTCAACATCTGAAGTTCTTGAATTCTTTTTCCATTTGCCAATTTCTTAGAAACAAATTCGATTATTTTTTCTTCATCCTCTGGCAAGCGAGTCTTGTATTCTTTCTCATATTTCACTAAAAACTTATAATACGATCCGAGACTGTTGTTATCAAAGATTCGAATAACATCCATCTCGCCGTATTCATCAAAATCCCTCAATCTGGGAATACGTCCAAGTTTATTCTTGAGGTTCGTATAATTCTCTTTGATAAGCCTTATATCACTAAAGTTTGTGTTATCAACCGACGCAAAAATTCTCTTTCTGCTAACCTCATCAAAATGAACCGTAGATGCACCAGGAATCATCCGTTCACCTTCCATGACATATCTACGGATATTATCTTTGTTATATGTTCTATCTCCTGATAAGGCAATCGGTATCATGAAATTGTTGTTATAGTTTCCAATAAAATCAAGGATTACAACGTATTCTTTCCCCTCTGCTTTTCGAAGGCCTCTTCCCAATTGCTGTATAAAAACAATTGGTGACTGAGTCGGTCTCAACATGATGACCTGATTTACCTCGACAATATCAACACCTTCATTTAAGACATCCACAGAGAAAATATAATCTATAGGAGTCTTATCTGCCGCTGTGTCACTCTCATCCATGGCAAGTCTCTCAAACGCATCCTGCCTAACCATCTCTGAGTCCTCACCACTGAGTGCAACTGTCCTATATCCTAATTCGTTGAACTTCTTTGAAAGTTCCTTACACTCCCGGTTACGGCTGCAAAATATCAGGCCCTTTACGCGTTCTCCGCTGTAACCATAGTAATTCGACTGCTCTATAACAAGCTTTACACGCTCGTCACATACCAATTTATTAAAATCTTCTTCAGATAGATTCTTTGACTTGGTATCCTGTACAACGGATAAATCAGTAATTCCAAAATAGTGAAATGGACACAGCAAGTCCTCTTCCATTGCCTGCTGCAGACGAATCTCATAGGCTATCTGATGATTAAATATCTCATAAATATTTTCCCCAGAATCATTGTCATTCCTCTTGTCAGGCGTAGCTGTCATGCCAAGGAATAGACGTGGAGTAAAGTAATTCATAACCTTCTGATATGTATTTGCCGAGCTATGGTGAGCCTCATCCAAAATAATACAATCAAACTCGGCTGGATCATACATTTGCAAATGCTCATCTCTATTTAACGTCTCCACAGTGGCAAACACATAATCTCTATCGTATTCATGATAACCAGCACCTACCAACCCTACAGAAATCGTACTGCCGAAAACTCTCTGATACGATTTCTTTGCCTGTACAGCAAGTGACGCTCGATGGACAAGAAATAACACTCTCTTGAATCCAAGCTCACGCATAGCAAATGCCGACGCGTAAGTCTTTCCCGTACCAGTGGCACTTATAAGGAGAGCTCTCTTCTCATCATTCTCCAATATAGCTTTCAGATTAGCAATAAACCTCACCTGCATGCTGTTTGGTTTTAATTTATATCTCTCCAATGAGGTAACGTTTCCCTCTGAAGCGATTTTCCTTTGAGCTTTGATTATGTCATATCTCTGCTTATATTCCTCATAAAACACATCATAGTCCAGAGCATATTCTGAGTTCCATAACTCGTCAAATTCTCTTAAAATATCCTCTGTCATCTCCCCCTGTGCCGTGGAAACAAGCTTCGTATTCCATTCTCTATTGGTCGTGAGTGCAGCACTGGTAATATTAGAACTGCCAATTATTATCCTATATATTTCTTCCTCTCTAAATATATATCCCTTTGTATGAAAGCCATTGTTAGCAGATCTTGTATCATACATTCTAATCTTTATATTCTTCAGAGAATGCAATTTCTCCAGAGCCAAAGGCTCACTAAAATCCAGATAATTAGATGTCAATATCTCCCCTGGAACACCTTTTCTCTCAAGCTCTTTCAACGTCTGAAGAAGCGGTGTTACACCGCCCAAAGTAATAAATGCCACACTTATCTGAAACTTATCACATTTTAGAAGTTCACTCTCTATGACTGAAATAACTTTCTTGCCTTCCCTGTGATTATTTGAAACAAAGCCCGGCTTATATGATATCTCAGAAGCAATATTGCCATCTATATATGCAGTTTCCAATCCGTCACGTACTAACTGCGTTTTATCTTGAATCATAGTTGTCCTCCATTTCAAATAGTATGATTTATTTTATCATAAAAGATGGGGAATGGGGAGATTTGTAAAAATTATGGAGGGGTTGTATAAGGAATTTTTATTGACTTACATTGTTTCGCTTTTTATTGTTTCATCTGTAAATACTTTTCTATCAACTTAGGCTGTATCAACGGATATGTCCAGTTCTCAGGCAACTCATCCATAAGAACAACTTTCTCCATTTCGCTATGTAATTCTTTCGCAAATTCTGTTATCTCTGCAAAACAAAGCAGTCCAAATGTTTCCTCTCCTGTATCATTTACTCTGGTCTTACCGATTACTGAATATACACATATCGGCTTTATCTCGAACTTGACTGCCCCTGTTTCTTCCTGCAACTCTCTTTTAGCCGTTTCAAGAATATTCTCCCCAGCTTCTCTATGTCCTCCCGGCACTTCATAAGTATCTCTTTCTTTATGCTTGCAAAATACCCACTTGCCGTTACTCTGTGAGATAATTACTGCAAATTTTAATAGTGAATCATCCACTGAATTATAGAATTGTACTTCCAGCATACTCCATCTCCTTACATGTCTTATGTATCACCTGCTCATCTCAAGCATTCTTTTTACTTCCATCTGTAATTCATCACTAAAGTCTGATAAATCATCATATGTAATTACTTTCAATCTAATGAGACGAACGATATCCCATATCATCTCTGACTTACTCATCTCCATGATAACCCCCGGATGGCGCTTATCCTCTTTTATCCGTTTTTCAAGTTCCCAGAATTTCTCTGATGCAGGCTTTTTATCATCATTCAGAAAATTTGCATACTCTTTAACAAGACCTTCTATATAATTTTCCAACCTGATAATTTTTCTCGAAATAGCTTCCAATCTTTTTTACTTATGTCCATGATTTTGAACCTCCTCAGTCTCACGTTAGTCTCAACAAACAATTTCAAAAATGAGACTGACTTGAAACTACAACTTTATAATTTACCTGAAAATCTCGGTTTTATCGCGTTTTGCTATATCATAGAGTCTCACTCAGTCTCAAATCTCGTGAGACTTCGTTGAGACTAACTTTGAAATATTTATTTTTCAGAAAGCTATTTAAGCGCCTCTCACGCTTTAGGAAGCTTCTTCTTACAATATTTTGATTTTAGCCACTTTATTTTTCTCAAAATTTCTATGACATTTTCTATGACATTTCTACGACATTTTCTGTGACATTCCCCATGTTCATTATAAGAGTTATTGACTTCAACATAAAAGCATTTGTATGATTAACTGGATCTGCTGATGTCTTTCTCTCTATTTCATTGCACTATTCTCTAAAATATACTTTGTTCTTTGTTTTTCCATAACTATTAAGAATATCCAATTTTGCTGCCTTCGATAACAGTCGGCCTGCCGTCTTTATTTCCACTTTCAATAATTTTGCTGCAATAGAGCTATTTATTTCTTTATTTGTATCGAGATAGTGCAAAATAATCTGCATTCTTGTTCTTTCCAATTCGGACATTGATTCGGACATTGATTCGGACATTAATTCGGACATTGTCTCATTTTCTTCAAAATCTTGAGAAACTTCATAGTTCAAATTCGGCATCACAACAGTAAACTGATATCTATCTGAACGAAATGTTGGTCTTTTACCCTCACTATAATTAATTTGAAATTCATATCCACTAATAATCTTTCCAAATCCACTACCTTTACGCTCCATATATCCAAGCCTGTTAAACACATCCGCAAGAACCGGATTTCTTCTGGTAGAAGGTACTGTAAGCGGATCTCTGTCCTGAATCACGGAACCATCCGGCATTCCTCCCGGAGAATAGATTTCCATTCTATCATCATATATGTCAATATGGACTTCACTTCCATTGACCAGATAATCACGATGTGCTAAGGCATTTACAAGTGCTTCGTGATAACTTCTCTCTACATACTCCGGCATTTCTTCTCTCGAATTTGCGGTTTTACGCCATTTCATTTTGCAATTACGTTTGATAAACGCTTCCCCATTTTCAATCAGGGAAATAACACTGCCCGAATACTCTGCATCGTCCAATGCATCGACTGCACCACCACTTTTATTCAACCCATTCCATCTTGTACAAAACAACCTTGAACAACGAATAGGACTTTCATCGGCAAGTAGCGCTCCTGCATTGGTCAAGTTCCCCTGTTCATTTACCAGTCCAAAAGAAACCAAATCTTTATCGTCGAAACTGTTTCCGGTCCACTTCTTATATCTTTCCTTAAGCTTTGAAAAAGCATAATCTTCCGCCTTATAGGTAGAATTCTGCGAATCATAGGAAGTATTCTTTCCTCTGAGGACAAGACGTTTTAATTCTGTTGCAGTTGCCTTTACACTCTCATTTCCAATTCGAACATAGGCTTCCAGTACTCCATCTCCCGAATAATAATATGGCGTTTCGTCTCCTTTATATACATCAAGTACTACCAAAACCTTTCCATCATCCGTTTTATGGAATCTAAGCTTAAATTCCGGAATCGGAGTTAATCTTGATTTTATGATTTCACTTATTTTTTCAGCATCACCTTCCGGATCATTAAGTCCAACAACATGTCCATCATTGGAAATTCCAAAAATTAAAGCCCCACCAAATGTATTCGCAAATGCACTAACACTTTTGCACCAACTTTTTGGTTTATTTTCCTCAAGTGCCAGCTTTTTATCATATTCAGTTGCTTCACCAATTAAATCTTTTATATTCATACCAAACATTCACTTTCTACTTTAGCTATATTTTTTACACAATTGACGTTATAATACAACTTATCTATATATACACGAATTCAATCCTTTTCTGTTCCTTCATACATATCTTTATATGTATATATTTCTGATGTAATCATTTCCGGATACAAATATATATACTTCCTGCATACCCGCTTAAATAATTCAAGCATTCTATCGCTATTACACATTCCGACCATATAATCTAAAATGCGTTCAACTTCTGGTTCTGATGCCATTCTTGTACATATATCTTCAACTATTGGTTTATATGTACTATATGCTAATCCATCAAGCTCTGCTATCATACATGCAATTTTCTTAATCTCTTCATCCATAGATTGTGCCATGTTATCTACCCACCAAAATCTATGCACATTTCTTTATGCATAAGCGTTTCCAATATTCATATAGTCTTTTTTCACCTAATGATTTTTCTACATACTTTTCCGTAATGATACTATATTCACATTTAGGCACAAGCAAATCTTCCATATGGACCTTAAGCAACCTGCTCAATACATACAAATGATCTACTGATGGTAAAATGCTGCCCTTAAACCATCGATATATAGGCTGTGGGCATGATAAATGCAATATTTTCTGAATATCTTTTACTGTATAACCAGATTTATCAAACATCTCTTTCAACAATATTCCAGTTCTTTCCATATCAATATTCTCATACATAATCATATGCTCCTTCTAGCAAAACTCACCTTCTGTCCAATCAAATGGATAATCCGGATCTTCCCAATAATTTTCTTTACACCATAGTCTTTCATGCACATGAAAACGTTCCTTCGCCAGCTTTTCCTCTTCGTTATATTCTCTATGGCAGAATGGAATATATATTTCTGCCTTCTGTTCAGTACATGATACATTTTGTAAACGGAGTCCACAATTTGGTAAAACTGGATCGATATCATATATCCATTTATGTGGCTGTTTCTTCTGCTGACTATGCTCATATACTCTTTCAAAATATTGTTTCCATGTATATCTTCTGCTATATTCATCATAAATGCTTATAACGCCTTTATTTTTTAGGCAAAACTCTTCCAGCTCCTTAAATGTCTTGATTGTCTTATATCTTTGGAATAATGGACGCCATCCACAACTCAACTTATTCAGATGAACCTCATATCCAAGATAAGGTTCATCAACTAATGCGTATTCAATATTCTTTATGTCATATTCTGTTTCAACAGCAAAATGCTCCCTCATCAGCTTTTTATTTCTACTCATAAGATAGAAATTAGTTCCCATAAGATATCCTCCAAGCTTTTTACTTTATAATACCTTATGAGAACTATAATATCATTGGACTGTTAGTCCAAAAACATTCTGCTGTCTCAAAACTTATTTAATCTCCCAATGTCCACTATCTCCACCAACAAGAGTAATTCTATCATCAAATTCCAGATTGTATGAAAATGGTTCTGCTTTAAATATAACACTTTTATAAATCATATACATTCCCTTTCATACTACATCGAACACTATGACTTCATGCCGTAATAACTATATAAGATTTTAATGATATTATGAGTAAAGCCAAACATTATATTATTATCATAACATATTCTCTAAATAAATGCTCAGACCATTGACATATCTACGCCTATTTCAGCTTAATAATGCATAATTATATTTCTGGACACTTCTGTTTAGTACTCATTAATATCTGTGGTACTATCAAAACAGGTATCATATAGGTATCACGGCAAAAGAAAAAGCCCCATAAATGGCTTGTTTACGCCATTTATGAAGCTCTGTTTACTATTCAAACTCTTTTTCGGGTTCGATTTTTCTTATGAAAGTAGTAATTTCATGTTTGCAAACCGTATCATTTTGATACGTTTTTGTGTGTTGTTTATATTGTTGAATTTCTGGTGTACCCCAATTGTACCCATTCAATTTCTGTGCATCACTCTTTAAAATCATAGGTGTCATCTTCTCCATGAGTGCATCTGCGATACGTCTTTTTTTATCATCTGTTATTTTCTTCTTTTGTTCCCGCGCCCATTCTACAGCTTTTAACTGGTCTTCCAAATTTTCGCTTAACAAAACATGATCTTCATCATTCATAGGTCCTATTCTCCTACTACATCCCCCAATACCTCTGTTGACACAATATCTTCAATTTTTTCCTTGAACTGATTAAGGGTTATGATATCTCCAACAACAATTTCATCAAACAATGAACTGCTTGCTGCTTTTCAGAGGATTAAATCTATGGTCTCCGGATTCTTCAATTCATTTCCTTTTATTAAAGACTTCGGAAGTGCTTTCTTTGATTCTGAAAATCCTAATGTACAGTTTCACTCTGCTGTCACCAGCGAACAAACTACCCCCTTTTACTTATCTTTGTCTTTCCATTGTATTTACCAGAACTATCTGCCACCAGTTCTAATTCTACAATTTCTGAAGTTTTTTCGCGCTATCGAAACGCGTGATATCACCGACTTCTGCAATGAAACCAACTACTTGTTATTCATATGTCTTTTATTTCAAGCAACTTATCCATATACCTGACCAGTTGGCACAGTTCTTTAATCAGATCATTGACCCGTTCAAGGCGTTTTGTCTGGAGTTCATAATCCTGTATCCCCATCTAGGCTTCTATTCATCTTCGTAAAATTCATCTTTGTGGCATTCACAATATTCTTCGATTAATGCAAGAAACTTTTCCGACCATACATAGCGTCCGTTATGCATTTTATAACAATATTCCGTATTGTCTTTATCGATTTTCATTTCATCTCGCCAGAATTTAATAAAACTATTAGTTGTGAATTTATTAAGTCCTTTTCCATTCAAAATGGATACAATTTCATTTGGATAGAATCCATTTTTGATTGTATTAGCTTTTATTGTTGGATTCATTCTTTTACAATAATCCTCAACAACAGGAATCCAATTTTCATACCACATCCAAAGAGATGAAGTAACTTGCACACCATACCCCTCACGACTTCCAATCTTATTTTTCCATAAGTCGGTCATTTTAGACACATTGAACCAAAGATAGCCTTTTTCATTCATTAAATTTACAATCTCAGTAGCACTATATTTTTTCTTTTCTGTCTCTTTAATAAGTGTATACGCTTTGTTAAGATTGTCGGAATCTTCTGTCCCAGGCTTAATAAATTCAATCACTTGGTCTGCTTGTCCTTTTCTATTCGCATTAAGAGGTGTAAACAATAATCGATATGCATATTTAGGACTTCTTACATCCTTGTCAGATAAATTTTCTTCAAACTCAGATATAAAGTTTTTAACATTACTTGTAACTTTTTCATTATTTAACATAAGCTGCTCCTGAGTCGGATTAATTGGAGAAAATTGAATAGCTAATCCTAATTGAGTGTCTACACCATAATCATCTCCAAACAACTTTTTTATGTAAAAATTATAGTTAATTGAGCATGCCTGCAATTTAGCACTTATCGTTTCATCAATTTTATTTGTCATTTGATGTTCTATTTCATGTCTAATCCCGATTAAAAATTTCAAATTATTAGTTGTTTCTTCGTCTAGAGGATTATTCTTGTTATTTAAACATCTTTCTAATTCCCAATGCTTATATGCCCCATATTTCGTTTTATCATAAAATTTTCGTTTTCCATGTTGTTCAGAATAACGATAATCTATTCCTTTATTTGCATAATAAGCATGTAAAAGATAAGTCCATGAAATTACCGCAAGTGAGATAAATGATTCTGACTTAAATGTAATTTGAGGATTATTATATATTTGTACAGCAGCTAACATTGCTTCACGAGATTTTATTAACAACTCTTGTTTTTTCATGGAATTTTCTCCTTTGCAAACTAAAATATTAGTACTTTCTATTATATAGAAATTTCTATATTAGTATTAATCTCCTCAATCCACCCACTATCATCACTCTCAAACAGCTTTATGAACTTTCCAAAATTACTGCTACCAGTAACAGAATCATCCGAATCCAAATCTTTCACTCGGCGACTCATATCTTTGTAATTCTCCGCAGTAACATGTTCCATAACCTCATGAACCTGGTCTGCTCTTCCTTTGTAATTCTCCACCCCGGTATATTCCTTTATCAAGGGAGCGTTCACCGGTTTTGCTGGAGATTTCAAATTTTTATCGGTCCAGTGCTTAGATATAATCTGCATCGTACAAGGATTCCCAAACATAATCACTTCATCTGCAGCATTATCCACACCATGAAACTCATTAATCTTACGTTTAATGTCTTCATACTGCTCATGCGGTTTCTTTTCTGTATCGCAGAATACAAGTACAAGTTCGTCTGCTCCATTTTGATAGCGGTCCTGATATCTCGCTGGAATATTCCCATTTCCACCGGCATTAACCAATGAGATATCATATTGCTCATTCCACACTTTTAAATTCTTTAACCGATTTAGATATTCATATTCCTCATTACCTTCACAGATAATACAAATTTTGTGATTGTCAAAAAACTTAGGGAGCTTATTTGGCATTAGCATCATCCCCCTTTACACCACCTTTAATACTGAGCAAAGAGTTAATCAATTCTGGATCAGGTAAAGCTCCAAGTGCACCTTTCCTATATTTTTCCATAACATCTGTTGTATCTCGTACACCCTGCTGTGCTGTAAAATCTGCAAGTGAATACACATATACGCCTTCTTCATCCTTATGAACAAACCAAATCTGCTCCTTCCGGAACATTCTCTTGCAATCCATAAGATTTATATCATGTACTGTAAATATCATCTGTGCACTTGTATTCAATTCATTATTAAACATGGCAACAATCGCTCTGGTGAGCTTAAAATGAATACTGCTGTCCAGCTCATCCACGACTAAAATTCTGCCCTGTTCAAGTGCTTCGATTACATAGCTGGCAATAGCAGCAATCTTCTTTGTTCCTGTAGAATCAAACATCATACTTGGTACATGGACTCCTTTATAAGTGGATACCAATCTGATTTGATCCATAATGTTCTCCGGAATATCAAGCACTTTCTCATCTGGCTTTTCATCACCTTCACCAGTTTTCAGCTGTATCTTATCCATATCCACATATTCAAAATTATCCATATATAAATCAGCATTTTTTATGAACTCAACAACCTTCTGCTGCAACTGATTCTTATTCTTCATAAGTTCAATCGTGTGCTGCATAGGTATGTTATTCATATTGATGATATCAATTTTTTCTGCAAATCCGACAAGAATCTGCTTCATCTCGTTGATATGTTCGAATTTACTTGTATCTACCACATAGCATAACAAATTATTCTTCGATACAACAGAAATCATAGTCTGAACAGATTCATCAATACACTCGTATACTTCACTAACAGTATCCTTTTTCAACCAACAAACTACATTTTCGTTGTTGTACTTATCTTTAAATATCTCCGAAAATGACTCATATATATATTCTTCTTTTTCTGCGTCGTACTTAAAATCATAAGAAAACTTTCTTCCAGATGCCATAAATGTAACACCTAACTCGCATACATCACTATCAGTAAATATATTTGGCATCAGTCCATTCTTCTTATTTAAAAGTACATTTCTTATTGCCCTAATGCACTTGATTAGAC
This sequence comes from uncultured Coprococcus sp., assembly GCA_934277375.1. Classification (GTDB taxonomy): domain Bacteria; phylum Bacillota; class Clostridia; order Lachnospirales; family Lachnospiraceae; genus Coprococcus. The sequence continues at coordinate 36,035 of CAKQTZ010000015.1, read as the reverse complement.
ATGTTTTACCGGCATTGTTTGGTCCATATATTCCTACCGTTTTAAGGACATTAAAATTATTCTCTTTGTGAACATTTGCTCCAAATTTTTTATTTCGCATATCTGCTTTCATCGAAAATGTAATGTCATCCTCAAATGCATAACAGTTATTTGCTCTTATCTCTATAATCACGGCTCATTCCTCCAAGTCACTTTTCTATTTACTTATCATTATTATATCACCGATTATTTTTTATGCAACTTTTTTTCACTAAATATTATTTTAAGAATTACCAAAATCTCAACCATTAAAAAAGGACAGCCTCTTGGCTGCCCTCTTGTCATCATTTACTAACAGAACAATACTCGGAGATGAACGCTGATCTTTTTAATGCATTGGTGAAATTTCTACTTAAATATCTGCTTCCACATTTGTTGTATATAACAAGTCTAGTTCTTTCATCATCCTTCGTTCCAATATTTCTCTATCTTTTCCTGCATCGATAATACGCTTTCTCAAATCCTTAAAGCCAGATTCTGCGCATTGTTCACACAAGTCTAAAGCCTTTTCAATATCTGCAAAAGCATCTACATCACTATCATCGTTTGCAGTTCCTAGAAGAACTGCTGCCAGTAAAGCTTTATCTGTAGTCTTAAGATTTTTCATGAGGAACCAGCCATCCTTACTTTTTACAGCCTCAGGAGAATCAACCCCCATAGCAACAGCAAGGAGGAATGAATCTTTATTTTCAACCATACTGAATCCTAAAATATCTCTGTCTTTCATCTCATCAATTTCAGACCTATAGTTTGAATTAATATAAACTCTATCTCTTTTCAAAGGGATAATATTCGAGTGCTAACTGGATTATTGAAGGACTTTCAGCATGGGTTAAAAAAAGAGACGAATTACAACCGGATATCAATGACTCAAATAGTACCATTGCAGATAAGAAAAACGATTATATCCGTTGGAAGGCAAGATATCCATATAATTTTACCGAAGCGATTACCAACAATTTTGCACTGGTGCAAAAGTTTAATGAAGATGCCTCTTCTCTGCTATCTTCTGACAGACAACCGATTACTCGTTTCTCAGAATTTTATCGTAGCTTGCTTTCGTTAGAAGATGCCGGAATCAGATTCACTATATCCGTTGATAAAATTATGAGCAAACGAAGTGCCACTTTTTATATTGAATTAGATTACATTATGAACAGTTCAGATGAAATCAAGAAACTATATATGGAATTTAGACAATGTTGGTATGATATGAAAGAGATTGGAATTGAAATACACGAATCACCAGTTCCTGTAAATGGCAATATGAATATAGCACTATATTCCGATAACATTCAGCTTATAACACTGTTTCATGCACATATACACCACTTAGAAAAAAAGAAATCACCTATGTATGATAAGGATATGTATAAAGCTGAGATTGAAGATACATTGCAGATATTCAATGTTCGTATCAGCGACTATATATAAACCTAACATATACGATAGATTTGGAGGTCAAGTTCTTAATGAATGGGAAAATACCGAAAATAATTATTTGTTATTTTATTGGAGTAGAACCGCTTAGAGAAAAGCTTATTTTAGTTTAGATTAAATTAACAACCACCTATGTTATAAAAATAACCACCTATTGATAAACTGTGGATTTTATTCCTAATAGAGATATACTACAAAGCAAGGAAGGAGGTATACTATGCAACTAAGCATTAAGATTGATGTAAATTACGAAGAGCCTGAAACATTAATTACAACAGCACGTATGACAGATGAAGTAAATCGAATCGTAGATTTTATAAACCAGGCAGATGCTGTAACAACAATCATTTCTGGTATCAAAAATAACAAAGTTGAATTGTTAGCGCAAGAATCACTTTTTAGAATCTACGCCGAAGAAGGCAAAGTATTTGCAAAAACAGAATATGATTTGTATCAACTTCGATTAAGACTTTATGAATTAGAGGAACGATTAGATGATACTCTTTTTGTAAGGATATCTAATTCAGAAATTGTTAATCTAAAAAAGGTTAAGAACCTTGACTTAAGCTTTGTAGGAACAATTTGTATGGAATTGTCTAATGGAGATATAAGTTATGTTTCCAGAAGATATGTTTCTAAAATCAAAAGACTATTAGGATTATGAGGTGAGTTTTATGAAGAAAGAATTAGTTAGCAGAATTGTACGTGGATTGTTAGGTGGAATTGTAATTTGTTATCTAATTACTATAGGCATTTCAATTTCCTTGGGTGATGGTAATTTTTATCCATGTGTTCCAAGCCTGATAAAACAATTCGGAAATGAAATTACAGCAGTCACTGTTCAGACAATATTGAGTGCTCTTCTAGGTGCTGGCTTTGCTGGAAGTTCTCTTATATGGGAAAAAGATGATTGGAGCCTTTTAAAACAAACAAGCGTTTATTTCGCAATTATTACAGTTCTTATGATGACAGTTGCTTATGTATGCGAGTGGATGGAGCATTCTGTTAGGGGTGTATTATGCTACTTTGCAATATTCTTTGCCATTTTTATAATTGTATGGGTAATTCAATTTGTAATTTGGAAAAGACGTATCTCAAAAATCAATTCTAAGATAACGTATAAGAATTAAAGATTTCTTTAAAAAAACTGCAAGCATTTTGCAAGCACAGAAAACGGGAAGCCGCATAAATACTGGCTTCCCGCTGTTTTTACCTTACTCAAACTCTTTTTCGGGTTTGATTTTTCTTATAAAAGTAGTAATTTCACGTTTGCAAACCATATCATTTTGATACGGTTTTGTGTGTTGTTTATATGGTTGAATTTCTGGTGTACCCAAATTGTACCCATTCTATTTCTGTGCACCATTCTTTAAAATCATAGGTGTCATCTTCTCCATGAGTGCATCTGCAATACGTCTATTTTTGTCTTCTAAAATTTTCTTCTTTTGTTCCCGCGCCCATTCTACAGCTTTTAACTGATCTTCCAGTCGCTCGCTTAATGCTACATGTTCTTCCATCATGCTATGCACCTCCTTAACGCTTCTCATAGCTTACACCTACATATAAAAAATAATCTACTGCTTCCTGCAAATCTATTATATTTTTTTTACTTTGTTATTCAAATCTATCGCTTCATTAAGCCAAACTACTGCAATGCTTTTCCCGAGTATGAAGCTCCCGGCAATCTGATTCACTTAACTGCAATGACACCTACAAAGCCATCTGAAACAGCCAAACCAATTTATAATGAAGATGATTATGACTGCACAGGTGCATCTGTCGTATTAACTTTTGAATATGGATTGGTGAATATTTTCCTTTCGGAATGGTGTGAAATGAAAACGAAATAAAAATTGGAAGGATTTATCCAAATGAATATCTTGACCAAAAAGTCACATGGTCTCATGCATAGTGCTTACTTTAATACCCAAATAATACCACAAGGCAAAAAACAAGCTCGCAAAGACCCATTTGACTAGACTTTACGAGCTTTTGAACACTACTTATTAAACTCAGCAACTTCGGAGACGGCTTTAAACATACTTATTTAATTTTCATCTGTTTTCTGCCGTTATTTTATCTCTGTTACATATATTATTTTGGCTTGCTGATTTTCTGTTGACACTTCATTATATTAATAATTTTTATCCTTAGGCGGACATAAATCATTACCATAACTATTGCATTTACGCCATTTTCCATTTCTATCTTGAACACGCATTTCAGACTGCTGATTAATTGCAATATTTCTTGCTATATTAATTGCCTCCTTTTGCGTATCCGTTATGCGTGTAGCGCGTTCATTGTTAGCACCTACAACAGCCCACTTATCACCATGTTTTACAACAAATTGATCTTTTCCCATTTCACTTACCTCCAGTTAATTTACAACTAATTTATTATAGGAAAGTGAAAATGAACCATCCAAAACATTCTCACTATAAATTACTTATTCTACAGGAATTTTAAATACTTTACCATTTTTAGGATAAATTCTTTTTCCATTTTTGGTAATGTATGGTCGAAAAATATATCTTTGCTTTGTCTTTTCTTTTTTCATTACCTAGTACCTCCATCATTTATTTCATTCAAAATGAACGATTTTAATTGATTTTAGTAAAAGAATTTGATATACTAGAAAGGCTTAATTAACTAGTGGATGGTTTTTTCTTTCACTAAATCATGTAAAGTTGCAGGGTATCCGCCTTGCAACTTTTTTATGATAACAGCTTTGCTGTAACCATTTTACATTTTAGCATATATCTCATGCAGTTGCAACTATATATTGTGCTTTCTATTATTTTTTATACAATATATAGTATTATTTACTTCTTGCTTCTGCATCTATTGCTCTTACTATCTTTTCAATATCACATATAAAATTTTGTACAATCTCTTTTGTAATAATATTAACTTGTGCATCTGTATGGGCTCTATCCGACTGATGTGCAATGATATTTCTCCTACTGAATAACTCATTCAGACGTCTTTTTAATCTACCTTTTGTATTTTCTGTTCCTCCTCTTTGATAGAAGGCTCCATCTGCAACAGATGCTAAACTGATTCCCAATAAATTAAGTTGATCTTTCACGGACTCATATGAAACCATTGTAATCACGCGATAATAATTATTTATATATTCAAGGAACCAATCTATATCCTCACCAGATTTTAATGCAATCTCTATAGCTTTCATATTCACTTGAAGATTCTCATACTTGTCTGTATGATTCCAATTTTCATTGTATATTTCACACAAACCATATTTTGTCAACTCATGCATATAAAAATCCAGTGCACTTGCCAGAAATATAATCTGTGCGCGCCAAATATTCTCCCCTTCGATAACTTTTCCGGATTCAATCAATTCATCCGCTACATCAAATTGTGCATTTATGGTTTGTATGGTCTCTACAAAATGTTGTAGGACTTGATCCAACTCAAATCTAACAACTTCTGTCTGAAATTTATCTCGTGTATTTTCATTCCTTGCCATTAGGTCAAGATTTCTTTCATCCATACAGTACCTCCTATCCTAAAATATTTTCTTCCAATTCATGAAAAAATTTTTTATTAAGCATAGGTATCGCACCATATTTCCCTGAAACATATCCTTTTTCTAAATTTTCAGACTTACGTACATTTTTAATTTCAACAAGAGAATACAAATCCGTTGCGCGCTCCTTATTTAATTGTGTAAACCATACTTGATCTCTTCTAAATAAATCTGTGTCTAGCAAACTTGTGTCATGTGTTGAAAAAATTAATTGTGCAAATTTATCTTTCTGATAATATTGAAATAATTGTACAATTTGGAAAATTACTGACTCATGTAAGCTAGATTCCAATTCATCACATATAAGTATTTTCCCCTTATTTAAAATATCAATAATCGGGCAAATCATTTGAAATAAACGCTTTACTCCAGTTGATTCCTCAGTCATCAAATCGACTTCAAATTGATCATATATGACTTTTGCTTCTATTCGATTACCCTCTTGAGCTCCTAGCAAACTTTTCAATGCGTCAGGTAATTGTAACTCTTGAGGTAAATCCGTCAATTTTATTTTTTCAAGCTTTACTTTTACATCTTTGGCTCCAGTTCCTAATGCTCGTAGCATATCCACAAATACTTTTTTTATCATATCGTTATTTTGCATTAACTCAATCGAGTACTCTGTCCAATTATTAATTTCCGGATTATATACCACTATATCTGTATTAAAAAACATAAAAGCTTCTTCAATTTCTTTTATGTTACTATAATTAGCAGCACAGGACAAAAATAACCTATTATCTTTCAATATACTAATACTTACATCAAATACTCCTTTGTATCTATCTCCGGGTCTGACATCTAATCCATTACGTTCAAAAACTTTCACTTGTCTTCCCCTTGGAAAATAATACAAATATTCATCTTGTATCAAATTTTGTTTTACCGAAAATCCATACGCATATCTGATATCATTTCTTACAAATTGAATACTATATTCACTTGGCGTCTCTTCTGCACTCAATTTATGACGTGCCTGAAATACGCCTTGTCCAGGTTGATGATTAATGCTATTGCTAACCAAATCTCTCATAAATGACAAAGCACTAATAAAATTACTTTTTCCGGATCCGTTTGCACCATATATAACTGCAGAACGTAAAATTCTAAAATTACCAAATTTCTTTAAAAGCTCCTCAGACGTATTATCACTCCCAGCAATCATAGAGAAACTTACTTTTTCTTTAATTGATCTATGATTTGAACATTTAAACTCTAGTAGCATCTTCGTCACCTCATTCGCTTGATATAAATTCATATTAATTCACCTTTAATGTTTTGTCAAACGTTTTTGCTCATTTTTTGCAAATTCGTCATTTTAAGCATCATCTTTCTACTTTTTTATATAATTATATGAAACGATTTTTCATTTTAAGCACAAAAATCGTTGGCAGGAACTCTTCGACAAAGGTAATCGTCAATACAGAATAAGACATACAGCGAATAAACTACCTGCTATATAATATACTCTGTATTAACTTTTAATCATTCATACCCAATAAAACTGTCCGCTATCTAGGGTACATTTTACATTCAATGCACTTTTCTACTACACTTACCCCAAATAATATCGCCTAATAAATCTACCTTCAATACACTATTCAGCAAAGAATATATTCGCAATATTTTACTGTTTAATTTCAAAAATGCACCCGTTTCCGGGTGCATCCTCTACTCCGACTCAAAATACAACTCATCCAACATCTGTTCCAGCGCTCCAGTCTTTGCATAAGGCAAAGCATCCAACTGTCTGAAATTATGCTTGATGTCCTTTGTATCCTCATTAAATCCCAATATGTAACTTGTTGCTATCTTATATATGATTTCCGTCGGTGCAAGTCCGTATACCTGCTTCTCAAAGATGTGTTTCAAGCGTTCCTTATTGTCCGGAAATTGCTTTTTCATCTCATCACTCTGGTACAAACGCTTTACAATCTCTGTAATATACATACCGGATTTCATGTATAAATCAATAAATGTCTTATCCGGCATATCAAAACAGCCAGGATTCTCCTGCTCCAGCATGTCCACCATTTTCTTGACCATTGTCTTTGGTGTAAATATCTGATTGGTTTTCTGCGGTGGAATATAATCGAATATATCTTCTACGCTCTTTTCGTCAAAATAATCGGCAAGCTTTTTCTTTAAGGCAAGAAATTCTTTTACAGAATCATCAAATACCACTGAATCGAATAGTTGCCCTTCAAAGTGCTTGGTCTGTCCGGTTTCTTTCTCCACATAGTCACCACCGTCACGCAAAAGCTTGAACTGATCAATCGTAATGCTCGTCACTTCCAGAAATACTTTATCCGGTATGAGAGTATCAAAGGTTGCAAGCGTTACCGTATTATCTCCGTATGCCATTAGAAATGACGGGATTGTCCTTGAAAAGCCACGCAAGTGATCTCTGACGCCATCCTCGATTGTTTCCTTTTCTCGTTCCCTCTTCTTCGTTTCTACAGTCTTGACCGTCTCCTTCGTGGATTCTTTTGCAAAATCAGAAATAGCTGCTGTCAGCTCCTCATTGAATTTCTCCATAGCGGCTTTCTGCTTCTGCTCAAATTCTTGATCAATCTGTTCCGATGTTTTTCCGTTTTCATATCTTGCCTGTTGCTCGGCAACACGTTGATTTTCTATGACATTTCGCTCAATCTCATAATTAATATGCAGCTTATCAATCATCCGGTCAGCTTCGTGGTTCAGTTTGGATTCAATCTGTCTTTTATCAGCTACTTTCATATCAGAACCATAGGAAGACTGTGCTGTGTCCAAAACTACCTTAACTGTACTCTGCTTTACTGACTCTTTCAACTTGTCAATTGCCTTCTGTGCCTTGTCCGGAGACTGCTCCATTTGTGACATTGTTTCCTGTACCTGTGAAGTCAAATCATAGATTTTATCGCCAAAAACATCCTGTGTTCTGCCAATCACAAATTCATCGCTTAACGCCACTTCTCCATTTTTGTCCAATGATAAATCTTTCTGCACTTCCTCTGTCAGATTTACCTTGCTTTTGGGTTCTTCTATCGGTTCAAACTTTGTGATAATATCAATGACTTCCTTTGGTGCGCCAAAAATATTGCTGATATTCTGAAACAGGAAGTTACTCATAAAACCACGCTTTACAACCTCAACAGAACGAATTTTTCTAGGAATAGTCAGTACCTTTTCTGCATCCAGTTCTACCAATTCTCCCTGCTCATCCTCACCGATTACAGGGAAGAAATTGAGCAATTCCTTTACATTTTCCTTGCGTTCCTCTGCATTACCGCCGCCCTTTGCTGTATTAGGATTCAGATTGTTAGCAAACTGCTCAAAGATAGTTAGTGTTCTTGCTGGATCAAAATCAAATACATAAGCATTTTCTTTTCTCTTAAATGATGTTCCTACCTTAAACAAGCAAGGATTCTGCGCACGGAATGCTGCCTGCATATAAAGTGCCGGAGAACGCATATTACTAAGCATCAGCACCGCTGTCCATTCCGGAATGGTAATTCCTGTCGTAAGCTGCCCAACCGACAATGTGATAGTCTTTTCATGCTCAGCAATGGCGGCAACCACTTTATCATAAGATTTCATAGTTTCGTCTTCGTCGTCCAATTTTCCACCACCTGCTGCAAGGACAATCTCATACTCCTTGAATACAGGATGCTCTTTTAATTTCTTTGCCAATGCCTTTGCACTGTCCACCCTGTCAAGCAACCAGAAGGTATGCTTTAATTCTTTTCGCAATTCTTCCGTAGAAAATGGGAATTTTGTCTGTCTGGTCATAGCATCTAAGAATTTATCGACAGAGGATTCATGATTGAATTTCCCATTGGTAACAGAAAAAAACTCATTCAAATCGAAAGCGTATTCTTCTGTTTCTCCGTCTATTTCTATGCCCTGCTGCAACTCATCCTTGATAATCTCTGACATCTGATAGGTGTAAAGATTAAGCTGTGGCAATGTTGCATACGGATTTTCTTCCTCCGCTGAAACATCCCAATCTCTCTTTTTCTTCTGTTCATCCGCATAAGTCCAGTTATATATCGCATCATCAGCAAATTTATTATTGGCAAGTGCTTTGAATGGTGTGCCAGACAAATGCAGGGTAAATTTACGCTTGATACGGTCAAATGCAACATCTGTTTTGTAGGTGTCCACTCCCTCGTGCGCTTCGTCGATGACAAGGATGTCCCATTCCATATTGGCAACTTCCCCTAATTTGTCATATTGCCCGCCGAAATAGATTGAGCCCTTCATATCTTGCAACGATACAAATTCAATACATTTTACAGTTTCATCGTCATCAAAAAACAAATGATCTACATATTCTTTCCGTGTCAGCACACTTCTCCTGCCTTTAAGAGCATCAACCTCACTTACAAAAAAGTAACCAGATTCACTTCCCAGGAATTTAACATAATCCGAATACCACGAGTTTGCAATTGCAGGTCTGTTTGTTACAATCAGTACCTTTTCTGCATTGATTTTCTGTACAAAATCATAAACAGATAATGTCTTGCCAAATCTTGGCTTTGCATTCCACAAAAACTCACCATTTGTATGTGTCGCTCTGTAATCAACAGTCATTGCTACAGCACACTGCTGTTCCTCCCGAAGTTTATACGGAATTACATCATCCGCTGTCTTTAAAATGCCATGATTCTCTCTGAAATCACGAAACATCTGCTTAGATGTCGGACCATCGACATGAAACCACTCATTATTTTTTCCATTTTCTTGCTCTACGCCAGATTTTCGCAAATATGCATGAAAATCCTTATCTATAAATGTCTCTCCAGAGCCATCATCAAATGTGGCGTTTCCCTTCCATTCAAGATGCCATCTGATATCTGCAGTATGTGTCTGTTGCTTGATACGCGTTTCTACATTCTGCTCTGTATATCCAATCTTCGTCCATCCATTGTGACGAATCACTTCAGGAGTGGAATAACCATAAATCATTGGAACTACCTGTTTGGTTGTCTGAATATTAGGTTTATTCATGCTATTCCATCTCCTTTACATTATTTTCGATAAATGCGATTTCTTCCTCGGAAAGTCCATATTTTTTATAGAGCTGCTTGTCAATGTTTGCTATGGATACAGACCAGTCGATATCGGATTTGTCGGTGAAATCTTGGAGCGGTACCATATTCCAAACTCCTCTAGGATTATCCTGCGTAACCTTTTTCACACCCAATAAAGCTCTCAAAAATTTCGTTTTTATGTATTTTGTCATTGCTTCTGCTTCAAACAATGTATCAAATGCTCCTATATTGATAAATGTATCTGTCGCACCTTCATTAGGTGCAACTATTTCTGTTGCTGTTAGCGTTTCTCCAAACACTCCATTTCCATTCGACTTTGGAAATGCTACATTATATTTATCAATAAAATTATTATCTTTAACATAGATTCTTTTCATAAAACATATAGTTCTTCTATTATTTACTCTGCTTAAAATTCCAATGTATTCTTCTTTATTTTTTTGAATCTCAGTTTTATATGCTTCTGGCATTCTTTCAAAGAAGTTAGATGCAATCATATTTCCTGTTCCAGCACCTAGTCTATCTGAAGCATAGGGAAAATCTTCAAAAAATAATTCCGTTGTTCTATAACAACCTCTGGAAGAAATAATACTATCCAGATACTCAGAATTTCCATCACATGAAACGATACGCTTTACAATATGATTTAATTCAGGATGTGAGGTAAACACTTTTATAGCTCCAGAAGATTTCATTTCATCTCTTATCGTAATTGCTACCCCACCTTTTATTTCAGTGTTTGAAAATACTTTTGACGCATCAGGTTCATACTGCAACACCTTAAAATGTTTATCATTCAGCATCTTCTCATTCCATGATTTCGGTGTCTGTCCAGCATTAAACAAAAATCTTGCTGGCGTTATCAGTTCTACACAAATTGCAATTTTATATGCCTCATCCATGAATTTATTATACACCGGGCTTTGTCTACCATTATTTTCAGTTTCCTCCTGATACGGTGGATTCCCAATCGCAAAATCAAACTTCATCTCATCTACCTTCCTTCATGCTTTTGTACGTCAGCGATTTATCGCTCCGCCAGTCATAGATCCGGCAGTACACTTCTTCCGGTTCTTCTATATTCTGTTTATCCGGCTCATCTGCTACCACGAAGTCAAATAGACTGAATTGATGATATTCCTCTTTGGGCTTTCCAAATGGAACTGTCCCAGATATTCCATCCATCTGCCACAGGTTCCAGACAATTACATTTACTATTCTTCGCAGTTCTGCATCTGTCGGCATTCTGTTCCATCTGTCCTGCATATAATCCACAAAAGTTATAAGCAAATTGATTCTTGCAATCAGGAGGCTGTCTCCCTGAAATTCATAACCATACACACTCTGATACGCTCTGAGCACCCATTTAAACCATTCAGTTTCACTGTCTGTATTTTCATTTACTACACGCAGTTTTCTGTCCAGAATACCTATGCGTTGCTTAATTCCAAGCAATTTTCCGGTAGCTGCATCATAACGTGATACGATGTATGGAGCTTCGCCACATGTAATCTCAAGCCTTTTTGAGTCGACATATTTTTTCCATCCATCCTCTGTGTCAAATTTCACTTTTTCTGTGTTTACCTGCCACCCCTGTTTCCGTTCAACATTAAAAACATCTTTTCTCCCAAACCACTCCTCATCGCAGTGATTGTTCATTTTGTTGCATATCCATGATGGCGTAAACACTTCAGCTTTTGCTCTGGTGCGTTCCTGCTGTTGTTCCTTACTCTTTAACACCCTCGGCTGAATCTCATACTGCGCAAATCCTTTTAGAATTTCCTCCGTCATTTGTTCCGTCGCCTTGATAGGAGTACCTTGAGAGCTATATACCGAAGTTGCAAATATAATATTTTTCTTTGTTGTCTTATCCTTTAGCAACGCTTTAAGATTTTCACTGACCGGATAAGCATTAAAATCTATTAACTTGTCCATTTTTCCTCATTTCTCAAGCCAGCTATCCTTGATAGCCAGCTTGGTAAAAATGTATACATTTTTTCATAAGGAAAAATTAATTTTTTATTTGTGATTTTTTGTGAAATTTCGACTGAAAAAAACTGAAATTCGACCGGTTTCATGGTATAATAATTTGATAAATTTTTATGTATGTGATAACTGGAAATGTATACCATTTCAGTTTGAACACAAAACTATTTAACTGGATTTTTCATATTTTATAGCTTTACTGTAAAATGTTTTAGAACACATGTTGCATGCTCTTGAAGCTTCCTCTATTGAGATTTTTCCGGCCCTCCAGTCCCTATGCATTTGATAGAAATTTTCTGGAATCGGTAATGGTGGTCTGCCAAACTTCACCCCACGTGCTTTCGCTGCAGCAATACCTTCCGCCTGTCTTTGCTTGATATTTGTCCGTTCATTCTCCGCAACATAACTTAATAAAGCAAGAACTATATCGCTAATAAATGTTCCTAACAAATTCTTTTCTCTTCGAGTATCCAAAAGTGGCATATCAATAACAACTATATCAGCCTCTTTCTCTTTTGTTATAATCCGCCATTGCTCATTCAGCTCTCTGTAATTTCTTCCAAGACGATCAATTGACTTTATATATAAGACACTATTTTTATTCAATTTGCGTAACAGCCGTTTGTACTGCGTTCTCTCAAAATCCTTACCCGATTGCTTATCCATATAAATATTTTCTTCAGGCACTCCCATTTCTATAAGTGCAACTTTTTGCCTGTCCTCATTCTGTTCCTTTGATGATACCCTCATGTATCCATAAATTTTTATATCTCCCATTTGTCTAGCCTCCTTCATCCGTCAATATATATTATCCTAGTATTTGAGAATACTCTGGTTTGTAACCAACTTAACCCTTAAGCACTTTATCGACCCTCCGATATCTTATATATCGTTTGATAATCATTTCAAAATATCATCCCTCACAATCTCCTCCGCCCGCATCCGTATATTATTCATCCGTCTAATCCACTCCATCTGATCCATCGCCTTGAGTTCTTCCGTCACACCCTCAACTCTCGCCATCTGCTCCACCAACTGATCAAATGCCTTCTCTGCCCGTTCCTGAACTGCCAGCAGATGCTCCATAAGCGTACCATTCAGTACCATCCCTGTATAAATCCCCTTGTGCCATTCCTTCAGATAACTCTGTCTCATCAGCCCGAACTTTCTAAGCTCTCCCTCCGGCTCTGGATTTGCCACAATATTAGGTATCAGATAATTTCCATTATTTTCATATGTTATGTTCATAAATACCTCTCTTTCTCCGACCATCCCGATCTGTCTGTTCATTTCTTGCTCTTACCTCTGCATTCTTCCTGTTTATCCTGTCCTGCATAGTTTCCTGTTCCGGTTTTCTCGTCAGATTCAGGAACTCATGCAGCAGATCCTTCTCCGTCAGAAACTTCTTCATTTCTTTTATACGATTTGTGAATTTCTCCACCCGTGTTTTCAGATAATCCACGGTTTTCTCAAGCTCGGCTATCTTTGCCTCATACTTATCAAGCAGCTTGTTTCTTGTAAGTGCTCTCTCAAATGTTGCCACGATCCGGACCCATTCGGACTTCTTGACCTTGACATACTCCTCACCGCCGAATATGGATTTGACGGGTGTTGCTGCCGCCTTTACTATCTTGACCTCTGCTGACACTTCCTTTGATATCTTGTCAATCCCATCGGCTCTGATGCCGTATTTATCTATTCTTTCCTGTTGCTCTTTCTCCTTTGTTGCAAGCAATTCTATCTGTCCGGCAAGCTCTACTGCACGTTCCTCCAACTGTTCCACATCGGCATTTAGTTTCCGCGTTTCCACCTTCAACTGTATATTTTCATGCCTCTGCTCCATATTATTTTCCTTAATCTTATCTGCCCGTTCTTCCAGACTCTCAACCTTCCGCATAGCCGCCTTGTACTCCGGCAAAGTCAGATTATCTCGGCTGATTCCGAGAACATCTATCTCTATTCCCTGCTCCCGGCAAAGTTCCGTCAGATATTCACGTTCCCGCTTCTGCCATGCAACGGTTTCATTCTCATTTCGGCTCTTTGCCTTATCAAATCCCATCTGCTGCAGTGCCTTTGTCAGACTGTTCCGTGTCTCCATGCCGGACTTGTATCCGTGCGCCACCGGAATATAATCCATATGCAAATGTGGTGTCGCCTCATCCATGTGCAGCACACAGTTGAACAGATACAGGTTCGGATTTCTCTCCTGAAATGTCTGTGCGTATTTCTCAAGAACCTTCGCCGCCTTTACCGCTTCTTCTGTCATGCAGCCTTTACCATCTACAACTGCAGTATCATTTTTCGAGCCGATCTGCACCACATTCTCATAAAATACTTTCTCTTTATTTTTGGAATTTTTGATCTTTGTAATATAGTCATGCTTCTGTCGGTCTTTTCGTTTCTGCCTGGCATTGTAGTCCTTTAGTGCCTGTCCAAAGCAGGTATCGTAAGCTGATTCTATGCTCTCTTTCACATAAGTTCGGTTCCAGTCCGTCCGCTCCGGCACTACGTTATTACTAATGAAATCTCGGTTGTTGTGGCTGATATGCCCTCTGCCTTTTACAAATGATATCGTCTTTCCCACTGCTTCTCACCTCCAATCTCTTACTCTCAAACTAGCTAAGGTCTTGTTACTTCTGTCAGAAGTAACGCCTTATTAGTTTTGACACTGCGTATCAAAACTAGGCGCTCTCCGAGGGCTCTCATGCGCCGAGGGCTTCTTGGGGATAACCACCACTCTGGCAACGCAATGTAAGTACACATCTGCCACCAGTGCCACGATTATCCAATGTCACTCCTTATACCCTTGCTCTGACATATTCCAGATCACCGAAATAAGGAGTGCCAACGAGATACCAGTCATGACTGCCATCATCGTTCCAGCACATTTCCATGCGAGTCGGCACCCATTTGTCATCTACCATGACCTCAAGCCCCTCCCCGCAGTGAAATCCGCTGTGCTCCCACAGATCTGACACAATCAGTCCATATCTGTCATTTACGCTGTTATATCCAAGTCGTCCTGTTACCATCCTGTATTACCTCCATTTTCTTTAAGCTCCGATGATTATTTCATCTATCAACAGGATCGTCCATGCTCCTGTCGTCACAATACTCTTTTGCCGTTTTCCCTGTTTACATTGTTTACAACTTCTACACCATGCGTATTTACTGTATTTCTTCGTAAACAGAATGGTTTACCATCCCGCATACACAGGCTGTAAACAGAATTTGTAAACAGGGCTCAAAAAACTTATTTTTTGTTAAATGGTGTTTCTGCGTATTCTGGTAATTTATGAAATCCGTCTTTATCTACAACCCTGCGCCAGCCTCTCTGTATGCCATATTCCGCAAATCGGTGGGATGATATTTTCTCCCAGCCGGAAATACTGTTGTTCATAACATTATTTATTTCCTTTAATTCCCAGTCCTTCGGAGTATCATATTCATGGTCAAATGCTTCCTTATAGATCATGGTGCTGCACACATAATCCTGCGTCAGTTCATCCAGCCACAACTGAATAATTCCAACTTTTGCATCCTCCGGCATGAATTCTTTCTGCATCTGACGCAGATAGATTTCTGTATCTTTGGACAACTTCAATTCATGCTGACCGCTTCGATACAGCTCCATTGCCTCTGCCCATGCCTGAATGATATAATTTCTTGCCTCTTTCTCGTCCTCCAGAATATGTTTCTCCACTCTGTCCGGGTGTACAAGTATCGGTGCAAATCTACGATTACCGGTTCGATCAAGAGGAAGGAAATCCATACTATTGGAAGTACCAACGAATACACATTGTCTTGGTCTGTCTTCTGGATGCGTTTCATATGGAATTTTATAAGTTTCTTTCTGCCTGCTGATAAATGACTTAATATCTTCAATACTTTTTGCATTCACTGTAGCCATCATCTCAGACATTTCAATAATCCAGTGTCCCTGCATCTTCCGATACACATTATCATCATCCATACGTTTCAGATCATCCGAAAACCATTCATCATTGATTGCAAGAAATCGGAAAAATGTTGACTTTCCTGCGCCCTGTCCTCCTACCAGACACACCATAATTTCATACTTGCACCCCGGCTCATATATCCTATGTATCGCTGCCAACATAAGAAGCTGCATGATTTCCCTGGTATAGGCTTCATCTTCAGCTCCCAGATATTTAGGAAGCAACTTCCCAATTCGATACTTGCCATCCCATGCAAGCTGTTCCAGATACTTTCTAATCGGATGATACCGGTTCTCACTTGCAACGATATTCATCGCTTTGTTAATGTTTCTCTCATTTTTTAATCCATACTGTTTTTCCAGATACCAATGAAGCTGATAAACATCTGTATCCGTCACGCTGCAAGATGTTCTTTCCCACCCCATCTCGCCAACAATATCGATTTTTCCCGAAAGCTCATTTTTCCTGATTGCACCTTTCAACAAAGGATCTCTTTGGAAAACTGTCATACAATTATCAATACTTTGGCAAATATTTCCCTTATCATTTCTTACAAGATCAATCCGGATATCCTCAATACTGCTCATTTCATCATCAAGCACTTTCCCGACATCGCTCCACGATACTTGTGTGCCATTTGCTGACATTTCCTGCAATATTCTCCACCTCTTTTCTGCCCTGTATAAATAATTCTTTTTGCTCCTGCTCACTACCCATACAGAGAATATCAAGCCAATAACTAATGATTGGCTCTGCATGAAGCATCATGGAATAATCCTCAGAAAACGTTACATCTGGTGCCTTAGCACAAAGTTCCTGTCCGCTATCATTGATCTGAGCCAGTGCTTCTTTTAACAATTCTATTGTTTTCTCGCGCCATCTTGAAAATCTTTTCTTGATCCGGTTAATGCGCATGCGCTCCTCTTTTTTCCTGTGAAGTCTCTCTTTTTCTTTCTCACTCATTTTTTCTGTATGAATTGGCAAATTAAAATCCTCAATTAATTTCTTTGCTGCATCATACTGGGATAATCCATACATTCTTGCCGTGTAATCAATCGCATCTCCGCCTACCCCACATGCAAAGCAGTGATAATTTTTATCCACCTTCATGCTCGGATGTCTGTCATCATGGAACGGACAACAGGCAGTGCCATTTCTACGAACATGCAGTCCGTAACTTTCTGCCACCTGTCTTGCGGTTAGATGCGCTTTCACTTCTGAAAATATATCCAAATTATAAATTTCTCCTTTCCTGCAGAGAAAGCCTTTGCTATAATAAATTTGTTGTGGATAGAAAGGCTTTTCCTTTTTATTCTGTAATGTCCCTGTTACCAGCAGGGGCATTTTTCTGTAATGCAATCAATTTCTTTACTAAAGCCATCAAAAGCAGTTCACTCTCTGAATTCCCATTGTTCAACTCTTCACAGATCTGCTCCAACACTTTTGATAATCGAAATGACATATAACTGCCTGACACCACCGTAATCTCCTGTCCCAGCACAGCCTTCCGATAATACTCACCTTTCGGCACTCCCGACAATATAATTTTTGCTTCGACCTCTGCCTTTTCTTCATCACTCAGCCAGAAAGCGATTGTGTTATGCCGAAATCTATCCTCTCGTTTACATGCCATCTTCCTCACCCCGATCCACTTTTCCTAGCCTGTCTGCAATTCTTTCTTGTGCATCTCCTGATTGATGACAATAGGTTTCAATTGTTGTCGTTACCTTTCCATGTCCCAGTCGCTTGGCAATCTCTATCGGACTGACCCCCATCTGTACCAGCATACTTGCATGGCTGTGTCTGGTGCAATGCACTGTAATTTTCTTCACTCCCGACAGCTTTATGCCACGCTCCATTTCATGCTCAAAGAAGCTCTTTGTTCTTTCTGCAAATAAT
Source organism: uncultured Coprococcus sp. (assembly GCA_934277375.1). Lineage (GTDB taxonomy): Bacteria > Bacillota > Clostridia > Lachnospirales > Lachnospiraceae > Coprococcus. The sequence goes on along the minus strand of CAKQTZ010000015.1, from coordinate 18,120 downwards.
CTGGTTCCCGGTCTCGGGCGATAAAGCGTATCAATATACTCTCGAATTTCATCCTGCAACTCCTTATGAATTGTGATCACTCGTACCGAACTTTCTGTCTTTGGAGCTGTAATCAAATCCTCCCCGTCAATTCTTGCAAGTGACTCATCTACACGTATCGTTCCGTGCTCAAAATCCACATCTTTCACCTGCAAGGCAAGTAACTCTCCGATACGCATACCTGTCCAGAACAATATCTGAAATGCCATCCATGAATCTCTTTTATCCATGATTGCATCTGAAAATTTCTGGAATTCTTCCAATGTCCAATATGGTCGTTCATCTGCTTTGCTTTTTCCCATACTGCCTGCTTTGTGGCATGGATTGGATCGCAATTCATAAAAACGCACCGCATAGTTGAGAATGGAGCTAAGCTGATTATTGATTGTCTTCAGGTAAGTAGGCTTAAATCCCTTATCAATCATCTCTCCCTGCCATTTGCGTATCATAGGTGCTGTGATTGCATTGATTGGTGTATTTCCAAAATACGGAAGCACCTTGTCTTTCATCACGTATTCCTTCTGTTTCATGGTAGTTTTCCGCAATCGCTTCTCCATGTCTGCCTTGTATATCTCCCAGAAATCGTTCAATGTCATGGTCGGATCAGAAGTTTGCTGCATTATGAAATGTGCATACCACTCCTCAGCTTCTTTCTTTGTTTTAAAACCTCGCTTCTGAGATTTTTTCTTGGTTCCTGTCCAGTCTGTCCAACGATACTGAATATGCCATGTGCCATTCGGATCTCGTTTTGCGCTACAACTCATGCACCCACCTCCTTTGCTCCTCCATACCACTTCTCACGAAAATACTCCACCGGAATCTTGCCTGCAATTGTAAGAAAGCCTTTTTCAGACAGTTCCTTATTCATCTCACGCAAGATTTTGTAGGATTTTCCCATGCTCACACCGAGCATATTTGCAATGTCTTCTGCACTGTAATAAATTTTTTCGTTCATACTGTTCTTTCCTTTCTTTGTTTCTGTGTAGTATCATTTTGTTTCGTTTTCATAATATCGTAACTTTTGTTTCGTGTCAATATCTTTTTTCTTTCAATTTTCTGTTTGATGTGTTATCCTATATTTAATATTGAAATATTCGTATCTTAAATTAGGAGGAAATCTCAATGACCATTGGTGAAAATATAAGACGTATCCGACAGGAACGCCATCTGACACAAAAACAATTAGGTGAAATGGTTGGTGCCAGCGAAGCTTATATTCGTGCATACGAAAGCGGCAGAAGGAACCCCAAGCCATCTTCTCTTGAGAAAATAGCAGCCGCACTTGCTGTTAATCCTGAAGTTCTTGCCAATTCAGATTTTGACGGTGTGAAAGCCATGCATAGATTGTTTCAGGTCTTCCGTCAATACAGTGGTGAGCTTTTTGAATACCAAGACAAGGACGGAAATGATATGGTCGGCATTAGTTTCGGATCATTAACCTTGATGCGATCATGGTTAGAGCGGTATGAAGAATATATGGACGAAGTTGAAAAATGCAACGAAATTAAGGACGTTAAGAAGCGTGGAGAAGCCTTGTTGCAAGCAGAAGCCGACTTCAACCTTTGGATGGATATTTATCCGGAATCAGAACCGTGGCAGGAACGACTTAAGATTCAGAAGACACATGATGAGGTTATGGATAAGATTGGATTATCTACATCTAAATAACATTTGATAAAGGAGTTTATGAAAAATGAACATTTTAATAATTGGGAACGGTTTCGATTTAGCACACGGTCTTCCGACAACTTATTCAGATGTCCTCAATTTCTTATATTATATAAGATGTACTTCTACATGGCATGGGGGCAAAGATAAATTTATTAACACGCATCTTAATAACATACCTTCTAACGAATTTTTGTTCCAAAGTGTCACAAATGCATTTGATTCTCGAATAGAAACTGGGTACAATAACTGTTCCAATTCTGATTCTAAAATACAAGAAATATATGATAATCTTGACGATAATATTTGGTTTTCATACCTAAGGGAAATCTATATAAAGGGTAAAATGAAAGGTATTAATTGGATTGATTTTGAGAGTGAAATTAGCTTTATTATTGAACAAATAGATAGAACAGAACAAAATCTATATCTTCCTTTTAAAAGATTTTCCTCTGGAGAACATGATGAAAAAGTTCAACTTTTTCTATCCCAACTATCATTTAAAAAATATTTAGAGAGTAATTTTAGACCAGACAATTACGTAGTAACATTTCGTGACTTTTTAGATAAATCCTATTCCGATTTAAGACGTCTTGTTCGTTGTATCGAAATATATTTTCTTAACTACGTTGAAAAAATTCCAGTCAAAGAAATTTCTCCTGACATCCAAAATGTCAACCCCAATGCTGTTTTGTGTTTCAATTATACTCACACTTTTATACGTAATTACTCTTTCGAAAAAGAAATTGATATCCACTATATTCACGGTGAAACTCAAGAATCGGCATATAACAATATGGTACTTGGCATTGACGAATATTATTCCTATAACGAAAAAGACAAATACACCAATTATAATATCTACAAAAAATTTACACAGCGAATATTATACGAAACAGGATTTACATATCGTAAATGGATAAATAAGATGGATGAGCTTACATATACATTTAGAAATTACAAGTCATTAGAAGATTCTGATAATCCATTTTGCAATAATATTTTTATCTTCGGTCATTCACTAGATGTAACCGATGCAGATATTCTTCAAGATTTAATAGATAGGTCCGGCGTAAAAACTACTATTTTTTATTATGACAAACAGCAACAAACACAGCAAATTGCCAATCTTGTCAAAATGTTGGGGCAAGAAAAATTCATTAAAATGATAAACTCAGTTCCCCAGCAAATTTGTTTTATCCAGCAAAATCCTATGGCAAAAAAAGAATAAAATTTTGTACCCAAATTGTACCCAACGCCATCAAAAAAAATCCCGACAAAGCCCATATATACAGGCTTTGTCGGGATTTAGCTTTTTATTCAAACTCAATCGTTCCAGGTGGCTTACTGGTCAGATCATACATTACTCTATTAACACCCTTGACCTCATTGATGATTCTGTTCATAACCTTCTGAAGCACCTCAAATGGTATCTCTGAACAATCAGCTGTCATGAAGTCTGTTGTATTTACAGCACGGAGTGCTACGGCGTAATCGTACGTTCTGAAATCTCCCATACAGCCAACTGAACGCATGTTGGTCAGGGCTGCGAAGTACTGGCCGAGGCTTCTGTCGAGGCCTGCCTTTGCGATCTCCTCGCGGTAGATGGCATCGGCATCCTGAACGATCTTGACCTTCTCGGCTGTGACCTCTCCGATGATTCTTATTCCAAGGCCTGGGCCTGGGAATGGCTGACGGAATACCAGGTACTCTGGGATTCCAAGCTCAAGGCCGGCCTTGCGGACCTCGTCCTTGAAGAGGAGACGGAGTGGCTCCACGATCTCCTTGAAATCTACATAGTCAGGAAGTCCGCCTACGTTGTGGTGGGACTTGATGACCGCTGACTTGTCAAGACCTGACTCAATGACGTCAGGATATATGGTTCCCTGTACGAGGAAGTCCACGGCACCGATCTTCTTGGCCTCCTCCTCGAATACACGGATGAATTCCTCGCCTATTATCTTTCTCTTTGCCTCAGGCTCGGTTACTCCGGCAAGCTTGCTGTAGAATCTGTCCTGAGCATTTACTCTGATGAAGTTTAGGTCATAAGGTCCATCTGGTCCAAATACCGCCTCAACTTCGTCGCCCTCGTTCTTACGGAGAAGACCGTGGTCTACAAACACACATGTGAGCTGCTTGCCTATCGCCTTGGACAGGAGAACTGCAGCTACTGATGAGTCCACACCGCCTGACAGGGCGCACAGCACCTTGCCATCGCCTATCTTGGCACGCAGGCTCTCTATAGTATCTTTTACAAATGAATCCATCTTCCAGTCGCCTGCACACTGGCATACATCCATGACAAATGCTCGAAGCATCTTCATGCCTTCCTCGGTGTGCATAACCTCTGGGTGGAACTGAGTTGCATACAGCTTCTTCTCAGCATTCTCCATGGCTGCCACTGGGCATACAGGAGTGTAAGCTGTCTTCTTGAAGCCCTCTGGTACCTCTGCAATATAGTCTGTGTGACTCATCCAGCAGATGGTCTTGTCATTCACATCTGCAAACAGCTTGGATGTCTTGTCAACCTCTACCTCTGTTCTTCCATACTCGCTGACAGGGGCCGTGCTGACCTTGCCGCCCAGCAGATGAGCCATGAGCTGTGAACCGTAACATATTCCGAGAATAGGAATACCCAGTTCAAATATCTCCTTGCTGCAGCTAGGTGAATCGTCTTTGTATACGCTGTTTGGTCCGCCGGTAAAGATGATTCCCTTAGGATTCATCTCTTTGATCTTCTCCAGCGGCAATGTGTACGGATGTACTTCGGCATATACATTACACTCTCTTACACGTCTGGCGATCAGCTGGTTGTACTGTCCGCCAAAGTCCAATACGATAATCAGTTCCTTATCCATGTATATCTCCTTTGTTGCCTTTTATTACTTATAACAAATTTCTGAACATTTCCTAGTATAACACAATATGCAGCACTTTTGTGCTGCATATTATCTAAAAATTATGTTGTTTTGATTATTTATGCAAATTATACCGTATCACTCCAAGGTTCCATATATACATTTGCAATATATACGCGCGCCTACTTCAGCTTCTCCTTGAGCACTTCAATACCCTTCTGGTACTGAGAATCCTTCTTGCCCTGAAAATCTTCGTAAGTGTAATCATCAGGAAGCTCCACCTCTATATCTGGCGCAACGCCCTTCTTGTGGATATCGTTGCCATCATGAGTGAAGTATTTCTGTGTTGTGAGCTTAACCGCAGTACCATCACCAAGTGGTATAACACTCTGTACAATTCCCTTGCCGTAGGTATTTGTTCCGACTACAGTTGCCGCACCAAACTCCTTCAGTGCGGAGGTCAATATCTCTGATGCACTGGCGCTGTACTCATTTGTGAGAACCACCATAGGCATGTCGAGAGATTCTTCATCCGTTGACTTATACTCCTCCACAACCTTGCCGTTCTTGTCCTTGATAGATACTATGGTGCCCTCTGGAAGCAGATAATCACAGATATTCACAACCGTAGTGAGCATTCCACCCGGATCGCTCCTGACATCAATCATCAGAGCCTTCATTCCATCCTTCTTCAATGTCTCTACAGCTTTTTGGAAAAGTTCATCCGTATTATCTATAAACTGTGTGATCCTTACATAACCAATCTTGTCATCTATCATGAATGATGACACTGTGCTGTATTCCACTATCTCTCTGGTTATAGTCACATCGTGATATGCCTTATCACGCTCCCTGTATATCTTTAACGTTACATCTGTCCCAGCCTCGCCTCGTATGAGTGACACCAGATAATCCAGATCATCATCCGTCTTGATCTCGTAATCATCTATCTGGACAATGACATCATCAGGCTGGATATCTACCTTTTCAGCAGGTGCTCCCTCAAGGATGTTTACCGCACGTACATACCCTGTATCCTCATCCTTGCTGACCGTCACGCCTATTCCCGCATACTCGCCGGAATCATCCTCCTGCAGCTTGGCATATTCTTCCTTGGTATAATATTCAGCATATGGATCGTCCAGTGATTCCATGATCCCCTTATATATTCCATCGCGGATTGTGTCATCGTCAATATCATTGTAATAATAATTGTCTATGATACTCTCGATTTTCGCCGTCTTGTCAAGTACATCCGTGTCAAGAATATTGCCATCATAGCTTATCTTACTTGAACTTCCACCACCATTCAGAGTTCCGCTGAACACGCCTGATGTTCCACATCCTGTAAGTCCGACCACAGTGATCGCCAATACCGCTGTCACCATAACCCTCTTCATCATCTTTTTCATCGCCATATCTCCTAATCTAGTATTATGATCATACTCAGTGATATTTATATCTTATCCTGATCATATATGTCACTGACCCAGGAAATCATGCGGATTCACATAGTTTCCATCTATAGATACGCCAAAGTGGCAATGAGGTCCCGTGGACACTCCTGTACTACCGGCTTTGGCTATTACCTGTCCTTTTACAACCTTTTCACCGACGTTCACACACAACTGTGAATTATGCATATATACCGTGCATATTCCATCTTCATGACTTATCATGACCATATTTCCACCGCCGCCGTTATAGCTGGCCAGCACAACCGTTCCATCATCAGCAGCCACTATATCAGTTCCATAATCACAGCCTATATCCAATCCCTGATGATATGTACTTGCTCCTGCTGTAGGAGCATCTCTGTATCCGAATTCATCAGTTATCACACCGCCCGTGGATACCGGCCACATAAATCTTCCGGCATATTTTGAAGTGTCATACACCGTTCCATCTCTTACATATGTGGATTGTGTATTATTCTTGCCATTTGCGCGCGCCCGTATCATCTCCTGCCTTGCAATCTCTGCGATTCTCTTCTCGGCAGCCTCCCGCTGAGCAGTGAATTTCGCCATAAGAGACTTCTGTGCGTCTATATCATCATCATATCTCGATATCTCTTTCTGCTTTTTATCGATAAGATCCTGAAGTTCATCCTGGCTGGCCTCGAGATCAGTCTTGATGGCTTCTACCTGTTTCAGGTCGGATTTAAGTGATGACTCATAAGTTGCTATATCCTCTTTGGTCTGAATCAGTTTCGCAAGCTGCCTCTGATCATATTCCGATATCTGGTCTATATATTCTGATTTGTTTAGAAGATCACTGAAAGATATGGACGATACAAGAGCCTGAACATATTCTATGTTTCCCTCTTCATACAAATACTGTATCCTGTCTTTCATGGCATTATACTGTGTATCTTCAGCCTTCTGAGCCTCATCCAGCTTCTTCTGTGTATCGTCTATCTCCTTCTGAAGAGTATCGGCCTCAGTCTGCTGTCTGGTTATCTGTGTCTGCACGCTGGTTGCCTGGGCATCAAGATCTTCAACTTCCTTGACAATCTCATTCTGCTGTTTCTCAAGAGATTCCAATACATCCTTCGCATTGTCCTCATTCTCTTTGGCATCCTTCTTCTGCTGCTCGGCTTCTTGCTTCGTCATCGCATATACAGAGCCACTGTCCCCCGTCTGCATAATGGTCGTTCCAGTCAGCACGACACAACCAGCCGCTATAAGCGCTGTCCTTCTTAAGTTGTTTCCTGTAAGCCATTTCTTTTTCATGATTCTACTACTCCTTGTTACCCCACTTAACAATTAACTAGTATCATTTGATCACATCACACCCTGAGGTGTTTTCTCGTCGTCATTATACTTCCCACAAGTCCTACTCCGATTCCAAGCACCAGTCCGACAGGCACCATCGTCCTGAACAGATCATGCTGGCTGACAAATGCAAACAGTGTTGTGACTACCTGGAATCTTCCTGCCACATATGTCAGTATCTTGTCATACATGTAATACAGGAGCACCAGCGGTATAGCCGATCCCACTGCCCCTATTATGACTCCCTCGATTATGAAAGGCGCCCTGACAAATATGTTTGTAGCTCCTATCAGCTTCATGATATTTATCTCTTCCTTGCGCACCGTTATTCCTATGGTGATGGTATTGCTTATAAGGAAGATGGATACGAGCATCAATATCACTACTATTCCTATCGACGCATATCCTACCAGCGACGACAGTGTCGTGATGCTGTCCGCTGTCACGTCAGAACTCTTTACCTTTCTGACTCCGGACAGCCCCTGGGCAAATGCCACAAACTCCGGCTGTCTTGACACATCCTTGAGCGTTATCTCATACGATGCCGCATTCTGAAGCGGGTTATCATCGCCAAATGCTTTCTTTGCCGCTTCCGGATCATCGTAATTCTGCTTTACAAAGTTATTCCACGCATCGTCCGCCGATATGTAATCCATCGTGTTAACATAATCCAGCGTCCTTATCTGCTCTCCTATGAGCTGCACAGTCTCATCTGACACATCCTCATCGAAGAACACCGATATGGTGACCGTATTTTCCAGCTCCTGCATGCCCGACTGAAAATTCACAACTACGGCATATATGATTCCAAAAAGGAACAGGCACGATATGATCGTTCCTATAGATGCAAGTGAGAACAATATATTTCTTCTTATATTCGCAAATCCCTGCCTGAGGATATAGAAAAATGTACTAATCTTCATCTATATATCCTCCTTCCTTCTCGTCACTGATCACTACACCCTTCTTCAGCGTTATGACTCTCTTCTTCATCTCATTGACAATATCCTTGTTATGGGTTACCACAACAACTGTGGTTCCCCTCTTGTTGATATCCTCCAGAAGATTCATGATATCCAGTGAATTCTTTGGGTCAAGGTTTCCTGTCGGCTCATCCGCAAGTATGATGTCCGGATTGTTCACCAGTGCCCTCGCCATCGCAACTCTCTGCTGCTCTCCACCCGACAGCTCCTTCGGGTATGACTTGTACTTGTCTGCCAGTCCCACAAGTGTCAGCATGGCAGGTACACGTCTCCTTATATATCTGGCCGGTGTCTGTATGACACGCTGTGCAAACGCCACATTCTCATATATGGTTCTGTCCTTCAGGAGCCTGAAGTTCTGGAACACAACTCCTATCCTCCTGCGGACCTTAGGTATGTCCTTTCTCTTTATCTTACCATAATTATATCCGGCGACCGTGATATTGCCCTCTGTAGGATCCAGTTCCTTGAGCAGGAGCCTGAACAGTGTGGTCTTACCTGATCCACTGCTTCCCACTACGAACACGAACTCGCCCTTTTCTATATTAATATTCACATTCTTGAGTGCCTCATTGCCCCCAGGATATGTCATACTCACATTCTCTAATTCTATCATTGTATCTCCCTTCAGTGCTGTATGCACTGCTGCTTATCTTATTCCACGCTCCATTATACTACATAACACATTATTTATTGTGTATTGTTTGTGAATTAATATGATGTAACATATCAGCAAAACGGCAGTCTACATATCCAATATGTAAAGCTGCCGTTGTATCTCGTTGTATGACGTCAGCGATAGCGCCGATGCTGCAACTATCTATTCTTTTGCCTATATGTCCTCTAATAATCAAGAGACTCCATATACTTCATGTATTTTACAACCATAAGAGCAATCTTGAATGTAATAGCATCCTCAAATACCCTGAGGTCAAGTCCTGTGCTCTTCTGAAGCTTATCAAGTCTGTACACGAGTGTATTTCTATGTATATACAACTGTCTCGATGTCTCTGATACATTCAGACTGTTCTCGAAGAACTTATTGATAGTTGTAAGTGTCTCCTCGTCGAATTCATCAGGACTCTTGCCATCGAAAATCTCTCTGATAAACATCTTGCAAAGTGGAAGCGGCAGCTGGTAGATCAGTCTTCCAATTCCCAGGTTGCTGTACGCTATTATGTCGGTATTCTCATAGAATATCTTTCCTACGTCAAGAGCCATCTTGGCTTCCTTGTAAGAACGTGAAACCTCTTTGATCTCATTTACAATTGTACCAAATGAAACATGAACGGAAGACATAGCCTCTGTATTCAGCATATCAACTATTACCTTAGCTATCTTATTCATGTCATCATATGTCTCATTTGACTTAACTTCTTTAACGAGGATTATATTCTTCTCATCCACCGCTGTTATAAAGTCCTTAGTTTTCGCTGAGAATATATTACGAACTGTCTCAAGAGCGTTCGTATCCTTCTCATTCTTTGTCTCTATAATGAATACAATACGTCTCACATCAGTATCGATATGAAGCTTCTTTGCTCTGTTATAGATATCAACCAGCAGCAGGTTATCCAACAGCAGATTCTTGATGAAATTATCCTTGTCAAATCTCTCTTTGTATGCAACAAGCAGGTTCTGAATCTGGAATGCCGCGATCTTACCCACCATATATGTATCATCAGTCTCTCCCTTTGCCATGAGAATATGCTCAAGCTGATTATCATCAAATACCTTGAAGAACTGATATCCTCTTACCACCTGGCTCTCTGCTGGTGAATCAACAAATGCATGAACTGAATCTTCGCAATCCTCTATATCCTTGAGTGTGGACGCAAGCACCTTGCCCTCCGTGTCCAGCACGCACAGATCAGTTCTTGTAATATTCTTTAATCCGTCTATTGTATCCTGAAGAATCTGGTTTGATATCATTATTTTCACTCCTTATACTCATTATACGTTCTGTTCTATAATCTATTGCTTCTATTTTAAAGCAAAATTGTAGAAAAAAAAAGAGAAAATGCAGATTTTTTATATGTATTTTCTGCATTTTCCCTATTTTTTAAGAATTAAACCACAACTTCCATACATATGGAATGTAATTATATGTTCTGATTATTTATGAGACTAGTTAACAAGAATCTCCTCTGTCTCCTTATCGAAGATATGGATCTTGCTTAAGTCAAATGCGAACTGAACTGTATCGCCAGGTCTAGCTGTTGTACGAGCATTTACTCTTGCTGTGATATCGAACTGGTCGATTGTGAAGTATAAGTAAACCTCAGCACCAAGCATCTCGTAGATGTTGATTCTTGCATCGATTACGCTCTCTGGTGATGACTCGATGAAGAGCTGCTCATCATGAATATCCTCTGGACGAATACCAAGAACAACTTCCTTATCAATAGCATCAAGTGCGATAAGTCTCTCAGCCTTGCTGTCTGGAACCTTGATTGAGTGTGAACCAAACATAAGGAGAACGTCAGCGCCTGACTTAACAACCTTACAATCGATGAAGTTCATAGGTGGCATACCCATGAATCCAGCAACGAAGAGGTTACATGGCTTGTCGTAGAGGTTCTGAGGTGTATCTACCTGCTGTATAATACCATCCTTCATAACTACGATTCTTGTACCAAGTGTCATAGCCTCTGTCTGGTCATGTGTTACATAGATGATAGTTGTCTGAAGTCTCTGATGAAGCTTTGAAATCTCAACACGCATCTGTACACGAAGCTTAGCATCAAGGTTTGAAAGAGGCTCGTCCATAAGGAATACCTTTGGCTCACGGACAATCGCACGTCCCATGGCAACTCGCTGTCTCTGTCCACCTGATAAAGCCTTTGGCTTTCTGTCAAGAAGATGCTCAATGTCAAGAATCTTAGCTGCCTCATGTACAGCCTTGTCAATCTTCTCCTTTGGAACCTTTCTTAACTTAAGTCCAAATGCCATGTTATCATATACTGACATATGTGGATACAGAGCGTAGTTCTGGAATACCATCGCGATATCTCTGTCCTTTGGCTCTACATCATTTACCAGCTTATCGCCGATCCACAGCTCACCTGAGCTGATGTCCTCAAGTCCTGCTATCATTCTAAGAGTTGTTGACTTTCCACAACCTGATGGTCCAACAAAGATGATGAATTCCTTGTCTTCGATCTCAAGGTTGAAGTCCTTAACTGCGTTGAATCCGTTAGGATATACCTTGTAAATGTTCTTAAGTGATAAACTTGCCATTTGAAATTACCTCCGTAGTGTATATAATCTTGTTTTTGTTCACCCTAAAAACTATTGTTATTCTACATCATTGACATTTTTCATTCTATGTGATTATTGCTCAAAAAAAAATTCAAACTTTTGTCTAAATTGTATATATTAACAATTTTTGCAACATATTGACGGTTTTCGCATCGTTTTAAAGGCTTTTAATCTTTCTTTTTTGTGAAACCTTCACCATACCCATTCTATTTTTGTTGGTTTTTCGTCACGTTATCGGTATATTTTATTACTTTTGACTAGTCATTTTAACTAGATATGTACTTGACAAATCTTAAACACTTGTTACTTCATCGTCAAAATACACAATTTTACAATACCGTCTGATTCTCTACCCACAGTTTTCGCAATATATCGGTCTTCAATAAAAAAATCTTCGTCCAGCCAAACCACCCTGGGTCATATAGCTGAACGAAGATACGTTATCAAATGATCATATGCTATTAATTATTTGCTGCATTGTCAACTCCGACAACAACTACTATGTCTGCTCCGCTTATATCTACATCTGATGCAACTGAAGAATCCAGATCTGTTCTCGGTGCAGTTGCCGGCGAACCAAACAGATTCTTAAGCCCACTCACATCAAATGAATCTGATGTGTATATAGTAGTTGTGGACTGATCTCCATTATCATATGTTCCTATATCTACCGACGCATAACCGTCAGCACTCAGAGTTGTCTGCCATGTTGCAGCCACTCCGGATACTCCGGATGCGTTGAGGACTACGATCTTAGCACCCTTGGCATCTCCTGCCGCATCCTCCTCAGATGAAGCTTCCTCTGTCGATGCGTCTGCCTCCTGACTTGATGCACCCTCTCCTCCAAATGTAGGATCTGAAGGATCATCAGCTTCCGTAACTATACTTGACGCCTCCTTCTTGGTGGTAGTGTCATTCTTCTTACTCTTATTAACTGTCTTAGCCAGGAGAACGAGCATGACCACTATAGCCACAGCCAATATGATGACAGCAGCTCTTAGCATTGTATCTAAAAACAATTTCATTACTTTCTTACCCATTGTACAGCCTCCATATTCATCTTTCTAATTTAAGTTTACAAAAACATTTAGAGTATACCAAAGTGCTTTTTTATTTTCAACACATAATTCACATGATATAATATTTTTCATGAGAAGGACTCGCCTCAGGCGGGGGAAGTTCTCGTGAAGCATACAGATGCCGCGCCCCAAACGCGTTCTCATGCATCTGCTCATTTTTATTTTTTAATTATAGGAGGTATATTTTGAAAAGTGCGATAATCATCGGCGCATCTACCGGAATAGGCAGAGCCACAGCCATCTCGCTCGCCAAAAGCTATACACATATAGCCATAACCTCTCTCAGCCATACTTATGCGCTTCTCTCTTTAAAACAGGAGCTCGAAACAGCCGGTTGTAGTTGTTATTGTGAGTCAGGGGATGCGGGAGATTTCAATTTCATGAACAATTTTATAAAAAATGCGGCAGAAAATGCCGGCGGGCACATAGATCTTCTCATCAACAACGCTGGCATATCTTATGTTGGACTACTCACAGATATGTCGGCCGACGACTTTGATAAAACCATGAAAACCAATATATATTCAGTATTTAACAGTTGTCATGCCGCAATTCCCTACATGGTGCACTGTCATGCAGGACGCATAATTAACATCTCTTCAGTCTGGGGAAATGTCGGTGCCTCCTGTGAGGTTGCGTATTCCGCCTCCAAAGGAGCGGTCAATTCGTTCTCCAGAGCTCTTGGCAAGGAGCTTGCACCAAGCGGAATAGCTGTAAATGCTATTGCTTTTGGGGCTATAGACACTTCCATGAATGATCATTTGTCTGACGAAGAAAAGCGTACGCTTGAGGACGAAATACCGATCGGACGTATGGCCACCCCCGCAGAAGCCGCTGGTTTTATATGCAAAATCGCTGAGTGCAGCGAATATCTGAATGGTCAGGTTATCACCTTCGATGGGGCATGGCAGTAAAACATATTTTATCATTTTTTACAAAAATATAGACTAATCCTACAAAATTTCTATTGCTTATTTGTATATACTGCTTTAATATATTAATATATATGTTATAGAAATAGGGGTTATAAAATGGGATTTGGATTTGGGAAAAAGAAAAAAACTAAACCAGCAGAAGATGCGGCCCTGTCCGGCATGCAGACCAAGCTGGACGAGGACGGCAACGTTGAGATCGTCTCCAAAAATTTCAAGATGAAGCCGACTCAGAAGCTATCCACAGATGCGGAGAGCAGCAGCGACACCTGGATATGCTGGGGATGCGGGCAGCCTACCAATCAGGATGTATGTCCCGTATGCGGTAAAAAAAGAATTAAATAACACACACAACGCAAAAGAGATTGCAATTTTCTGCAATCTCTTTTTTCTTATATATCATTTTTATATCCTGTATATCAATACATCTGAGGTGGATTGCTTTCTATACATTTGTCAAAACAACTAAAATGTTATACCGATTGCATTTATAATGAGCCCCCACGCAAGTCCTGACACATACAGCACAGCAGCTATCCTTACATTCTCTGTCAATCTGTGCCTATTCATCCTGAAGAGGACCACAAGTCCTACTCCCGCACTCACCAGAAGTCCCGACATCATAGCGCCCGCACTGAGTATTCCCTGAAGATACAACTCAGTTATTATTACCGAAGCCGCACAGTTAGGTATGAGCCCCACCAGCGCTGCTGCTGCCTCTCCAAGCACCGGCACATCGTTGAAAATACTTGCTATAGTCTCCTCTCCGACAGTCTCTATAATCACATTTATCACCAATGTAAATATGAATATAAATACAGCTATCTTCGCAGTGTGCACCAACGCAGATCTGAGTATACCACCCTCGCAGTCGCAATGTTCCTGTTCACACACCTCATGGATATTCCTCTCCCCATAATGACCATGGTCATGGCTATGCTCATGAACGTAGTCATGCACATGGCCTTTCCCCTTCTTCTCTGACGCATCCCTGTACACTATATTCTGAGTGTGTACGGAACTTTCCGCTGTCTTTGCTGTATCACTGTGAACATGTCCTCCATGGTGTTCATGTTCATCATGTCTGTGTACCGGCTCTATCTTCTTCACCTGAACAGGCTTTCTCATTCTGTCCAATGCAAATCCGACTATATATCCGGTTATAACTGCTATAACCGCCTTTGTCACAAGGATCTTCACTATAGTTCCTGCGCTTATCGCATCATTTGACAGCATGATTGGCAGCATCTCGTCCGATGTGGACATGAATACTGCTATGAGCACACCAGCACCTATCACTCCGCCGCTATACAGATTGGATGCCATAAGTGAAAATCCACACTGAGGGACTATTCCCAGCACACCGCCGAGCAACGGACCAAGCTTCTCCGCCTTTCCAAGCACATGTGCCTGTCTGCCTGCAGTTTTTCTCTCAAGCCATTCCATGACCACATAGGTGATGAGCAGGAACGGGATGAGCTTCACTGTATCAAGCAGCGCATCCTTAAATGAATCTATAAGCAATTCCTTCATATATTAACACTCCTTCTCAGATCAGCACTCATAGATATTGTACCCACAATTGTCCTGGCTGAATTCAAAATACTCCTCGTTGGTCATATCCATGAAATAACTGCATATCACCCTACATATTCCGTTGTGGCAGACAAACAGAACTGAAGATTCAGGATAGGTCTCTCGGGTCTCTATTATCAGATTGTACGTTCTCCTGGCTATATCCATCATGGATTCTCCGCCAGGATATCTGTATGCAAACATCCTTTTGTTGTTCAGGAAGTCCCTGTCGTCCCTCTGGGCGCCCTCATACATGCCGTAATCCTGCTCTATGAGTCTTTCATCCGTAATTATCGGCAAATGCTTTCTCTCTGCCACCGCTCTGGCTGTCTCCTGTGCTCTGGAGAGCGGTGATGCTATTATCACGTCAATCGGGCAGTTCTCCAATCCGTCCGCAAGGAGCTGTGCCTGCTGAAGCCCTTTATCTGTAAGGGGAGAATCTGTCCTGCCACAGACTTTGTTGAGTCTGTTCCATTCCGTCTCTCCGTGCCTTGCAACATATAACTTCATCTGTTCTCTCCTTCCAGCCATATTGGTAACTGCTCGTTTTCCAACTGTGTATCATCTACAAAATCTCATGTCTTTATAATATTAAGCATTTTTGCAAATAAATCAACTGTTTTGGATAATAAAGTGTCTGGAATTTTATTCTATATACTCATACTTTCTGTGTTTCCAAGCGACTCTGTAGTATGTGCATCGCCATTTTGACTGTCATTTTGTCCATTATCTAAACTGCTGCCCGAGCTCTGCATTCCGCCATTATCTGAACTGCCTCCCGGTCTCTGCATTCCGCCATTATCTGAACTGCCTCCCAGTCCCTGCATGCCTCGCGAGCCTTCACTGTATGTCATATCGTTCAGCGTGAATGTACTGCTCTGGTTGCCAACAGTCAGAGTGTAAGTCTCACCCTGTTTCATGCCTGATGTGCTGATGACAACTGAGTTAAATTTCTTGTCCGCCTTGCAGCTGAGCACCTCCTTGCCATCAGAATCGGCTAATTTAATTGTCTCACCGACATCGACCCACTCATCAAAATTGACCAGCGCCGAACACTGTGTGGACTCATCGCCGAATCCCTGAGCCATGCCGGAACCGCCCACAGCTACTATTTCACCGCCTGTTATCGCCGCATAGATTCCATGATCCAGGGCACCGTTTCCATTGTTTGAAGGACCTAATACATACACACTCCCTCCTGTAATTCCAAGATAACCGTTGGAGTCTATTCCGTCACCGTCAGCATTTATATTTATCGTTCCTCCTGTTATAAGAATATATGCATCGTAGTCGGCATCCATGTCCACTCCGCCCATACCCGGACTACCTGACATATCGAAGCCGCCCGGCATACCACCACCCCCCGGCTGTCCTCCATTTTCTGGAAGCTCCGGTCTATTATTGTCCGATCCTGTTGTCTCATTCTGTGATGAGTTAGTCTGCGGCTGGCTATCTTCTGAAGACTGTGTGTCATTAGCAGTTGATTGTGTGCTGTCATTCGTATTCTGTGAACTTTCATCCGGTTTTGCAGGTGGCGTGTTGCCATCTGATTTGCCGCCCGGGCCGCCTCCGAAACCAACCTTGTTGTCGTCCGAGCTGGAGCTGCCGCCTGCCGCATTGAATCCATCATCACTTGATACCACATCTATGTCTCCACCGGTCACAAGGATCTTGTATCCTTCTATACCCTCATAGCTCTTAGATATATCTATGTCTCCGCCAGTTATAATGAGTAACCCCTCTGCATGTATCGCGTCATCGCCCACCGATATATTGATATCTCCGCCTTCTATATATACATATCCATCCTGCTGGTCATCATTTCCAGCGTGTATACCATCCTCATCACAGCTCAGGTTAAATGTTCCATCCGCAATCCTCACGCTGTCCTTGCCGTTCAGGCAGTGATCCTGACTGTCTATGGTATAGGTTCCTCCTGTGACCACCAGGTCATCCTTGGACACGATTCCATGACCCGTGGTATCCTTGACCGTCAGGCTTCCTACGCCATTAAGTGTGAGATCACATTTGGCAAATATTACTGCATCCACATTGTGGTCATCCGTCTGGACATAGTTCCCGGATACTGTGAGGCTGTTCTCCGCCCCTTCCGCTAATGTCACAAATACCTTATCAGCGTTCTTTGCGTATATCGCTGCATAGTCCGCAGCCGTGATCGATACGCCATCAAGCACAAGCTGTACCTTGTCATCATCGCCGGCATCCACCACGATGGTTCCGTCTGCAAGCGTTCCCGACAGGATATATACCCCTGCCGACTTTATGGTCACCACGCCATCCTCAACCTGTACACTAGTGCTGTCACATGTGGCTGTCTTCCCTGACAATGTTATCTTTACCGCCCCGCTCTCATCATATGTCCCGGCCAGATCACGCTTACTGAACATATCAGTGATGTCTATATCAGCCTCACTCATTGCATCGTCCACAGCCGCCTGCATTTCCTCCACAGTCATCTCTGCCTTTACACTCGTATTCTTCGCATCTGCAGCATCTGTACTATCTGTGCTGTTATCTCCTGCCGAACCAGCATTTTCTCCATTTGCTGTATCTGAAGTATCCGGGCTGTTCTCACCCGCTGTACCTGCTTCATCCTCACTGCTCACATTCGCTGTATCTGCTGTATCGGCGTTGCTCTCAATCGCTGCATCCGTACTGTCAGCCGTTGTACTGCTCTGCCCGCCTGTACATCCTGCAAGCATCGCCATGCACATAGCCGCTGTCATTCCCACCGCCAGACATTTGCGGATTCCCACTCTATATCTCATATATTTATTTTTCCTCATACGATCATCTCCTTGCTAAATCATTTGCCCTCCCAGCTTCCGGGGGTCAGGGCTTATCTAAACTTCCGGGGTCAGGGCTTATCTAAACTTCCGGGGTCAGGGCTTATCTAAACTTCCGGGGTCAGGGCTTATCTAAACTTCCGG
>CAKQTZ010000014.1 GCA_934277375.1 uncultured Coprococcus sp. | reverse complement strand
GCAGGAAGATTCCAGGTAGTCACAACACTGTTTGCATTTGTCAGCCAGCATGATCTGTTCAGGACGATGGTGCCTGTTGGACTGGTGCTTGGAATCGGAGTAGGACTTGTGGGAAGTATAATGACGACGAGAAAACACCTCAGGGTGTGATGGCATTGAGATCATGCCGGGCGGCATGTGAATAATGAATGCACAAAAAGTTCACAAAATGTTAGCATATTTTCCTGTGCTCTTTGTGTTATAATGAATCGGCAAGAGAAAGACAGGATCAGATTTTTTATTTTATTCAGGTAAACGAATTGAAGAGGAACGTGCATTAGGAGGCATGACTGATGAAGGTAAGTTTATATACATTAAAGAAGAAAGGTGTTCAGATCGCACTTGTTACAGCGGGTGCACTGCTGGTATCATTTACACCTGTATTTACTGGGCCGCAGTATGTAGTTCAGGCTGAGGAGTCCAAGGAAGAGGTACAGCAGCAGAAGGAGGAAGCTGAGCAGGGCAAGGCTGATGCAGAGGCTACCGCAGCGCAGTATCAGAAGGAAGTGGACAGTCTTGTTGCCACGGTGAAGGAACTTGATACCCAGATGACAGATCTCAGTACGCAGATAGTTGAGAAGAAACAGGAAGCGGCAGATCTTCAGACTGAGATAGATGATACACAGACTAAACTGGCAGAGGCACAGGTTAGTGAGGATAATCAGTATGAAGCCATGAAGAAGAGAATACAGTACCTTTACGAGGAAGGTGATGTAGAATATATCGATGCACTTATGTCATCTGCTTCATTTGAGGACAGTCTTAACAAATCTGAATACGTTGATCAGATCAGTACATATGATCAGAAGCAGCTGAATAAGCTTGTTCAGACCAGAAAGGATATCGCCTCATATGAGAAGACACTTGAGAAGGATCTGAAGGATGTAGAGACTGTCAAGGCAGATCTGGAACAGAAGCAGACTGATCTGGATGCGGTTATCACACAGAAGAATGATGAAATCAACAAGTACAATGGAGATATCGCTGTTCAGCAGGCTATAGCAGCTGAGTTCGACCAGAAGGCAACAGAGCTGGATAACAAGCTTGCCGAGATAGCAAGACAGGAGGCTGCAGCGCGTGAGGCTGAGCTCAAGAGGCAGCAGGAAGAAGAGAGACAGAGACAGCTTGAGGAGCAGAGACAGCAGGAAGAAGAGGAGAGACAGAGACAGGAACAGCAGAATCAGCAGGATGACAACAGCGATAATAATGACAGCAACGGATCTGACAATAGTGGAGACAACAACAACAGTGGCGCATCATCAACGGGCTCAGGACAGTTCATATGGCCTGTGTCAGGACCTATAACAGACTATTTCGGACCTAGAGAGTCTCCAACAGCGGGAGCAAGTTCCAATCATATGGGTATTGATATAGGCTGCGGATATGGAGTTCCGGTTGTTGCGGCTGATTCAGGAACGGTAACGGTTGCTGAGTGGGGCGAGAGCGGCGGTAACTATGTCATGATCGATCACGGTAATGGATTTGTGACGATGTATCTTCACAATTCATCTCTGGCTGTCAGTGTTGGAGATGTTGTGTCACAGGGACAGACGATTGCATATGCCGGATCAACAGGATATTCAACAGGTACACATTGCCATTTCTCGGTATTTCTGAATGGATCGTATGTGAATCCTTTAGATTATCTGTAGATCATACAGTATAACATATATGTAGAAACAGGCTGGAGCATTTGCCGTATGGCGGTGGATGCTTCAGCCTGTTTTGTTTTTATTGCGAAAGTTATTCTAAATTGCGAAAGTCATCGAAATTATTAAGAAAAAGTAGGTATGGTGTCGATTGACATAAGTGACAAAAGAATTTATACTCTCACTTGGTTGAGTATAAAGTTATTAAGGAGTAGATTATGGTTTTTTCGAGCATGGAGTTTTTGTTCAGATTCATGCCTATATTTTTGCTTATATATTTCCTGACAAAGCCGAAATACAGGAATGTTGTGCTGCTCTTGGGCAGCCTTATATTTTATGCATATGGGGAGCCTGTGTATGTGTTCCTCATGATGTTTTCTATAGTTTTTAATTATTCAGTAGCAAGAAGGATAAAACGTTTCTATGATATTGAAGTATATTCGGAGATAGATTGTTCCTTTGAGAGAAATTGCTGGCTTGCAGTTGGCCTGGTGTTCGATTTTGGTATGCTTTTTGTATTTAAGTATATTAATTTCTTTATAGAGATAATCAACACTGCAGCGCAGACAAAGATATTTGACAGCGTGGATATATCGCTGCCTCTGGGAATAAGTTTCTACACATTCCAGATAACATCATACCTGTTTGATGTATACAGACTGAAGTATCAGGCTGACAGAAGCATCATCAAATTTGGAACTTATGTCAGTATGTTCCCTCAGCTTATAGCGGGACCGATAGTAAATTATGATGAGGTTAAGCCAGAGCTTGATCACAGAGAGGCTAAAGCTGAAGATATAGAGAGGGGCGCGACGCTGTTCGTGCTTGGCCTTGCATATAAGGTGCTTCTGGCGAACAAGATTGCGAGCCTGTGGAATGATGTACAGACTGTGGGACCTTATGGAATAAATACAGCTACGGCATGGCTGGGATCGTGGGGATATTCGTTCCAGCTTTTGTTTGATTTCATGGGTTATTCCGTTATGGCTATAGGAATGGGACTTATTCTGGGCTTTAAGATACCGGAGAATTTTATAGATCCATATATGGCGCACTCCATGACAGATTTCTGGAGAAGGTGGCATGTCACTCTGGGGCGCTGGTTCAGAGAGTATGTCTATATTCCTATGGGAGGCAACAGGAAGGGTAAGCTGAGAATGGTTCTGGCCATGTTCACAGTGTGGACCCTGACCGGATTATGGCATGGTGCAGACTGGAATTTCCTTATATGGGGATTATTCCTGTTTGTTGTGATACTCATAGAGAAGCTGTTCCTTGGAAAAGTATTTGATAAAGTAAAGATACTTGGACATGTGTACATGTTCTTTCTGATCCCTATTTCATGGACGATTTTCAACATACCTGATCTGAAGCTGCTGCTCCTGTATCTCAGAAGAATGTTTGGAATGACTATAGAAGGTTCGGTCACGATACATGCCATGGATAAACTGATAAAGCTTGCAAATACATATTGGTGGCTTATTCTCATATGTATAATATGTTGTACGCCGTGGCCGAGGAAGCTTATAGAGAGATTTTACAGGAATTGGGTATGCAAATTGCTCATGCTGGCACTGTTCTGGTATTGCGTATATCAGATAGCCCAGGGAGGATCCAATCCGTTCCTTTATTTTAGATTCTAGGAGGTGGACAGATGAAGAAATTTTGGCAAATGATAAAAGGCTGTCCGCTGTTCACAATACTTGTACTTTCGGGCATACTGGTAACTGCGGGCGGATATGCCGGGGCAGCTGCAGGAATATATAAGTGGGATGTGAGCTTAACGCATCCGATGGTGCAGACTGTGCTCATGGATGAGAAGGTGACAGATGATGGAAAAGACAAGATCACATCGGACAAGCCTGAACCGTTGACGACCCAGACTGCGGAAGATGCAGCAGGGGATACATCTTCGGATAAAGCTACAGATAAGGCGGAGAAAACATCGGAAGACAAGACCTCAAAGGATAAGGCGGAGAAGAGTACAGAGAAGTCGAAAGATACGACAGAAAAAACATCGGAAGACAAGGCGTCAAAGGAGAAGGCAGAAAAAACATCAGATACTAAGACAACTGAGAAGGCGACTACAGAAAAGGTTGCCATAGACACTGGCGGATCATCGGCACCAGTGAAGAGACCTACGCAGTATGAGAAGATCAAGACAAGAAGAGCAAGAAATAGCTGTTATAGAGATCTCACGCAGATTGCACTCGAAACAAAATATCCATATATCAAGGTGAAAAAGTCATATTTTGACGATGCACTATTTGTGGGTGATTCCCGTGTGGAGGGACTTGGACTGTATTCGAATCTGGACAATGCTACATTTGCATGTATGGAAGGCCTTACAACACTGGGGCTTATGTCGGAGCCTATAGCGTCAAATGGTACACAGACGCTTACAGATCTTCTTAAAAATAATACATATAAGAAGATATATATAATGCTTGGAATAAACGAGGCTGGTTATGATACCGATGCATATGTATCAACATATATGGATAATATAGCCCAGATCCAGGAGTTACAGCCGGATGCGGTTATATTCATGATGGGATGTATGCATGTGTCAAGTGACTATTCAGACAGTCATGATATAGTGAACAATGATAACATAGACGACAAGAATGGAGCCATCGCTGCATATGCTGATGGAGTAAAGCTGTTCTATCTTGATATGAACACTGCCGTGGATGATGGCAATGGCGGTCTGGTGAAGGCCTACACATGGGATGATATACATCTTCAGGCGCAGTATTATAGTTTGTGGGAGAATTATCTGTATGAGCATGGTCTCAAGGATGATGCTTTCAATTAGAATGCTCCGTTCTGAATGCCTATGAATGTGGCAGTACAGACATAACACGTAACTTTATCGGGAGTTGATCATATGACGCGTAAACTGATAATAAAAGATAAATACAAGGGAATCCTGTTCATAATCATGGCAGGGTTCTTTTTCTCATTGATGACCTTCTTCGTGAGGCTTTCCGGGGATCTGCCAACTATGCAGAAGGCGTTCTTCAGAAATGCGGTGGCTGCTGCGGTGGCTATAATCCTGCTCATGAGGACTGAGGAGAAGTTCAGGATAAAGAAGAACAGCTGGCCGGGGCTTGCAGCGAGAAGCATATGTGGAACAACGGGACTTATATGCAACTTCTATGCCATAGACAAGCTGAATATAGCGGATGCAAATATCCTCAACAAGCTTTCACCGTTTTTTGCGATCATAGCATCATACTTTGTGCTTAAGGAGAAGGCCAACCGAGTGGAGTGGGCATCTGTTGTGCTGGCGTTTACAGGTGCATTGTTCGTTGTGAAGCCGTCGTTCCATATGGATTTCCTGTATGCCATGGTGGGTGTGGCAGGAGGACTTGGAGCCGGAATAGCCTATACCTATGTGAGAAAACTTGGAAAACAGGGCGAGCGTGGGCCGGTCATAGTCATGTGTTTCTCTGTATTCTCGTGTCTGGTGACGCTCCCATTTATCATAGTGGATCACGCACCTATGACATGGCAGCAGACCGTGTGCCTGCTCTGCGCAGGGCTTGCGGCTGCCGGTGGCCAGTTCAGCATTACAGCGGCATACCAGAGAGCTCCTGCAAGGGAGATATCGGTATTTGATTATAGTCAGGTGATATTTGCGGCTATTCTGGGATTTGTATTCCTGGGTCAGATACCTGACATACTAAGCATAACAGGCTATGTGATCATCATAGGAAGTGCAGTTTTCAAATGGTGGTATACCATGCGACAGGACCGCATTGCGCATGATAACGAACAGAAGGACACATTAACCGGACGGGATCGTACAGTGGGGGATAAACATGCTTAGATGCGGCTGAGTTTACACATATATCTACAGGAGAGAATGATATATACAAAAAGGCGGATATCAGAAATGGAAAATGGGTAAAAGTCTCATTGTCTGATATCCGTCTTTTTTATAAAAGTTAAAAAGGAAGGTTTTAGGTGTTGTGACCGGACTTGTGAGGTATCCGGCCGCCCATCTATATAAATTGGATTGTTGTTAGTCTGAGTGACGGCAGATACGCTGGTGCTGCCTGGGCATGTCGCACATCCGCTGTCCTCATCAATCTGTATATATAGTAAGATCGTACTGTGTACATTCTGTGTATCGGATGTTAAAGAAATATGTTCATAAAAGAAATAATATATAAAGCGAAAATAAACGATCTATAAACGGTAAAGCTTCTGAATATAGTGAGTAGAAGGTTGTGGGTATAGCCACTGACATGTTAAAATGAAACACACATATGATCATAATTGGTGGATATATATTAGAAGGTAATATCAAATAGAACAACTTTATTATGGAACAGCAAGGGGGAATAATATATGGACAAGGAAAAGGTTATACAGGAACTTCAAGAGAGAACTGAGGAGATAATGGGAAAAGCAGAGGAATTTCATAAGGCGATAGAGGAGACCATATCCCAGAAAAGGCAGCTACACTATACAGAACTCGGCGGCCAGACTGGACAGCCGGATGCATCAGTGAAGGAAGGATATGGCCTGGTACTCGGTGGCGGCGGTGGCCGTGGCTCCTATGAGATCGGCGTGTGGAAAGCACTGGAGGAGTACAGGGATGTACTTGATATAAAGGCAGTGTCAGGAAGTTCGGTCGGTGCACTGAATGCGGCACTCTATGCCTGCGGTGATCTGGATAAGGCTACACAGATGTGGTACGACATAACAAATGACAGAATACTTTCCAACAAGGATATCGATGAGGACAACAGGAACAAATGGTTTGAGTCCATCAAGGAGAAGCTGACTACCATAGACAATCCGGTTATCCAGAGTGCCATAGAGTGTATAGGACTGGATGCCGTTGCAAAGGGAATGCGGATAAAGGATGGCTTCTTTTCAAGAGAAGGACTCATGGATATACTTGAGAATTCACCTGTGCTTGATGGTGTGTCGAACAGCGATATGAGCTGTTATGCCACATGTCTCAATGTGGAGGGCAAGCCTACCCCGGAGAGATTCCAGTTGTCTGGAATGGAACCGGAAGAGATAGAGAGGATACTTCTCGCATCGTCAGCTATACCGGTCATATTCCCCATGGAGACGATAGATAAGACGAAATACTATGATGGAGGTTTCTTCCTCGGCGGTGATAATGTTCCTATTCAGCCACTCTACGATGAGGGTTACAGAAAATTTGTCGTGGTGCATCTCGATGAGAGGAGAAGCGACAGATACGATGATGCAGAGATGATACATATATATCCATCCATTCCTCTTGGTGGTGCCATAGATGGCATGCTTGATTTTTCGCCAGAGGGTGTGGAGAAGAGGATTGCCCAGGGCTATGATGATGCAAAGGCGGTGCTCGTGGAGCGGTTTGGGCTGAGAGAGCCTATAGATGACAGGGAAAACTGCCCAGAACAGACTGGGACACTATCAGGTTCAAGATTGTATTTCACCCGCCATGGCCAGACTGTGTGGAATGTTGAGAACAAGATATGCGGAGCAACGGATATTGAGCTCACGGAGCTTGGCCATCAGCAGGCGGAGCAGCTCGGTGAGATGATAAAGAACGGAGATTATCACATAGATGAGATATTGTACTCACCACTTGTCCGCGCATCGGAGACGGCAAGACATATATCCGAGATAACAGGAATTCCTATGAGAGCCGAGGAGAGACTCCGTGAGCAGTGCTTTGGCAAATACGAGGGAACCGCCAGGAATGGTGCGATATTTGCACAGGCAAAGACACATTTCCTGGATCACTATGATGGCGGAGAGACCATGGTGCATCTGTGCCAGAGAGTGTACAATCTGCTGGATGAGCTCAAGGCTGAGTCGGAAGACTCCGGGAAGACCTATCTTCTGGTCGCCCACAACGGAATATCGAGGATAGTCCAATCGTATTTCAATGATATGACAAATGAGGAATTTGCCGCATTTGGAATAAAGAACTGTGAGGTAAGAGAATATAGATTCTGATCTCCACAGGTGTGGTATCAGATGAAAAAAGAGAAAACAGCAGGCATATCAATCTGATATGAATGTGGTTTTCTCTTTTTTTCTGGGATGTCCCTGAATACTCCTGTAAATGTGTATAAAAGAATAATTGATATTATTTATCACTAACACAGTTGACACAGAGACTATATATGTGCTATTAAATATATGAACATATAATCAAGTGTTTAAGCATTAACACATGGTATGAGAGTCATGTGATGCGTTTATGGAGAATACAAAATGCGGAAAAGGAGATAGTCATGGGAGAAAACAGTTTTTTGAAAATAAGTGAGATAAAGAAAAGTTTCGGCTCAGGGGAGAATCGAACAGAAGTACTTAAAGGGATTGACTTTGAGGTTGCAAAGGGAGAGTTCTGTGTGCTGCTTGGTCCATCGGGTTCTGGCAAGTCAACTTTGCTCAATATCATAGGTGGGATCGACAGCCCAGATTCCGGTTATATCTCCATAAATGGAGAGAAGACAGGGGATATGGATGAGAAGACATTGACCAGATACAGGAGAAAGCATCTCGGTTATGTATTCCAGATGTACAATCTCATACCCAATCTCAATGTAAAGGAGAATGTGGAGGTTGGAGCATACCTTAGCGATAATCCTCTTGATGTGGATGATCTGTTAAAGACTCTGGGGCTTTATGAGCACAGACATAAACTCCCAAATCAGCTGTCGGGTGGACAGCAGCAGAGGACTTCCATCGGAAGAGCAATCGTGAAGAATCCTGATATACTTCTCTGTGATGAGCCGACAGGTGCCCTTGATTACAACACTTCCAAGGAGATACTTAAGCTCATAGAGGATGTGAACCAGAAGTACGGCAACACAATAATCATGGTCACTCACAATGATGCCATCAAGAATATGGCGGATCGGACTGTGAAACTCAGGGACGGCATGATAAGACGCAACATTGTAAATGAGAACAAGATATCCGCTGCCGAGCTTGACTGGTAATTGGGCAGACAGGATAGATGTTCAATAGGAAAGGGGATCTGTTATGAGAAATCCATTGTGGAGAAGAATTCCAAAGGAACTGAAGGAAGAGTTTGGAAAATATATAGTCATATTCCTGTTCATGGTCATCACGACGGGAATGGTGTCGGGCTTCATGGTTGCAGGTGAGAGCATGAAGAAAACCTACGACAATACATTTGACAGATACAACGTGGAGGATGGACATTTTGATCTGTCAGATGAGGCATCTTCTGACATGAAGAGCGTCATAGAGGATAGGGGTGTGACGCTCTATGACATGTCGTACTATGAACTGTCCATGAGCAAAAAGGGGTCAGACCCCAATGGCGGTGATGCGGGAAAAAAGGGACCTGACCCCAATGACGGTGATGCGGGAAAAAAGGGGCCTGACCCCAGTGGCAGTGATGCGGGCAAAAAGGGGTCAGACCCCAATGGCAGTGATGGGGGAAGGACACTGAGGATATTTGCACCAAGACATGATGTAAATAAAATGTGCCTGATGGATGGCGAATTCCCTGCAGGAACTGATGAGATCGCCATTGACAGAATGTATGCGGTGAATAACGATATAGAGATCGGTGATGATATAAAAGCGGGTGACAAGGTATACAGGGTATGCGGATTTGTGGCACTATCAGACTACAGCACCATGTTCCAGAACAACAACGACACCATGTTTGATGCCACAATATTCGGAATTGCCGTTGTGACAAATGAGGAATTTGATGATCTTCCGGAGAAAAATAAGACATGGTCGTATTCATGGTTGTGTGATGAAGGAATGCCGGAGGATGAGAGTGACGAGAAGAAGCTTGCGGATGATCTTCTTGAGACGGTGTATACACAGGCGGTTATGAACGGCATTACGGTGGAGAACTATATTCCAAGATATCAGAACCAGGCGATCAACTTTGCAGGGGATGATATTGGCAGTGATACAAATATGATGAAATGGTTTGAATACATAGTCATAGTTATACTTGCATTTATATTTGCGGTAACCATCAGCAACACCCTGACAAAGGAGGCGTCGGTTATTGGAACATTGAGGGCTTCAGGATATACGAAGGGCGAGCTGCTTATTCATTACATATCACTTCCTGTCATAGTTACATTTGTGGCATCAGCGGTGGGAAACGTGCTGGGCTATTCGGTGTTCAAGGATATGGGGGCACAGCTTTACTATGCAAGCTATTCCCTCACTAAGTATGTGACGTATTGGAATGCCGATGCATTTGTGCTTACAACAGTCGTACCTCTTATAATCATGATCGTTGTGAACCTGTTAGTGGTAAACAGCAAACTGAAGCTCTCACCACTGAGATTCCTGAGACATGATCTCAGCAGATCAAAGCGAAAGAAGGCGGTGAAGCTGCCTCACTGGAAGTTCATGACAAGGTTCAAGACCCGTGTCATACTTCAGAACATTCCGGGCTATGTGGTTATGCTTCTTGGAATTTACTTCGCACAGGTTCTGCTGATGTTCGGTCTTATGTTGAATCCTATGCTGAAGCACTATCAGAATGACATACTGGATAATATGATAGCTGACCACCAGTATGTTCTGGATTCACAGGTGGAGACGGCAAATAATAATGCGGAAACCTACTGTGTGAAGACACTAAGGACAACCGGAGATATAGATGATGAGATCATGGTGTATGGAATACACTCTGACAGTAAGTATTTCCCGGTTAAGCTGAACGACGGAGATGTGCTGGTATCTGACAGCTACGCAGACAAATATGAGATAGTTGATGGCGACAAACTTAAGCTCAAGGAGAGCTATACTGATGACACATATGATTTCAAGGTGACGGGTTCTGTGGTGTATCCGGCAGCCCTTGCGGTGTTCGTGACAGAGGGTGATTTCAGAGAAATATTTGACAAGGACGAGGATTACTTCACCGGCTATTTCTCGAATGATAAGCTGACCGATATAGAGGATCATGTAGTGTCAGAGATCACAAAGGATGACATGATAAAGGTGTCCAGACAGCTCACCAAGTCCATGGGAGGTATGTTCTACATAGTGGTTGTATTTTCACTTGTTATGTTCATGCTTCTCGTATATCTGCTCACAAAACTAATAGTAGAGAAGAACACGGTGTCCATATCCATGGTTAAGATACTGGGATATGACACAAAGGAGATCGGTAAGCTGTATCTGTCATCCACGACTGTTATGGTTGTAGTGGTGACGCTGCTTGATATACTGCTCAGTTACCTGTCGATCAAGGTGATATACAGGGCAATGCTGATAGATATGCTAAGCGGCTGGATGCCAATCTACATGGCACCATGGATATTCCCGCTCATGTTCGTGCTCAGCTTTACCTGCTATCTGGTGATCTCACTGTTGCAGATGAAGAGAATAAAGAGGATTCCTATGGACGAGGCGCTCAAGAATGTGGAGTGATGCGCCAAGCTGTGTTTAGATATTTATATTGAAAAAAGAGAAAATTTTGTACTGTAAAATCCCCGAATTCCTGAAAAGGATACAGAGCTTAGAAGTCGTGTATCCTTTCAGGGGAAATCCGGGAGTTTGAGCACAAAATTTTCTCTTTTTTAGTATTATGTGGGAAATGTTCCCAAAGCTGTCAGGTTAGCGAGCTTATAGCCGTCAAGTCCGAGGATTCAAGCCGGTGAGCTTCAAACTACCAGGTTGATGACACGGACAGGCTCATGCCAGCTAGATGGTTCCTGTGACAGTCACGGTTGCCGTTCCCGGTGTTGTGGTGATGACTCCTGTGGCTGCATCCTGTGTGAATGTTGCCGCTGGAACAGTGATCTGTCCGGCAACTGTTGCGAACTCGCCTGTTGCTTCATTGTAGGTGTAGCTGGCTGGCGCTGTCCATGCCATTCCATTGTATGTCACAGTGATTCCGGTGAGGATCGGATTGAAGGTATCTGTGATGATGACGTTGTCACTTGCGGATGCCTCGGTGTTGCCGTAGTTCTCTATAAGGAAGGTGTAAGTGATCTGACCATTCTCTGCAACTACGCTAGGACTCACAGATTTTGTGATGGAGAGATCAGGAGCTGCAACAGGGGAAACCGACTCAGTTGCAGTTACAGCATTGGCAAGCCCTGCGCCGGTTACTGTAACAGTGTTGGCTACGGAATCCTCGCTGCCTCTAGGTGTAAATTCATTTGTTGTTGTCTCATATATAATAGTAGCATTTCCACCCGCCGGAACAGAGATTCCGGTGATCGTCAGCGGAGCAGCTGCACCAACCGTAGGGGCAGCTGCCAGAGTACCGTTAGTATAGTATCTGATGGAATCCGGAATATAGGTGAGTGGGTACACTGTTGTATTACCTACTGTATAAGCTCCCAGATTATCCGTGAGAGACAGACCTGTGAGTGTGGTAGTCCCGGAATTGATGAGACTTATCACATAAGTGATCTTATCTGGTGTTCTGTATGTGTCCACCACAGCCGTCTTGGAGACTGTGAGGACTTCAATTATTTCTCCAGTTATGATATTGGAATTGGTGGATCCTCCGTTGTAGGACAGAGTTGCCTGATTAGTAAATGTTGCCATTACTTTACCTCCGTGTTGTGTAGTGTAAGAGGTTTTGTGTGCCTCTGATATAAAGTATGTAAAAAACGTGAGACAGGTTACAGAAATGCGCGAATATGTTATACTAATAGATACTTATGTTGATATGTGCGTTGAGCCAGGAGGTAGAATATGAAGAAGATCATTGCTTCGGGAGTGCTGATGTACACTCTTGCTGTGTGCGGTATGACATTTGCTGGAATGAACAGCAGTGTGTACGCTCAGAACACAGATGCTGGTGTACATAATGACGGGGACATAGAGGATATAAAGATAAGTGTTGATAATGTAGATGAACTTGAGGCTGTGGTGGCAGAGTCGGATATGGCGCAGGTGGACAGGGCAGTCGAGATCCAGACCAGTAAGGATGAAGCCATATCAGGAAATCTGGAGGGAAATCCGTATCAGTTGCGCAGGATCTTGCTGTTTGCGGATGATGTGACGGACAGCTATGGTGCTGATGAAGTCATATGTTACGACAAGTATGACTATTATATGTTTGGATTTGCTACGGAGGAGGACACAGAGAAGGCATATAACCAGATGGTGAGTGTATACGGCGCGGATAAATGCATGCTGGATGAGATCGTGTATGCTGATGATGTCCTTGCCGGGGAATCAGAAGATTCTTCGGACCAGGATTTATATAAGGCTGTGAGCTGGGGCAATCAATACATGGGTATGGATGATCTTAAATCACATATAACGGATTATTCCATAGATGCAACAGTTGATGTGGCTGTTATAGATACCGGGGTGAACTCGTCAAATCCGCTGTTTGGCGGCAGGATAGACGAGAAGAACAGTAGGAACTGTTATGACTCTAATACTCCGGATGATTACAGTGACACCATCGGACATGGAAGTCATGTGGCGGGGATAATAGCTGATGCAACCCCTGATAATGTAAAGCTTACGATTATAAAGTGCTTTGCATCAAGTGGTTCGACCAAGAAATCTGTTGTGCAGAAATCCATCATGGCAGCCATAGATCAGGGTGTGGATGTGATCAATTTCAGTGTCTGCTTTTACGGCACAAATGCAAGTGAGTCCACCAGATTGGCCATAGATCCTCTCATACAGGATGCAAAAGAAAAAAATATAGTTATGTGTGTTGCAGCAGGAAACCTGAATGGCGGCGGAATGGATGTGGACGGCAATTCATATCCGGCAGATAGCCCAGACGTCATAACGGTATCCGCACTCCGCAAAAAAAGCGGAGTGGCGGATGTTGACACGATCAGCAATGCGGCGGTGGAATTCGATGATTCGTATTCGTATTATGGGGACAGTGTGGATTTCGCTGCTCCGGGAACAGGAATAACGTCAGCCTGGAAAAACGGTAGAACTTACACCATGACAGGAACATCCATGGCGACACCTCATATCACGGCTGCTGCTGCGTATGTCAGGATGGCTGAACCGGGCATAACGGCGGCTGAGACAAAGCGCAGACTTGAAGCCTATAGTGTGGATCTCGGGGATGCAGGTAAGGACAAATATTATGGTTACGGATGCCCATACATGGCATCATACCTGTCAGATATATTGTCAAATCCGGATGAACCTAAGGAACCGGATGATTCGGATAATGCTGGTGACACTGGAAAAAATGACAAAACGGATACGGATTCTGGTAAAAAGCCGGATGTCTCCGATGGTACAGGGGGATCTGATGATAAAACGGATACTCCGGGAAAGAATGATACCTCAGGAAAGAATGATACGCCGGGGAAAAATGATACCTCTGGAAAGAATGATACTTCTGGAAAGAATGATACGCCGGGAAAAAATGATACTCCGGGAAAGAATGATATTCCGGGAAAGAATGATACCCCGGAAACAGACAAGATGGAGGAGATTGCGCTCACGGCCTGTGCAGTCACATCCGTAAGCAATGTAAGCGGCGGCATGAAGATTTCATGGGGAACAGTAAAATATGCAACCGGTTATAATATATATAGGAAAACTGCGACGGAAGGCTATAAGTGTATCAAGACGATTTCGGGTGGCAGTGTGACGGCATATACGGATACCACCGCATCGCCGGGAGTGCGGTACAGGTATGCGGTCCGGGCGGTCCGTAGCGGGAAAAAAAGCAGTATAGCGGCGACCATTGCGTCCGTCAGACTCACGCAGCCGAAGTACGCAGTCAAGAATGCTTATCTTGGAATTAAGATATCCTGGAACCGGGTAGCCGGAGCCAAGGGATATAAGATATACAGAAAAGCTCCGGGATCATCAGTGTGGGTTCAGTACAAAGTACTTCCGGCAGGAGTGTATACCTATACAGACCGGAGAGTTGTTGACTACAAAAAGTACAGCTATACTGTCAAGGCTTACAGAAGCTACATCCCAAGTTCATATGATACGAAGGGGGTGCAGGTGCACCGTATGCCTGGCGTGTGCATATCCCAGATAAGGTCACAGGCGAAAAAAAGCGTGGATGTCGGCTGGAAAAAGGCAAAGAGTGTAAGTGGTTATCAGATACAGTACAGCACAAATACCGCATTTAAACCATATAAGGTTGCGACCATAAACAGGGGCAGCAAGTTGAACAGACGTATAACAGGGCTGGCATCGGGAAGGTATTATTACATGAGGATAAGGAGTTACAGGATAATAGGTGGCAAAGCCTTCTATGGCGGATGGAGCAGTGTGAAACGGATAAAGGTAAGATAGATTAAGTATAAGAATAAACAATAGGTGGCATATATATGGCAGAGAATAAAAAGATGGAAGATTACACCCCCTCCACAGTTGGGGAGGAGGAAGATTATTTTGACAATGTGGAACTGGAGCTGGATTACAGCATCAGCATAACAGCGGGCTCCATGGAACTTGGAAAGGACAGTATAAAAGAGCAGAAGAAGTACATGCGTGACAGCCACGGGGATATGGACGATGAGGAGTTTCTGCAGAATATGCAGTCCGTGAACAATGACGAAGCATTTCTGCGAAGAGCGGCAAAGCGCCTTGAGGTGTATGAGCATCAGAAGAAAGTTCCATACTTTGGCAAATTTGTATTCAGATATGATGATGATAACGAGTATCTTCCTGTGTATGTGGGTATGAGTGGATATCAGTCGGATATGAATGGGCAGCAGCTTGTATACGACTGGCGTGCACCTGTGTCATCTATGTATTATGCTTTTGAGAAGGGATCCGCATCGTACACCGTCCATGTGGATGATATGGAGGATGATGAATATTCGGGAGAGATCGTTGAGAAGAAACAGTTTATAGTCTCGAACGGAAGGCTCAGGGATGCTATTGATACAGATTCCAATATAAACGATGCGATATTGCTGGAGGCACTTGGCGGCAACAGTGGTGTGAAGATGAAAAATGTGGTGGCGACCATACAGAAAGAGCAGGATGCCATCATAAGAAACCGCAACGCACACAATCTCATAGTTGATGGCCGTGCCGGAAGCGGCAAGACAGTCATAGCTATGCACAGGCTGGCATGGCTGCTGTACAACTACAAGACACTGGAGAGTGACAATGTCATGATACTTTCTCCAAATAGTATATTTGGCGATTATATATCGGAGGTGCTGCCGGAGCTTGAGGAGAACAGTGTACCTGAGAAGGAATTTGACAGCCTGCTCGAGGAGCTTCTCTTCATTGATGAGGAATATGAGAGCAAGCTGGATCAGTCAGAGTTTATCATAGACAGCGGAGACCGGGACAACCAGAGGATGAGGAATATAAAGGTCAAGTCGTCCATAGCATTCTATGACAGCTTCAACGAGTATCTGGACAGGTATGTGTCCGGTATAAAGTTCAGAAATTTCCACTATCAGAAGGTGGAGTACACAGGCGAGGATATAGCAGCCATGTTCAATGGAAGATTTGCGAGAAAACCTGTATACGAGAGATTCGAGAACATAGCATACTTCATAGTTGACAGGGTGGAGGATAATTCCCCGAAGGAGTTTCCGGACGAAAAGAAGCGCAATCTTGCAAGACAGATACAGAAGCAGATGGTCAATCTGTTCGCGGAGAGAAATCTGGTTGAGCTGTATGTTGGCTTCCTGTCGGAGATGGAGGCGAAGTATCCGGGCATATCGGAATATAGAAATGAATACGGAAAGATATGCTATGAGGATATCCTTCCGATACTTTACCTTCAGGTGTATTTTTACGGATGTCATTCCTACAATAACATCAAGCACCTCGTCATAGATGAGATGCAGGATTACAACATATTCCAGTATGCAGTTATCGACAGGGTATTTGACTGTAAGAAAACCATACTCGGCGACAGATACCAGGTGCTCTTCTATGATCCTGAGGAGACGGTTGTGGACGTCCTGAAGAAGATATTTGCAAGGAAGAACAGCCGTGGCGGCTATGAGCTCAAGGAGCTGTTCGCATCTTACAGATCCACAGCGGAGATCACAGAGTTCTGTAACGGAATTCTTGGCGGTGAGGGCATAGGCGGCAACACTGTGGAGAGACACGGCAGAATTCCGGAGGAGATACAGTGCGGATCACTGGATGAAGCTGTGGAGTTCATAAATGACAAGCTGAGCTACGGAGACATGGACGCCTACGACAACATAGCTATCCTGACAAATGACGAGGCTGATGCCTATGAAGTGTACAAGCAGCTTTCGGAGTACACCGAGGTGACGCTCATCACCAATCAGTCGGTTGTATATGCAGGCGGTGTGGTCGTACTTCCAAAGTTCCTTGCAAAGGGAATGGAGTTCGATGCGGTGTACGTCATGACGGACGGTACCTACAACGGCAGCATGGTCACAAGACATGCGCATTATATCGCCTGTACAAGGGCGCTCCATGAGCTGTATGTGCTTGATGTGGTTCAGCCACAGTAGTGGTACATTATACGGAAAAACAGCGATTACAATTGAACAATATATGATGTGTTATACGGCATTTCCGCCTGGGTGGAGATGCCGTATTTTTTAGTGCTGCTATATGGTGGATGCGTGCCTGAGCAGAAATGCGGCTGCGAGTGTCAGAACTTTGAAAATTACGCTCCACCAATAATAAAAATTTGTATAAATTGTGCAAAAATTACACAAAAACATAAATAACATATTCTTATTGTTGCAAAACACACAAATAAGTGTTACCATCAAGGAAACGGAGAAACTGAAAATAGTTTCCAAGTTTCCTGAGAATGTTCAATATGTGCAGGAACATGATGGATACCTGTGGACAGGAGGGTGTTATGGACGGAGAAACACAGCAGCAGTTACGTCTTAGAATATACGAGGCGACCATAGAAGAGTTCCGGGAGAAGGGGTTCAAATTCACCATGGACGATATGGCCAGACGCCTTGGCGTGAGTAAGAAGACCATATATCAGGTCGTCAGGGACAAGGAATCGCTGTTCTTTGACACGGCGACATATATATATGAGCAGATTAAGAGAAGTGAGCAGGCGGTCATGGATGACGACAGCCTGACCACAGTGGAAAAGATAAAGGCCATACTCATAGCCATGCCGGACAGCTACAGTGAGCTGGACTGGCGGCAGATATATCAGCTGGAGAATACATATCCACGGATATTTGCCAGGGTGAGAGTAATGATGGAGCAGCAGTGGGATAATACCATAGAGCTTCTGAAGCGTGGAATTGCCGAAGGAGTTATAAGGGATATTCCGATTCCGGTCATCAAGACAATGTTCGAGGCCACACTTGAGAAATATATGGAGACTACAGTTCTGATAGATGCGGGACTTACATTTGACGAGGCGGTTCAGTATACATTGGATGTGATTATGGATGGTATATCCTGTAAGGAGCAGAAAAGGCTATGAATGAAGGAATTATCAGAAATGGGGACCCGCGACAGGTTCAATTCACCGTGGTGAGGTGGACAGTATATATTAAAGACAGGAGGGTGTACTATGGGCAAGAGATCTGAGGTTATATTTGGCAACAGGATGAGCAGTCAGGTCGTCAGAAAGGCGGAGAACTCCAAGGCGAGATTTGTAAAGAGATTCGGTGATGACAGTGAAGTGGATTATCATCTTGCAGTTGTGAAGAAGCCGTATATTGGAGATACCATTGGTGTTTCAAATATTGTGATAGACGGAGGAGTCAGCGATGATGTGGATGCCGGTGAACGTGAGATGTTTGACAGAGACAAAGGAATCATAGTTGGCAATATCAGGATGGGGTTCGGCCATTACAGAATATCCATGGCGATAGCATCAGCGGCCAATCATCTGGGATACAAGCCATACTGGATGGACCTTAATTCCTATAGTGAGACCACGGGAGGGAAGGTTATTGAGGCACAGAATAAGCTCTATTCCCTGGGATCCAGGATATCGGGGAAGAGCAAGGTTTTCAACAAAGCGGTGTGGGAGCCGATGAACTATGAGGGCTTCAGAAAATTATCATACAATGCCTCGGATCAGATGAACGCGGAGCTTATGACACCTGTGTTTGGGAATGTTCCGAAGGATATTCCACTTGTGGCTACACATGTGTGGCCTGCCCAGGCAGCAGTCCACGCAGGGATGAAATATGTGGTGAATGCCATTCCTGACAACTGGCCTATGGCGCTCCATCTTGCGGAGGGAAGCCTTCACACAGTGCAGACCAGATCGTCATATCTAGGATACAGGACACTGAACGGCATGCAGGGCGACGATGTGCTTAAGCCTATGCCCGGTGATTCCATCAGATACGTTGGACACTATATAGACCATGAGCTGGTGGCAGCCATTGAGGAAGACTGTGACAGGAGAATAGAGAGAAGAAAGAGAAAAGCACCGATGCGATTCCTTCTCACCATAGGGGGAGCCGGAGCGCAGAAGGATATATTTGCAGCTATTATCAGGACGGCGCTTGCCAGCGTGAAGAAGGGCAACATGGTCCTGTACGTGAATGTAGGAGATTATATGAACGTGTGGGAAGAGCTGGTGAGAGAGATACCTGCCATAGAGAGTCTTGTCACGACACATTTCGATGACTGGAGCGGCACTACAGCATTTGCGGAGAAGGCTCTTAAGGAAGAGGTGTATGGAATACACGCATTTTGCCACGAGAATATATATGAGGCTGTGTACTGCACTAACCTTCTCATGAGAAGCTGTGATGTACTCATAACGAAGCCGTCTGAGCTGGCCTTTTATCCGGTTCCAAAGCTGTTCATCAAGAGAGTTGGCGGACATGAGCAGTGGGGGGCGATACACTCGGCGGAGATCGGGGACGGAACACTGGAGTGCCGTGACATACCGCACACTCTCCAGATGATGAAGCTGTTCATGCAGGATGACAGCATACTCACGGATATGTGTGAGAATATAAAGAGGAACAAGGCTGACAGAATATATGACGGAGCGTATGAGGTCGTAAAGCTGGCGATGAATATGAAGAGCTGAGGCGAAAGGATTGCGGTCAGATCGATCGTAAGTATGGAATATATATATGGCACGCAGCCCATTGATGAATGAATTTCAGATGGACTGTGTTGACTGCGTAAGGAGGGTTACATTATGTATAAGGTAAAGAAGAAAGAGACATTTATACCATCATCAAATGGAAAGGACAGGCTGCATGTCATCGTGTGGGAGCCACAGGGCGAGGTGCGGGCGATACTTCAGATATCACATGGAATGATAGAGCTGATAGACAGGTACGACGAATTTGCGAGATATCTTGCTGCGAAGGGATTTGTGGTAGCAGGGAATGACCACCTGGGACATGGGCTTACGGCGGCAAATATGGATGAGCTTGGGTATATGAATGCCTACGATGCGAGCAAGGCAATAGTCGCGGATCTTCACAGAGTCACTAGAAGTCTGAAGAAGGCATACAAAGGAGTTCCGTTTTTCCTGATGGGGCACTCCATGGGTTCATTCATGGCGAGACGATACATGAGTGACTACGGCTGGGATCCAAAATATCCATCACCTTACACGGCGGACTCAAGTGTGGACGGCTTTGTCTGCATGGGAACTGGAAGTATGCCTGAATATATGCTGCAGATAGGCAGACTTGTTCTGGAGCTTGAGAAGAGTCAGCACGGTGAGAGGTACAGGAGTACACTTATGGAGCTTCTTGCATTTGGAACTTATAACAGGGGTATTCCGAAAACGACCATAGTGGACGGTGAAGTGAGAAAGAGGACAAATAAAGACTGGGTGAGCCGTGATCCGAAGCGCGTGGACGCATACGTGGATGATCCTCTGTGCCAGTTCTCATTTACAATTAAGGGCTATGAGACACTCTTCAACACCCTTCACTATATACAGGAAGACAGAAATATCGCCAGAATACCGAAGAATGTGCCGGTTCTGTTCGTGTCCGGTGACCGTGATCCGGTGGGACACTACGGCAGGGATGTACTGAAGCTCTACGAGTTATACCACAGAAGGGTGTCACACAATGTGGCATGCTATCTGTATGAGGATTGCAGGCACGAGATACTTAACGAGCTGTGCAGGGATAAGGTATTTGATGATATTGATAAGTGGCTTGAGGCAAGAATTGCCGATATAAAATGTTAGATGTTTGACAGTGGATATAGAGGACGGAGACAGATGATATAACGGAGGGGGGGATGACCGCTGCCCTGGACTGCCGGACGAAACCTGAAATGGTTTGGTGTCTGCTCCGGTTCCGCTAAGGAGGTATATATGGGAAAAAATTCACAAGATAATGCACAGCATGGCGTGCCTGAGGGCGGTCTTCAGAAAAAGACAAAGATAGCCTACGGAGTAGGAGCTGTGGGCAAGGATATGGTGTATATGCTGGTGGCCAGCTATATACTGTATTACTACAATTCGGTGCTGGGCGTCAGCTCAGTGTTTATAGGAACCGTGCTGATGGCGGCGAGAGTGTTTGATGCATTTAATGATCCTATCATGGGCATCGTGGTGGCAAAGACCAGAAGCAGATGGGGAAGATTCAGACCGTGGATATTCTCAGGAACCGTGCTGAACGCGGTGGTTCTCTATGCTATGTTCGCTGTGCCGGAGAGCATGGGTGCTGGTGGTATGAAGGTGTTCCTGACAGTGACATATTTCCTGTGGGGAATCACATACACGCTGATGGACATTCCGTACTGGTCCATGATCCCTGCCATCACTGAG
Source organism: uncultured Coprococcus sp. (assembly GCA_934277375.1). GTDB lineage: Bacteria > Bacillota > Clostridia > Lachnospirales > Lachnospiraceae > Coprococcus. The sequence continues at coordinate 40,632 of CAKQTZ010000014.1, read as the reverse complement.
CCGGGCAAGGAGAGGGAGAATCTGTCGGCGCTGGCGAGATCATGCGCGGGTGTGGGTTCTGCCATACCTACTGTACTTACCATGATAGTAGTACCAGCCATAAGCGGCGCAGTTCTGGCGGCGGACAAGCTGAATATCACGGATTACCGCATCGGCTTCAAGTGGTGGGCTCTTCTGGTTGCTGTGGTGTTTGTCATCTCGGAGGCTATATGCGTGGTAAATGTAAAGGAGAAGGGCGATACAGAAGTGGAGTCCCACGGCATAGGTGAGATGTTCCGTTCACTGGTGACCAATGACCAGGCTCTGACAGTCGTCATCACCATCGTGCTTGTAAATTCCGCACTCTATATAACAAGTAACCTGCTCATATATTTCTTCACATATGACATAGAAAGCGAGAGCGGATATGCGTTGTTCTCTGCATTTGGCGGTGGCGCACAGATACTTGCCATGATGCTTTTCCCGCTCTTTAGAAAAAGGATGTCCAAGCGAAAACTGTTCGTACATTCAGTAGTATATGAGATCGTCGGATATGTGATACTGCTTGCCTGCAGCTTTGCTGGTGTCACCCACATGACAGTGGGCGGAGTACCTTGCTGGTACATCCTGTTCATACCGGGACTTCTGGTATTTGCGGGAAGCGGACTTCTCAACGTGCTGATAACTGTGTGCCTTGCAGACAGCATAGACTATGGAGAGTACAAGAATGGACAGAGGGATGAGAGCGTCATATGCTCTATGCAGACATTTGTCGTGAAGCTTGCGTCGGGAGTTGCAGTGTTCTTTGCCGGACTTGCCATCAAATGGGTGGGACTCGTCCAGCCTGCTGATGGAACATCGGAGGTTATAGAACAGAGCGCAGGAACCCTCATGGGACTTTCCATGATGATGACAGTTGTTCCTATAGTTCTACTCGTTATAGGACTCGTATTTTTCATCAGAAAATACAAGCTGACCGAGGAACGGATGCAGGAGATCATGACGAAGCTTAGATAGGAGGAACCGCTATGAACGAAGTTCATACTCGGAATCGGTTCCGACGACCTGCCCCGCTCGCAAGTGCGAGAGGGGCGATACATATTAAAGAGGAGGAACCGCTGCCAATTAGGGGCGATACATATTATTAGGAGGAACCGCTATGATCAGATATATAGAAGAAAATCAGGTATTCATACTGGAGACAAAGTCAACTCAGTATGCCATGTGCGTGCGCCCGGATGGACACCTTGAACACCTGTACTACGGTGGCAGGGGTCTGGACTGCGGAGATCAGAATACTGTAGGGCTTTGGAATGTGACGCACGATCGCAGCCTGTTCGAGACCGGCAATGCCATAGCATCAGATGGTGGACTCACTCTGGAGAGCCTGCTGCAGGAACTGTCGTCATATGGCAAGGGGGATGTCAGCGAACCATTTGTCTGTATGACTCATGCAAATGGCAGCACGACCTGCGACTTTGTGTACGAATCCTACGAGATAAAGAACGGCAGGGATGAGCTTGAGGGACTTCCGTGCGCGGTGGAACGTGGCGGCGGAACCACCTCCAGAGACGACGTGGCAGACGGACAGCGGAGCACACAAACTGACGATGTACAAAAGCTTCCGGTTAACGGTGTAACACAGCTCACCATAACCCTCCGGGACAAATTCTACAGACAGAAGCTTGAACTCATATACGTCACATGGGATGACTGCGACGTGATAACCAGAAGCGCACGCCTGACAAATGAAAGTGATGACGTGGAGCGGGTGGACAGACTTATGTCCATGCAGCTTGATATGAGAATGTACCGGGAATATGACATGATACATTTCGGAGGAGCCTGGGCCAGGGAGATGCACAGATCGGAGCATCCTGTAAGGCAGGGAAGAGTGTCGGTCTCATCGTCCACCGGAACCTCGGGCAGCAGGGCCAATCCGTTCTTCATGGTGGCTGAGCATGGCAGTTCTGAGGAACATGGTGAGTGTTACGGCTTCAACCTCATATATTCAGGAGACCATATGGAGAGCTGTGAACAGAACTCATATGGCCGCATGCGTATCATAAGTGGTATCAATCCAGAAGGATTTTCATTTGTGCTTGAGCCGTGGCAGTCGCTGCAGTCGCCGGAGGCAGTCATGACATACTCGGATTCAGGCTTTGGCGGTGTCAGCAGCCATATGCATGCATTTGTCAGAAGGCATATAGTCAGAGGGCGCTGGGCGGACAGGGAGAGACCTGTTCTGCTGAATAGTTGGGAAGCTGCGTATTTTGATATCAATGAGAAGAAACTGCTGAAGCTTGCCAGGGAGGCAAAGAAATGTGGCATAGAGCTGTTCGTCATGGATGACGGATGGTTTGGACACAGGGATAATGACACATCTTCTCTTGGAGATTGGCAGGAGAACCGGAGCAAGCTTCCGGGTGGAGTAAAGCAGCTTGCTGACAAGATAAATGCACTTGGACTTGACTTTGGTATATGGGTCGAGCCGGAGATGGTGAACGAGGACAGTGATCTCTACAGGGCGCATCCGGAGTGGGCGGTCAGAGTGCCGGGACAGAGTCATGCCGAGGGGCGTCATCAGATGCTGCTGGATCTCACCAACAAGGACGTGCGGGATCATATAGTGGAAGCCATGACAAATGTGTTCTCATCTGCGAATATCTCGTATGTGAAGTGGGATATGAACAGGATCATGTCTGACAGGTACAGCCAGACGCTGCCATCTGACAGGCAGGGCGAATTTGGACACAGGTATGTGCTGGGACTCTACGATATCATGGGAAGGCTGACTAAGCGTTTCCCTGAGATACTGTTTGAGGGATGTGCCGCCGGGGGCAACAGATTCGATCTCGGTATACTGTGCTATATGCCGCAGATATGGGCGAGTGATGACACGGATGCCAGGGAGAGAATTGAGATACAGACGGGGTACAGCTATGGTTACCCTATGTCGGTTGTCAGCAGTCATGTGTCGGGATGCCCGAATCACCAGACACTCAGAGTCACTCCGCTTGAGACGAGATTCGGCGTGGCTGCATTTGGCGTGTTGGGCTATGAGTGCAACCTGTGTGACATGAAGAAGAAAGATATTGATGCCATAAAGGATCAGGTGGAGTTCTACAAGAAACACAGGCGCACACTTCAGTTCGGTAAGTATCACAGGATCGAGAACGGAACGGTGTCAGATCTAAAGAGAAATGTATACCAGTTTATGACGGTGGCTCAGGATGGATCGGAGGCAGTAGCCTGCTATTATGAGGGGCAGGTGATACCGAACTACACTTACAAGCATCTGAGAACAAAGGGGCTTGACGAAAATGCAGTGTATGTCATGGAGGGCAGAAGCCTGCAGTACAGCGTAAAACTCATGGGAGATCTCATCAACACTGTTACACCTGTGCATGTGAAGCCGGATTCGCTGACCCAGAGTGCGATAGACAAGGTAGTCAGGCTTCAGGGAGAGAAGGAATATGTAAAGGCATCCGGTGCGGTGTTAGGTCGTATGGGAGTGAATCTTGCTCCAAACTTTGCAGGAACTGGCTACAACGATCAGACAGCTATCTGGACGGAGCATGGCTTAAGATTATATACCTTCACCAGACAGTGATATATATGCTCACAAGCAAATGTATATATGGAATTGAGGCTCTGGAACATATTACATTATAAAAATAGTGGAAATAATATCTGAAATGTGTTATCTTACTCTTATAGAGAACTGTTCCTATTAGAAAAGCTAAAAGGAAAATAATTATTCAGAACAGCTTTAAATATCTGCATAATAATACCAGAAGGAGGACTATACAATGAGTGAGAAGCGTAACACATGGCAGAAGCAGGTCATATACTCTGTTATAAAGGAGCTTAAGTCTCATCCTACAGTCCAGAGTCTGATAGATGAACTGGAAAAGAGAGGATATAAGATAGGCAAATCAACTGTGTACAGGGTGCTCTCTGATGCGGTTGATGATGGAATTGTCATGAATGTGTATTCTGGAGACAAGATGGAGCATTTTGATGGCAATACGGAGAACCACTATCATATACGCTGCAAGGTATGTGACAGGATATTTGACAGTGAGCTTCCGTATCAGGATTCCATCACGCAGATGGGCGTGGAGGCAGACAGTGATTTTGTCATATTGTCACACAATCTGGAATTTATCGGGATATGTCCATCCTGCAAGGAGAGCCTGAAAAGTCTGTGATCTGATCGTCAGAGAAAACGATATAAAACAAAAAATACCTGAGCACATAAACGCATATTATACATGCGGTGTATGCTCAGGTATTTTTGTATGCAGGCGGCACATTGGAAACTGTACTTATGGCTGTGTTATCAGTCCATCATCTAACCGGTTAATGTGCCATACCGTGTTCAGGTCTGTATTTATATCTGAGTCATCAGTCCCGTTTTTTCTGGGAGATAATATTTGCAGACTTTATCTCGTGCTTAGAAAAGACGGAGAGCGGAGTATCAGAGGATATATCAGGTATCTGCTCTGACTGGCGTACGGCAGATGGTGTTGTTTCTGTCTGTGTTGGCATTGTATTTATCGGGTCAACGCGGGGGTTGCTGATAAATGTCTTATGTGCCGATGGTTTTACAACTGTCATTCCAAGGATTGATTTCTTGTTGCGGATCTCTCTTTCCTCCTCAGGTGTGCGGAGTGGCTTTGGTGCCTCTTCCGTAATGTCATTTTTCTCTATGATCTCATTGATGATATCATCTTCATCACTGGCATCGCGGCCGGTGGTGATATCGATGAGCTCTCCATCTCCGAACAGATCGATCCCATCGGTGGAGGTATCATGGTGGTTTGACACGGATTCGTCTGATTCAGTTGTGTCTGACCCGGTTGTGTTCTCGCTGTTATTCATGTCTGCCGTATAGTCAGCGTTTATGAGTGAAGAATTTTTAGCTGTGGAGTTATCGTCATCCTGGTTATCGTCATCATCGGCAAGATCAGTGTCGATGTATTCCTCGGGTGTCTCAAAGAATGTGGGATCAATGTCGAGTTTAAAATCCACTTCTGAGTGACCCACCTCAATGCCACAGTCATTGTATAATTTGTTAGTGTAACAGTTTTTCAGCTTTTCTATAAGATCGATGTCTTCATATTTCAACTGTTCCAGGATGTTTGCTATGATCAGCCCCTGGAATTCATCGGTCCATCCATCTTCCAGCTTGACGGCGATGCCGAGCTTCATGTTCTTTATGGCCATACAGATAACGCCCCTTGAGCCATCCTTCATGATGAGGTCAGGATTCTGATTGATATAGTAGGATGGAGTGCCGTAGTCGTTTATCTTTTCAGGGTATCTGTGTATGCACGAAAAATTATAGTCTATGGTATCTCTCAGCTCGTTGGAGAGACTGAATGGATCCATGAGTTTTGCATATGACATGGCAATGCTTCTGAGTGGGAGTGCAAATACAGGTACGCCACAACCATCTATGCCAAGTCCTATCTTGAATGTAGGTGTCTGGCTGAGCATGGATATAAAGTTGATGATCTGCTGCTGTACAGGGGAATCCTTGAGCTGATATCCGTCCGGCTTGCCTGTCAGTTCCCTCTGAAGGAGCATCAGGCTGAAATGTTTGCCTGAACAGCAGTGCTGCAGTTTGCTCTTGCCTTCCCTCGGGTGGAGGCGGGATTGGTCGGTCAGCTTGCTGGCGAGGGCAGATGCTGACGTGGAGGCACAAGGCTTCATGATCATATCATCAGGGTTGATCTCTGTTCTTCTGGCAATCTCCTCCAGGACAAATATATGATGAGTGCTGCCCCAGTGCGATGAATTGAACATGGCGACGTCTTCATCCGACAGATTGAATCTGCGGTGAAGACCTGCCAGCAGGGTCGGAAGGACCTGTATAGGTTTGCTGGCGGAGCGCATGAATGTCTGTTTTTCGATGTCGCCGAGATATGCGATGGTGTCACCTGTGGATGACACAACGGCTATCGATCCGCGATGGACATTTTCCACTATGTTACCGCGGTATTCTTTTACTAATATTTCTGACATATATATAACACCTCATTTGTACTTAATAATAATATTATCTAACTACATGATTATTATATGAAAAAGAAGTCCGTTTGCAAAATGAAATTAACAATATATTCAGGAAAGTTGTATCATTGTAAAAAATGTAAGTAAGTTATAACTAAAATTTTACGCCATATATTGACAAATTCCATCAAAAGTCATATATAGACTGAGTAAAAACTGTTTAAAAAAGTCGGAAAATGCGCATTTTTTTTGTGAAAATGCATAAAAAACTTTGATTATTATAAAAAGAATGGTATAATGACTTTATAATTTTGCATGGAGAGGTGACTTACATGATTAAAAAAGAAATGATCGCCATGCTCCTTGCTGGCGGACAGGGCAGCCGTCTTGGGGTTCTTACATCCAAGCTTGCTAAGCCAGCTGTAGCATTTGGCGGCAAATACAAGATAATTGATTTCCCACTGAGCAACTGTATCAACTCGGGGATTGACACGGTAGGCGTACTTACACAGTACAGACCACTCAGACTGAATCAGCATATCGGAATAGGTATTCCTTGGGATCTCGATAGAAACATAGGTGGTGTGACAGTACTTCCACCTTATGAGAAGAGCAACAACAGTGAATGGTATACAGGTACAGCGAATGCTATTTATCAGAACATTGAGTTTATAGATTATTATAATCCGGACTATGTTCTTATCCTTTCAGGTGATCACATCTACAAGATGGATTATGAGCATATGCTTGATTACCACAAGTCCATGAATGCTGATGTTACGCTTGCAACATATCAGGTGCCATGGGAGGAGGCCAGCAGATTCGGAGTCGTAATAACGAATGATGACGGCATCATCTCAGAGTTTGAGGAGAAGCCGGAGAATCCTAGAAGCAACAAGGCTTCAATGGGTATATACATATTTAACTGGAAGATTCTCCGCGAGGCACTCGTTACCATGAAGGATCAGCCAGGATGTGACTTTGGTAAGCATATCATTCCTTATTGTCATGAGAATGGCAACAAGATATGTGCATACGATTTCAAGGGTTACTGGAAGGATGTAGGAACTCTCGGCTCATACTGGGAGGCCAACATGGAGCTTGTTGATATTGTGCCGGAATTCAATCTCTATGAAGAGTTCTGGAAGATATATACGAAGACAGATGCTATTCCACCGCAGTATATAGACAATGCGGCGAAGGTGTCCAGATGTATCATTGGTGAGGGAACCGAGATATATGGAACTGTTGAGAACTCAGTTATAGGTTCATGTGTAACCATAGGCGAGGGAGCGGTTGTCAAGGATTCCATAATTATGAATGGAGTTACCATAGAGGCCGGAGCTTATGTTGAGAAGGGTATCATAGCTGAGAACGTCAGAGTCGGGGCAAATTCGAAACTTGGAATAGGCGAGGAAGCTGTCAATGAGATGAAACCTAATATCTACGCATTTGGTCTTGTGACTATAGGTGAGAACTCAGTGATACCTGAGGGCGTAACGATAGGTAAGAACACCGCGATATTTGGAGATACAGATCCATCAGATTATCCGGATGGAGCACTTCCGAGTGGCGGCAGTATTATAAAGGCAGGTGAGTAGACATGAGAGCATTAGGAATTATTCTGGCAGGTGGTAACAGTAACAGATTGGGAGATTTATCAGCCAAGAGAGCAGTTGCGGCTATGCCTATCACGGGAAGCTACAGAGCTATCGATTTTGCTCTGTCTAATATGACGAATTCACACATTCAGAAGGTTGCGGTATTCACACAGTATAATACCAGATCACTGAATGAGCATCTGAACTCCAGCAAATGGTGGGATTTTGGAAGAAAGCAGGGAGGTCTGTTCATCTTCACACCGACCATAACAGCAGCTAACAGCTACTGGTACAAGGGAACAGCAGATGCACTTTATCAGAATATAAAGTTCCTCAAGGAGAGCCATGAGCCTTATGTAGTTATTGCATCAGGTGACGGAGTATACAAGCTCGATTACAACAAGGTACTCGAGGAACACATAAGCAATGGTGCAGATATCACCGTTGTCTGCAAGGATATGGCACCTGGAGAGGACGACATCAACAGATTCGGAGTCGTAAAGATGAATGATGACGGACGTATCGTTGATTTCGAGGAGAAGCCACTTGTTGCTGGAACCAACACAGTATCCATAGGTGTGTATGTAATAAGAAGAAGGCAGCTCATCGAGCTTCTTGAGACCTGTGCAAACGAGGGTAGAAATGACTTCGTCCGCGATATTCTTGTAAGATATAAGGGTGTTAAGAAAATATATGGGTACAAGATGGACAGCTACTGGAGAAACATAGGAACCATAGACTCATATTACAGGGCAAATATGGATTTCCTGAAAAAGGATGTAAGGGACTTCTTCTTCAGACAGCATCCGGATATCTATTCAAGAGTAGATGATCTTCCGCCTGCAAAGTACAATGCGGGGGCAGTTGTCAACAACAGCTTGATAGCAAGTGGATGTATCGTGAATGGTACCGTTGAGAATTCGGTAATATTCAAGAAGGTATATATAGGTAACAATTGTGTCATCAGAAACTCTATTATCCTCAACGATGTAAACATCGGTGATAACTCGATTATAGAGAACTGTATCGTAGAGAGCAGAGATACGCTTCGTGCAAACACTGTTCATCAGGGAACACCAGATGACATCAAGGTTATCGTGGAGAAGAATTTCAGATATGCACTGTAAGGTGTGTGGAATAACGTAGTACAAAAGACAGCTGTGTGTGGGATCGCAGCATATGTCAGGGTTTAAGGGGGTAAGTCAGGTGCAGATAACTGATATCAGAATTAGAAGTGTTGAGAAGGAAGGCAAGATGAAGGCTGTTGTCTCCATAACAATTGATGATGAGTTCGTGGTACACGATATCAAGATCATTGAAGGTGAAAAAGGTATGTTTATAGCCATGCCAAGCAGAAAAGCTGCGGATGGAGAATACAGAGATATAGCTCATCCGATTAACACCGCAACAAGAGAGCGTCTGCAGAACATGATACTTTCAAAGTATCAGGAGACTCTGGAAGGGTAATACATTTTCAAGAGATAATGGGAGCCAGTGCTAACGGCGTAAGTCACCAGGCTGATAGCATTGGCTCTTTTTATATGGTCTTGTAAAAAAATATTCTTTAAAGTAGAATGTATCTGTTTAGACTCAAAGATATTCAATGAATGTTAAATATAATGGAGGATTGAGTTATGGTAAAAGCAGTTATACTTGCGGCGGGCAAGGGAACAAGAATGAAATCTGACAAGCCAAAGGTTGTTCACCAGGCTATGGGAAAACCGATGGTATATTATTCGATAGAGGCGGCGCGCCATGCAGGGGCAGACTCCGTGTGTGTTATAGTTGGCTACAAGGCAGATGAAGTCAAGGCTGCAATAAGCCAGTCAGTGACGGATGTGAGTGTCGATTATGCACTTCAGGAGGAACAGCTTGGAACTGGTCACGCAGTAAAATGTGCATCTGATTTTATAGGAAAAGAAGGGGATGTCATTATCTTATGTGGAGATACGCCGCTGGTTACAGGATATACACTCAAGAAAGCGCTTGATTACCACAGGGAAAATGGAGATGGAGTCACAGTTATATCAGCTATACTCGATGAACCATTTGGATACGGAAGGATCATTAGAAATGGTGACAGTCTTGAGAAGATTGTTGAGGAGAAGGATGCGGATGCAGAAGAGAAGGCTGTAAAGGAAGTAAATTCGGGCATGTATATATTTGACTGTGCAGCTCTTCAGGATGCATTGTCACAGATATCCAATGACAATGCCCAGGGAGAGTATTATCTTCCGGATGCCATAGAGATAATCAAGAAGAGCGGGCTTAAGGCTTCTGCGGTTCCTATGGATGATGCGGATCAGATAAGAGGAGTGAATACTCTTGAACAGCTTGCAGAGGCAGAGCGTATCATGGAGGCTAGATAGCATGTCTGACCATGACATGTGGCAGAGAAATGGAGAGACGTAATGAAGATTATAGTAGGACTTGGCAATCCTGGTTCAAAGTATGCGGGAACAAGGCATAATATAGGATTTTCTGTATTGGATGAGCTGGCAGAGAGACATAATATAAGAATAGATACAGCGAAGCACAAGGCTCTTGTTGGCAAGGGGATGATCGGATCTGAGAAGGTGATTCTTGTGATGCCGCAGACATTTATGAACCTAAGCGGTGAGAGTGTGAGGGCTGTCATGGATTTTTATAAATGCACGCCTGAGGACATAATAGTTGTATACGATGATATAGATCTCGATGTGGGGAAGCTCAGAATACGTCAGAAGGGCAGTGCAGGCGGACATAATGGAATGAAGAATATAATACAGCATATAGGAAGTCAGGAATTTGACAGGATCCGTGTTGGCGTTGGTAAAAAGCCTGACCATATGGACCTGGCAGACTATGTACTGTCAAGATTCGGCAAAGAGGACCTTGAGGATATAAGAAACAGCTGCAGCAAGGCATGTGATGCGATAGAGATTATCATAGAGTCTGGAGCAATTGCGGCTATGAATAAATTCAATTAAGAGAGATTGACAGAAATGATGCGTGTTTTAGATGAGCCATTTGAAAAACTTAATATGTATACAGAGGTAAAAAACTGGCTTGCAGCGGGGGATGGTCCCGTCAGTGTGACAGGAGCAACCGGCAATGGCACGGATCGTGTATTTATGATGCATAGCTTTGGGGATGATACATCATTTCGCCTGATATTGACGTACAATGACCGGCGGGCTGAGGAGCTGTATAACGATATGAAGTTTTATAGCAGGGAAGTGTATCTGTATCCGGCTAAGGATATATTGTTCTTCAGCGCAGATGTTCATGGAAATGCCATCACAAGACACCGTATGGAAGTCCTGAGGAAGCTGGCAACGGGAGAGAGTTGTACCATAATAGCCACAATTGATGCCATGTATGACAAGATACCGGCACTGTCCTATATGCGTAAGTATGTGATAACCATTCGTCAGGGGCAGAAGCTTGAGCTTGATGGACTCAGAGGAAAACTGACAGATCTGGGATATGAGAAAACTGACAGTGTAGAAGAACCGGGACAGTTTGCATTCAGGGGGGGGATAGTTGATATATTTCCGCTCACAGAGGAATGTCCGTACAGAATAGATATGTGGGACGACGAGGTTGACACAATCAAGACATTTGACGCAGAGAGCCAGAGATCCATAGAGAACGTGGATGAGCTGGTCATATATCCTGCGGGTGAGATGGTTCTATCGAGGGAGCGTATAGACAGGGGAATCCATAAGCTTGATGTGGAGTTAAAGCCATATGCCAAAAAGCTCAAGGACTCATTCCGGACGGAAGCATATTCCAGGATCAAGGGCGAGATCGCAACGCTCAAAGAGCAGCTAACAGAGTTTAGTGCGGCATATGGCGTAGACAGTTACGTGGATTATTTTTACAGCGACACGGTATCGCTGGTTGACTGCCTGCCGGAGAATTCTTATATATTCATAGATGAGACGGGCAAGGTGACAGAGAAGGCTGAAGGAAGTGAGATGAGTTTTCTGAGCAGTCTGACGCACAGACTTGAAGGCGGCTATATTCTTCCGGGACAAATGAAGGTACTCTTTACCTATGACGATGTCCTTGAGAAGTGCAGACGTTATAAAATGATCGGTTTTGACTCATTTGCCGGAGAGGACGACAGGATAAAATATACCCACAGAGTCGAGGTGGATAGCCGAGAGGTACACAGCTACAGGAATAATTTTGATGCGCTGATCGCAGATATAAAGAAGTGGAAAAAGGATAAATACAGCATACTGTTTGTGTGTCCGTCATCGGTAGGAGCCAAAAGAATGGTCGATAACCTGATGGACAATGATGTCATATGTCATTATCTGAATGACACAGACAAGGTGCTTGCCTCAAGAGAGATGGCGGTCATGCCCGGAAGGCTGAGAGCTGGGTTTATGATACCAGATATGAAGCTTGTAGTAGTCAGTGAGGGAGATGTGTTCTCCAGCAAAGCATCGGGTAAGCAGGCATCAAGGAAGAGAATCCCACGTGCCGGGGAGATAGTAAAATCATTCTCCGATGTGAGCGTGGGAGATTATGTTGTCCATGAGAAATACGGTATAGGAATCTACCGCGGCCTTGAGAAGATAGATGTGGATGGTGCCCTGAAGGACTATCTTGTCATAGAATATGCCGAGGGCGGAAAACTATATGTGCTGGCATCTGAGACCGACAGGATACAGAAATACAGGAGCAAAGAGAGCCGCGCGCCTAAGATAAACAGACTGGGCGGAAGCGAGTGGCAGAAGGTAAGAAACAGGGTGAAAGGTCATGTGAGTGAGGTTGCCCAGCACCTTGTAAAACTGTATTCTGAGAGACAGGCCAGGGAGGGGTTTGCCTATTCGGAGGATTCTGAGTGGCAGAAGGAGTTCGAGGAGACTTTTCCGTATACAGAGACCGATGATCAGCTTAAGGCTATAGCGGATGTCAAGGCAGATATGGAGAGCCATAAGATAATGGACAGACTTGTGTGCGGTGATGTGGGATTTGGTAAGACTGAGGTGGCTATACGTGCCGCATTCAAAGCGGTGGGCGACAGCAAGCAGGTAGCTTATCTTGTGCCAACAACCATACTTGCAGAGCAGCATTACGAGACGTTCACTGAGAGAATGAAGGATTACCCTGTCACCGTGAGGCTGTTGTGCAGATTTTGTACACAGAAGGAGATCAAGACGACACTGCGGGAACTCAAAGAGGGCAAGGTTGACATAGTTATAGGAACCCATAGACTGCTATCGAAGGACGTGGAGTTCAAGGATCTGGGGCTGCTTATAATAGATGAGGAGCAGAGGTTCGGAGTCAATCATAAGGAGAAGATTAAGGAGATGAAGACAAATGTGGATGTGCTCACGCTGACAGCCACGCCGATACCAAGAACTCTTCACATGAGCCTTGTGGGTATAAGGGATATGAGCCTTCTGGAGGATCCCCCGGTTGACAGAAGGGCGATCCAGACTTATGTTATGGAATATGACAGGGAACTGGCCAGGGAAGCCATAGCCAGAGAGCTTGCAAGACACGGCCAGGTATACTATGTGTATAATAGAGTTGAGGGCATAGAGCGGTTCACGGACGATGTGAGGGAGCTTGTTCCGTATGCAAATGTTGAGTATGCGCATGGACAGATGGATGGCAGAACTCTGGAGGACATTATGTATCGATTCAACAAAAAAGAGATAGATGTTCTTGTATGCACGACCATAATAGAGACCGGGCTTGATATACCGAATGCGAATACGATAATCATACATGATGCAAACCTGTTTGGACTGTCACAGCTATATCAGCTAAGAGGACGAGTGGGACGTTCCGACAGGAGCGCATTTGCATTTATGTTTTATAGAAGGAACAAGATGATATCCGAGGTTGCAGAGAAGAGACTAAGGGCAATCAAGGAATATACGGATCTGGGCTCTGGTGTTAAAGTGTCCAAGGCAGATCTGAATATAAGAGGCGCGGGAAGCGTCCTGGGAGAAAGCCAGTCGGGTAACTATGAGGTTGTTGGATATGATCTGTATTGCAAGATGCTGAATGATGCAGTCAGAGAGCTCAGGGGTGATAAGGCATTTCAGGAATACGAGACGGAGATCGATATTCCGGTGGATTCCTATATACCAGAAACCTATGTTAAAAATGATTTTGTAAAACTGGAGCTGTGCAAGAGAATATCACTCATCAAGAACGAGGAGGAATACAATGACATCATAGATGAGCTTATAGACAGATTTGGCGACATACCGGATGAGACCATGAATCTGCTTGATGTGGCTCTTCTCAGGGCAAATGCAAATGTATGTTATATCACGAGGATCTGGTACAAGGATGATATGCTGCGCTTTGTAATGTATAACAGAGCAGATATAAATGTTGACGGGATAGATGAACTTATAAACCGTTATTCGGGTAGACTCAGGTTTGTCATGGGAGCAAAGCCTGAATTTATACTGAGGCTTGGAAGAGACGAGAAGAAAGATATCCTGAGACAGGCAGAGTATGTGGTGGCTGATATGAACCAGATGCTGATAATGGTACATGGAAATGCGGAAGCTGAAGAGGCGAAGTGATACGGAGGTGATGTTTAAGTGAAGAGACTTATATGTGTGCTGCTTATGTGTATGCTTGCGGTAACTACAGCCGCATGTGGCAGTGGGGAAAACACCGATACGGGTAAAGAGATAGTTCTCCGATATAATGGAGAGGATATAGGAATTGACGAGGTGTATATATACGCAGAGACGATCAAGGAATCGTACGAGGAAAAGTATGGAAGCGAAGTGTGGACCAAGAGCATAGTCACAAATGACGGTCTGGAGATGAACGCTGTGGATGCAGCCAGAAGAGAGGCCATAGCCAAGCTGGTCAAGACGAAAACACTTATAACGAAATCGGGAGAATATGGAATATCACTAACCGATGGTGAGCAGAAGCAGCAGGATAAGGCAGCAGAAGAGTTCTATGACATACTTACAGACCAGCAGATCGCCGAAGTGGGATTGGAACTGGACACAGTGAAGAGGGTTATGAACGAGAGTGCACTTGCTGACAAGATATATGACTATGTAATGAAACAGAGCTCTACAGAGATCTCAGATGAGCAGGCAAGGATGAGTACATTTTATGATATGTTCTTTGAATGCTACTCAGAGGATGATTTTGGAAATATAACGGTGTATCCACAATCCAGGATAGATGCCCAGAAGAAGAAGGCTGAGAGTGCGTATGAGGCGATCCAGGAGGAGTCGGACAATCCCGATCTCAATATAGCTTTTCTTGGAAGCGCGAAGGAGCTCAAATATGCGGGAACACATACGATGAGCAGGGATGATATATTGAATACTTATGGTCAGGATGCCTTGGACATATTGTACAGTATGTCAGATGGCCAGATATCTACAGTTGTGGAGACTCAGTACGGATATCATATATTCCAGATGCTGAAGCTGACGGATGAGGCTGCAACTGCTAAAAATAAGCAGAAGCTGGCGGAGGCTGCAGATGCGGAGTATTACGACAGCATCATGGCTGACTGGATGAATGAGCTGGACAGCGACTATTCATACAGTAAGAGGGTTGATATGGATGTGTATGACAAGATATCATTCCAGTGATGGTGAAGCGGTTGTATGACAGATATAAGCTGACTGTTTACGTTCCGGAACAGATGCCGGAGAAAGTATTTAGATTATAATAAATTTCAAACTGATTAGAATAGGAGAAGATTGATATGGCAACAGTATATGATATCAATATAAAAAAGGTTGATGATAAGGCGATCATACCAACGTATGGTTCGGAATATGCAGCAGGTGCGGATCTGTATGCATGCCTTGATGGGGCTCAGATCATAGAGCCGGGACAGACAGTTCTGATACACACAGGAATCGCGATGGAGATTCCGGATGGATATGCAGGACTTGTGTACGCAAGGAGTGGTCTGGCTTCCAAGAAAGGGCTTGCCCCTGCGAATAAGGTTGGCGTCATAGATGCGGATTACAGGGGTGAGATCATGGTAGCCCTTCACAATCACGGAACACAGACACAGATGGTTGAGCCAGAGGAGCGGATAGCACAGCTGGTGATAACACCGTATATAGTCGGCGCATTTCATCAGGTGGATGAGCTGAGTGACACGGTAAGAGGTGCCGGAGGCTTTGGTTCCACTGGAAGGAAATAATCCAGGAGTATAGAAACAGAACACCCCAAATTATAAGATGCAGGGTAGCATTCCATATCTTATGATTTGGGGTGTTCTGTTTAAAAATGCTGTTACTTAGAAATATCTGCCTTTTTCGTCCCAGAGAACGGTTCTGCCTGATTTGAGTGAAGCCTGCACATCGATAATTCTCTGGTTTCTTGATCCCTTGAATCTCAGAGAGAGATCCTTCTGTTCATCGATGAATTCACCGTCGACAAGTATGTCTATGTAGGAGAGAAGTTCTCTTGTGTATTCCCAGTCATTGTACATGCGGTTAAGAAGATCAGTCTCAAATGTATAGCCGGTGTAACACCAGATGGTCTTGTCCGGGTAAATCTCTTTGAATTTTCTTGCAAGTGGCAGAAGTCCCTGCTGATTTACATATTCCATCGGTTCACCGCCAAGAAGGGTAAGCCCTGCGATATAGTCGGCCTTGCAGCTGTCGATTATGTAGTTTATTTCAGCATCTGTGAATATCTTTCCATAGCCAAAATCCCAGGTGTCGGGATTGAAACAATTCCTGCAGTGGTGGGTACAGCCGGATACAAATACCGATACTCTGACTCCGGTTCCGTTGGCTACATCGAATAGTTTGATATCTGCGTAATTCATAATAAAATCCTTTCAAAATATGGAGTAGACGCATTCCATGCGCTATCGCGGCATCTGCGTACTTCATGAGCCGTAAAACAAAAGTATGGCCTGCGTTGCCCTCTACGACATGCAGACCATACAATTGAAATTATTAATGCACTTAGTTGAAAATCGGATAAAAACTGTTCATAGAACTATTTGCATAGCCTTATTCTATACCAGCAGTCCGAATATATCAAGTGTTTTTGTATAAATTCCGTAATAAAAAGTACTACAGATGAAGCACTCTTGCTTTTATCTCTTTGGTCTTGCCCACATTCCAGAAGTTCTCGCCCAGATAACCACAGGTTCTTCTGGTTACGTTCATCTTATTGTGATCCTTGTTACCGCATTGTGGACACTGCCATTCACCGTCATCGTTGATGATGATCTCACCGTCATATCCGCATACGTGACAGTAGTCGGATTTGGTGTTGAACTCTGCATACTGGATGTTGTCGTAGATGTACCTTACGACTTCTGCCAGAGCATCCAGATTGTTCCTCATGTTAGGTATCTCAACATATGAGATGGCGCCACCAGATGATATGGTCTGGAATTGGCTCTCGAATCTGAATTTGCTGAATGCGTCAATCTTCTCTCGCACATCAACGTGATATGAGTTGGTGTAGTATCCTTTGTCAGTTACATCCTTGATGGTCCCAAAGCGTTCCTTGTCGATACGTGCGAATCTGTAGCAAAGGCTCTCTGCAGGTGTGCCGTAGAGCCCGAAGCCCAGTCCGGTATCGGCCTTCCATTTGTCACATGCTGCGCGGAGCTTGTTCATAAGCTTCAGTGCGAACTCCTCTCCGACAGGGTCAGTGTGGCTCACACCGCGCATGAGCTTTGTGGTCTCATACACTCCGATATATCCCAGAGAGATTGTTGAGTAGCCGTTGTGGAGCAGTGGGTCGATGACCTCGCCCTTCTTAAGTCTGGCGATGGCTCCGTACTGCCAGTGAACAGGACTGACATCTGAGGTGACACCCTCAAGTGCTCTGTGACGGCACATGAGTGCGTCGTAGCAGAGCTGCAGCCTCTCATCCAGAAGACTCCAGAACTTATCGTCGTCTCCTTTGGCAAGTATGGCTATTTGTGGAAGGTTCAGGCTGACAACGCCCTGATTGAAACGACCTTCCCATTTGTATTCTCCGTTCTCATCCTTCCATGGGGAGAGGAATGAACGGCATCCCATACATGAGAATACATTTCCCTCGTAGTTCTCACGCATCTTTTTAGCTGATATGTAATCAGGGTACATTCTCTTGGCGGAACACTTGATGGCGAGCTCCGTTATGTAGTCATATTCGCCGCCCTTGAGACAGTTGTGCTCATCCAGAACATATATGAGTTTAGGGAATGCTGGTGTAACATATACGCCTGCCTCGTTTTTGATGCCCTCAAGTCTCTGTCTCAGTATCTCCTCGATGATCATGGCATTTTCCTTGATGTACTCATCATCCTCCCTCAGGTTGAGGAAGAGAGTGACAAATGGAGACTGACCGTTGGTGGTCATCAGAGTATTGATCTGATACTGGATAGTCTGGACTCCTGACTTGAGCTCATCCTTGAGCCTTTCTGTGATGAGCTTTTCAAGTGTCTCAGGATCTATCTTATCCCCAAATTCTTCTGTATATCTCTTTTTGTACTTGTTGTAGCTCTTTCTGAGGTACTTGCCCAGGTGACGGACATCGACTGACTGGCCGCCGTACTGGCTGGATGCAACTGATGCGATGATCTGTGTCACTATGGTGCAGGCAACCTGAAAGCTCTTAGGGCTCTCTATGAGCTTGCCATTCATGACTGTGCCGTTGTCAAGCATATCCCCTATGTTGATAAGACAGCAGTTGAATATAGGCTGGAGGAAATAATCCGCATCGTGGAAGTGGATAGCACCCTCCTCGTGAGCTTTGGAGATTTTCTCAGGGAGGAGCATTCTCTTGGTCAGATCCTTTGAGACCTCTCCTGCGATCAGATCACGCTGTGTGGATGCGACGGTGGCGTTCTTGTTGGAATTCTCCTCCATGACATCCTTATTACGGTTCTGTATAAGACTGAGGATAGAATCATCAGTCGTATTTGCTTTTCTTATGAGTTCACGGCTGTATCTGTATATAATATATGTCTTTGCAAGGACAAATTTGCCATCAGCCATGATTCCCTGCTCTATGATATCCTGGATATCCTCGACAAGCATTCTTTTTCTGTTCTTGGCTTCAATGCTCCCGACTATCTCTTCAATCTTTTCGTCGGATATCTTCTCACAAGGCTCAACCTCTGAATTAGCCTTCTGAATAGCCAGTATTATCTTGCTGCGGTCGTAAGTAACAGCACGACCATCTCTTTTGATTACTTGCATTTCCCATTCTCCCTGTGTGTAGTGTGAATGTGCGTTAAAAATGACGCCCCCTAAATATAGTGCATTGCTATGCCGGAAACAACAATATGTTGTGTATGGCTTGAAAAAGCCGCAAAAAAATTAGCGACAATAAAGTGCCTCGTCGCAAATTGTCACATTGATGTCTCAACAAAATCGATTATAGCATTCCGTATTTTGTTTGTCTATATGTTATTTGTAAAAAATACAAAATATAGAAATATTATAAATATGTGGACACAACATATTGTAGTTTTACGTTGGATTAATGTGGGATGATCTATAAACGTCACAAAATAACATGCAAAATACAGCATACTTTTTCAAATGTGAGAAATGTATGAAATGTGGCAAATTGCTTTATTTTTATAAGAAAGTATGATATAAGTTAATTCGTTGAAGACTATCATGAACGGGTGGTAATCTTCAATAAATTTTAAGTATATAAAAGAGGTAAAACGATGAGACGATTAAAAAAGGGTTGTGCAGTTGTTATTGCATTGGCACTGTCTATGTCATTCATGACAGGCTGTGGGGATAGTAATAGTAAGAGCGGAGAACTTAATAATAAATCTACTACGACAGACGCGACAGAAGCAGCAGATTCGGATGGCAGCGGTAAGGCATCTGCAGAGTTCGCGAGCATTGACGATATGGAGAACAGCTATGCAGCGGATGTTGAGCTGGGAGATTACAAGGGAATTGAGTATGTAGATAAGACAGAGGCGGTAACTGATGAAGAGGTACAGGCGAAGGTTGACCAGTTCGTCGATGGACTTGCAACGTTTGATAAGGATACCACAAGTGCAGCCAAGAGTGGAGATACAGTAAATATAGATTTTGTAGGAACAGTTGATGGTGTGGAGTTTGAAGGAGGTAATACCAACGGCAGCGGTTATGATCTGGTGCTTGGCTCAGGTTCATTTATAGATGATTTTGAGGATCAGATCGTTGGCCATAAGGCAGGCGATACATTTGTTGTGAAGGCTACATTCCCTGAAAACTACGGTAAGGATGAGCTCAATGGCAAGGAGGCTGAGTTCAAGACAACTCTTAATTATATCAAAATCAACAAGCCTGCAACCTACAATGATAAACTGGTTGCTGACAATACTTCATACAAGACAACTGCTGAGTATGAGAAATCAGTGCGTGAGCAGCTTGAGAAGGACAAAGCTGCATCAGCCCTTGCAAGTGCACAGAACGAGGTTATGGTTAAGGTCATCAATAACAGCAAGATAAATAACGTTTCTTCAGCAGATATTCAGGCAAATGCAGACAAGATAATCAGTTCTCTCAAGACACAGGCAGAGAACTACGGAGTTGATTATGCAACATATATCTACTATTATTATGGATACGATGATGAGGATTCATTTGCCAACTATGTACAGCAGGTATGTGAGGAGTCGCAGAAGGAGAAGATGATTGTCTGTGCTGTGGCTAAGACAGAGAATATTAGTGTTACAGATACTGATGCTGACGAATATATAAAGAACTACGCTGCAAACAACAACGTGGATGAAGATAGTATCAGAAGCAATCTCACAGATGTGGAGCTGAAATACAATGCACTTGCTGAGAAGGTTATGAATTTCCTCATGGAAAATGCCAAGGCGACAAAGTCTACAGAGGCTTCAACAGAGGCAGCAGAGGATACAACGGCTGCTGAAAGCACAGAAGCTACAGAGGCAGCAGAATAAATTACAGGATATGGAGAAGAGTATGAGAGTAAAAAAGATGATAGCCTGCGGTGTTATAGCAGCAATGTGTGCAGCCACCGTAACGGGCTGCGGAAAGAATGATACAACCAGTCAGTTTAAGAAATTTTCAAAATGTGCGGCTGTGGAGACATCGGCGTATACAGATATAGAGTATGTTCCTGAGTCACGTGAGGTATCACAGGATGAAGTGGACAGTGCGGTAGACAGCTTCTGCAGTGATAACTCCGAAACATCGGAGGATAAGACCAGCAAGATAAAGGATGGGGATAAGGTCAACGTGGATTATGTTGAGACCATATCAGGAACAGAGAAGGACAGCAAGACAGGTTATACCCTTACCATGGGAAATGATACCCTCGGTGATGGCAGTGATGATCAGATCCTGGGCAGCAAACCGGGCGATACTAAGAAGGTTACAGTGACATATCCTGATGATTACAGTGATACAACTGTTGCGGGACTCACAGCGGAGTTTGAGGTCAAGATAAATTACATTTCAGTGACAACAGTTCCTGAGTATACAGATGAACTGGTGAAGAAGGCATCGGACGGTGAGTACACGAACACGACAGATTACACAGCACACCTCAAGTCAGACCTTCAGGAGAAAAAGAATAAGGAGGCTGATCAGGCCGACAGAGCATCAGTTCTGAAGGCTGTTGAGAAGAAGGTTACCTTTGACAAATACCCTGAGGATGAGATCGCAAGCTATGTACAGTCCATGGTGACAAACATCAAGAGCGCTGCGGAGAATTACGGAATAGACTTTGAAACATACATGAAGTACTTCTACGGATATCAGGATGAGGCGTCATTCCTGGATTATCTCCACACCACCGTTGAGAATGTCATGCAGGAGAAGATAGTTGTTTCATGTATTGCACTTGATAACAATCTTGTAGCTGATGACGACGATATCAAGGCGTACAGGCAGAAGGTTATGGATGATAACAGCCTTGAGAGTGATTCAGATGTCGATAAGTATTATTCTGCATCAGATCTCATGTTCCATGCGACTGAGGAGAATGTTCTGGACTATCTCATGGACAGATCAGTCCAGGTGGATTCAACTGAAGAAGATACCACAGAGGCTGGCTCAACAGAGAATTCCGAGGCGAAATCTACAGAACAGACGTCAGACAGCACAGAGGCTGCGGGAAACTAAACAGAGAAGATAAATTTACAGACAGAATGCCGGATATGCGGGAGTATATATTTATATGCTTCCGCGTATCCGGCATTTGTTATATATGCTGGATGATATGAGTGAATTATGTTGAATATGCATAAATATACGGGTATAATATTATAGACTTATTAATTTCATTTAAGAGAAAGGGGATACTATGAGAAAAAGTGTAGTAAGGAAATGTCTGTGCATAGCATTGGCATCTGCCATGGTATTTGGTGAGGCGAATGCCGCATTTGCAGCGCAGAGTGTGAATGTCCAGGCACAGGAAGAGACAGCCGTGGCTGCGGATGCTGCCCAGATTGCATCTGTGTCGGATCCGGCTATATGGAGTGCATGGAGCAATCCAAACAGTTGGGATGAAAAAATAACCGTGAGCGCAAGTGGCTGCAGCAAGAGGGTGGAGCTGTGGGTCAATGGCAAGAAGGTAAAGACTATCAACAACTCCCGCGATGACAGTTACTGGAACATGGATGAGTCGATTGGAACACTGTGGGGATCAAAGTATGCTATAAAAGTTGTTGCATACAATTCTGCAGGCAAGAAGGTTACTAAAAAACTGGACACTGTAACTACAAATTCTCCAAAGGTAAATGACATATCGGGCAGTGCCCTGTATTCTGCAGGCAAAACCGGATACAATCAGGTGATGGGAGCAACTCTATATGCATATCTGGACGATTATCTCAAAAATGTCAGGTATGAGGTGTACAGAGCAAGCAAGGCAGGCGGACAGTATAAGCTTATTCACAGGGGAGTAGCCAATACTGATTCAGCGAACAGCAGTATTTCGTATACTGATAATTCTGCACTTAATCTTGGAACTACATATTATTACAAGATAAAGCTTGTTACAGGCAGAGACAAATATGTTAAGACCAGCAGGGTTATATCGACCAGTCCTGCTGCAAAGGTTAAGGCAGAAATGGGAAAAACATATGTATCGGTATATCCTGGTGACAGCTATATACTGAAAGATATGAAGAATGGTGAGGAACCTGTTTACGAGACAAAACCATCGGTCACAGTAAGCATGTCTTCCGGTCTGGCAAATCAATATGAGATATATCGCTCCACAAAGGAGAAGAGCGGCTATAAGAAGATTGCAACCGTGTATGACAGATATTATACAGATGAGAATATCAAGAAGGGTACTGTTTACTACTATAAGGTTCGTCCTAGGTATTACTCATCAGCAACAAAGAAGCTGTACAAGGGAGAGATGACAGATCCGGTCGCAGCAAAATATATAATGAATTCAGCTTCGATGCCTACACTTACACAGACGGGAGACAGGACATTCAAGGTAGAGTGGTTTGCTGACAACGAAGCATCACCGGATGTATCATACGAGCTGTGGTATAAGAGACAGGATCTTAAAGGAGATGCATACAAGAAGATCGGAGTTACCAAGAACGGCTCATATGTATTCAAGAATGCAGCACCGGATGGGGAATACAGTGTTGTTATACGCACGGTCAAGAAGACAGGCTCAGTGGTCAGATATGAGATTTCACAGAGCAGTGGATTGCAGATGGGTTACACCGATCAGGTATATGGATTTATGGCGAATGTGACTTCATCATCTGTGATATCTGGTGGCAGACTGAGACTTAAGTGCGATCTTAGCTGGCAGAGAGACTGGAATGCAAGCGGATATATTGTAACTGCATATGATAATTACAATGGTAAGGAAGTAAGACTTGCGAATATAAAGCGGGGGAAGAGAACTACATATACATTCTACAATATAAACAGCAAGAAGTCCGGAACAAAGTACTCAGATGTCAAGGTTATTCCTTATAGGAATGGAAAGCTGGGAAATGATAACTATGGAGAGTCCTGGAGTGTTTCAGCTCTGCCATCAGTCAGCTCAGTAAATGTTGTCAGGGCAAATAGCGGTGCTTCCAAGATAACCTGGAAGAAGGTCAACGGAGCCAAGTCATACGCAGTATACAGAGAGTCTGCCCTTGGATACAGGACGATCATAGGAATAACAACTAAGACTTCCTTTATTGACAGAAATCTGACAAATGATCTGGTATATACATACAGTGTAGAAACGACTAATTCTTATACAGGAGTACATGATCAGGCAGCAAATTATTATGTGGCTTATACACATATGCTCGGAACACCAAGGATAACTGCAATATCCAACTCGGGAAAACGCTCAGTGGCAATAAGATGCGGCAAGGTGTCCAAGTCAGCCAGCTACATAGTATATCGTTCAACAAGCAGAAATGGTACATATAAAAAGGTTGGACGTATGGGAAAGAATCTCAGGTTCGTGGATAAGAATCTCAAGAAGGGACAGACATATTATTACAAAATCGTAGCGCGTACAGTAAATGACGGCGGAAAGACAGTCATATCCAACGCATCTGCAGTCAGAAGTGTGAAGATCAGAAAGTAAAAGAAAAGGGGTTAAGTATGAAAAAAACTATTATTAGCAAAGCTATATGTATAGCACTTGCCTCCGCAATGGTTCTGGGTGATGCCGGTCTTACTATGGCATACACGGATACGATTGATGTGCAGGCCGCTGTAGTAGATAAGGCGGAGATAGCGAGTGCGTCAGTTGATAATATATATATTACAGGGGGATCGGTAATTCATTCCTCTGATGTGTCGGTAACTGCAGGAGGTCAGGGAAAGAAGGCTGAACTCTATGTTAATGGTATTAAATATCGCACGGTGACCTCCGACTGGGGATACTGGAATATGGATGAGTCATTTGCCGGAAATGCGGGAGCAACATATGAATTCAAGCTCGTAGTATATTCAGAAAATGGCAGGAAGATAACAAAGAATCTAGGCAAAAAGAAATTTGCGGCGAGTGGGTTTAGCGATAATATATCATCGTGGAGCAACTTTTCAAGCACTGGAACGGGTTACACGAAGAGAGATGGAATATCGATAAATTACTATCTGAAGGATCGAATCAATGGCAAGGTATGGTATGAGATATACAGATCGACCCATAAATCAGGTGGCTATAAGAAGATATACACTGGTTCGTCCAGTAATGGCATAGACTGCGTATCTTACATTGACACCAAAGCCACAGTCGGTACAACTTATTATTACAAAGCCAAGCTGCTGACTAAGGCTGACAAGTACAGCAAGAAAGCGGGGGTGCTTGCAACATCAAAAACGATAGAGAACAAGTACGGTTACGATGAGCCTTATCTGGAGATAAATGTTGACGATAAGTACCCAACGCTTGAGTTTCATAACGTTGATGATGCAACCATTTTTGATGTGTACCGATCAAACAAGAAGAGCAGTGGTTTCAAGAAGATAAAAACTGTATACGATGATGAGTATACAGATAGAACGACAACTGCAGGTAATGCATATTATTATTACTATGTGTCTAAGTATTATGACAACAGAACCGGTCATGTAGCGGAGATAGGCAGGTCTGAGGTTGATGGTTATATTTGTGAGATGGGTGAGGCTGACCTGGAGGTAAAGGCGGCCGGAACCAAAACCGCTAATCTTACATGGAATAAGGTGAGTGGTGCAAATGTATATGAGGTATGGTATAAGAGAGGCGATATATCAGGTGATTGCTATACCAAGGCCGGAACTACACAGAAAACAAGCTTCACACTTAAGAATCTCACCCCTGGTGGATACTACAATGTAAAGCTGAAATGCCAGAATATGTCATATGGCGAAGTTATCAGCGAGAAGTCCTTCGAGGCCAATGTAACTGTGGGTTACGCTGAACGCGTCGATAATCTGAGAACCAGGTCAATAAAGTCATCGCTCAGTGCGAATAAGAAGAAGCTGACAATCACAACTACTATTTCCTGGGACAGAGTGTGGGGCGCCTCAGGCTATATGATTATGGCAGATGACAGTAAGACTGGCAAGACAGTCAGAATTGCAAAGCTGCCTTCATCAACTCGTACCATATACAGGTTCAAGAATACAGGAATCAAGAATAAAGGAATGAAATACAGCTATGTATATGTTTGTCCATATAAGGGAAGAAAGATAAGTGAAAAAGATGCGTCGGTATCTGTAAAACGCATGCCTGTTTCTACGGGCGTGAAGGTGTCCAGAAAATCAGACTCAGAGACGATGATAACATGGAAGGCAGTTCCGGGAGCTGATGGCTACAGTGTGCGCAGATTTACACAGTATGGAATGAGCAGTTCATTCTATACAGATAAGACATCATATGTTGATACAGAGATTACTACAGGAACTGATTACTCATATTTTGTTGTGGCAGAAGCCAATGCATTCTATGCAGATTCAATATATGTTGATCATAATGATGAGAATTATAAAGGACAATTTAAGACCTATACACACATTATAGGCAGA
This sequence comes from uncultured Coprococcus sp., assembly GCA_934277375.1. Taxonomy (GTDB): domain Bacteria; phylum Bacillota; class Clostridia; order Lachnospirales; family Lachnospiraceae; genus Coprococcus. The sequence continues at coordinate 14,585 of CAKQTZ010000014.1, read as the reverse complement.
CCAACTGGTGTAAGTGCATCAAACACAGCAGCTAAGACTATAACAGTGAAGTGGAACAAGGTTTCCGGTGCCAGATACTATCTTGTATATCGTTCAACCAGCAAGAATGGCAAATATACAAAGGTTGGAAGAATATCGGCGGACAACTACGCTGACAAGAAGGCTGTGAAGGGTAAGACATATTACTATAAGGTAAAGACAATTGCAGTGGGTGACAATGGAATGCAGACAGAGTCAGCATATTCTAAGGTCATAGCAGCAAAATGTAGAAAATAGCACATATCCTGATCGGAATAGGGAGAATGCGTAAAAGGCGGACCGTGCTCAACGATAAAGTTGATGCGCGGTCCGCTTTTTTGAAAATTATAAAAAAATGGTTGACATACACTTGCTGACAGTTTATTATATTAACGTTCGTTGTGAACATGCGGAAGTGGCGGAATTGGCAGACGCGCAGGCTTCAGGTGCCTGTGGTAGCAATACCGTGTGGGTTCAAGTCCCATCTTCCGCATTTTTTTATACCATAGTATGCGAAATGCGGAACTGTGGGGCCAATTAATATAAGATATTTTAGGAGGTATGTGTGGCAATGGCAGAGAAGAAGAATGTAGTTACCTATACAGGTCTCAAGAAGATTGAGGAAGAGCTTCAGGATTTGAAGGTTAACAAACGTAGAGAGATCGCAGCCAAGATCAAAGAGGCTAGAGAGCAGGGAGATCTGTCAGAGAATGCAGAGTACGATGCAGCCAAGGATGAGCAGAGAGACATCGAGGCAAGAATCGAGCAGCTTGAGGCCATGCTTAAGAATATTGAGGTAGTTGACGAGGACGAGGTCGATACAGGAGTTGTAGGTATCGGATGTAAGGTCGTTGTATATGACTACGAGTTTGATGAGGAGGTTGAGTATGATATCGTTGGTTCATCACAGGCAGATATCATGAACAACAAGATCTCAGATGAGTCACCAGTCGGAATGGCACTTAAGGGTGCAAAGGTTGGCGAAGAGGTTCTGGTAGACGCACCAGATGGAGAATTTAAGTACAGAGTACTTGACATAAAGAGACAGGAGCTGTAAGAGAAGATGGCAGAGCAGAACAACAAGGGAAATGAGCAGGATCTTAATAAGCTGAAGATGGTTCGCCGTGAGAAACTGGCGGATCTTCAGGCTGCAGGCAAGGATCCATTTGTTATAACTAAGTATGATGTGCAGCATCATAGTATAGAAGTAAAGGACATGTACACAGCACATGAGGCTGAGCTCCTTGCGGGAAGACAGGAGCCTTCAGTAGAAGGTCTTGACGAGGCAGAGAAGAGAGAAGTCATCAACAACGATTACAACGAGAGAAGAGCTATCATGGACGCTTCACCTATCAATGTGAGCATTGCGGGACGTATGATGTTCAAGCGTGTCATGGGTAAGGCTTCTTTCTGTAATATTCAGGACCTCAAGGGCAATATTCAGGTATATGTTGCCAGAGATCAGATCGGCGAGGAGTCATATGCTGACTTTAAGAAGTCAGATATAGGTGATATATATGGTGTAAAAGGATATGCTTTCAGAACAAAGACGGGCGAGATATCCATACATGCTGAAGAGATAACACTTCTGTCCAAGTCACTTCAGATGCTCCCGGAGAAGTTCCATGGACTGACAGATACAGATATGAGATATCGTCAGAGATACGTGGATCTGATCATGAATCAGGACAGCAAGGAAGTATTTATCAAGAGATCACAGATATTAAAGGAGATCCGTAATTTCCTGGCTGGACGTGATTTCATGGAAGTCGAGACTCCTATGCTTGTATCCAATGCAGGTGGTGCTGCAGCGAGACCATTTGAGACACATTATAATGCGCTCGATGAGGATGTAAAGCTTCGTATATCATTGGAGCTTTATCTCAAGAGACTTATCGTCGGTGGTCTTGAGAGAGTATATGAGATTGGAAGAGTGTTCCGTAATGAGGGCGTTGACACACGTCACAACCCTGAGTTCACTCTTATGGAGTTATATCAGGCATATACAGATTACTATGGTATGATGGAGCTGACAGAGTCCATGTTCCGTTACCTCGCAGAAAAGGTATGTGGAAGCACCAAGATCTCATACAACGGAATAGAGATCGACTTTGGAAAGCCATTTGAGCGTCTGACTATGGTTGACGCTATAAAGAAGTATACAGGTGTAGATTTCGATCAGGTTGCTGATGATGCTGAGGCGAAGAAAATCGCTGACGAGCATCATGTAGAGTACGAGGAGCGTCATAAGAAGGGTGACATCGTGAACCTGTTCTTTGAGGAATTCTGTGAAGAGAACCTGATCCAGCCTACATTTATCATGGATCACCCGATAGAGATCTCACCACTTACAAAGAAGAAGCCTTCAGACCCTACAAAGGTTGAGCGTTTCGAGCTCTTCATCAACACATGGGAGATGTGTAACGCATACTCAGAGCTGAATGATCCTATCGATCAGCGTGAGAGATTTGCCGCTCAGGATGCGAATGCAGCAGCCGGAGACGACGAGGCTGAGCACACTGATGAGGATTTCCTCAATGCACTTGAGATCGGTATGCCACCTACAGGCGGTATCGGTTATGGTATAGATAGACTGGTTATGCTCCTTACAGATTCACAGGCGATCAGGGATGTTCTCCTGTTCCCTACAATGAAGTCATTAGATGGTGTAAATAAGAAAAATGATGTAAATAATACAGCTTCTGAAGCACCTGAAAAAAATGTAAAAACTGAGTCTGAAAAGATTGATTTCTCTAATGTGAAGATTGAGCCAATCTTTGAAAAAATGGTAGATTTCGATACATTTGCAAAATCTGATTTCCGTGCAGTTAAAATTTTAGCTTGTGAAGCAGTACCGAAGTCAAAGAAGCTTCTGAAGTTTACATTAGATGACGGAGAACGCAAAGACCGTGTGATTTTAAGCGGTATTCACGAGTATTACGAGCCGGAAGAACTGGTTGGTAAGACAGCAATCGCTATCGTGAACCTGCCACCGAGAAAGATGATGGGAATTGATTCCGAGGGTATGCTGATTTCAGCAGTACACGAGGAAGACGGTCACGAAGGACTAAACCTTCTGATGGTAGATGACCACATTCCGGCAGGTGCAAAGCTCTATTAAGAAGTACCGTTTTATCTTACAAAACGGGATGTACTTCATTTGTGAAAAAGCTCTGAAAATACACAAATACACCAAATTTACACCAAATGGTGCTTGAAACGGTGCAGAGCCTAAAAAATCGCATAATTACAGGCGATACAACAGAATTTATAAGGGCGGTGTCTGAAATTATCGGACATCGTCCTTTTCTGTATTCGAGTTAAACAATACACATATTTCAGCTCAAAATCGAGACAAAAGCCTTGAATGTTAATATGCGTTGCTTGAAGCAACGGGCAGTCCAACATACAATTAGTCTGTCAGCGCCAGAAAGGTTAGACAGAGCATTTTTTGTAAATCGGCAGGGCAACCCCCTTACTCGTGCCGGAGCAACATATATCTTGTGTAAATATGTTCAAATGGCTGGATTACATATCAGAAAGATATTGCGCCGGTTTGAAAACTAAAAGTATCAAAATACAGACTTAATAATTGCAATTTCATTCTCAAAGTACTATAATACAAACTATATTTGGGTGGAGGTGCGGAAATGAAAGTACGGTACAACAAACTTTGGAAACTACTGATTGACAAGGGAATGAAAAAGAGTCAATTACGAGAAGCGGTCGGGGCAAGCAAAAGTACATTTGCGAAACTCGGAAAAAATGAAAATGTTACCCTTCCCGTGCTGTTGAATATATGCGAATATTTAGAGTGTGATTTTGGCGACATAATGGAAGCCGTACCCGAAAATGAGGTGTAGGATCAATGAACAAGAAGATTTTAATTGTGGATGACGAAAAAGAAATCGTTGATCTGCTTGAAGTGTATTTGAGTAACGATGGTTATTCAGTATATAAATGTTATAATGGGTTAGAGGCGATGAAATGTATCAAACAGTCGCAGATTGATTTAGCGATACTTGATATTATGCTGCCGGATATTGATGGTTTTCGACTTTGCCAAAAAATTCGGGAAAAGTTTTACTTCCCTATTATTATGCTTACCGCCAAAATTGAGGATAGCGACAAGATTATGGGGCTTACGATTGGTGCGGATGATTATATAACGAAACCGTTTAATCCTTTAGAGGTTGTGGCAAGAGTAAAGACGCAATTAAGGCGTTATCAGAGCTATAACAGTCCTAATTTGAGCCAATCCGAAGAAAAAGACGAGTATGACATCAGAGGTCTACTGATAAACAGAGTCAGCCACAAGTGCTACTTGTATGGCAAAGAAATAGCCTTGACTCCGTTGGAGTTTTCTATTCTGTGGTATCTGTGCGAACATCAGGGTAAAGTTGTCGCCTCGGAGGAATTATTTGAAGCCGTGTGGAAAGAAAAGTATCTTCGCAACAGTAACAATACGGTAATGGCGCACATTGGGCGGCTTCGGGAAAAATTGAATGAACCTTCAAAAAATCCGAAGTTCATTAAAACTGTTTGGGGGGTAGGGTATGAAATTGAATAAAAAAGAAAAAAACTATCTGCTCTCTACCTTGTTCAAAGGGTATGTAATTCAATGTGCGATTTGCTCTGTGCTTATTTTTGGCGGTACTTTTCTTTTAGGAATTATGGCAGAGGAAATTCTCCGCAAGTATGTTTTGTATTATTACTTGTATTACAGAACAGTATATCTTTATATAGTGGCTGTAATCGTGTGGGGTGGCTGTATTATATACATGACATACCTACTTTTGAAAAAAGTAGTCGCCTATGTGTACGAGGTACAGGCTGCGACAGGAAAAATGTTCGATCAGAATGTCAGTTACATTGAAATGTCCCCGGAGTTGAGTGAAATCGCCGCTAACATCAATCAGTTAAAACAGGAGGCTGAAAGTAATGCAAGGCTTGCAAAAGAAAATGAGCAGCGAAAAAATGACCTGATTATGTATCTTGCACACGATTTGAAAACACCGCTTTCTTCTGTAATCGGGTATCTTACTTTACTGCGTGATGAGTCGCAAATCTCAAAGGAACTTCGAGAAAAGTACCTTTCAATCACTCTTGGTAAGGCAGAACGGTTAGAGGATCTGATTAACGAGTTTTTCGAGATAACACGATTCAATATATACGATATTACATTACAATACACGAAAATCAATTTAACTCGCCTGCTGGAGCAACTTGTATATGAATTTAAGCCTATGCTCAAATCAAAGAATTTGCAATGTAATCTTTGTGTTGATGATGATATAATGCTTCGATGTGACGCAGACAAAATTCAGCGTGTTTTTGATAACCTTTTGAGAAATGCGGTTATCTACAGTTTTGAAAATACGGATATCACGATCAGCGCACAATGTCAGGAAGATACGGTCAGCATTATTTTTTGTAACCACGGCGATACTCTGCCGGAAGAAAAGTTAAACAGGATTTTCGAGCAGTTTTATCGGCTTGACGCAGCGAGAAGTACAAGCAGTGGAGGAGCTGGATTAGGTTTGGCGATTGCAAAGCAGATTGTTGAACTACACAATGGTACAATCGTTGCAGAGAGCCAAGAGGATCAAAACAAGTTTTCAATTACTTTGCCGTTGGCGTAGGAAAATTGTAAGAATTTGCATAGAAAAAAAGAGGAATATCTTACGAGCAATCAAGAAAATACGGGCTTCTGTTTTGGTACAATAAAAGTATCAAGATAGAGGCTCGTATTTTTTGTGATACAGCATAAGGAGGAATGATGAAGTTGCTAAGAAAACAAATGCTGCTATGTTCTATTTTGTTTCTTGTATTTACGCTATCTGCCTGCTCTGCAATTGGGCAGACAGACGAAAACAATCTTACAGATAGCGCAACATCCGCAGAAAAAACGGTATCAGTTGTACGAGGGACAATTACTCCAACCGTTTCAACGCAAACGACTATTGTTCCGGCAGTACCGTTTATTATTTCCTCACCCGAAAATGGCATATTTAATACAGCGGTAGAATTAGAAGAAAAAATCACTGCCGGGCAAATTATTGGAACTGTGAACGGCAAAGAATTGAAATCTCCGGTGGATGGTACAATTACCTCTATTGCCCCATCCAATGAAAGCGTACCGAGTAATTATCCCGTAGCGATAGTGCATTATACAGGATTTGCCCTCAATGTAGAGGCAGATAATTTTTTGAGTACCTTACCGGAGTATGCAGAGTTGAAAGCAAAATTTCAAGTATATGATGGTGTAGGACCAACCGATATGATTGCCGTGGTGTCGCCTGCCGCAGATGAAAATGCGTTTACGGGAATCGTGCCGCAAGAGGGCATTCTGCAATGCTTGATCAGTCAAACAGTCGATGTGAAATCGGGGCAAAGTGCAACGGTAGTCATAACGGCGACAACGAGAAATGATGTCCTTATATTGCCGCTGTCGGTAATAGCGGGTAGACAAGGGACGGGATTGGTTACTGTAATTACTCCGAATGGAGAAAGAGTGGAAACAAAAGTGACATTGGGTGTGACAGACGGAGCCAATATAGAAATACTGTCCGGCTTAGAGGAGGGCGATGTAGTTTCTGCTACTCCGCCAAACCTTGATCCGAGGGGGATTTGATAAAATGAAAGGAATTTCCGAAAAGACTTTAATCAAAATAAAGGATTTGAAAGCAAGCGTCAAATTGAATAATGGCGATATGCTGACAACAGTAACCAACGCTAATATGGAATTGCAACGAGGGCGCAGTTATGCCATTGTCGGAAAGTCCGGCTCAGGCAAAACAAGCCTTATATCCATTATTGGCTTGTTAAATCGGGAATATGAGGGCGAGTACCTTTATGATGGTATATCTATTTCTGCTTTGAAAGACCGTGATCTGTCTATACTGCGAGCCAATAATATCGGATTTGTATTTCAGAACTACTCTCTGATTAAGCACTTGCGGGTATGGGAAAATATCGAATTACCCCTACTCTATGCCAAAAAGTCGTTTACCGCCAAACAGCGTCACGAGATAATTACAGGCTTGCTAAAAAGTGTCGGCTTAGAAAGCAAGGAAAATGATTACCCAATCAATTTGTCCGGCGGTGAACAACAAAGAGTTGCAATCGCAAGGGCGCTTGCAGTATCTCCGGAAGCCATTTTATGTGATGAGCCTACGGGAGCGTTGGATAAAAAGACGGGAACGCAGATTATGGAACTGTTGCACAGCGTCGTAAAAGAAAATGGAATTATGCTGCTGTTGGTTACGCACGATCCTGATATTGCAGATACCTGTGATACGATTTTTGAAATGGATGGAGGGAGGATAACTTGTGCTAAAAATGATACTTAAAGACCTTCGTCTGTCTCCACTTAGAAGTATTCTGACAAGTGTTTCAATGCTTGTAGGCATTATCGCAATGCTTGGATCGGTATTAGTTGGTACGCTTGGACGGGAGTATTTGATTTCCGTAAACGCACAGGTATATGGCTGGTCACCTACTTACTCATTCGTGATAACGGAATCCGATTTTCACGATAGAAATAAAATGGAACAATTATTCCAGAGATTTGAAGCCATTGATGATGTAGCCGCTGTTACTTTTTCTATGGGAGAAGATATTCGATTTGCACCAATGAAAGATTTAACGCCAATACCGCCGAATGATGTTTACCAAAACCTGATGGCTTTTGATTTAGTTTGCACCACGGAGGCATATAGTCAAGTCTATAATCTTCCAATGACATCCGGTAGATGGTTAGAGCCTTCGAGTGAGGGCGGATCGCTTGAAGTGGTCATAAACAAAGAAGCTAAAAACTATTTTAATGATTCGCCCTATGCTGCAGGAAATGTAAAAAGCACACTTTCGTTAACCCCATTCAATATTGTCGGAGTAGTAAACGATGGCAGGGATTTTCCGACTATCTATGCGGATTCTGCGGCGATCCTCAATTTCGCACCAGCAATGTGGCAAGTACAAAATGCAAATGTGTATTGGCATCCCACAACAGGACTGACAATCGAACAGATACATTCTGCCCTTGGCGACATTTTGACTGATACCATTGGCGGTTACTGGGAAAGTGCTGGGCGGAGTGATATTGGAGATACCTATGATTCGGTATTGTCCATACTGCAATTAGGGCTTTTGGTTACTTCGCTTTTGTTGCTGTTTGTTTCCGTATTAGGGCAGATCAATATCGGACTATCTTCATTGGAACAGCGCACACATGAGTTGCTGATCCGCAGAGCGATAGGTGCTTCACGAACAAATATTGTGGCATTGGTTTTAGGCTCACAGTTGATTTTATCAATATTCGTTTGCTTTGCAGCTATTTTGATTTCGCTGATTTTGGTGCATTGTATTGGAGCGTTGCTCCCTGTGGATTCCCCGGTGGGAACACCGAGTTATCCAATCAGCGTTGCTGTTGTTGCAGTTGCTGTGTCTGTGCTTACAGCATTATTGGGCGGATTATTACCAGCATTGAAAGCAGCAAAATTAGAGCCTGCATTGGCTCTTAGATAATAAAACTCAATTCAAGGAGGAAACAAAATGAAACGAACAATCTCAAAATCCGAAAGACCGTACAGACTGTTATTGTGTGTTATGATTTCTTTGCTGGTGATTATGCTGGCAGGCTGCTCCACTTCTTCGGACTCCGACACAAACACAAGAGGTTTCACGGACTTTGCTACCATTGAAGAAGAATACCTAACGACCATTGAGAGTTTGAATTGGCCGGAGGGCTTTACGCCGCCTGATGCTTTGGAAGGCGAAGATACGGGAGCGTCTTTTCAGATAGGATATGGCGATACAAGAGCATCTAACCTTTGGGAATATTCTTGGATGCAGGAATGGCTTGATACTTACAATACGGATTCGGAAAGGGCGGCAAAAGCCTTAGCTGAACTCGAAAAAGCCTTTGATATGCCTTATATGGGAACAGATCGCTGTGATGACGCCACACGCAAATATCTTCGTGATAATATTGATAAAGCTAAGTTGGGAGATCCGTCTGGATTTACAGAGTGTATTCAGGCAAATTATGCCGATTAAAAATGGCACATAGGAGTTTTGGTGTTGGGAGGTGAGCACATATATGCAGAGAAAACGCCGTAAGAAAAAACGATTTGGAGTATTTTTGTTTTTGCTTGTAGTTTGTATCGGCATAGGTATAATGTTTGTGCCGTGGGCAATGCAGCCGGAAAATTTCAGAGAGGTAAAGAATAAAATAAATGGTTTTCTCTACAAAGAAGATTTTCCTGACTCTTATAATGCAAAATCGCTGATTTTGGTGGATTGTTCTGATGATGAAATATTTGTTTCAAAAAACGAGAACGAGCCACAAATTCCTGCAAGTTTAGCCAAGCTGTTTGTTATTGAGTATGCGTCAACTTTAGCAGACCTTGATAGTATCGTTGTTGCAGACTATGGTGCTATTTCACTCACGAAACCTGGCTCGTCTGTTGCTCAAATCAAGGAAAAAGAATACTTTTTACACAATCTATTTGCGGCAATGTTAGTACCGTCAGGGAATGACGCAGCTTATGTGGTTGCTGATTATTGTGGAGGATTACTTTCGCCGCAAGCAGAAAGCTGTCAAGAGCGTGTGAGGATTTTCATGGAGAACTTAAACCTGCATTTGCAACAGCAGGGGTACTTAGACACAGTTTTATATGATCCGAGTGGTTTTGATATGGAGGCACTTACCACCACTTTAGATTTGAAAGAAGTAGTATATCGGTTGTTGGAATACTCGTGGTTTAGAGAAATTGTATCTCAAAACACTTATACGGCAACACTGCCTGATGGCAGTACACAAATATGGCAGAATACAAACGCCTTCCTTGATCCGACATCCGAATATTACAACGAAAATGTATGCGGAATTAAGACTGGCTCTCTGTCTGACGACTATAACTTGATTGTGCTTTATCAGCAGCACGGAAAAGAGTTTTTGATATGCAGTTTAGGCTCTCAGTCCGATTCCTCTCGTTATGACGATGTGAATTTTATTCTGAAAACGATTGATGAATCGTATTATCTCACGCAATAAATCTTATGTTGTCCAAGACAAAAAAACTAACCAAGGGGGGTGATAATATCGGACGAATCGTAATAATGGAGTTCAAAGCACAAGACTCAACAGCCTTTGACGATATGCTGGCTTTTGTAAAACAGCACCCTGATTTTGAAAAATTAGAGATTTCATATGAGCCGACATTATCCCTTTCCGGCTTAGAAATCAATTTGAGCCGGCGCAGAGTTATCAATAACGGTCAGGAAATTGAACTGACCGTCAAAGAGTACGATATACTCTGCTTGCTCGCAGCCAATAAAGGTCGTGTTCTTACATACGAGCAGATTTATGATAAGGTGTGGGGCGAAATATCAGCAGGCAATGAAAAGGATACCGTAGGCTTTCACATTCGGAATCTTCGTAAAAAACTTTGTGATACAAACTCTCACTTTTCCATAGATAGTGTTCGTGAGATCGGCTACCGCTTTAACAGTCAGTAAGCAGTCCCTCGTAGTTCATAATGAATTGCGAGGGATTATTCATTTTCTAAGACGGTATGTCGGAATTTGATAAATCCCTGCAAATGTTGATTTTATACGACGGTTAAGAGAAATATCGTGTCTAAACTTGCGACTGGACTTTGCATTTTCTACGAGTTATCTTCGTAATATCTCGACATTATACATTATACTACCCCTATCTACAAAATGAGAGGGCACTGAAAAACATACCATTTTTATTTTGACTTTAATAAAAAAGAAAAAATTCATCAGAGTTTTTATGATTCTGGTGGATTTTTTGTTAGGCGAAATATAAATTGCTTGTCTTTTTCGGATAAAGTTCTTATTTTTCATTCATTAATTTAATTATTCTCTTAAGATTTACTGCAAAGATTGTCATTGCTCCTTGCATTTCCATACAAATAAGACCTGATGATGATGCTACAAACAAGTATGGAGAAAAATGAGCCAAGAGAGAAAAAATGTATTAACTTTCGGTCAGACCAAAAGTATAATATGATTAAGATATGAAGGAGGCATACAGATGGCTAGAACTGGAAGACCAAAAGCAGAGAAACCTTTTGACCATAAGGTGACTGTTAAATTCAAAGAAGAGGAATACCAGATAATGGTTGAGTATGCTGAGACTCATAATCTATCCATTTCGCAATTGATTAGAATGGGTGTTGAATTACAAATGAAGCAACAGGCTAATCAGTAGAACAGGCTCTTTTCTCCGGAAAGGAGAGAATAATGGCTTGTAGAAAAGATGGTAAAGGCAGAGTATTAAGAAAGGGTGAGGGTTACAGAAAAGGCGACGGAAGATACTCATATGTATATATTGATCCATTAGGCAAGAAAAGGACCATTTATGCACAGTCTTTGGTAAAACTTCGAGAAAGAGAAGAACAGTTACAAAAAGACCAGTTGGATGGACTTGATGTCTATGTCGCAGGAAAGGCTGATGTGAACTTTTTGTTTGACAGGTACATATCAACTAAAACAGAATTGCGCAGCACTACTTACAGTAATTATTTGTATACATGGAATCATTTTATTCGTGATACATTTGGCAAGAAGAAAGTAAGAGATGTGAAATACTCAGACGTGTTGTTCTTTTATACAGACTTGATTAATAATCAGGGATTACAGATTAATACGCTTGAGACAATTAACACAGTATTAAGACCTACATTTCAGCTTGCTGTCAGAGATGATATCATAAGGAAGAATCCGGTAGACGGAGCATACTGTGAAGTAAAAAAGCGTAATGGTGGTGCCAGAAAGACAAGGCGAGCGTTGACTGTGGATCAGCAGAGAAAATTCATGGAGTATGTAGCAAAGAATCCGTTCTTTTATCACTGGTATCCATTCTTTGTATTTTTGTTAGGAACTGGATGCAGAATAGGAGAAGCAATTGGGATACGCTGGGATGATATTGATTTGGAGAATCGAGTCATTGATATCAATCATAGCTTAACCTATTACCAGAGAGCGGATGATTCATATAAATGTGAGTTTAGAGTATCTTTGCCAAAGACGGAAGCTGGTAATCGTAGAATACCTATGATGCAGCAGGTATATGATGTGCTTCAGGAAGAATATGAGAGACAGAAGCAAGAAGGCTTTTGTGTTGAGAATGTGGATGGAATGACCAATTTTGTATTTACAAACCGATTTGGGATGCCACATAACCCAGCAGCAGTAAACCGGGCAATCAAGAGAATTGTGGATACACATAATTCAGAAGAAGAGGTGGCTGCTAAAAAGGAGAAGAGAGAACCTGTTATGATTCCAAGATTCTCCTGCCATATCTTCAGACATACGTTTGCATCAAGATTTTGCGAGAATGAAACCAACATCAAAGTAATTCAAGAGGTAATGGGACATGCTGATGTATCGACTACCATGAACATATATGCAGAAGCAAACCCAGATGTTACCAAATCAGTAATTGAGAAATTATCAAAAAATATGGATATTTTTTAGAAAAGAGTCCTGCGATTGAACTCTTTGAAGATTGAAAATATACCTATTCATACTGAGATAAATATGCTATACTCATCTAGTATTGTAGTGTTTGACACTGCAGTACATGTCTTAAAATAAAAAGACGTATTTTAAGGCGAATGACATCTTTTGGACGCACAAAAGTCAAAAAAACGTCCAAGAGTATCCAAGTATATAGAATCCGGGAAAGCCCATTTTCCAAGGGTTTACAAGGATATACAAGAGTTAGCTTAGCAATCAAAAAAGCTCCCGACAATGAAGACCTTGAATGGTGTAAATAAGAAAAATGATGTAAAATCTAAGGCTGCTGAAGAAGTGAAAGCTGAGCCTGAAAAGATTGATTTTTCTAAGGTAAAGATTGAGCCTTTATTTGAAGAAGCAGTAGATTTTGACACATTCAGCAAGTCAGATTTCCGTGCAGTAAAGGTTAAAGAGTGTGTTGCAGTACCGAAGTCAAAGAAACTGTTACAGTTCACTCTTGATGACGGAACAGGCACAGACAGAACTATTTTAAGCGGTATTCATAGCTTTTATGAGCCGGAAGAACTGGTTGGAAAGACTCTTATCGCTATCACAAATCTTCCACCGAGAGCTATGATGGGCATTGACTCTTGCGGTATGCTCCTCAGTGCTATCCACGAAGAAGAAGGCGAAGAAAAGCTCCATCTTCTGATGGTTGATGACCACATTCCGGCAGGTGCTAAGCTCTATTAAGATGTAAATATATGAAAGTCAGTTACTCCGTGCCTATGGCACTCACGTAACTGCCAACTGCATTCGTAATCCGGGCGATTGCCCTGCTTACTCATACAGTTTAGCCTGCCCGATATCCATGAATTCGTTCATGCAAGCATGACTCATTCATGGCTGCCGTTCAGGACTTTCATAGTAAATAGACGGGACGTACTTCATTTGATAAAAAACTAAAAAAACAGCGATTTACATCAAACTTACATCAATTGATGCAGAAATCGGTGCAAGCAAGAGAAAATCGCATAATTTGGAACATCAGCAGGAAAGCAAGCACGAGCAAAGCGAGTATTTGTTTTCACCTGATGTGACAACGACAAAATCAAGGAGTGCGAAGCACGGCAACGGCAAAGCCGTTGGATTTTGGAGTGATAAATGAGTGGGCAATTCCAATCGGGATTGCCCATTTTTAAAACAAACAGAAAATGGAGGAATCTATGAAACATAATAACATTATAATCATGTCTGCATTAGCACTTGTGATTAGTTTAACCGGGTGCGGAAATACAAATAAGCTTTCCGAATATGACATGACTGGAATTAGCTTTATAGAATATAATGACATAGATACAGTATGCGAAGATGAAGAACTGATAACTGCTGGAAGCAATTTGCTATCTGACCAAGAGGACAATTTGCTTCTCTCCTATGTAGTAGATAGCGCTATTGAACTTTCTGACGAGCTGGGAGATTATGACCATTTGGTGTTTACAAATCCCAAATGGATTGAAAACTTTGGCGATTCTGGCAAATTAAAACCCATAGAATATAGCAGCATATCAAAAAGTATGCAAGAGTTTTTAGACATTCAAATGCCGATATTGACAAACGACGGAAGTGTATTGCCAGAAGGAACAGGGTTATACGAATACGAAGGTGGCGGTCTGCTTGCATTTCCTGTAAATGTAACTCTTGGATCAGCGAAGCCTATAGAAGCAAAAAATCCTCTGGTTGTGCTAATAGACAATCCGGCAGAAATACTGAAAGCTGATTCTTGTATGTTGCCCTTGACCTCAAGTGGAAATGTGTTGTTTTTGGATAGCGGTAATTTACAACAAGCTTTTGAAAATAGTGAGCTTAAAGATTACGGAAATATTCAAAAGTTTGACGAAAAATAACATTTTACAATTACATAACCAATCTGAGAGGAGAGTTGAGAAAATCGACTGTCCTTTTTCTATTTGTACGGATATTCGCAAACTACAAGATAAGGAAATCCTATAAGGTTATATAGTTTGGATGAAATCACGGAGATATTCTGTAAATTAGGACTTCGTATTTGTAAC
>CAKQTZ010000013.1 GCA_934277375.1 uncultured Coprococcus sp. | reverse complement strand
GCTGGAATTGGCAGACAGGCTAGACTAAGGATCTAGTGCTGGAAACGGCGTGTGGGTTCAAGTCCCATCTCCCGCATCTTTTTTTTATTAATGGGAAGTCTGGCATGGGACTTTCTTTTTTTATGCGCTATTTTAACTAATATTAACTCATGGAGAATAACTTGATATATGAAGTTTAAGGGGTTAAAATCGGTAATGGTAATATAAGAAATGTAGATACATATTCGATGCAAGAGAATATATGTTTATAATATGTGGAAACAGGAGGAATAGAGCGTGTCAAAAGCTATATTCGGTAAAAAAGCACTGGCGGCTGTGCTTATGGGAACTATGTCCATGTCGCTGGCTGCGTGTGGTGGAAGTTCAGACGGCAAGATAGGCAATGCCAGTATAAATATTGAGCCATACAGTAAGATGGAATTTAATACGGAGAAGGTAAAGAGCGGCGATATACAGTCATCACTTACCTTGGAGCTGAAACCTGATGGATATACCAGCAAAGACTACTCCATACAGCAGTCAGACTATGAGGTTCAGGAAGTTAAGGTCAAGGAAGGCGATAAGGTTGTCAAGGGCGATGTGATGATCCAGTTTAAGGCGAAGGAGATACAGAAGACGATAGATCAGTATACTGAGCAGAAGGAGCAGGATCAGCTTCTGCTGGATCATTATTACAGACTTATGCAGATAGACAATACCCAGGACTATTCCGGAGAGATTGCTGCAGCGAAAGAGGATATGGATCTTGCAGATACATATATAAAAGAACAGAATGAGCGTATGAAAGAGTACCAGGTGATAGCGGAAAAGGATGGTACGGTCACATTTGTTAATTCTGATCTCCAGTATGGATATGTCACGGCCGGGGATACGCTCATAACTGTTGACTCGGGTTCCTCCGATTATGTTTCAGAGACTACAGATACATATGAGTTTAAAGAGGGGGAGACGTACGATGCAGACTTCCAGGAGGCGACATTTACCATGAGACTGAGAAGCTGTGAAAAGTATAAGAGCGATGCCACGGGTGAGGAGGTTCAAAAGCTTATATTTGAACCTGTAAGCGATATGGCCGGAGTTACAGAAGCCGATAAGCTTACTATGGTGATAAACAAACCGGTTGTAAAGAATGTGGTATATGTCAACAAAAAAGCAATATTTGCCGGAGACGATGACAAGAATTATGCGTATGTGGTTGACGAAGATGGATACAGAAGTGCTGTGGAAGTGACAGTGGGAGATACCGTGGATGACAATACGATAGTCAAATCCGGGCTTAAAGCTGGAGAGCAGGTGGTGATAAATTGAGTAAACAGATCAATATGAATGGAAAAGACATGAAAAAGAGATTGATGCCACAGAGAATAGCAAGCATATGTATGGCACTTGTCCTTGCAGCGGGAATTACAGGCTGTGGAGAGAAGAAGAGTGATAAAGCGCCAGACCTGGTGGAGCCGGTCAGCACAAATGAGGCGTATCGTCCGGTTACATATGGTGACATAGGAAGAAAGGTCATCAAGACAGGAACGATAGTACCTACTGATTATTGTTATTATTACGATACCTCGGTGACCCTTTCAAAGGTATATGTGAATGTGGGGGATGAGATAAAGAGCGATACAGTCCTTGCAGAGACAGATGACAATGCCGACAGTACGGATGACGCGTCAGGGGATGGATCAGACGGAGCAGATGATTCTTCACTGATGGATGATGGAAGCTCAGAGGATGGAGATTCATCGTCATATGCCCATGATATAAAGCAGAAGATATATGAACAGAATCAGGCTGAACTGGACTGGAAGATCAAGGCATGTGAGGAGATCAAGGACGAGGAAGGTGCAGCCCAGGCCAGAACCGAGAAGGCTGTGAATGAGGAGAACAACAGATACGACAATATCCTGTATGAGTATCAGCAGAAGAAACTTCAGCAGGCTGACGAGGACAAGGAGAAGACAAAACAGAGTGGAACCCTTAAGGCACAGCACCCTGGATATGTAACATACGCCAAGAAGATAAGCGGCAATGAAAACACCGTAAATGGTGGAGAGAATGTTGTGGTCGTATCAGATTATGATCAGCCGTATATAGAGATAACTGGTGAGACATACAAGAAGAGCAGTTACGATATGTACAAGAATATGTACACTGTGATAGATGGCAAGCAGTATGATATAGAGCCGTTTAAGTATTCAAATCAGGAGATAGCGGTTGCTCAGAGTATGTCCAGCCTTCCATATACGAGATTCCAGCTCAAGGGAGTGAAGAATCCAGAGAAGCTGCTCAAGGTTGGAAATACAGTTTCGCTGTATTTCAGCACATCTGATGCAAAGCATGTGCTTACGGTTGGAAATGATTCCCTGTATGAGGAGAATGGACAGTACTTCGTATATGTCAAGACGGAAAGCAGTGAAAAAGAGCGCAGGAATGTGGAAATCGGAGTAAAGGATTCCAATTATACAGAGATTGAGAGTGGCCTCAAGGAGGGAGAACTTGTATATTATGCATCCGATGCGGTTATGCCAAGTGATTACTCTGAATATACAGTGTCGCTTGATTCATATACCAAGACTGATAAGAGCACTTCATTCAGTGTTGAGGATCTGAACAGTGTGAATTATACAGCACCATGTGATGGAAGATTTTCCGAGCTGAACGTCAAGAAGGGCAGCAAGGTCAAGAAGGGTGATGTACTGTTTGTACTTGACAGTGGTGGCGGAACTGCTGCAGTTAAGGATATAGACAATCAGATTGAGGATGAGAATCAGAGCTACAATTCAGAGATGAAGGATTATGACGATCAGATGAATGAGCTCACAAAAGAGATAACACATTATCAGAAGGATAAGCTAGCAACACCTACTGACGCAGAGAATACGCTGTATATGGCAGAGCAGCTTGTATGCCAGAGAAATGTGATCTCATACAATAAGGATCTGCGCACATACAACCATAACCAGACTCTTGCAAAATTAAATGCACAGAGAGAGAAGCTTAACAAGAACAATGATGGAAGTGGTAAGATAAGTGTGTACGCGGACCAGGATGGAACAGTTATCTCTGTTGATGCCAGCACTGATGCAGCGGTAAAAGAGGGACAGAGTGTGCTCACGGTTGGCAGTAATGAGAATGTCATAATGGCACTGTCTGTGTCAGAGGGAAAACTGGCGATTAACCAGAAGGTGACGATAGTGAACAAGAGCAATTCCAGCCAGAAGATCTCAGGCGTATGCGTGGGAACTACAGGAGACAGTTCAAAGTCATATATCGAGACCGATGAAGATGGAAATGTACATGTGACAAAGAGCTCAGGTTCCGATGACCTGAAGTATTATATCAAGGTTGATGACAGCAAGTTCTATAAGAAACCAAAGTCATATCAGGTAAAATATCCGACCATGTCATACGAGAATGTGGTCATGATACCTAACAATATGATATATCACGAGACCAGCAAGATGAATTCAAGTGAGTATGACTATGTATGGCTGATAAAAGATGGAGAGATCATCAAGCAGTATATAACTCTTGGAGAGGTAGCACAGAACAAGACGATCATTCTGTCAGGTCTGTCAGAGGGAGATGTTATCGCGAAGGAATCAGCAGCCAGATCTGTGGGCGGTGCATCTAAGTCAGATGACTCGGCATCAGGCAATGACAACCCGGGTGATTCCGGAAGCAGTGATTCGTCGGCTGATTCATCAGCGTCAGACAGCTCATCGGGGGCAGATGATGGATCAGATATGGATAACGGTGGTTCGGCTGATGACGGTTCAGCAGATGAAGAGTAGCGGAGAGGAGATACAATGTTTAAATTTTTATCACACAAATTATTAAATAAAAAGTGGTTAAATGCATGTCTCCTTCTGGGTATTGTGCTCCTGGTTGCGGTTGCATCGTGTAACCCTATGTTTAAAAATGGAGCCCTTGACATGCTGATGTCGTCAAAGTTTGACAACTCTATGATAAGTCAGAACAAATATCCGGCTACAATAGGAAGAGCAGGATCGTGTGCTGTGACAGATTATGCTGATTCTGAGGCTGTGCTGAACAGAATAGCAAAGTATGAGGATATGTGGAAATATTACATGGAGATCGACGCTGTTGAGAAACAGACCAGTCTGTCACTTCAGGCGGGATATACCAGAAGCAATCTGAGTCACAGAGCATCTTTCAATATGGTATACATGCCTGGATTGGAAGATCATATCAACATAACCTACGGAACAGGCCTTGAGGATGCAAAGGTGGAGGATGGTGTATATCCGTGTATCATATCACAGAGAAATCTTGATGAGTATGGCCTTGTGGTAGGTGAGGTGTTCACCATAGACACCGGACTCAGTGATGCTGTAGATTCACAGGGGAATCCTATGAAGTACAAGATAGTCGGTGTATTTGAGGAGAAGAGTTATTCTGATTATTACTGGTATGATCAGCTTGCAGATCTCGACAAGGAAGTGTATGTAAAGCAGTCAGATTTTGATGACATGATCACAAAGTATAATTTCCTTACAATTTATTACACAGAGCATGAGATGCTCGACTACTCACAGATAACACATGCGAATGCCATGGATACATTGTACTATCTGCAGTCATTTGAGAATTCGGATTCGGAGTTCCAGCAGAATTTCAGTAATGTTCTGATAGATTACAGAGGTGATGCAAGGACTATAGGAATCATAATCTGGGTTCTGGAACTTCCTGTTCTGGTATTGCTGCTTGCATTTATATACATGGTTTCAAGTCAGATACTCGAGATGGAAGACGGAGAGATCGCTATGCTCAAGAGCCGAGGCACCAGCACGAAACAGGTGCTGGGAATATATCTTGGACAGTCGGCTATCCTGTCGGTGGTGGCGATGATCATTGGAATCCCGATAGGATATCTGCTCTGTAAGCTTGCGGCTAGTGCCAATTCATTCCTTGAGTTTGCCGTGAAGGATACACATTTTTATAACATCGATCCATGGATGGTTGTGTACAGTCTGGCAGCAGCTCTTATAGCAATTTTGTTTGTCACATTGCCGGTATTCAAATATGCAAAGAATTCCATAGTTGAGCAGAAGAGCAGAACCGGAAAGGTCAACTATAAACCATTCTGGGAAAAGTTCTTCGTCGATATCATTCTTGTGGCACTGTCCATTTACCTTCTGTACAATTATAATAAGCAGAAGAGTACCATAGCACTTGATATACTTGCAGGATCAAGACCTGATCCAATTATATTCCTCAATTCGTCACTGTTTATATTTGCAGTGGGACTTCTGGTGCTGAGACTGATAAAGTATCTTATCAGGCTGATATACAGAATAGGAAGAAAGAGATGGTCTCCGGCTGTATATGCTTCGTTTCTGCAGATAACAAGAACAGTGAAGAAACAGGGATTCATATCGGTATTCCTGGTAATGACCATTGCGATGGGTATGTTCAATTCAAATATGGCCAGAACGATAAATGAGAACAAGACAGAGAGAATAAACTATAACCTCGGTACTGATCTTGTTGTACAGGAGCAGTGGACAAGAGGTACATATGTGGACAAGGATAAGAAAACACATTGGTACTATACAGAGGGAGATTTTGAGCGATATACAAAGCTTGAGGGAAGTCTCTGTGATAAGGTGACAAGGGTCATATATGATGATGATGCGGTCATAAAAGCTGGCGGCGAAGAGCTGGCAGGAAGTGTAGTCATGGGAATAAATACAAAGGAGTTTGGAGAGACTGCCAGACTTCAGAGTGGACTCAATGACGAACACTGGTACAATTACCTCAACGATCTGGCAACCGTGTCAAATGGCGTTATCATATCATCCAACCTGGCTAAGAAGTATGATATAAAGGTTGGCGATTCGATAAACTACGCGAGATACAGTCCGTTAAAGAGCAAGGAGAAAGAAGAGATAGCTTCCCCAAGCGGAACAGTCTGTGCGATAGTTGATGCTTTCCCTGGATTCCAGCAGTATGTGTATGAGAAGAATGCTGATGGAGAGATGGAGGAGGTTGAGAGATATCTTGTAGTTGCAAACTATGCCTATGTAGTAGGTGCGTTCAGCCAGACCCCTTATCAGGTGTGGATGAGACTTGCAAAGGACGTAAGTTACAAAGATGTGCTTGCAGCATTGAACGATGAGAATATAAATATAGTTCAGTATGAGAGCCTTGATCAGGATATACAGGAGATGCAGGAGTCACCTCTTGTACTTATCACCAACGGATTGTTCTCACTCTCATTTATCATAGCGATCATCCTGTGTACGGTTGGATTCCTCATATACTGGATAACATCCATAAAGCAGAGAGAGCTTCTGTTTGGTATATACAGGGCCATGGGTATGAGTATGCATGAGATCAATAAGATGCTGGTAAATGAGCAGATATTCAGCTCTGTTCTGGCCAGCTTGGCAGGATACGGAGTGGGAGCTGCGGCAACCATATTGTTTGTGAAGCTGGTAGCTATAGTATATCTGCCTGAGTCACACAACATTGCTATATCGATAGCTGTAAATCAGAACGATATAATCAAACTTACAGCAGTTGTAATATTTATGTTTGTGGTATGTTTCATAGTCATAAGAACAATTCTGAAGAAGATGAATATCACACAGGCACTCAAACTGGGGGAGGATTAGTCTATGAGTAATACAGATATCATGATAGAAGCTAAGGGCGTTAAGAGATGTTTCAGGCTTGGAAGTGGTGAAGATTTTTATGCACTGAAAGGGATAGATATTCAGGTCCCTGAGGGCAAACTTACCATATTGAAGGGAAGATCCGGATCAGGTAAGACTACGCTGCTCAATATACTTAGTGCACTGGATGAACCTACAGAGGGTGAAGTCATAGTTGGCGGGCATGTCTATAGTGAGATGAACGAAAAGGAGAAAGAGCTGCTGAGAAGATACAATATAGGCTTTGTATTCCAGTCGGTGGCACTTATTCCTATAATGAGCGCTTATGAGAATGTTGATTTCGGTCTCAGGCTTGCAGAGTATGATGGAAACAGGGATGCCAGAATCAGGCAGGTTCTTGATCTGGTTGGGCTGTCATCCCGTATGACCCATTTTCCGAATCAGATGTCAGGTGGCGAGCAGCAGAGAGTTGCCATCGCCAGGGCGGTTGCCCATAAGCCGAAGGTAATATTTGCAGATGAGCCGACAGGAGCTCTTGATACAGCTTCCGGTCTGGCTGTCATGAAGCTGTTCCAGGAGCT
The DNA here is from genome assembly GCA_934277375.1 of uncultured Coprococcus sp. Classification (GTDB taxonomy): domain Bacteria; phylum Bacillota; class Clostridia; order Lachnospirales; family Lachnospiraceae; genus Coprococcus. The sequence goes on along the minus strand of CAKQTZ010000013.1, from coordinate 65,569 downwards.
TGTGTACAAGGAGGGTATAACCATAGTGATGACGACACATGATCCGAAGCTTATGGAACTCGGAGACGTAGTATATGAGATAGAGGATGGTGAGATAGTTGGGCGATAAGCATTTATTTAAAAAGAAGAAAAAGGATGCTGTGGAGACTGAGACTATGGCACCGGATATCGAAAATCAGAATGGGCAGGTACAGACAGATACAGACTCTGAGATGGCGGAACATGAATTCGTGTACGGCATGGAAGAATCTGATGACCAGGATAAAGGTGATACACCGGAGAGCGCTGATCATGCTTCCGGGGAACCGGACTCACAGGTTGAATCCCAGCACCTGGGTTCTCCGGAGAATATAATTGAGTGCGACAGCCTGGTCAAGATATATAAGACGGATGATGTCGAGGTTATGGCTCTGCAGGGCCTGGAGCTTAACATAAAATATGGTGAACTCATGGCTGTTATCGGAAAGTCAGGATCAGGAAAATCTACACTGCTCAACATGATAGGAGGGCTTGAGAGACCTACAGCGGGTAAATTGTATGTGGATGGCAAGGATCTGTTTGCCATGACAGACAAAGAGCTGGTGGAGTACAGAAAGCATACGGTTGGATTTGTATGGCAGAAGAATTCAAGAAACCTTCTTCCATATATGACAGCCATAGAGAACGTGCAGGTTCCAATGTATTTCGATAAGAGTAATAAAGAGGACAAATATGCCAGGGCGCATGATCTGTTGTGTAAGGTGGGACTTGAGGACAAGATCAACTCATATCCGTCCCAGATGTCAGGTGGTGAGCAGCAGAGAGTTGCTATAGCCATAGCACTTGCAAACAATCCGAAGATACTTCTGGCTGATGAGCCTACAGGTGCGGTGGATACTAAGACCTCCAATATGATACAGGATCTGTTCAGGAAACTGAATGAGGAGCTTGGGATAACAATAATCATAGTTACACACGATATCAGCCTTGCAAATAAGGTGGGACGTGTGGTTATGATAGCTGATGGCAAGATCAGTACAGAGAAGATCATGAAGGAATCATACAAGGATAGAATGAATGAGCTGTCAACAGATGGCTTCTCCTCCGATGATTCGCATGAGGAGTATTCCATCCTTGATAAGGCCAATCGTGTACAGATCAGTCAGGATATGCTCTCGGCTGCAGGCATAGACAGCAACAAGGTCAAGGTTCAGGTAGTTGATGGAAAAGTTATTATTACCAAAGAATAATACAGGTTGTAACAGCAATAAAAATATATTATAATAACTCAGACGTGCACTGCCGAAAGGGAATATAGACAGCAGGCACACAGAAAGCATGAAAGGTTGGTAGTCTTATGAGAAAGACAGGTTATGGAAAAACATTAGCTTTGCTTTTGGTGACAACACTTGCAGCAAGCACGGTTCTCGGCGGTTGTGGCAAGAAAAAGGTAGACTATAGTATGGGCGACGATGGAAATGGTTCAGGCGGAGGAAAGCTTTCCTCAAGACTTAAGGTACCTGAGTCATATAACGGAAAGCTCGAGGGTATCAGTGCTGATACAGGACTTACATCAGTGACTGTTGATGCAAGTACGATAGAGGTGCCAGACAGTGATAAGATGTCAGTGCTTTATTATGAAGCAAACAAGTCAGACAATGAATACAAGAAGAGAATCTGTGAAAATTTCTTTGATGTCAGTGCCGGAGTATATCTGTATAGCTGGGATAAGCCATATAAAGAGGATATCCAGAGGGAGATAGATTCACTTCAGAAGATGGCTGAACAGGCAACGTCAGACGATGACAAGTCATACTACGATGATTATATGAAATCACTCAAAGAACAGCTCAAGACAGCGACTGATGAGAGAGAAGGTGCAGGAGATTACAGTGGTGATTCATTTATCGGATCTGTAGGCGAGAATATGTTCATGATCATGTTCAATACATCAGATGACGGATCAAGCAGCGGATTCTCAATTGATTATTATCCATCAGATCAGCTTATCAATTATAAGCCAAAGGATGGCGCTACTAATGTATTCTGTTACAGCAGTGAATATTATGACGGCGCAGATTCGGCAAATACAGCATCTATCAGCAAGGAGGATGCTTCTCAGAAGGGACTTGATTTCCTTGCATCATGTGGAATAACAGACATTATAGAGACAGATAACCAGGATCTGCTGTGGGAGTACAGCGACGCACAGTACAACACAGTTGCTGCAGAGAAGAGCGGATATATGGTTACATACAAGAGATCAATCGATGGTGTGGCTCCTTATACTCCTTCAGTATATAACATTGATTCAATGAACAGTGATGACTCAGTATGGTATGACACCATGGATGAGACATTCCAGCTTGGAATAGACGACAATGGTATTATTCAGGCATACTGTTATGATATGTTCAGAGCAACAGGTGATAAGGACGACAATGTGGATCTCCTTACATGGGACGATGCACTCAAGAAGCTTCCTGATGCAGTGAATAAATATTATACTGATAACAAGACATCATACAGTGATATTACATTCAATGATGTGAGACTGTCATATTACAAGATAAAGGATGGAGATAAGTATAAGTATATTCCTGTATGGGCATTTGCACAGTGCGATAAGCTTGATGAGGGCGGTCTGGACGTTGATAACCCAATACAGCTTATTATGATGGATGCGACAACAGGAGATCTTGTAAATCTCAAGGATGTTCTTGAGTCACAGTCATACGATGATGACATGGTATTAGATGGAGAATATGATGAGTCTGATGGAGATATCACCGCTGAGGACGATATATCTATAGACGATTCAGCAGATGATTCAGATGATTCGAATGATGCCACCACAGTGGATGATTCGACAGATTCAGCAGATGGCGCCATAGATATAAATGATACAGATGTTGATCTTGGCGGGGATGCAGTTACAGAGTAGCCATGGTAATGAAGCCTATCGTCATGCTGGCGAGCTTGGCGGTAAAGTAATTCGTGTGCAGGTTATCACACTTACACGCGATGTTATACGATAAGAACAGACCTTCCGGTTGTGATCACGATATAAAATGTGATCACAATCCGGGAGTTTTTTTTGTGCAGAAAAATGTGATGACCAGCGTTAAGATAAGATCGAGCCAGCTCATGAGAGAGATTATCAATAGATAAAATCATTATTGACATATACCCCCATGGGGTATATACTGCAAGCGGATGAGGGAAAGAGATATATAAAGTACAGCCGTTTTATGTATGGCACATAGGCAGATAACAAATAATAAACAGGATGTTCAATGGACGGAGGAAAGATATATGACAGATAAGAAGTGTTGTTGTAATAGTGAAAAAGAGATAAGTGATATAGACAGCAGGGTGAAAGTGAGAAACGATGAAGAGTATAAGAAGCTGATGAACAGGCTTAACAGAATAGAGGGACAGATACGCGGTATAAAGGGGATGCTGGAGGGTAATGCATATTGCACAGATATAGTTCTCCAGGTCTCGGCGGTGAATGCCGCGTTGAACAGTTTTAACAAAGCCCTGCTTGCCGAGCATATAAGAACCTGCGTTGCAGACGATATAAGAAATGGCAGGGATGAGACCATAGAGGATCTTGTCAATACAGTTACAAGGCTTATGAAGTGATCTATGCCGTGTTACATAGCGTCGTATATACAGATAAACAGTAGGAAAGGCAGGTGTTGAATATGGAGAAATATAACGTTACAGGTATGACTTGCAGTGCCTGTAGTGCAAGGGTAGAAAAAGCGGTTTCTAAAGTTGGCGGAGTGAAATCGTGTCAGGTGAATCTGCTCACGAACTCCATGCTGGTGGACGGCAACGTGGACAGTTCAGTTATAATATCGGCTGTGGAGGATGCAGGATATGGGGCATCGGTAAGCGGTGGTAACTCAGGCAGAACAATGGCGAAGAGTGGCAGCGATGGCGTAGCGGTGGCCGACAAGGAAATCAGACGTATGAAACAAAGATTATGGTCATCTGTAGTCATACTGATCCCACTTATGTATATATCCATGGGTCATATGATGTGGAACTGGCCACTCCCGGGATTCTTTGAAGGCAATCATGTTGCCATGGGAATAACGGAGCTGCTGCTCACGATACTTATCATGGTGATAAACCAGAGATTTTTTGTGAGTGGATTTAAGGGCGCAATTCATGGTGCGCCTAACATGGACACGCTGGTGGCCATGGGATCGGGAGCGTCATTTGTGTACAGCGTGTATGTTCTGTATGCCATGACAGCCGCCCAGACCAGAGGTGACATGGACCGTGTTATGACACTCATGCATGATTTCTATTTTGAATCGGCGGCCATGATACTTACACTTATAACAGTTGGCAAGACACTCGAGGCGTATTCAAAGGGAAGAACAACAGATGCCATTAAGGGGCTTATGGATCTTTCACCTAAGACTGCGGTGCTCATCAGGGGTGGCCAGGAAGTGACTGTTGGAATAGATGAGGTTGTTGTCGGGGATACATTTGTAGTGAGACCGGGCGAGAGCGTACCGGTGGACGGTGTAGTGCTGGAGGGTGATTCAGCGGTTGACGAGTCTGCATTGTCGGGAGAGAGCATACCCGTGGATAAGACTGTGGGCAGCAAGGTCGCAGCGGCTACTATAAACCAGTCAGGATTTCTCACGTGCAGGGCGACAGACGTGGGAGCAGACACGACACTCTCCAAGATAATAGCGATGGTCAGCGATGCTGCGGCTTCCAAAGCACCTATAGCAAAACTTGCAGACCGTGTTTCCGGTGTGTTTGTTCCTGTGGTTATCCTGATAGCATTTGTCACCATGATCGTCTGGATCATAGCTGGCAAGGATGCTGGATATGTGCTTGCAAGGGGTATATCAGTGCTGGTTATAAGCTGTCCATGTGCCTTGGGACTGGCAACTCCGGTTGCTATCATGGTTGGAAATGGTATTGGTGCAAAACACGGAATATTATTTAAGACCGCAACAGCTCTTGAAGAAGCAGGAAAGGCAGAAGTGGTAGTTCTTGATAAGACAGGAACCATAACCAAAGGAGAGCCGGAGGTGACAGATGTAGAACCAGCAGACGGCATAACCCGGGAAGAACTGGTTGCGAAGGCAGGGGAGCTTGAGAGGCTCAGCGAGCACCCACTGGCAAAGGCCGTGGTCAGATATCTGGATGAGACACAGGATGTTGGCGGTGCACATGGCAGTGTCACAGATTTCCAGGCAGTGGCAGGAAATGGGCTCAGCGGTGTATACGAGAATCGACGACTTATAGGCGGCAATGAGGAGTATCTTAATGAATATATGGATATACCTGATGCGATGAGACAGCTTGCAAAAGAATTAGCGGGTCAGGGAAAGACGCCTATGTTTTTCGGTGAGATTGGGATAGAAGATGCCGGGAAAGCAGACAATACAGTTGCAAATGCTGCCAGATTTTTAGGTGTGATAGCGGTGGCAGACACGGTTAAGGAAGACAGCAGGGATGCCATATCACAGCTTCAGCAGATGGGACTTTCGGTGGTCATGCTCACAGGAGACAATGAGAATACAGCCAGAGCAATAGGACGTCAGGTGGGAGTTGACCGTGTTATCGCCGGTGTAAAGCCGGATGGCAAGGAGAGTGCTGTGAGAGAACTCATGAATGATGCCCATGTAATTATGGTCGGTGATGGAATAAATGATGCCCCAGCCCTTACACGTGCGAATATCGGTATAGCCATAGGTGCCGGAACAGACATAGCTATAGATGCTGCGGATGTGGTCCTTATGAAGAGTAAGTTGTCTGATGTGCCGGCAGCCATAAGGCTCAGCAGGTCGACAGTCCGGAATATAAAAGAGAATCTTTTCTGGGCATTTATATACAATTTAATAGGAATACCGCTTGCGGCAGGAGTGTGGATCCCTATATTTGGATGGACTCTCAATCCTATGTTCGGCGCACTGGCCATGAGCCTGTCAAGTTTCTGTGTTGTAACAAATGCTCTGAGGTTGAATTTGACTGATATTTATGATAAAAATAAGAGATACAGAGTGAGGAGAAAATCCCATGCTGCCACAGAATATGGGGCAGTTCTGGATGATATAAATGAAATTGAAACAGATAAGGAGGAAAATGCTATGATAAAGACTATGCAGATCGAGGGTATGATGTGTGGACACTGTGAGTCCAGGGTAAAGAAGGCTCTGGAGGCACTTGAGCAGGTGGAGAAAGCTGAGGTAAGCCATGAGACAGGAACGGCGGTGGTTACACTGAAATCAAGTGTGGATGACAGCGTTCTCACAAAAGCTGTTGAGGATCAGGATTACAAAGTTGTATCAGTTAAGTAGAATAAAATATGAAGCAGGACAGACCGGTATACACGTGATATGTATGCCGGTCTATTGGGCGTTATAAGATAAAGGCAGGTATAATATGAAAAAGATACTGAACAGATTGCTCAGCAGAATGGTTATAACATGTTTTTTGGTGTTGCTGCAGCTGGCATTCATGATTCTTGGAATCGCGTTTCTGGAGGACAGGTATATCTATATATCCGGTGCACTGAAATTGCTCAGTGTGATAGTTGTGCTTCATCTGATAACAAAAGATACAAATCCTATGGTGAAGATGGCGTGGATGGTCCCGATACTTATATTTCCTGTGCTCGGAGGCTTGATGTATGTGTTATATGGACATGTGCTCATACCTAAAAAACTGCGGAAGAACATGCTCCGCGTGATGCAGCAGGAAGTGTACGAGAATGTGAAGGGCGATACATGGTGCCCGGCGGAGGAGCTCCGTGATGAGCCGACATACAGGATTTGTAATTACATGGAGAAAGTGGCGGAGGCACCTCTGTACAAGAATACTAAGGTCAAGTATTATTCCATAGGCGATGACGTGATGGATGATCTCATACAAGACCTTGAAAGTGCACAGAAATATATATTTATGGAATATTTCATAGTGGACAAAGGCTATATGTGGGATACTATTCTTGAGATATTGAAGAGAAAAGCGGCGGAGGGTCTGGATGTCAGGTTCATATATGATGACATAGGCTCTGTGTTCAATGTGCCGAAATATTACTGGAAGGAGCTCGAATCGTATGGGATAAAATGTATGGCATTTAATCAGGTGGTTCCGTTCCTTGCAACCATATTCAACAACAGGGATCACAGGAAGATCACAGTGGTGGATGGCAGGATCGCCCACACCGGTGGTTATAACATGGCCGATGAATACATCAACAAGATAGAGAAATATGGACGCTGGAAGGACAGCGGAGTCAGGCTCGAGGGTGAAGGCGCATGGAGCTTTACAGTTATGTTCCTTCAGATGTGGAACTGTTTCAGATATTCTGAGGGAAGCTATCTGAGTTATAAGCCGACTGATGAATACACAGATATACATGATGGATATGTCCAGCCGTACAAGTCAAGCCCTCTGTCAGGTGAGAATATAGGAGAGAATCTGTATATTCAGATGATAAATGATGCAAAGGATTATATATATATATTCACACCATATCTCATAGTGTGCAATGAGCTTATGACGGCGCTTAAGCTGGCGGCGAAGAGAAGCGTGGACGTGAGGATAGTCACACCTGCCATACCGGATAAAAAGTATATATATAAGATGACACAGTTCAGTTACAAGGAACTGCTGCTTGCCGGTGTGCGGATATACCAGTATACTCCGGGATTTATACATTCCAAGACTCTGGTCATGGATGGAAGACTTGCTTCAGTGGGCTCCATAAATATGGACAACAGAAGCTTCTATCATCATTTTGAGTGCGGAGTGCTGTTATATGACTGCAAGGCAATAGAGGATGTCATGAATGATATGGAGGAGACATTTGCCGTGTCAGAGGAGATAGACATACCGTGGTGCAGGAGAAATATCAGCAGGATAACGATCGTAGGTCCTATACTGAGACTGCTGTCCCCGCTTCTATAAGATATTATACAGATCATGTATGACAGAAATATATTGACTGAGAGAATTACAGGGAGAGATCATGTCTGGCAGAAAACGTATTACTAGTATACAGAACAATATAAGCACACTTTTCATTCTGTACATGGTGACGGTATATCCGCTTATCATGCACAATAAGTACTTTGACATAACATCGACAAAATATAAGACATTTGAGATTGGAGTGTGCATATATGCTGTGCTTATGGCTGTGGCTGTGGTCGTGGATGTGCTGTGTGACAGGCGTCACAATCAAGGTGGCCATGGCTCCGTGAATGAAGCAGAGAAGCAAAAGGGCATAGGACATATCTGTTCCAGATACAACATAAGATCCATAGATATCTGGTTTGCGGGGTTCATTCTGGCGAATACAGCAGCATTTGCTGTGGCAGAAAACAAGATGGCGGCATATACCGGTGAGGACGGCAGAATGTGTGGACTGCAGTTCATGCTTCTTGTTATGTTTATGTACATATGCCTGGCTAGAAAATACAGATTTACAGGGATAGAACTTCCCGCGTATATGGTGACGGGTACCGGCATGGCAGTCATAGCAGTGCTTCAGTTTGTGGGGCTGGATGTACTGGGGCTGAGGAAGGGATTGTCGGTGAATATAGAGCATATATATATATCCACTATAGGAAATATAGATATATTTGCCAGCTTTCTGTGCGTGCTTGTACCGGTTGCCATGGGAGTGTATCTGTGTGACGATGCTCTGTGGCGCAGGATCATAGCAGGAGTAGTCATAGCGTCAGGCATGGCGGCAGCAGTCGTGACAAATGCGAATCTGGCATACGCAGGAATAGGCATGGCGGTTGTGATACTTATACTTGTGGCGGTATATCGCGGCGCAGTGACAAGATTAGTTGAGGTGGTGGCTTTGATGACCGGCGGATGTGTGGCAGTCCGGCTGGCACTCAGGGCTACGGACAGTTCTGTGCTTGAGGGGATAAGCCTGTTTATGGCAGACAGCAAAGCTGTGGTCGTCGTATTCCTTATGTGTGTGGCCGTTGCTGGCTGCATGAGATATGCATGCAGCAGGCATCCGGAATATTCCGTGTCGGGCAGAAAACCATGCATATGTGTTGGGTCAGCTATGACAGTTATGGCGGTGATTCTCGGAGTATTCCTGATCAGCAAGGGCTATGGCAGGATAGATGACTCATGGGGAACTTACAGAGGATATGTGTGGAACAGGCTGATAAGCATATATTCAGATTTCCCATTGCATAAGAAGCTGTTCGGCAACGGCAATGAATCCGTGAAAGCGCTCATGAAGGGACAGTACTATGACGAGATGATGAATCTGGTGGGGGTAGTGTATGACAATGCCCACAACGAATACCTGCAGTATCTGGTGACGACAGGACTTGTTGGACTCGTGACATATGCAGGTTTTCTAGTATCAGCATTTGTCATGGCGCTGAAGAGTCATACCGGGCTTGCACTCGGAATTGCGGGATATGCGGCTCAGGCGGTGTTCAATCTCAATCAGCCACTCACCACACCTTTGTTGTTCCTGCTGGCAGCTATGGCTGTTGGGCTGGGGCGGCATATGGATAAAAGATAAATATTTATGGACACACAGTTAAGGGGATGTAAGCCCATGTCAAAGGAGATGCTGAATGGGCTGCAAAACAGAAGGGAGAAATCAGTATGGAAAAAGGAAAATTAAAATCATTTGTTGCGGTTATACTGGCACTTGCCATGATCCTGGCACTGCCGGTGAACACTCTGGATGCACAGGCCGCAGCTAAGAAAAGTACGAAGAAAACTGTTCAGACAGCGACGGTGTCCGGGGTGACATACAAGATCACCAGCAGAAAATACAAGACAGCGACAGCGTTGAAATCAAAAACATCTATAAAAAATGCTGTTGTGGCGACAACAGTGAAGATAGATGGGACAGCGTACAAGGTAACATCTGTATCTGCAGGGGCATTCAAGAAGAGAACAAAGCTTGTCAGTGTAACTCTGGGTGAAAATGTCAAAGCTATAGGTGCATCCGCATTTGAAGGTGATAAGAGGCTGAAGAAGATCGTGATCAAATCGAACAAGCTGGGCAGAATATCATCCAAGGCGTTCATGGGAGTCAGCAGCAAAGCGGTATTCCACATGAACAAACCGAAATATAAAAGTTACAGAAAGCTTATAGTAAAGAGCAGTGTGGGATGGAAGCGCACTATGAAGCTGGTGCTCGTACCGGTTACTAGGGTAACAGTCTCGGGAGTTACATACAGGATCACCAATAGCAAGACGAGAACCGCTGCAGCGGTTAGTGCTTCGAAGACACTGAAGACAGTGGTTATTCCGGCAACGGTCAGGATAGATGGAAAGACATACAAAGTAACTGTCGTTGGCAAAAATGCATTTGCCGGATGTAAGAATCTAAAAAACCTGACGCTGGGAGCAAATATAACAGCAGTAAGAGATGGGGCATTTAAGGACTCAACGCAGATAGAACAGCTATATATCAAGTCGACAAAGATTAAAACTGTGGGATATGATGCATTTTCAACAAATAACAAATCTGTAGCCTATGTCCCTGATAAAAAGAACAGGGATTATAAGAGGTTAATGTGGTATGGTGGAGGCTGGGAAGGATATGTAAGGTCACTTGAGGCACAATTAAAATATGAAAAAGTAGATGAATATTCATATTCAGTTATTCCTTTGTCAGACGATGTGTGTTCATATTTCTATGTGAAGACCGACAATCCAGATCCAGAGTCGTTCTATTTTAAGGATGAGAAGACGAGCATATCGAGTGATGGAACAGCCGAGATGAGGCTGGCAGGTAATGAATTCGCGGATGTAAAATATACAAACAAAAATACGAAGAGAGTTAACGGTGGTTATATTTTCTACTGCTCTTCAACCGATGGTGGTACACTCAGGCTATATAAACATAAGAAAGCAGAGTGGGAATTTGGCGAGGATGTGTCCGAAGCGACAAAAGTTACGGTGACTATTCCAAAACTTGTAGATGATGTGGATTATCTTATAAATAAATATACGAATTCATCCATGACATTCTGGGAGAAGATGAATGCTGTTCAGAGCGGGCTGGATGGGATATGTCTGTATTCAGGCTGTTACGTGCAAGGACAGCTGCAGAGGAGTACTTCATCACCATACTATGGATTGTCCACATCACCTCATGTTGATCAGGATTTCTATATACAGGCGCCATATAAAAGAGAAGGCAGTAGAAATATGCTTGTAAGCGGACTGTATCCTTACAGATTAGACTCGATAGGATTCCCATCAGAGATGGCAGCGGTTGCAAAGAGATTGTCTGTAAAGTCTTCGTATAAGTGGAGCCCATATGCGCATTATATAGTGGAGGTAACATATAATGGAGAAACGCATGCATATGGCGGTGCCGGATACGGCGGCGGTCAGGGAATAAATGAAAATCAGATCAAGTATAAATATACATTTGACGGAACAGCGGGTGATGCTGCAAAGACGACAAAACTTAGTGATATAAGTTCTATGATATCGTATTATGGCAGCCTCACGGTCCCTGAGGACAAGACGGACCTGAAGAAACTCACATGGGATGATGTGCTGAAAACCGTTGGAAGCAATGGCGCTTATGTCAAACTGGTTCTGATCAATTCGATATTCGGATTTACAAGTGAGGGATATACATTCATTTACAAGGATGGTGGATCGTCATATCCGGGATATTTTTCAGGCGCATGGTATGATGGAAGATACTTCAATACTCATGAGTTTTTCGAGAAGGGAACTACTTTCGACGACGAAACTGCCTCAAAAGCATCTATAGTGCTTAAGGATGTGAAGATAAAATTCCCGGAGGCACCTGAGGGAAAGAAATATGTCTATAATTACAGCGATATAGAAGAGGCAGATGATTATGACAGCAGCACAGGTGTATGGAAGGGATTAACTTATTTCTTCTATGATAAGGATTCGGACACATGGATTGCTTCTATATATAATAGGTCAAAATGTGTAGAGGATAATGACAATAATAGTTATTATCGTAATTACACAGTTATAGATGACGAGGAATTCAAGGATGCCTGCACCCTGACAAGGGATGAGGTCAAAGCTATGAATATTGACAGAAATGCAAACACTGATCCTGCCGAGTTCTATTATTATGATATGGTCCACAAGCCAGGCACAAAGAATGTTGTAAAATAGCCACAAAGGGTGTTATAATATGGTGCGTGTGCCAGCAGTGCGTGCACATATTTATATGGAGAGTGTGACTTTCGAGGATTACACATTATGTGAGGCGTATCAGCGAGGTGAGGCGCGCACATATCATATGCCGGGATCGGAAGATTACTTTTCAGAAAATGAGAAAATGCATGGGATGTCATATGGATTGTATGGGTAATGTACCTGAATGTACCATATGGCATCTGTCAGATAAAGAAAATGTAGGAGGATTAAAGGACATGCAGATTTATGACGAGCTTGTAGCCAGAGGGCTTATAGCGCAGACAACAGATGAAGACGAGATAAGAGATTTGGTAAATAACGGTAAGGCAGTTTTCTATATAGGATTTGATCCTACTGCCGACAGCCTGCACGTAGGCCACTTCATGGCGCTCTGTCTGATGAAGAGACTTCAGATGGCGGGCAACAAGCCTATCGCGCTGATAGGTGGTGGTACAGCCATGATCGGTGATCCATCAGGCCGTACAGATATGAGACAGATGATGACAAAGGAGACTATCCAGCACAACGTTGACTGCTTCAAGAAGCAGATGAGCAAGTTCATAGACTTCTCAGAGGACAAGGCGCTCCTCGTCAACAACGCAGACTGGCTTCTCGACCTGAACTATGTAGATGTTCTCCGCGATGTTGGAGCATGCTTCTCAGTCAACAACATGCTTCGTGCAGAGTGCTACAAGCAGCGTATGGAGAAGGGACTCAGCTTCCTTGAGTTCAACTACATGATCATGCAGAGTTACGATTTCTATGCACTGTACCAGAAGTACGGCTGTAACATGCAGTTCGGCGGAGACGATCAGTGGAGCAACATGCTCGGTGGTACAGAGCTTATCAGAAGAAAGCTTGGCAAGGATGCATATGCCATGACCATCACACTTCTCCTCAACTCAGAGGGCAAGAAGATGGGTAAGACACAGAAGGGTGCTGTATGGCTTGATCCTAACAAGACATCACCATTTGAGTTCTACCAGTACTGGAGAAATGTGGCAGATGCAGATGTTCTGAAGTGCATCCGTATGCTCACATTCCTTCCACTTGAGGAGATAGATAAGATGGACAGCTGGGAGGGCAGCCAGCTCAACCAGGCAAAGGAGATCCTTGCATACGAGCTCACAAAGCTTGTACACGGCGAGGAGGAGGCTGCTAAGGCACAGGAGAGCGCAAGAGCACTGTTCTCCAAGGGTGTTGCAGCAGACATGCCATCAGTAACACTTGCAGCAGATGACTTCAAGGACGGCGCCATCGATATCGTGTCAGTTCTCGTTAAGTCAGGTCTTGTTACATCACGTAACGAGGGCAGACGTGCCGTAGAGCAGGGCGGTGTCGCAGTGGACGGCGAGAAGGTCACAGATGTCCAGACTACAATTCCAGAGGAGAAGTTCGATGGCGAGGGCGTTGTTGTGAGACGTGGTAAGAAGAACTTCAGGAAGGTTAGTAAGTAAGAGATATTTGCTGACATTTACAGATGTTTTGAGTGTTATCAAAGCGAGCGGCCAGTGGTTATTCAAAAAGGGAAGCGAAGAGCTTCCCTTTTTATGTACCATAGGGAGGAGAGGATCGGGAATTTGATGAATGATAAGACAGTAGAGTATAACCATCATAGGAATCGATTGGCAGCCACAGCCATCTCGGCTGTGGCACTCATAATACTTGTACAATTTGTGGATTCTTACTGCACCGAAATGTTCGGAAAAACACAGTCGCTTTCAGTCCGAACATTTCTAATGGCTCCGCGTGGAATGAGCTCAGAGACGGCGGTTGCTTATATGAGCAGGGGGATGCTGCCATTTTATCTTATCGGGGCGCTTACTCCATTTGTCAGGTCGTATACGGATATTATAGGCAGGAAGAAAATGATGCTTATAAATGTAGCTCTTCTTGTTCTTGGAAGTGTTGTATGCCTGGTGGCCAGCAATCTGTGGATATATCTGCTTGGCAATGAAATTCTCATACTTGGATATTCTCTGGATATACATAGTGGATGCGGTAGACAGGAGACATCGTGGAACTGTCAGGGGAATATGTGGAGGAGTGTCGATGGCAGCAGCCATGAGTATACCGTTGCTCAGGGCGTGGTATGTGGATGGCGGAGGGCACAACTGGCAGTTACTTTACACTGTTGGAATCATTGGCGGGGGCATAGGCCTGGTGATGGTTATGTTGTACAGGTTTCCGGATATATCTGGTTCAAATCCTGAAGCCGTACCTAGTGTGGATGGATCGACAAATGGATTCGAGGTAAGAGAGAGAAAATGTGAAGAGAGTATCACAGATGATGATGGGCATATACATTTTATAAAGATATTCAAGGAGTTATGCACGGATCACACAACCAGAAACCTTCTCATAAGCATAAGTGTGGTGGGGCTGGCAACAGTCGGTATCACATATTACAATGAGCCTTTGTGTGCATTTTCTGGTATGGATGAGAGATATGTGAACACAATATTACTTGTACAGCCGATAGCATCTCTTGTGATTAATGTCCTGGCAGGAATACTTGCAGACAGGATTGAAAGAAGATATGTGGTGCAGATGGGAATTATATTGAGTCTCGTATCTGGTGTCACATTTACACTGGGAGTGGGACGTTCTGTTTCACCGGTATTTCTGGGAATTCTATGGGGATGCATGAATGGATTTTACTTTTCGGCGGAAGAACTTATAAATCTGATGGTCATGGAGAGCGTAGACATATCGGTGAGGGGAAGGGCGTCAGCTATGTCCACATTATCATATGGGATAGGAGATCAGTTTGGGATATTCGTGATCAGTCTGGTCGTGGGATCACTTGGGATGAGATGGGCAAAACTGATATTCATGGTTCCTCCGCTTATCATAGCCACGGTGGTGCTGAGCAGAATAAAAATAGAGAAAAAAAGGAAACACGCTTAGTTATTCAACGTGTTTCCTTTTTTCGGCATTTAACTTCTGTATGCTGTCCTTGATCTTTCTGTATTTGCATAGCGGGTACAGGACAAATGCCCACAGAGCATAAGCTGCAATTAGAATTGGCAGGCCCGCCAGATTGCGAAGGCTGTTAGCATGCCATACCGCCATGCTGAGGTATGCGACAAATATACACAGCGCAACATCGGTGATGAGATGTATTTTCTGATTCACTATGTACATAGGATGATACCGGTCATCTGGTGGCTGTATATCAGATGTGGATGTTCCCTGTTCAAATTGACACATGTTGTAGTTATATATTCCCCTGGCGATTGCAAGCTCAGATATGCTGCCTGCATATAGATTGTGCCTGAAGAGCGTTGCAACCTCGTAATTATCCGAGTCCGGATTGCCAGCGTAGAATGAGAAGTCTGCCATCTTCTGATAATGGGATCTTGCACGGAGAAGTATCAGTATGTTGAGTACTCCGTTAAGCAGTATGAGAATCATGGTAACAGAATATAACATCGATGCTGTTGGCATATGGAAATACTCCAGATCCGGTTTCACAAGCTGAAGTATCTCAGCGATCACTCCAATAGAAGAGAGCGTTATGATAAATGCCGTCAAAGTGTTCCACATATATTTGGCCGTGTCGGATACCTGGTCATATATATGCCTGATACAGTCCTCACTGTAGTTGGTCAGCTTATTGTAACTGTTATGTCTGAAGGCTTTCATCCTGGTATCATAATCCCACGAGCACATGCGTGCTATTCCATATCTGGCAGCAGGAACATGATCTGGCATGCCCTCAGAGAAAAAGGCATCATAACTTTTATAGGTAACATGGTCATGGAAGATGCTGTCTATAAGCATAAGCACTCCAAATGATATGCTGACAAGTGCTACAAGAAGAGGAAAACTCTTGTAAGCAAATGACACAATAATATACAGCACACTCACCACACAGAACAGAGAGATGCTAATACGTCTGCCCCTCTGGATATTGGAGAATGATCTCGAACAGTTTTGAAAATGATTATATGTAATACTATATGTATTATTGTTCTCGTCAAGCACAGAATGTTCAAGGAGCAGGCTCAGTTCAGAATATTTTTTGTGCAGAGAGAAAGGGATAAATCTCAGAGCTGTCAATATGATGGATGCACACAGCATGACAATACTGAACAGCGTTCCCTTCGTGCTTATCGCCTCATAGGAACTGATCCAGGTAGAAGAGAAGATGGTTGCAAGCATCTGTACAGAGTAAAGGACTATCAGTGTATATGTTGCAAATGCCTGTAGCTTGTCAACCCTTCTGGCATCATTCATTAGCTTCTGAAAATGTGGGTTGTTCAGATCAGTCACGGGATGTGCGACCTTAGATTCTTTGATATTTCTTGTTATTGCAACCTCAGATGCATATGCAGGGAAATTCACATCATCAAAAAGCGCATACAAAAGGATCGTAGCAAGGTATTCTGATGGTGAGGTGCATTTGAACAAAGAGCAATAATGGGTGAGTGTGCTGTCCGTTGACAGGACACTGCTCAGATAAGACTGCAGATCGACAGTGAAATCTGCATCCAGTGCTGCCCTGGCCTCTATGAGCAGATTAAGCCTGGCGCAAAGCTTGTCATAATCAATAGAATTCAACAGCGTTCTTATAGGAAGTGGCTGCTCATTTCCTGAGAAATTCTTATTTGCAAGGTTGGAAAATAATACGCTAAGCTTTGTTCCGGTTGGATAACGGTCATCCGGATGTACCAGATAGTATAATGGTTTCTGTGCTGCCAGTGCATCATGCTTAAGCATTTCCATATCTGCATCCTTAAAAACTGAATAAGACATTATCTGGTCAATATCTGCATATTGATTAGGATTCTGTGAAAAGAAAAGCTTGCTGAAAGTATGTTTGTTGGAATATGAAGATGTCTGCGGAACGATAGGAATGTCAAGTCCTAAATGTTCTGTGAAGAGCTCCTCCAGAGAACATATATTTTCCACTGGTCTGATACGATATTTCATCTTGTGTTTCCCCCTCATTAAAATGAAATAATGTGTCTTAGTAAATATGTGTACTAAGTATATAAGAATATAAACTAAAATACGTTATTGTTCAACAATTTAAAACGTATAATTTCATGAAGAATAACATGTATTTTATAAAAGATTTTTCAGACGTTGAAAAATGAAATATAGACAATGAAATGCTTGAGGCACATATTTTGTTGTCTATATTTCATATTACTTAATACTTTTAAATATATGGTAATAATTGAATAAACTCTCTGGATTCGTTAAATTTATGGCAAATGAGGTGGAGAATTATATAGCGTCAGCCATTAACAATGCAATTGGACATGGTATGAATCTAATCTGATCAAACATAAGTGATGTGAAGAGTAAAACATATAATGCATTTAAAACTGGCTGATGCGCTGGCATGAGGGGAGAGAGTTCAATATGAAAATAGGTGTATGTGATGTGAATCCGGAGGAGACACAAAGAACGATATATTTTCTGCGTTCTAACATGAAAAATGATATTGATATGGAAAAAGTGACATTTATTTCGTATAACTGCGGCTACATTAAATAATAATGGATATTCTATAAAAAAATGTACTGTATGTCAGGCAGAATATGATAGATCTGTAATTTACAGCGTTAAGTCTGTTAATTTGAATAAAAAAACATATGATTTTAATGGAAAGACACAGAAACCATCGGTTGTGGTAAAAGATTCAACAGGCAAAACAGTCCCGAAAACTGAGTACAATGTAATTTATAGTAAAGATACAAAGACTATAGGAAAACATGTAGTAAAAATAGTATTTAAGAATAAATATTCTGGAAGCATTAAGAAATATTATAATATAGTTCCGGTATCAACAAAAATAACGAAGGTGGTAAATACATCAGCAGGAATAAAAATTACATGGAAAAAGAAATCCTATAACGGGTACAGGATATATAGAAGTATTAATGGCGGCAGATACATATTATTAAAGACGATAAATCATAATACGACGAATTCTTGGATAGACAAAAACGCAAGAATAAATGGAAACAGATATTCATACATAGTTTGTCCGTATAAAGTAGTTAATGGAGTGGTATATGTATCTTCAAAGAAGGAAATGAGACAAGGTATATTCATTAAAAGAGGAATGATTGTTAGCCTTGGAACTCCAGCATCTAGAAAAATAAGTATAAAATGGGGGAAAAATAGTGTTGCAACTGGTTATCAAGTACAGTATAGCACCAGTAAAATGTTTACATCTGCAAAAACCTATACTTATAGAAAAAACGCCGTCGTAACATCATTGTACGGAAAGCTGAATAAGGACACTACATATTATTTTAGAGTCAGATCTTATAAGAAAAAAACTACTAATACTTATGGAGCGTGGAGTGCGGTTAAATCTATAAAGGTTAGAAAGTAAATTTAAAAATAATAAGAGATTATTATAGAAAGCCAGAATACTACAATATGTATAGCATTATGGAAAACTAGTATTGCAGCATATAGTTATTGTGTATTCTGGCTTTTGGTTTATAATTAT
Source organism: uncultured Coprococcus sp. (assembly GCA_934277375.1). GTDB lineage: Bacteria > Bacillota > Clostridia > Lachnospirales > Lachnospiraceae > Coprococcus. Next base: position 46,932 of record CAKQTZ010000013.1, on the reverse strand, counting down.
GAAAAATAATATTTGGTAAAAACCCCTTTTATTCCTATGCATAAACAGTTACTATATAATAAGGTCACAGTTGATACTGTGGCCTTATTGCATAGTAACTATGCTATTCCCAGTATCCCATATCTGTGATGTCAAAGATCGCAAGTTGGCCATATGGGAGTTTAACAAATAGGAAACATTATAAAAGAGGAGAGGTGCAGGATAATGCAACAACACAACAAAATAATAAAATCAGCCATACCAGCATTCATCGTATCAGCAATCTGCTACGCTGTCATGTGGACAATAATGTTAAAAACAGAGAACTCTTTCTTTGACGGATATATAGGAGGGGTGACGGCGGTGAGCCGGCTGACGCACATCCTCATATGCATTCTTGTCGGGGGAATACTTTTTATATTGCCTCTGGAGAAGATATACGATAAGACATATGGAGCGATACGTTACTGTGGATCTCTTTTTACAGACAAAAAGAAATTTAGAGATGCGGCTACGTTGTTTGTGCTTACGCTTCTGTATGTCGTTATCTGCTGGGCAAGTGTTACATTTTCAATACATACTGACAGTGGACTAGATGATGGAGGACATTGGGGCTTATTTGGCTCGGGAAGTGATGAAATATATTCTGTGGTGATAACGATACTCGCTTTTGTAGTTATGGTAAAGGGAGTCGATCTTGTAAAGAAAAGTTGGAGTGGAGTTTTGTTCTGGTTTCTCATCGAACTTGCAAATGCTGTGAGTGTAAAACTTGTGACTGCAAAAGATGATCTCACATTTTCTATTGTATGTGCAGAAACGGTTATGTTTATTGTATACATGGGTGTTCAGCACAGGTTGAATATTGTGACTTGCATGTTATCACTGCTTTGTGGGGCGGTACTTATATTTGCCGGATGTGATGATGTATTTACCAGTAAGAATAAGATTTCAGGTTCGTCGATCATGAATGAACTGGATCAGGCTGGAAGTATGCCAGACAGGATTTGGGGAGCAAGATATAATATTACGATAATTGAACATGAGGCTGGAATTGGTTTGTGTATATTGTGGTTCATATTGCTTGTGATTTTGTCAATCGCTGTCATTTTGTCTGCAACAAAGCTTATGAAAGTATCTGCCAGAAGGGGAGCATTTGTGCTTGGGATATATATGGTAGAGGCATTTCTGATCATATACGCTATATTGGCAGAAATGGGATTTATCAAGCCGGCAGTGACGCTTTTGCTGCATATGAATGAGGTGGTTCCGGTGATGATATTGGGATTTAGAATGTTTTTCAGACTTCCGGCAGCAGAAGCTGGCAGCTACAGGGAAAATGTTAAAACAAATGTATAAACCAAAAGCCTAGATATTGAACATTGATCGCTCAAAGCATGGAAATAAAATATAGAGAAGGTGTACTTAGAATGACAAATTCAGCGACAGATAAGATGGAATATGATGAAAAGCAGATCAGAGACAATTACCATAAACTCACAGAAGCTCTTATCGCAAAATCCCTCACCATCACCACCATGGAATCCGCCACATCAGGGCAGATAGCCTCCCTCATCACCGACACGGAAGGTTCCTCCGCAGTGCTGAAAGGGGCATTTATCACCTACTGCAATGAGGCGAAGATCATGCAGGGAGTTCCGGCGGAGATCATAGACAAGTATACGGTTTATTCAAAGGAGACAGCAGGTGCCATGGCGCAGGCGTGCCGTAAGGCGTACAGTGCGGATATTGGAATCGGCGTGACTGGGACCATGGGCAATGTGGATCCGGCAAATCCGGATGCCTCGGTTCCGGGACAGGTGTACTTTGCAATAGATATAGATGGCGATGTGGAAGAGTATTATGTGGAGCTCCCACCTCAGCCAACCAGGCTTGCGTATAAGCTGGCGGTGGCAGAGGATATATATGAGGAGCTTGTGAAGAGACTAGATTGATAGAACGGTTATCAAAGGAAGAATTAATGCTATATCTCATATCCGACATCCACGGGGATGTCACATCATTCAGGAAAATGTTGAATAAGATAAGCTTTGATCCAGCCACGGATCACATGATAGTCATGGGTGACATATTCGACTGGAACGATGAGGGAATTCCTCTTCTTGAGTTTATGTCGGACTATCTTGTGGATGGTTCCATGCAGCTCATAAAGGGTAACCATGAGCTGTTTGCCCAGATGTACATGGAGGGAAGCCTGTCTGAGAGACAGTGGATCATATTCGGCGGTGGTGGTACGGTCAGAGATATCAATAAGCTCAATGTGGATGATCAGATGAAACTGCACGGGTTTCTGGCACATTTACCGTATTACATAGAGATACCTTCGCCAAAGTACGGAGATTGTGTTGTCACCCATCCGGGAATTCATTGTGGCTCGTATGTCAGAAATGCTGATAGGACGATCAATATTGCCGAGTCTATAACGAATGCCGTGAGAAGAGATGAATACAGATTCCTCATATCGCCGGATATCCACAATGTTCCATTTGCGGACAAGAGGGCATTTGACAGGTATGTGTTCTGCGGACATGTGACGACGAACAGACTCAATGAAGATCATTCCTACGACGTTTACGTGACACCGTACTATATGGATATCGACTGTGGAAATGGAGAGAGAAACAGGGGCGGAAAGCTGGCGTGTTATTGCGTGGATGAGGACAGTGTAATTTATATCTGATATAGTATGTGTTATTTGTATGAATTAGGAATATAATACATATAACGAGATTATAAAACGAATAATACAAAATAAATTTGCATAACATGGAATAAAACTTGAAAACTGACGTATTATATAATAAAATATATTATATAATTGGGAGGTGAGAAGTCCATGTTATGCTTTTTTTCTTTTAAAAATTTTAAGTCATACAGAACTGAAACTGAATTTGATTTTCAGGCTGCAGCTATTCCTGAGTTTGAAGAAAGTTTATTGAAATCGGACAAGTCCGATGTGGCACTTCTTCCGGTAAGTGCTATATATGGACCAAATGGCGGAGGAAAAACTAATCTGCTTCAGGCGCTTGCATGTCTGATATCTATGGTTGTGAGGCCTGTTGCTGAACTTGAGAAAAACAGACAGCGGATAATATTGCAGTATGGTGTTTCGTGTGTGCCGTTTTTGTTTGATAATGAATCTAAGGTTGAACCAACTGAGTTTCAGATATATTTTAGACAGAGCGGCAGGGAGTACAGGTATTATATTTCTGTGCATGATGGGGCAATAATATCTGAGAGTTTATATTGGCGTAATATAGGAGGAAAACGCATAGGTACAGTTTTCGAAAGGGAGAGAGAAAAGATAAAACTTGGAACAAGCATAAGCAAGAGTGGAATAAACAAGATGGTTAATCCAAGAATGCCGTATTTGTCATTCTTGGCAATCAACTATAATCTGGACGTTATAACTGAAGTTATGACCTGGTTTGAGTCATGTATCGTTCAAAGTTATGCGATACCAGAGGTGGACAATCGTGTATTGCTGGTGGATGAGGAAAAGACAAAGAGAAGGATAATCACAGTTTTAAACGATCTCGATATAGACATATGTGACTATAGATATAATGCAGAGGAGCGCCAGTTATATACAGGAAGAATGGTGGATGGGGAATACTATGAATTACCATTTGCTGTCGAATCTGATGGAACAAAGAAACTTCTTGCAGCACTTCCGATTCTTTTGCTGGCGTTACAGGAAGGACGGCTTGTGGTAGTGGATGAGCTGGATGCAAAGCTTCATCCTAAACTACTTAGATATATAATCAAATTATTCAAGAATCCTGATTATAATAAACTGGGGGCTCAGTTGATATTCACATCTCATGATTTGACGACAATGAAGAATACAGTGTTCAGACGTGATGAGATATGGTTTGCTGCGCTTGATGACAAGCATGAAAGTGAAATTTATTCATTGTATGACGTACGTGATGAAGATGACAGGCATGTGAACAGTACAGCTGCATATGATAAGCAGTATATGGAAGGTCGGTATGGTGCGGATCCATATTTACAGAATATGCTTGGAGGTGAATGGTATTGAGCTTAAAACCTCTAAAGAAGTCCGATTTAGGAAAGGACTGGGTTAGCGGCAGAAGAAGTAAAAATGTAAAAATGCAACCGGAGTATCATTTGATTGTCACAGAAGGAACAGAATACTACTAGTGACATATGTTTTCATGCAATCTGGTCGAATCAATGTATAGAACTGTGGTTCCTTTTACACTTTGGATATTATCAGTCAGATATACATCGGTCAGAGTATTGGCCTAAGCTGACGGAGTGGCTTGTTAATATAGGTGAAGGGGAATACAAGAAGAATAGGTCAGATATGTATTCGGTGTTAAGACCATATATGGATGTAGCCATAAATAATGCAAAAAGATTGAATAATATAAATGTGGGAAGTGATTCAGCACCGGGAACAAAGGTGTATGAACTGGTGGAGTATTTAAAACCATATTTATAATTTTTTAAAATTAGGGGTTGATTTTTGAAAGAATATAGAGTATTTTATATTCAACAATTAAATGATACGAAATGGACAAAGGTGTTCTCAAGAAGGAGGACACCTTTCTCTTTTTTTTGAGGATACGTTAAGGATTCATTTTTGATCAAATTTATTTATCATGAAAAGGAGTAGTAATTATGATGAACAAAATTTCAGCCGTATTTGGCTCACACGTATTCTCAGATCAGGTCATGAGAGAGAGACTTCCAAAGGCAGTTTACAAGTCACTCAAGGCGACTATTGACAAGGGCGAGCCTCTCGATACATCAATCGCAGATTCAGTTGCAGCAGCCATGAAGGAATGGGCAATGGAGCTTGGTGCAACACATTATACACATTGGTTCCAGCCACTTACAGAGACAACAGCAGAGAAGCACGACTCATTCGTAAGCACAGTCGGTGATGGCGGCGTTATCCTCCAGTTCACAGGCAAGGAGCTCATCAAGTCGGAGCCGGATGCTTCATCATTCCCTTCAGGCGGTCTTCGTGAGACATGCGCAGCAAGAGGATATACAGCATGGGATTGTACATCACCAGCATTTGTAAAGACAACAGATGAAGGAACATGCATCCTCTGTATCCCGGCAGCATTCACATCATACACAGGAGAGTCACTTGATTACAAGACACCTCTTCTCCGTTCAATGGATGCCATCAGCAAGGAAGCCCTTAAGGCTCTTGCAATGTTCGGCAACACAACAGCCAAGAAAGTTACTGCATCAGTTGGCCCTGAGCAGGAGTACTTCCTGATCGACAAGAAGAAATTTGCAAAGAGAACAGATCTTAAGCTCTGCGGACGTACACTTTTCGGAGCAATGCCTCCAAAGGGACAGGAGCTTGACGATCAGTATTTCGCAGCAATCAAGGATAAGATCGCATCATACATGACAGAGCTGAACGAGGAGCTGTGGAAGTATGGTATCCTTGCCAAGACACAGCACAACGAGGTTGCTCCTGCACAGCATGAGCTTGCTCCAATCTTCTCAACAACCAACATCGCTACAGATCAGAACCATCTGGTTATGGCAACTATGAAGAAGATCGCTGCAAAGCATGACCTTGAGTGTGTACTCCATGAGAAGCCATTTGCCGGTGTAAATGGTTCAGGTAAGCACAACAACTGGTCGATCTCAACAGACGAGGGCGAGAACCTCATCGATCCAGGCAAGCATCCTGAGACAAATCTTCAGTTCCAGTTCTTCCTGGCAGCAGTCCTGGCAGCAGTAGATAACAACGCTGAGCTTCTGAGACTTTCCGCTTCATCAGCAGGAAATGATCACAGACTTGGAGCTAACGAGGCACCTCCAGCAATCATTTCAGCATTCCTTGGAGAGCAGCTCCAGTCGATCGTTGAGCAGATCATCGAGAAGGGTGAGGCTACAGAGTCACCAAAGGGCAAGACATATGTATCAGGTGCATCAACACTTCCTACATTTACAATGGATGCCACAGATAGAAACAGAACATCACCATTTGCATTCACAGGTAACAAGTTCGAGTTCAGAATGGTTGGTTCAACACAGTCCATCGCATTCCCAATGATGGTATTAAATACAATAGTTGCAGATCAGATTAAGAAGATGACAGACGAGCTTGAGGGTGCTGACGATTTCGAGACAGCATGCAAGGCACTCATCAGAAGAGAACTCACAGCACATCAGAGAATCATCTTCAACGGCAATGGTTACTCAGATGAGTGGGTTGAGGAGGCAGCAAAGCGTGGTCTTCCAAATATCAAGTGCATGGTTGATGCTGTTCCTTATCTTGCAGCAGACAAGAGCGTTAAGATCTTCGAGAACCTTGGAGTTATGGATAAGGCAGAGCTTGAGGCGAGAGCTGATGTAATGCTTGAGAACTATGCAAAGAAGATCAACATCGAGGCACTCACCATGATAGAGATGTCCAATGAGGAGATCATCCCTGCAGTTATGGAATATCAGGCAGAGCTTGCAAAGGGTGCAGCTGAGATCAAGGCTCTCGGAATTGATCCTACAGTTCAGGTGTCACTTCTGAACACTATCTCAGAGAAGCTCACAGAGCTCAAGAGCGCTACAGTAGCCCTTGAGGAGCTGGTTACAAAGGCAGCAGATTACGAGGGAGATACAGAGGCTTGGGCTAAGTACTTCCACAACACAGTATTTGCAGCATTTGACACAGTGAGAAAGCCTGCTGATGAGCTTGAGAAGGAACTTCCAAAGACAGCTTGGCCATTCCCAACATACGAGCAGCTGTTATTCGAGCAGTAAGACATAGATTGAGTTTGCTAATCCTACTAAATTCTATATAAAATAGCTTAGAGGCATCCTGTCTGCGCATGTCGCAGGCGGGGTGCTTTTTGCGCGTTAAAATCCCGTCAAGCGCGCACATGCGAGAGCTTGCTCGCGGCATGTAGCGCATTTGACGGGATGACGCGACATGAACACGAAGGCCGACAGGCCGGAGTGTGAATGCCGCGCAGAATTGCGGGAGCACGAAGTGCGAAGCAATTCGGAATTAACGCGCAATGCGTGAGGAGAAGTGCGAAGGCGCACATGCGGGAGCACGAAGTGCGAAGCAATTCGGGATTAACGCGCAATGCGTGAGGAGAAGTGCGAAGGCGCAATTGCGGGAGCACGAAGTGCGAAGCAATTCGGGATTAACGCGCAATGCGTGAGGAGAAGTGCGAAGGCGCAATTGCGGGAGCACGAAGTGCGAAGCAATTCGGGATTAACGCGCAATGCGTGAGGAGAAGTGCGAAGGCGCAATGCGGGAGCACGAAGTGCGAAGCAATTCGGGATTAACGCGCAATGCGTGTGGAGAAGTGCGAAGGCGCAATGCGTGAGGACAGGTACCTCCGTCCCCACTTGCCCCCCTCCACAAATTCTGCTATTATAAATAGATGTGTTGTGATGTATTACAGGCGATTGCGGTGTGGACAGAACATGCAATCACCGTCAGAATAGGAGCATAATTTGAAGAATTTATATATAGCAGAGAAGCCCAGCGTGGCGAGGCAGTTTGCCGATGTGCTGGGTGTGAAGGGCAATGCGGGAAACGGCTATCTGGAGTCGGACACGGCGGTTGTCACATGGTGTGTCGGACATCTGATCACCATGAGTTATCCGGAGGTCTACGACCCAAATCTGAAGAAATGGAGCCTTTCAACCATCCCATTTATTCCAACTGAATATAAATATGAAGTTCTTCCTGACACAAAGAAACAGTTCAATATAGTTGCGGGACTGCTTACCCGCGATGACATAGGCTGTATCTATGTGGCGACGGATTCAGGACGAGAGGGAGAATATATATACAGACTTGTGGATTCCATGGCGCACGTCACCGGAAAGGAGAAGCGCCGTGTGTGGATCGATTCACAGACGGAGGAGGAGATCCTCAGGGGAATCCGTGAGGCGAAGCCACTCTCAGAGTACGACAGTCTCAGCGATGCAGCATACCTTAGAGCCCAGGAGGACTACCTTATGGGTATCAACTTTTCAAGGGCGCTGTCGCTGAAATTTTCAAATGTCGTCCAGAGGTATCTCGGCATGGACAGATGTGTCATAGCCGTGGGCCGTGTCATGACCTGTGTCCTCGGGATCATAGTGAAGAGAGAGCGTGAGATCAGGGAGTTTGTCAAGACTCCGTTCTACAGACTCGTTGCGAATGTAGGAGAGGAAGGACAGACATTTGACGCAGAGTGGAAGGCAGTGAAGGGCACAAAGTATTTTGAGTCGCCGCTTTTGTATAAGGAGAATGGATTTAAGGAGAGACCCGCAGCGGAGCAGCTTCTGGCGGAGCTGAAGGCCGGAGAGCCCGAGGCAGTGGCCCAGGCTGTGGAGCGCAAGAAAGAGAAGAAACAGCCTCCGATGCTGTACAATCTGGCTGAGCTTCAGAATGACTGTTCATCTCTTTTCAAGATCAGTCCTTCTGACACCCTCAAGATAGTTCAGGAGCTCTACGAGAAGAAGCTGGTAACCTATCCGAGAACAGATGCCAGAGTTTTGTCAACAGCAGTGGCAAAGGAGATAGGACGGAACATATCGGGACTTAAGAATTTCCAGCCTGTGGCAGAATTTGCACAGGGAGCCATGGAGAGTGGCACGTATAAAGGAATCGCAAAGACAAAATACGTGAACGACAAGCAGATCACCGACCATTACGCTATCATACCTACTGGACAGGGCTTTGGAGCACTGAGAAGTCTTGCGCCTACAGCTCTCAAGGTATATGAGATCATATGCAGGAGATTTCTCAGCATATTCTATCCTGCAGCGGAGTACCAGAAGGTTGCAATGACACTCTCCAAGAACGGAGAAAAGCTTTTTGCCAATTTCAAATATCTGATAAATGACGGTTATCTCAAGGTGGCTGCCAACAGCTTTTCCAAGAAGAAGGATGATGTGAAGTACAGTCCCGAATTTATAGCAAGACTTGCAAAGATAAAGAAGGGCGACAAGCTGAGTGTCCAGGGAATCGACATAAAGGAAGGTGAGACATCCCCACCTAAGAGATATAACTCCGGATCGCTGATCCTGACCATGGAGAATGCCGGACAGTTCATTGAGGATGAGGCGCTCAGAGAGCAGATCAAGGGTGCCGGTATCGGAACCAGTGCGACAAGAGACGGAATCATCACCAAGCTGGAGAAGAACAAATATATATCACTGAACAAGAAGACTCAGATAGTGACTCCGACATTTCTTGGAGAGATAATATACGATATAGTGTATTATTCCATCAATGGTCTGCTGAGAGCAGACCTGACAGCAAGCTGGGAAAAGGGGCTTGAGGGAGTGGCTGAAGGTCAGATATCCAAGCAGGAATACACGGACAAGATGACCACATTTGTCACAAAATACACAAATCTTGTGAAGCAGATACAGAACCAGAATGGAATAACCGGAGTGTTCGATAAAACGAAGGTATTCTATACAAAGGGAGCGGGTGCCCAGAAGAAGACAGCTGCCAGGACAGGAGCGGGAGATAAGGACACGGCTTCAGAATAATAGCTGTTTTTTGCCAAGTTTAGTTGAGAATATGTACATAAAGGTATATAAATATAATATAAAACATGTTGATAGCAAAGGAGAATTAAAATGGGAGATATAAAGACAGCAGTCACGATAAAGGAACTCTACAGCCTGGATCAGACCATGGCAAAGCCTATTCTTGAGAAGCTCACATATCCATGGGAGGCACTTCCGCTTATCAAGGATTTTGTGCTGGAGCTTGGAAAGAGCCTGGACAAGAACGAGTACAATGAGGTGGATGAGAATGTGTGGATACACAAGAGCTGTAAGGTGTACGGAACAGCCACCATACTTGGACCGACTATCATAGGTGCCGGAACTGAGGTGCGCCCGGGTGCATTTATCAGGGGAAGCGTACTGGTCGGTGAGAACTGTGTCATAGGTAATTCCACAGAACTCAAGAATGTTATCATATTCAATAATGTTCAGGTTCCTCATTACAACTATGTTGGTGATTCAGTCCTTGGATTCAAGTCCCACATGGGAGCTGGAAGCATCACTTCAAATGTGAAGTCGGATAAGACTCTGGTTCATGTTAAGGGAACAGCGGACGGCGAGTCATTTGACATTGCCACCGGACTCAAGAAATTCGGAGCCATGCTCGGTGATAATGTTGAGGTTGGCTGTAACAGTGTTCTCAATCCGGGTACTGTCATAGGAAGATTCAGCAACATATATCCTGTATCGAGAGTCAGAGGTTATGTTCCTGGAAACAGCATTTTCAAAGATAAGGATAATATAGTGTCCAAGCAGTAAAATGAATATGCCTGATAGGAATAAAAAAGGACATATGAACGTGTACAATGATGTTACATGGGCATATGTCCTTTTGGGTTATGGGGCCGTGTTTTGGTATGACGTAGCATAAATTAGTTGATCACAGCATCCTTCAGCGCATTTCGTATAGAGTCTATGATAAGCCGAGTGGTGTATGTGCTGTCTCCAGATGGAGTGATATCATCTACGGATGATATGTAATGAAGCTGGGTGTTTATATCCTCCATGGATGTCTCGAGAAGAGGATACATGGTTGTGACTGCCTCATCCATCTGCTTGAATGACACGCCCGTGATATAGTCTTCGTCCACAGTTACCATAACGCACAGGGTGGTATCTCCCAGTTCCAGAGAAGAGGAATAAGTTCCCGGAGTGTAGTGGATCTCATCGGTATGCGAGGCAGAGCTCACGCCTGCTGATGTCTCCACACTTTTGGCGGAAGTTATAGACTTATCAGAGTTCTTTGCGTGGAACATATTGATGAGGATTATGACAAAGACGATGATAAGTGCCAGAAGAATGGCGGTATATATAAGTTCTTTGGATTTTAAGACGATCAGTTTTGTTGATGACATTGTTTGCTCCCCCTGTTTTTTATATATTTTATTCACAATGGAGCGGTTTTATGAGAGAATTATTATAAAAGAGTACAGAATAGATTATAAGGAGAATGTACTATGGCGATACAGTTTGTGCTGGGTCCGGCGGGCTCAGGTAAAACAGAATATATGATAAAGACATTGATCGATGAATCGATAGAGCATGATGATATGAATTATCTCTATGTTGTACCTGAGCAGTTCACCATGGAGGCACAGAGGGATATAGTCACCATGCATCCAAGGCACGGCACCATGAACATAGATGCCATAGGGCTGAACAGGCTTGCTTATAGGGTGTTCGATGAGCTGTCGGTGAATCCCGGAAAGGTTCTGGAGGACTTCGGTAAGAGCATGCTCATCAAGAAGATACTCATGGAGTCTCAGAAGGAACTTCTGGTATATGGAAGTTATATCAACAAGCTGGGATTTATCGACGAGATGAAATCCATGATGTCAGAGCTTTTTCAGTATGCCGTTGACAGGGATGCCATAGATGAAGCCATGGAGCGCCTTGATCAGGACAGTCTTGTATACAGAAAACTTCATGATGTGAGACTTATATATGAGAGGTTCGAGGAATACAATTCACATGACAGTTACATCGTGGCGGAGCAGCTCACAGATCTTCTGGCAGAGTGTGTAGAGAGGTCCCGGTTTCTGGCTGATGCCTATCTGTATTTTGATGGCTTTACCGGATTTACGCCGGTACAGATGAATCTTATACGCAAATTGATGACGCATGTCAGAGGGATTACATTTGCATTTACGATCGATGCGGACCAGATAAGCCTGGCTAAGCCAAAAGAGTACGAACTGTTCAGACTGACCAAAGAAACTGTGCGTCAGATCTGTGACGCGGCGGCACAGGAGCATGTGGATATACTCGAGAACATAGTGACTGGAGAGAATGAAAAACCGTACAGATTTGCAGGCAGTGATGAGCTTGCAGTTCTGGAACACAATCTATTCAGGTATCCACATGGAAGATCAACAGGATCAACAGGACACATAAGGATTACAGCGGTTGACCGTGCTGCCGATGAAGCCTCATATGTGGCAGGCAGGATAAGGGAGCTTGTCCGTGATGAAGGGTACAGATATAAGGATATAGCAGTTGTGGCAGGAGATCTTCAGGACGTGGCAAGGTACTATAAACAGGCCATGGATGAGTACGGGATCCCTGTGTTTATAGATGCGAATATAGCACTCAGTGGCGATCCGTGTTCCGATACGATAAGGGCGTTTCTGGGTATAATGACAGATAATTTCTCATTTGACAGTGTGTTCAGACTCCTGAAATCGGGGATGACAGATATAGATCAGGACGATGTGGAGAGAATGGAGAATTACGCTCTTAAGAGGAATCTCAGAGGTTACAGAAGCTGGAGCAGGACCATAGAGGATGAGCGGAATAAAGAGTATGCTGAGGACCTGGATTCCATAAGGCGGCAGATCATGGAGCTGTTCCCGGACGGTAGGGTAGAGGTCTGGAAGCCTGCAAGCCAGACGTCAAAGAACACGGTCAGGGTATATACGGAGGAACTCTATGATTTCCTCACACAGATCAGAGTCTGGGAGAAACTGGAGCAGCGGAAGAAGCTGATGTATGAGCAGGCCAGATGGGATGAGGGTGATGCGTATGGCCAGATATTTGACAAGGTCATAGCCCTGTTTGACAAGATGGTGTCGATACTTGGAGATGAGAAGATGACTGTGAAGGAGTACGCAGGAATTCTGGATGCAGGTATAGCGGATATGGAGATAGGTATCGTGCCTCCGACTGTTGACAGAGTGGTCGTGGGAGATATGACGCGATCCAGACTTAACCATATAAAGGTTCTTTTCTTTACCGGTATCAACGAGGGGATCATACCAAAGCCGGCAAAAAAAGGCCGTATACTCTCCGAAAACGACAGAATACGTCTTGCCGGATGTGGAATGGAGCTGGCACCTTCAGATAAGACAAATGCATATATAGAGCAGTTCTATATATACACAACGCTTACCAAGCCGTCGGACAGGATAGATATAGTTTATAGAAAGGTCGGCGAAGATCTGAAGGCGGCAAAGCCATCCTATCTGATAGACAGGATAAAGAATATATTCCCGGATATAAAAGAATATGAGTATGACCGGGATGAAGTGATACCTGAGACTGCATCGGGTGCGCTCAGATATCTGATCCATAATTATGAAGATGACATCTGCTCAGATACATGGACCGCAGTCAGGGAGCTCCTTGGACAAAAGGGATATGGAAGTCAGCTTGAAGCCATCAGCGCGGGTCATGACTATGCAAATGAGGTGAGGACATTATCCCCGGAGACTGTGAAGCTCATATATGGACAGAACCTGGTGGAGAGTGTGTCAAAGCTTGAGCGGTATGCTGAGTGCCAGTTTAAGTATTTCCTCACATACGGACTGTCATTGAAGGAGAGGGAGACCTACAGGATAGATGCGGTGAATGTAGGTATAATCCTTCACAGTACCATGGAGAAGGTATTTTCATATATACGGATGTTCAGAGATAATGACTGGGTGCACATCGATGAAGATGAGCTTGAACAGCGCACTGCGGAGTTTGCTGATGCATCGGCCGAAGAGGAGGCTGGACCATTCTTTGAGGACTCATGCAGATCTGCATATATGAAGAAGCTGCTCTCGGATATAGCAGTCAGAACAGTGAAGACACTCAGGACATTCATAAGATGCGGAGATATGGATCCGGAGAATTTTGAGAGAAAATTCAATACATCAAAGACTGCGGATAATATAAAGCAGTATACGTTCGAACTGTCAAATGGCATGACGATGAGCCTCAAAGGAGTGATAGACAGGATAGACGAGTATACTGATGCGAAGGGTTCATATTTTAAGATAATAGATTACAAGTCATCTGACAAAAAGCTGGATATCGATAAAGTGCTGGGGGGCCTTCAGATGCAGCTCATAACATATGGAGCCATAGCCCGGGAGCTTGAGATCAGAAGATTGTCAAAGCTTGGCGGAGATCCGGAAAATATACATGTGGGAGGTCTTCTGTATTATACATTTGATGATCAGTTGGCGGATGTGACAGCCATGGGAGACCGGATAAAGTACAGTGATGACAGTGGAGGATTCCAGCCGGAGGAAGAGATATTTGGGGATGTGCTGGTGGATACATTTGAGAAAAAAGTCCTTGAGGAATCGAAATATTCAGGTATATACAACAGCAGCAACAGAGCCCTTAAGATCATGGACAGGAACTCTGTCACTTTGAAGGGGGGACAGAGTCTGGATGAGACGCTTATAGCTGATCTGATGGAGGCAAACCGGCGCAACATCGGGAGGCTTGCCGGCAGCATAGCAGATGGCCATATAGATATCAATCCTGTCAGAGATGGCGATGTAAAGGCGTGTAAATATTGTCAGTTTAAAGGGATATGTGCATTTGACAGCAAATATTCCGGCAACTCATACTCGAAGATATACAGGGGAGAGCTGGATGAGTACAATGCGAAATCGGATGAGATAGCGAAGCTGAGGAAAAAATACAGCAGCGTGGAGAGCGACATTGCCAAAGCGGAGAAAAAGTGTGCTGCGGCAAAGAAGAAATATGATGAAGCAGCGCAAAAAGTAGAGGACAGAGGAGACAAAGCCACGGCGAAGATGAGAGAGACCGTGGAGAATGCAGGGCAGAAGATGAAGACGGAGAATGAGAATGTGGAGAGCCTTAGAGAGGGGCTCCAAAGGCTTGCAGACAGGGCGGAGGCGCTTGGAATAACATTGGAACAGTCTGCTGAGAGCGGAAAAGCGTGAGGATTAAGGATATGGTAGATGGTAAGATTACGGAGAATAAAATCAGCTGGACTGCGCAGCAGGCACATGTTATTGATACCAGATGCGGAAATCTTCTGGTGTCTGCTGCTGCCGGTTCGGGCAAGACGGCAGTTCTGGTCGAGAGGATAATTGAGATGGTGACGGGAATTGGATCTGACGGCAAAAGGCAGGCGGATGCACAGCCTGTATCACTTGATGAGCTGCTTGTTGTGACATTTACAAATGCAGCTGCGGCGCAGATGAAGGAGAAGATAGGTCAGGCTCTTTCCAGAAAGATCGATGAGATGATGAGCAGAGGTGAACATGATGAGCATCTCATAAAACAGATGACACTGATAAATCATGCAGATATATGTACCATAGACAGCTTCTGCCTCAGAATAGTGAAGGAATATTTCTCCAGGGTGGAGCTGGACTGTGCTTTCACCATAGCGGATGACACTGAGATGAAGATAATCAGGCATGATGTGATGGATCAGGTCATGGAGATGTGTTATGAGGATGATCAGCTTGTGCCTGGGTTCAAGAAGCTGGTCCGGTCGTTTGCCAGAAACGAGAGCGATGGCAGTATTCCCGAGATAGTGGACAGGATAGTGAAGGTCATATCAAGCTATCCGGAGCCATATGTGTGGCTGGAGAAAGCTCGTGAGGCACTGGTGCCTGATGTACATGCCGGCGCATCCGAAACTGATATGCACAGGGCGGTTATGGATGTACCTATGGTTAGGACATTTGCAGACAGAGCATATATGGTTATCAGGGCCGCATATGATATGGTCAGTGAGTGCCAGAAATATGCAACGGCTGAGTACGGACTTGAGGCGTATGGACTGAGAGTTGACAGCGATGCGGAGATGATAAGCCATATGCTGAACAGCTGCAAATCCGGGGATGTGGATCTGTTTGAGATTAAAAAAATATATGAGGACTCTTTAAGACCTGAGGGGCTGAAGATGGAGAAGGATGACCAGGGAAGGAGTATATGCTATGCATTTGACAGACTGGTCAATCCTGGAGCGGGGGCCGATCAGGATAAAAAGGAGCTTATAAAGAGCCGGAGAGATGTCTACAAATCCCTCATAGGAGAGATAACAGATGTTGTCTCCGATGTGAATGATGTCATTATGCAGGCACGTATGATGAGCCCGGTTCTGGAGGCTCTGCTGGATCTTACAAAGCTGTATATGGATGAGCTTATGAAGGTGAAGCTGGATAAGAATCTTTTTGAATTCCATGACATAGAGGAGTTTGCATTCCGCATATTGTGTGAGCGGATAGAGGATGGACAGGCGGTACCGACTGATGCGGGCAGGGAAGTCGCTTCAAGATACAGGGAGATACTTATAGATGAGTATCAGGACAGTAATTTCCTTCAAGAATATATACTTGCCAGCGTGTCAGGTCACGGCACTGGCATACGCAATACTTTCATGGTTGGAGATGTAAAGCAGAGCATATACAGATTCAGGATGGCGAGGCCGGATCTGTTCATAGATAAGTATGACACGTACAGAAAACTCAGGGATGAGGATAAGGCTGATCCGGATGCGGCTGGAAACAGTATTCTGCTCACTAGAAACTTCAGAAGCGAGATAAATGTGCTCAGGACTGTGAATGCCATATTTGCCCAGTTGATGAGAAGGGAGATCGGAGGCATCGAATATGATGAGGATGCCAGACTCAATTCCAGATATGCCGTGAGCGGTGAGAATGGGACATTATATGAACCAGATGATGTGGATCATGGACCTGTGTCGGAATTTATCATGATAGATAACAATACTAGCGATGCGGACCTGGGTGAGGAGTACGACAACACGGAAGTTGAGGCCAGTTTCATTGCATCGAAGATAGATGATATAGTGAACGGCGAGAACGCAATGTATGTGGGACAGGGCGCTGACAGAAGAAAGGTCAGATATAAGGATATAGTTATACTTCTCCGGAGTGTATCGTCTGCATCGACGGTATTTGACAGGATATTTCAGGAAAAAAATATACCATTATATATAGAAAGCGAGAGCGGCTACTTTGATGCGGCAGAGATAAGGGTGCTTGTGAGCATGCTGTCTGTGGTCGACAACAGTTATATTGATTATGATCTGGCAGCGGTACTCCGTTCACCGCTTGTAGGACTGGATGAGGAGGAACTGGCGTGCATAGTCGGGGAATACAGACAGCGCTACGAGCAGGATGGTGCAGATTACAATGCTCGTCTGTATGACAAGCTGGTCGATTACATGGAGATACATGATGGAGAGGACACACACACCGTAAGGCGCCTTGATGTATTTATGCATATGCTGGAGTACTTGAAGGCAAATAAAAACTACATGTCCATAAGTGACATAATAAGATATGTTTTGGACGATACCGGATATTACTGGTTTGCAGGGGCAAGACCTATGGGCAGGAGAAGGCAGGCAAACATAGATATGCTTATCAAGAAGGCCGATGATTTTGAGGAGAACAGCAAAGGC
This sequence comes from uncultured Coprococcus sp., assembly GCA_934277375.1. Classification (GTDB taxonomy): domain Bacteria; phylum Bacillota; class Clostridia; order Lachnospirales; family Lachnospiraceae; genus Coprococcus. The sequence continues at coordinate 29,729 of CAKQTZ010000013.1, read as the reverse complement.
GTTTTCAATTTTATCAGGTATGTCGATGAGCTCAAGACAAATGATCTTGACTTTTCAGAGGCAGACACTGTGGGTGAGAATGAGGATGTTGTCAGGGTCATGACCATGCATAAGAGTAAAGGACTGGAGTTCCCGGTGGTGTTCGTATCAGGGCTTGGCAAGGAATTTAATAAGGCTGATACAAGGGCAAATGTGCTGGTCCATCAGGATCATTATCTTGCATGTGATCAGATCGATGTGAAAGCCAGAGTCAGGAGGACTTCATTTTTCAAGAAGATAATGGCTAGAAATATAATAGCGGAGACTTATGCAGAGGAAATGCGTGTACTGTATGTGGCACTTACCAGGGCAAAGGAGAAACTCTATATGACCGGGTGTGTGAAGAAGCTTGATGATTTCAGGAAAGATTGTGATAAATATATGGCAGGCGGCAGGATGAACTATGCTGCTGTGATGGGGGCCAGACGGTATGCCGCATGGATATACACGGCGCTTAATTATGCTTCAGATGAAAACTGTGTCACATGTGAATATATAGGTGCTGACAGTTTCATCGTAGAGGGGGCAGAGAGCCAGACTGTTGATATAGGTGATGCTGCCACTGATCCTGTCAATAAAAGATCAGGTGTCGATATGGAACTTGTAGACCACATCCGTGCCGGCCTGGACTTCCAGTATGGGTACAGGAGCTCCGGACTTAAGAGTAAGATGTCCATAACGGAGATAAAACGTCTTGCATATCTTGAAGGCGATGATGTGGATGATGTGCAGAATGTGTTTTCAAGAAAAACATACGTGGAGAGAACAGATGTGCCGAGGCCGGCGTTTATGAGTGGAGAGCATATCTTTCGTGGTAATGAGATAGGAACGATATATCATAAGATAATGGAGCTGGCAGATTTCTCCTTAAGCAGCCCCGAGGAGGCTGTGAGCACCGTCATGGAAGTGTTTGACAGAGACCTGTTCGACCATAGTTATGTTGAACGTATAAAGCCGGAGAAGATATATAAGATGATCCACAGTGACCTTGGCCAAAGGATGGCTGCTGCGGATGCAAGGGGAGAGCTTCACAGGGAAAGACAGTTTTATATGATGATGACTCCGGGAGATATCAGAAGCTCTCTGAGCGACCCTGGTGATGAGACAATAGTAGTGCAGGGAGTTATAGATGCATACTTTGTGGAGAACGGAGAGATAGTGCTCATGGATTATAAGACGGACACAGTAAAACAGGTGGATGAACTGGCAGCCAAGTACCGTGTCCAGCTTGACAAATATGCCCAGGTTCTGGAACAGCTTACAGGCATGCGGGTGAGAGAAAAGATCATCTATTCATTCTGTCTTGATACCACTGTGAACTTGTAAACTACACAATGAGTTGATATAATGATACCGTATATGCGAATATTAAAAACAGGACAATTTGTGTTATGAAAGGAAAACCTATTATCCATGATAAAGGCTGAAGGACTGAAGAAGGTATATGGAGGAGATTTTGTTTCGGTTGATAATCTCAGTTTCCATATTAATAAAGGCGAGATCGTAGGTTTTGTCGGACAGAATGGCGCTGGTAAGACTACGACAATAAAGATGCTGACCGGTATACTTATGCCCACAGAGGGCAGAGTAGTGATAAATGGCTATGATATGACGGAAAAACCGATGGAGGCGAAGCAGTCTATGGGCTATATAGCGGACAATCCGGATATATTCCTTAGACTTACGGGACTGGAGTATGTCAATTTTATTGCTGATATATATGGTGTGTCAACGTCAGACAGAAAACTCAGAATAGAACAGATGGCAGAGCGTTTTGGCATGGAGGACAGCTTGAACAGGCAGATGGTCAGCTATTCCCATGGAATGAGGCAGAAGATGATGGTTATTGCTGCTCTGGTCCACAATCCGCCGGTGTGGATACTCGATGAGCCTATGACCGGTCTGGATCCAAATGCAGCATATGAGCTCAAGAAGATGATGAGAGAGCATGCCGATGCCGGAAACTGTGTATTTTTCTCCACTCATGTCCTTGAGGTGGCGGAGAAGCTGTGTGATAAGATAATAATGATAAAAAAAGGTAAGGATATATATCAGGGAACCCTGGAAGCACTGGAGACACAGCATAAGAACAGATCTCTCGAAGAGATTTTTGTGGAGATGACTCATGAAGAATTATAGAATATTACTCAGTATGATAAGCAGGAACAACGACATGGAGATGCCTGAGCATGGTGAGAAGGCAAAGAGGTATAAAGTGATGGGAGTTGTCGCGATGAGCTGTATCATGATTCCCTGTTGCATTGTCGTTGGTTTTATAGTTTACATAATGACAGCGGCACTCATGGAGGCCGGGGGCAGTGTCGAGGGACTTGATCTGGTTATACAGCTCATGTCGGTGTTCGGAGTTATATTCAGCATAATGGTTATATTTAATCTGTTGTATTTTTCATCTGATCTGGATCACCTGCTGCCTCTTCCGGTAAAACCTGCTGAGCTCGTGGCTGCAAAGTTTACACATGCTTATTTTGCAGAGAGTGTCATGGAATTTATGGTACTGTTCTGCGGATTTATAGGATATTTTGTGGCAGCGAATATAAGACCTGTATCGGTGATGACCTCCATTATAGGAGTGTTCCTTCTGCCTGTACTTCCGCTTGTGTACTGCGGGATATTTGCATTAATAGTGATGGCATTTTTCAGCAGGACAAGGCTTTTTAAAAATGTAGATTTTATGGTGGGGCTTGCCACACTTGTCTTTGCAGGACTTTTCATATGGTCTTTTGCACAGATGGATTCTATAAATATAAATAATTACATAGACAGCCTGAAAAATGGTGACAATATATTTATAAATGTAATGAACAGGGTATTTTTTACGGTGCCGGTATTTTTGAAGGCTGTTCAGACCAACAATGCACTGTATATGCTGCTGTTCATACTGATAAATGCTGTGTGTATCGCACTGCTGCTGGGACTTGGAAATGTTCTGTATCTGAGAGGCGTGTATCTGGTGTCATCGTCAGGAAGATCAGGACGGAGAAAAAAAGATGTGGTGAGGATGGAGAGCTTTGCGATAAAGACTCCGTTCAGGGCATATGTGGACAAGGAGATAAAGACTTTAGTCAGAACACCGGCATACAGAAAGTATTGCGTGGTGGTAAATGTAATATGGCCGATACTTGTGATCGCACTGTTCAACATACCGGTCACGGCGCAGTCCATAAAGGCTTTCAGGGAGACATTCCAGACTGGATACTTCCTGGCTGATGTCATATTGCTGATAGCTGTCATAGCTATAGCTTTTTTTGCCACGGCCATGAACAGTATAGCGTCCACAGCGTTTACGAGAGAGGGCGGACACATATCATTTGTCAAGCACATACCGATGACGTACGAACTTCAGATAAGGGCAAAGGTATGGGTTAGCATGATATTCAGCGGAATAACTGTGGCAGTCACCACGGTTATAATGTGTATATATATGGATTGCAGTTTCATAGACAGTGTCTACTATGTGGTGCTGGGATTTTTATGTGTTGGAATATGCACGTACACAGGAATACTCCTGGATTCAACCCATCCGAAGCTGGATTGGGAGGATGAGTATGGGGCGCTCAGAGGCAATCTGAATGCCTTCTTCAATATGGCAATAGCAATTGTTATGGCAATTGTTTTGTGTGCGGTGGGATTTGTTGTTTTTAAGTTTACAAATATCCCATCCTATATAGTATATATAATTTATATGATGATCATGGGAGCTATGTTCATTATCCTTCGCAGAGATACAATGATAATGAGCGCAAGAAATATAGACACTGATGTATACAGTGATTGAGTCTGCGCCCATGCACCGGAGGTGCATCTGAAATGGCGCAGACGATCTGCCGCCGAGCGATAGGGAGGTGGCGATACCATAATAGTCTGTGCCCATGCGCCGGAGGCGCATCTAAAATGGCGCGGACGATCTGCCGCCGAGCGACAGAGAGGTGGCGATACCAGGATATTCTGCGATACAAAGACAATGTAGGAGGTAAGAGATTATGACACAGAAGAATGCGTGGAGCAAATACAAAAAGGAAGAAATAAAGGAGCTTGAAAGCCTGTGCAAAGGCTACAGGGAATTCCTCGACAATGGCAAGACTGAGAGGGAATGCGTAAAAGAGATAGTGAGACAGGCAGAGGAGAGCGGTTATAAAGATCTGAAGAAGATCATCAAAAACAAAGAGAAGCTTGAGACAGGTGATAAGGTATATGCTGTCTGGATGAACAAGACAGTGGCCATGTTCAATATAGGAAAGAAAAAGCTTGAGAAGGGTATGAACATACTCGGTGCGCATATAGATTCCCCACGTATGGATGTAAAACAGAATCCATTGTATGAGAAAGGCGGATTTGCATATCTTGATACACATTACTATGGTGGTATCAAGAAATATCAGTGGGTTACACTGCCGCTTGCCATACACGGTGTCATAGCTAAGACCAACGGTGATGTGGTCACAGTAAACATTGGTGAAGATAAAAATGATCCTGTATTCTGTGTGACAGATCTCCTCATTCATCTGTCACAGGAACAGCTCAAGAAGAGAGCTGATTCGGTTATAGAGGGGGAGCAGCTCGATATCCTGTTCGCGAGCAGACCTCTTGAGGGCAAGGAGAAAGAGGCCGTTAAGGCAGCGGTTCTGGAACTTCTCGAGAAGAAGTACGATATGAAAGAGGAGGATTTCCTGTCAGCGGAGCTTGAGATAGTACCTGCAGGAAAGGCGAGAAACTGTGGAATAGATGAGAGTATGATCATGGCTTACGGCCAGGACGACAGGGTGTGTGCTTATACATCACTTATTGCCATGCTTGAGGCAGAGTCACCGGAGAAGACAACATGCTGTCTGCTCACGGACAAAGAAGAGATAGGAAGTGTGGGAGCAACAGGAATGCAGTCACATTTCTTTGAGAATACTGTTGCAGAGATCATGAACGCTATGGGAGGATTTTCAGAGATTTCACTCAGAAGATGTCTTGCAGCCTCAAGAATGCTTTCATCTGATGTGTCTGCAGGCTTTGATCCTACATTTGAGTCTGCATTTGACAAAAAGAATGCGGCTATATTCGGAGAGGGAATGGTATTCAACAAGTTTACCGGTTCAAGAGGAAAATCGGGATCGAATGATGCCAATGCAGAGTATATGGCAGCCATAAGAAAGATCGTGGATGATGCTGAGATCGCATACCAGACAGCGGAGCTGGGCAAGGTAGATGTAGGAGGAGGCGGAACTATAGCGTATATACTTTCGCTGTATGGAATGGAGGTAATTGACTGTGGTGTTGCAGTTCTGAACATGCATGCCCCATGGGAGGTTACATCAAAGGCGGATATATATGAGACCAAGAAGGGATATGTGGCGTTCCTGACGGAAGCTTAGGTCATGCGGCATGTCTTCGGAGGAAACGATGAGAGATAGTCAAAAGAAGCAGATACTAATATTTATTATAATAGCCGTGGCGATGGTATTATGGCCACGGCTCAGCGTGCGTGCGGATGAGAATTTTACATCCAATTATACACAGAGGACATTCTCGGATACGGATGGATTTGACAGCGGAGAAGCCAACTGTGTGAGCCAGTCAGTGAGTGGGTACATATGGATAGGCACAGATAATGGACTGTACAGGTACGATGGTAGCGATTTCGTGTTGTTCTCGCTGGACAGAAATGAGGATGGCACCAAGTACTCTATAAACTGCATATATCTTACAAGTGACGGAACGCTTTATGTCGGAACGGATAACTACGGCTTGTATGTGTACAACGACGGAGCATTTGACAGGATATCAGATATGTACAATCTGGGAGTATCAACGATAAATGCTCTGTATGAGGACGACAACGGTATTTTGTGGATAGCGTCATCATCTGGAATATTTAAGTTGTCAGACGAGGGCGCAGAGGCAGTGACAGATGATTCCGTATCAGGACTGAGCATCGGTAATATATCAGGCTACGATGGCTATGTCTATGCCATAGCCAACAATGATATATTGATAACGATATATCCGGATGGACAGATAGCAGTCACATCGAAGGCGCAGTATGGAATAGACGATATCAATTCTCTCTATATAGATAGCCACGGAAACAGATACTATGGATCTGCTGGTTACAGCATACTTAAGATAACAGCCAAAGGTGAGACTTCCATCATAAATACAGGCAGCCTGCATGGAATCAACAAGATGTATTCCGATGGAAGCAGCATATGGATCCTGGCAGATGATGGAGTTGGACGTGTCGTGTCCAAGGGGAAAATAGTCACACTGGAGAGTATGCAGTTCAATGAGTCAATGAGCGATATGATAAAAGACTTTGAGGGCAATTACTGGTTCACATCCTACAGAAAGGGTCTGCTGCTCCTGGAACAGAGCAAATTCCAGAATGTAACCATGAAATACGGAATAGATAATTCCATCGTAAACTGTGTGACAAGTTACAATGGCAATCTGTTCATAGGAACTGATGAAGGCCTGTATGTGGTGGATTCCAAAGGCAAGCTCATATCAGGAAGTTCCAATGATTTAATATCCAAGCTGTATGGTATAAGTATACGAGATCTCTACGTTGATTCAGACGATCATCTGTGGATCGCTACTTATAAGATATATGGTGTTATTAGGGTGAGCAGAAACTGGCAGTACAAGAGTTTTAACAGAGGTGACTCAAAACTTGTGAGCAATGCGGTCAACTGTATAACAGAGGTGAAGCCGGGCTATGTGGCAGTAGGTACAGAGAACGGTATGTCTATAGTGGGACCTGACGATGTAATAAAGAGTCTGTCCAGAACAGATGGTTTGGAGAATCCGGATATCATAAGTCTGAATGTGTCACAGGATGGCAATATATATGCCGGATCCAACGGTGCAGGAATATATATAGTCGATCAGGATTATGATGTCCGCGATATGGATCTGGATGACAATCAGAAGATGAGTGTGGTATCGAGTATAGTCCAGGGCAGCAACGGATTGTGGATAGGAACAGACAACGGTCTGTACTATCAGGAGGGCACAGTCAGACAGATAACTACTGTTGACAATACGAACAGTATATATGATGTTCTTCTCGATGACGATGGATATCTGTGGCTGTTTGGATCCAGAGGTCTGTACAGGTATTACGAGAAGGACATACTGAGCAGTGCGTCACCGGATTATATAAGCTTTTCAAAGAATGATGGAATCATATCAAATATCACTGAGAAGTCGACCAACTATGTATCAAAAACAGGGATCGTGTACGTCTGCTGTGATGAGGGTCTGTGTATGATCAACCTCAACAATGAATATGTGAACGAGGTTGCACCAAAGGTCCGCATAGCATCCGTGGAAGTGGATGGCAAGGAATATCAGTTTGCGGATCTCGATGGCCATATAAATGTTCCTAAGAATACTAACAGAATAACGATAAGGTTTTCTGTGTTGAGTTATGTAAACCGCGCAGATATAACTGTTGATTATCATCTTGAGGGCTTTGAGAGTGAAGAACGTTCTCTTGCCGGTAATGATAAGATGGAAGTTGAATACACAAATCTTGAGGGAGGTACCTACAAATTTGTGCTCTCAGCGAAGAATGCGGATGGAGTGGAGTGCGATACCCCCCTCACATTTGTCATAGATAAGGAGCTCAGCTTTTTTGAGACTAATCTGGCGAAGATGATAGTTGTGCTCATGGTGGCATTTATCATAGTTATAGGTCTGGCAGTGGCGAGAAGTATAATCAGGCTGCTCAGAAAACAGAACGAGCAGGTGGAGGAACTGAGCAAGAAAAGTGAGGAGGCGGAGAAATCAAATCAGGCAAAGAATGACTATGTCAATTATCTGAACCACGAAATAAGGACTCCGCTGAATAACATTATCGCCATATCAGAACTGGGGATGAGAAACTGCCAGGATTCAGCCAGTGAGGAATACGCGCAGTATCTTGCCATGTATTCGGCGGGAAGAGAGATCCTGGATATGTCGGATGGTATATCAAAACTGGCCAATCTCAAGGATGATATAATAGAGCCGGAGTACAAGCAGTATTTCGCTTCGGATATCATAGAGGAACTTTCGGAAAAGTTTGAGGCTATGGTCAATCGTGACCTGATTGATCTGAAGGTCAGTGTTGAGGATAAGATACCTAACGGTCTTATTGGTGATATGAATGTTGTGAAGGAGATATTGGAGAATATATTTGCATGGTCTGCAAATACCACAAAAGAAGGATATATAAGTATCGATGTAGACTGGAGAATGGCTCGGAGAGCCGACGAGGAGATGGCGGAGACAAGCTCCGACGAGTACACAGACAGCGAGTATTCAGTGAGAATAGAGGAACCTGAGACGGATATATCCGAGGTGTTTGACAGGGATCACGATGAGATATTTCTTGATTTTAAGATATCTGATACAGGTCTTGGAGTTAAGGAGGACAGGCTTGATACATTGTTTGAACTGGATGATTCATATGAGAAATCCGATATTGGAATGTTCAGAGTCAGCCTGGGGCTTGCCATTGCTAAGGAGCTTGTGAGGATGCTGGATGGAAGTATAAGCGCAGAGAGTATATATGGCGCAGGTACGACCGTGAGGTTCAGTATAAAGCAATCTGTATTTGATTATAGTTATGTTAACTACAATGAGCGTAAACGTAAGGAGATGGCCAGAAGAAACGCAAATTCCCATCTGTGGCTTCCAGATGTCAGAGTTCTCATTGTGGATGACTCAGAGATATCGCTACAGGTGGAAAAAACTATATTTGACACATATGGACTTGAGAGCGATGTGGCTTCGTCCGGATTTGATGCACTTGATAAGGTTATGGTTGAAAGCTATGATATGGTGTTCATAGATACGGTTATGCCGGTTATGGATGGTATAGATACAGTCAGGGAGATTCGTAACCTCGATGGTGAAGAATACAAGAAGATGCCGATCATAGCCTTTTCTGCTAACACGGTGGATACGTCCAGAGAAGAAATACTTATCTCAGGATTCAACGATGTCATAGTTAAGCCTATAGAACTGGATCAGGCAGAGGCGATGCTCAGGACATATATATCTGCGGATAAGATAAAAGAAAAGAATAATGAACTGTCCCAGACTGAGGATGATATCAATTACATGGAGGAAGCAGTGAGTCTCAGAAGATTTGTGGCCGTTGAGGATTCCGTCAGAGCTATGGGTGGTAATTTCAGAACATTCAATACGTTTATCCGGAACTACAGAGATGAGTATCAGAGTGAGGTACAGCAGCTCAGACGCTATATAGATGATGATGTGAGAAAGTATAAGAATATCATACATGACATCAAGAGCAGCAGTGCGAATATAGGTGCTTATGGAATTGAGAGAAAAGCAGCCAATCTGGAATCAGCCATAAATATAGGCAATCTCCAATATGCCCGGGACAACACCAGGGACTTCATGGCGATGATGAACGATTTCTTTAAGCAGATTGACAAATATATGGCCAGGATAAACCATGTTGACAGACCGCAGGAGAAAGAGCAGAGAGCAAGTATAAACAAGAGCAAACTCAAGGAGCTCAGGGCGTTTCTGCGTGCCGGAGATCGCGGACCTGTTGAGAGCCTTATAAGAGATATTGACAGATATTCATATGGCGATATAGATACAGAGTTTTTCACCGCTCTGAAGGAGTATGTAGGTTCTGGAGATTATCAGACATCGAGTGATATGATAGATCAGTATCTCAACAGTATCTGACATGTCGATGTATAAACAGACAGACGCCAGGGCGCGTAGGTCGTTTCACAAATAAAAAGAAAAGAGGAAAAGAAAAATGAGAGTAGCTATCATTATGGGATCAACAAGTGATCTGCCAAAGGTTGAGCCGGCAGTGTCAATTCTCAAGAATTATGGTGTGGAGGTGGATGTGAGATGCCTCTCAGCCCACAGGGCACATGCAGGTCTTTCTGAATTTATCGAGGAGGCCAACAACAATGGAACTGAGGTAATCATTGCTGCAGCAGGTATGGCAGCAGCGCTTCCTGGTGTGGTTGCTTCACAGACGGTTCTTCCGGTCATAGGAGTGCCACTTTCAGGTGCCACTCTTGATGGAATGGATGCACTTCTTTCCATAGTTCAGATGCCATCGGGAATTCCTGTTGCTACAGTAGCTATCAACGGAAGCAAGAATGCAGCATATCTTGCACTTCAGATCATAGGAGTGAACAATGAGTCAGTCAGACTCAAGCTTCAGGAGGAGCGCAAGGATATGGAGAAGGCTGCCATGAAGGCAAACGAAGAGGTAATTGAGAAGTTCAAATACTAAAAATAACGTTGCTGATAAACAGCACATCGTGAAAAACACAGTGCGTGAAATGTTCTGCACTGTGTTTTTTTTGTTACTTTACTTTACAATTAAAAAGTGGAATGTTAGTATGTTGGGTGGATGGTATTCGAAAGAAGCTGTACCTGAAAGACGACTCCCTTGATGGGAGATACACAGATACTGACTACATATTTGAGCAGGTGATTATTGTATGAGGATTGGATTTATTGGAGCTGGAAAAGTCGGATTCACATTTGGCAGGTATATTCAGGAGAGAAGAGACCTTTTAAGTGAGAAAACGGACGGGAGCGTGCGCATTGAGGCTGGCGGTTACTACAGTGCCAGCAGAGAGAGTGCAGAGCTTGCAGCACAGTTTACCGATACCCGTGTGTACGAAAGCCTGGAGCAATTGTGTGAGTATAGTGATGTGATCTTTCTCACCGTTCCTGATGGTCAGATAGGAGAGGTGTGGAAGAGTATAAGAGATCTTGACATACGTGGCAGGATCATTTGTCACGCCAGTGGAGCGATGACATCAGATATTTTCTCAGGTATAACAGAGGCGGGAGCCTTTGGTTATTCGATTCATCCTATGTATGCAATAAGTTCAAAGTACGAATCCTATAAAGAACTGGATAACTCTTTTTTTACAGTCGAGGGAGATGAAGCATATGCAGATAAGATATGCTCAGTCATAAGACTCCTCGGCAACAGCTGTGTTCGCATAGACGGCAGGAATAAGGTGAAGTATCACGGAGCAGCAGTGTTCGCTAGCAACCTGGTCACCGGACTTTTGTCTGTGTCACAGAAACTGCTGGTTGAGTGCGGTTTCACTGATGAAGAAGCGGGGCGGGCGATACTGCCATTGTTTCTGGGAAATGCCAGAGCAGCTGCAGAGAATGGAACGGCAACCAGCCTTACAGGCCCGGTAGAACGCTGTGACACAGAAACTGTGAGAAAACATCTCGAGGTGTTTAACGGAGATGAGCGCGATGCATATGCGGCGGTATCCAGATGCCTTGTGCCGGTGGCAGAGAGAAAACATCCGGACAGGGATTATAGCGGTTTGATACAGCTACTGAACGGAATAGGAGAATTTAATTATGAAAAACACGACGGCAACACTCAGGCAGATGAAAGGAACGGACAAGAAGATCTCCATGATCACAGCTTATGATTACACCATGGCGAAGATCGTAGACGAGTCAGGTGTCAACACTATTCTTGTTGGAGATTCCCTTGGCAACACTATCCTTGGATATGAGGATACGATATCGGTAACTGTTGAGGATATGATTCATCACAGTGCGGCGGTGGCCAGAGGTGCGAAGAATGCACTTGTGGTTACAGATATGCCATTTATGTCATATCAGACAAGCGTGTATGACGCGGTTGTAAATGCCGGAAGGATCATGAAGGAAGGACGTGCCGGAGCGGTAAAGCTTGAGGGTGGCCAGGATATGTGCCCTCAGATAAGCGCCATAGTCAAGGCGAGCATACCTGTATGTGCACATCTTGGACTCACCCCACAGTCCATCAATGCATTTGGCGGATTCAAGGTGCAGGGCAAGACTGAGGCTGCAGCCAAGAAGCTTATAGAGGATGCAAAAGCTGTTGAGGAGGCTGGTGCATTTATGCTTGTTATGGAATGTGTACCGGAGAAGCTTGCAAAGATAGTCACAGAGACTGTAAGTATACCTACTATAGGAATAGGTGCCGGACGTTACTGTGATGGACAGGTTCTGGTCAACCAGGATATGTTTGGCATGTATTCAGACTTTGTTCCAAAATTTGTGAAGCAGTTTGCAAATGTCGGTGAAGTTATGAGAGGTGCTGTAAAGGCATATATTGATGAGATCAATGCGGAAACCTTCCCTGGCCCTGAGCACACCTACAAGATAGATGATGAAGTTATAGAAAAGTTATACTAAAGGAGAAAAAATCATGGTAATTTTAAAAAAGATAGATGAGGTAAGAGCACAGGTAAAGGAATGGAAGAAGCAGGGACTCACGGTTGGTCTCGTGCCTACAATGGGATACCTTCACGAGGGACATCAGAGTCTTATCAAGAAGTCTGTGGAGCAGAATGACAGAACAGTTGTAAGTGTATTTGTCAATCCTATACAGTTTGGACCTAACGAGGATCTGGAGAGTTATCCAAGAGATCTTGAGGCTGACGCAAAGCTCTGCGAGAGCACAGGCGCTGACATTATATTTAATCCTGAGCCAGAAGAGATGTATGCGGACGGATTTGTATCATTCATCAATATGACAGGTCTGCCGAATGCACTCTGTGGTCTTACACGTCCTATACATTTCAAGGGTGTATGTACTGTTGTTGGCAAGCTCTTCAACATAGTTGCGCCAGACAGAGCTTATTTTGGACAGAAGGATGCCCAGCAGCTTGCCATCATCATGAGAATGGTGAAGGATCTCAACTTTGATATAGAGATAATCGGCTGTCCTATCGTAAGAGAAGCAGACGGACTGGCAAAGAGTTCAAGAAATATATACCTCACACCAGAGGAGAGAAAGGCTGCAGTGGTTCTCAGCAAGGCAGTTAAGCTTGGTCAGGACATGATAGCAGATGGAGAGAGAGAGGCTGCAAAGATCGTTGGTGAGATGAAGAAGCTTATATCAGCAGAGCCTCTTGCAACTATAGACTATGTTGAGATGGTCAACATGGATACCATGCAGTCCATAGATAAGGCAGAGGGACATGTGCTCTGTGCCATGGCAGTTAAGTTTGGCAAGGCCAGACTTATAGATAACTTTATAACAGAGCTGTAACAGCTCATAATATTGGCATCAATGGATAGCTTCAGGCATAGTGTTTATGTATGGATATACAGCACTGTGCCTGAGGTGGCCTTACAGAAAGGATATAGCATATATGTTAAAGGGAAAGACTGTGGTTCTCGGTGTCACAGGAAGTATAGCAGCATACAAGATAGCAAATCTGGCGAGCATGCTCGTTAAGAAGCATGCGGATGTGCATGTCATCATGACGGAGAATGCGACTAATTTCATAAACCCTATCACATTTGAGACTCTTACAGGCAACAAGTGTCTGGTGGATACATTTGATAGAAATTTCCAGTTTAACGTTGAGCATGTAGCTCTGGCAAAAAGGGCTGATGTGTTCATGGTTGCGCCTGCATCGGCAAATATCATAGGCAAAATAGCTGGAGGGATAGCAGATGATATGCTCAGCACAACAATCATGCCGGCGAAGTGCCCAAAGATAATAGCTCCTGCTATGAATACAGGTATGATAGAGAACCCGATCGTGCAGGATAATATAAAAAAGCTTGAATCATATGGATATGAGATGGTAGAGTCGGCAGTGGGATATCTTGCATGTGGAGATACCGGGAAGGGTAAACTTCCGGATGCGGAGGTGCTGCAGGATTATATTCTGAAAGCCATAGCAAAAGAAAAAGATATGGCGGGAGTCAGACTGCTTGTGACAGCCGGACCTACCCGTGAGGCCATTGATCCCGTCAGGTATATAACGAATCATTCAACTGGCAAGATGGGATACGCCATAGCGAAACAGGCTATGCTCAGAGGTGCCGATGTGACTCTGGTGACAGGTAAAGTGGAGATAGAGCCACCTAGATTTGTGAAAGTGGTGGATGTGACCTCGGCCCAGGATATGTATGACGCTGTCATGTCGAGAAGCAGAGATCAGGATGTGATAATCAAGGCTGCAGCGGTTGCTGATTATAAGCCTGCGGAAGTTGCTGAACACAAGATAAAGAAGAGCGACGGAGATATGAGTATCAAGCTCTCCCGAACAAAGGATATACTTCTGGCTCTTGGAAATCAGAGATCAGATGAGGGGATAAACGATCAGATAATCTGCGGATTTTCTATGGAGACGAGGGATCTCATAGAGAATTCAAGGAAGAAGATCGATTCGAAGCATATAGATATTATTGCGGCGAACAACCTGAAAGTCGCAGGAGCGGGATTTGGTGTGGATACCAATGTTCTCACTCTTATTACAAAGAATGATATCAGTGAATTGCCAATGATGTCAAAAGAGGAGTGCGCTGATATGCTCCTTGACAGGATCATGGAGATGCGCACGGCTACTCATTCATAATAGGAGCAAAAAATATTTTGAAGCAGATAGACAGAAAAAAGCTCAGAACAGTGTGTCTCGTGCTGTTTGTGCTTTATATAATCTGTATTGTCTATTTCCTCATATTCAGTGATATGTTTGGACGCGGTGGTTATGATGAGAGAAGGTATAATCTTCATCCATTGCAGGAAATACAGAGATTTATTTTGTATCGGGATCAGATGTCACATCTCAGTGTTTTTCTGAATCTCTATGGCAATGTACTTGCATTTATACCATTTGGCATGTTGCTCAGGTGGGCAAGAAACAAGAATACGACCTTTATCCAGGCGCTCATGTATTCTTTGGTATTTACACTTTCCATAGAGACGGCACAGTACATAACTAAGCTGGGAGTGTTTGATATAGATGACATCATCATGAATACACTTGGTGGTGTTATAGGATATGGTATATATTATGTAACAGCAAGGCTATTAAGGAGATATCATGCAGAGAAGTAAAGATTTTAAGGTGGCAGCACCCGGATTCCCAACGGATACGATCATAGGCTATTTCCTCGGCGGGTTTGGAGGAGTTTTTGTAATTCTTTCTATTATAAAGTCTATAATTACCCAGGGAAAAGTTGAGAGGGTATATGGTGTTCTCATGGTGAGTACACTGGTGATGACGTTCACCGGGATGGTATTTTCTATCATAGGATACCGGGCCGACAACGGTGGCATAACTACCAAGAAGATGGCTATCATACTCAACGGGGTGGTATTTGGATTGACTGTTATATTTTTGCTGATGGGACTATAGAAAGGGCATGAGATGAATTATTATAAGAATCTGACAGAAGAATTTGACGATATTGAAGAGAGATATGAGCTTGTGATGCACAGGATCAGGCAGATAACGCATGAGACCGTTGTTGCAGAACCATACAGAGATTATTTCGTTAAGGTCGCAGATTTTATTGCCAGGATAGGAGATGTTCTTGAACTGGTGAAAAATGATGCTGTGACTGGCAGAAGCCTGACACAGCTCCAGGCTATGAATCGTGGTCTTTACAATGATATACTTGGAGATAATTATAAGACAAGCTATGCTAATTATGATTATATAGCGAAGATGTTTTCACAGGATAAGAGCATTGAGACTGAGGAATCTGGAAGTATAGCCAGACTGTTAGGTTTTGTCTACAACGAGATAAGGGGCATGACCGTGTATGCATTTGAGGGGAGAATAGTTGACATAACTTTGTTTGCTGAACTCTTTGTGCAGATATATTTCATGTTTCAGGAGCATGTGACCGCAAAGGATCTCCACATGGCTGTATATTTCTTTGAGAATGATTATGCTGAATATTTCATGACATACAGGATCAAGGAGCAGATGAGTCCAGATCTGTCATTTGCCACTGATATAGTGATGAACAGTGATTTGGAGGATGTATCCTATCTTTATAAATATGGAGAATATATAGGAAAAAATGAGATAGACACAGCTATTTTTATGAGCACGTTGCCACAGGAAGAGATCGAATCCATGGCGAGAACATTTACAGAGGGCTACAGACTTGGCTTTGAGGCAGCCGGTATAGATTTGAGTCAGAAGGAGACAGTCAATATAAGATATTTCCTGGGACAGGAGCGTATGGTCCGCGCGGCGATAAAACAGTTTGAGACCATGGGACTTAGACCGGTATGTTACCGGTATGCAGTCAACAGAATCAACAGGCGACTGATCAACAGAATAGGATATTCATCGTCAGTGCCGAACAAGCAGCTTGAGTACGACCACAGGATGGATGAAGCGCTTTTTATGGATAAGAAGCTGATGGAGAGAAAGCTTGAGGTGCTCAGACAGGCATATAAGAATCTTGCGCATGAGGCCGATGTATACGCAGGTCCGGCAGTGATAGAAGTGTTTGGAGAGAATCCATTTGAGCCGGAAACACATGATGCCAGCCCTGCTTTGGATGTGAGACAGCAGGAACTTCAGGTGGAGTATCAGACGCTGAGCGCACAGATCGTCAACGAATATATTCATCAGGATAAATGCAGCTTTACGATCATAGCATATCCGATTCCTGAGATAGGAGACAGATACAGGGAGATATTCAGGGATACAGTCCGTATAAATACGATGGACAATGATGAGTTCAGGATGCTGCACCAGAGTATCATAGATGAGTTGGACAAGGCTGTGAATGTAAGGGTTGCCGGACAAAATGGCAATGTAACTGATATGACAGTTATGCTCCATGAACTTGCAGATCCTGAAAAGGAAACCAATTTTGAAAATTGTGTAGCAGATGTGAATATACCTGTTGGGGAGGTGTTCACATCGCCGAAACTCACGGGAACCCATGGCATACTGAACGTGAGTGAAGTGTATCTGGGCGGTCTGAAATATGTCAATCTCAGGCTCACTTTTGAGGATGGCAGGATAACGGATTACACATGCGATAATTATATGGATGATATATCAGACAAGAAGTATATAAAGGAGAATCTGCTTGGAGGAAGAGATACATTGCCGATAGGAGAGTTTGCGATAGGCACAAACACTACGGCGTATGTCATGGCAAATAAATATGACATAGTGTATAAACTCCCAATACTGATAGTAGAGAAAATGGGACCACATTTTGCTGTGGGTGATACATGCTATAGCTGGAGTGAGGATACCAGACTTTATAATCCGGATGGAAAAGAGATAGTTGCTAAGGATAACGAATATTCTGTCCTCAGAAAGACGGATCTGTCCAAAGCATATTTTAACTGCCATACAGATATAACCATACCATATGATGAGATAGGAGGAATATATTCCGTACATCCTGATGGTACAGAAGTTCCAATTATAGAAAATGGAAGATTTGTGTTGCCTGGGACAGAAAAACTGAATGAAGCGTTTAATTGAATGGGCAATAAAAAAGATCCGGATGGTGTATGTGATATATAGACATCATCCGGATCTTTTATTTATTTCAATATAGACATTCTCTTGTATCTCTTATTAGAATAGAGTGCTGTGTCGGCACGGGACAGAAGATCTTCGATGGTCTGATAACCATCGCATACAAATTCCGTAACGCCCACACTCATCTCTATGAAATAAGGTTTGCCGCATGTGGCATTCAGTTCCGCTGAATATTCTTTGATCCTCTGCTGGACCAGTGATACATAATCAGAATCGTCAACGAATGCAAAGCATACGAATTCGTCACCACCGATCCTTCCAATTACATCGTGCAGACCAAAGCTCCGGGTGAGGATATTTGCAATATTTTTCAGTGCAAAATCACCATCCTTGTGACCAAACTTGTCGTTGACAACTTTGAGAGAGTCCATGTCAGCGAACAGCAGGAGAGCCTTCATTCCCCGGTTTGCCGGAATATTGATATAGTATTCAACACGCTCCATGAAACCACGTCTGTTGTATATTCCGGTAAGCTCATCCGATGTTGACAGATGGTTGAGAAGTTCATTTTTCTCATGGATCTCATCTAGTGACATCTTGAGCTGTTCCTGGGTAAGATTCTGTTCTCTCAGCAGTGCCATATATTTAAGGGCGGCACCGAGCTGAAGACTGGTGGCATATATTGAACTGAAGTGTGCCACATCTGTGTTGCAGACAAAGATACCGTGGTGGTCATCATTCGTAAATATGGGAACGATAACAGATGTAAAGCGATCTTCGTAGTAAGTGTATTCATTATCAAATAGTTCCACCGAAGGGATCCTGCGGGATTCGCCCATAAGTACCTGGCAGTTATTTGGGTTGAAAAATGCTTGAAGGAATATTGACTTTGGAACAGTCCAGCTTCCTGTCTCAGTTATATGTATAGGGTCATCATATGTGTATACATAAGCTCCATCGTAATCCAGCTCCTGCAGTTTATTTAAGATGGATGAATAGGTTTTGTTTAGGTCTTCTCCGTATGTGAGAGTATCCCTGGTTATATATATTGATGACCATCCCAGCATCTTGTTTTCATATATCCTGTTATACAACTGGTTTGATATAAACAGGGATATGGTATTGGTTATTGTTGCATTCAGAGATCCAAGTTTGAGTCTCTGCGCAGGAGGAAGTGCTATTCCGGAGAAAAGTACAGCGAGCTTCCTGAACATATAAGCTGTTTTAGGCACTGAATAAAAAACAGTGATATCCGAATCAAGTATGTTTTTTAGCTTGTCGATTATGTTGGTTTCAGAGTGTGAGAACATCTGGTCATCTCTTATGTAGGTGATTATATCTACAAGAAGATCATTGAATACATCTGTAACCTTAGGCGAATAAAATGCACCGGATATATCAGCAAACAGCAATTTGTCAAGCTGGGATATCATATCAGATATACTGCTGTCTGCATTCAGAAATAAATTTGCATCGATGCTGCAATTGCTGCACAGCCCACATCCACAGGACAGTCTTGGTATAAAAAGTGAATCCAGGATTTCTGTTTTCATGCTGCCGGTACGTGCAAGCTTTATGGCGGCATACACTGAGCGGTAGCCCAGTTCACACGAATTGATATTGATCGTTGTGAGTGGTGGATCCATGTTCACTGAAGTAGGAGAGTCATCAAAGCCGATGACGGACATGGAACTTCCGATGCGGATCTGCCTGTCCTTCAATACCTCATATCCGCCTGCCGCCATGCGGTCGTTTGCGAAAACTATAGCGTCTGCATCTGGATTAGCGTCGAGAAGTCTGGATATCTCATCCTGACAGTGCTCCGAAAAATCACCGTGTATTATCATGCGATCCTCTACGGATAAATCGTTTTCAGCCAGGATATCGCGATATACACCGAGGCGCTGGTTGCTGTCAAAGTTGTCCTCCTTGCCAGCCACAAAACATATATGTTTTCGGTTATGTTTCTTTATAATGTGTTCGATAGCGGTTTTCATTCCCATGGTATTATCTGTTTTTATGCATGGATATCCGGGAAGCTTTACCTCAAGTGTAAGTATGGGAATACCATCAAAATGAGACAGGAAAGAATGCAGATCCTTTTCTGACAGAAAAGATGATATGGCTCCTATGGATATTATGAGAGCATCAAGACATTCTGGGTGTGCATAATAGTAGATAGAATTATATTGGTAATCATACAATTGGTTGGCAGGGTCATAGAAAGATGCACTCAGGAACATACCTGGAAACACTATTAGATTGCAATCCATCTCCTTTGCAGCGTATTCAGCCCCCTTGCATACCTCAATGGCATAATCGTTATCAATATGACATGTAAAAATACCTATGTTCAATCTGTTGTTAGTCATGCAGATGCTCCTTCTTGTACCCCTCAAATGATGTAATATAATAAAATGTTATGTATAATCCGCGTTACAACCCACTAGATGTTGTTATTATATCATATGCGTGATACATTATCAATTTGTAATCATCTCATTCTTTACAAAGTATTAGATATAATCTATAATTTACAGGAGTATTTGAAAAGTGCAGATGGTATGCGGAACATATACGTGAGCATCTGTACAAATAATCGATAACAGGAGGATAAGAAATTGGATTACAAGAATGCCGGAGTGGATATTGAAGCTGGATACAAGTCTGTGGAGCTTATGAAGAAGCACATCAAGACTACCATGAGACCTGAGGTGCTTGGCGGAATTGGCGGATTTGCAGGAGCTTTCAGCCTTGCAAAGATTAAGAATATGGAAGAGCCTATACTTCTGTCAGGAACAGACGGATGTGGAACAAAGGTTCAGCTTGCCTATATTATGGATAAGCATGATACCATCGGAATTGACGCAGTGGCAATGTGCGTGAATGATATCGCATGCTCTGGTGGAGAGCCACTTTTCTTCCTTGACTATATAGCGTGCGGCAAGAACTATCCAGAGAAGATCGCAACCATAGTAAGCGGTGTTGCGGAGGGATGTAACCAGTCAGGTGCTGCCCTTGTTGGTGGTGAGACAGCAGAGCATCCTGGACTTATGCCTGAGGATGAGTATGATATTGCAGGATTTGCAGTTGGTGTTGTAGAGAAGAAGGATCTCATCACAGGTGAGAACATCAAGCCTGGTGATACACTTATCGGTATCGCTTCAAGCGGTGTTCACAGCAATGGATTCTCACTGGTACGTAAGGTGTTCGAGATGACAAAGGAATCTCTTGATACATATTACGATGAGCTTGGCAAGACACTCGGTGAGGCACTTATCGAGCCTACAAGAATCTATGTAAAGGCTCTTAAGTCAGTGAAGGATGCAGGCGTTACAGTTAAGGGCTGCAGCCATATCACAGGTGGCGGATTCTACGAGAACATTCCAAGAATGCTTCCAGACGGAGTGCGTGCTCAGGTCAAGAAGGATTCATATGAGGTTCCAGCTATATTCAAGCTTCTTGCAAAGAATGGTGATATAGATGAGCATATGATGTACAACACATACAACATGGGTGTTGGTATGTGTCTTGCAATTGATCCTGCAGATGCAGACAAGACTATTGCAGCTATAGAAGCTGCCGGCGACAAGGCATTTGTACTCGGTACAGTAGTAGCTGGTGAAAAGGGAGTAGACTTATGCTAAAGGTTGCAGTTCTGGTATCAGGAGGCGGAACCAATCTTCGGGCCATCATAGATGCCATAGATAATAAAGTCATAACAGATACAGAGATAGTTGCGGTCATAAGCAACAACAGGAATGCATTTGCTCTTGAGAGGGCGAAGAAGGCAGGGATAGCAGCGGAGGTCGTAAGTCCTAAGGATTATGAGGACAGAGCCCAGTTCAACGAGGTACTTCTTGCAAAGCTTCAGGAGACCGATGCGGATCTCATAGTCCTCGCAGGATATCTTGTGGTCATACCTGAGATAGTGATAGATGCATATCCGAACAAGATAGTCAACATACACCCATCACTCATACCTGCATTCTGCGGAACAGGCTACTATGGACTCAAGGTTCATGAGGCAGCCCTTGCAAGAGGTGTCAAGGTAGTGGGTGCTACGGTTCATTTTGTCGATAAGGGCACTGACACAGGTCCGATCATCATGCAAAAGGCGGTTGCAGTACAGAATGGTGATACACCGAAAGCTCTGCAGCAGCGTGTGATGGAACAGGCTGAGTGGAAGCTCCTGCCTGCGGTCATAGACAAGATCGCACACGGCAAAGTACATGTTGAAGATGGAATTGCAGTTGTAGAAGATTAGGAGGAATATCATGAAAGTATTGGTAGTAGGAAGCGGCGGAAGAGAGCATGCTATAGTTACAAGTATTTCAAAGAGTGATAAAGTATCCAAGATATATTGTGCACCTGGGAACGCAGGTATTGCAGCACTTGCAGAGTGCGTTGATATAGGTGTTATGGATTTCGACAAGCTGGTTGCATTTGCAAAGGATAAGGAAGTTGATCTGGTAGTTGTAGCACCGGATGACCCGCTTGTTGCAGGTGCAGTCGATGCATTTGAGGCAGCCGGTATCAGAGCATTCGGACCTCGTGCAAATGCTGCGATCATAGAGGGATCAAAGGCGTTCTCCAAGGATCTCATGAAGAAATATGGCATACCTACGGCAGCTTATGAGAATTTTACAGATGCTGATTCAGCGCTCAAGTATCTTGAGACAGCTACATTCCCTATAGTATTAAAGGCTGACGGACTTGCACTTGGCAAGGGCGTTCTCATATGTAATGACCTTGAGGAGGCAAAGGCAGGCGTCAAGGAGATCATGCTTGACAAGCACTTTGGTTCAGCGGGTAACACTATGGTTATAGAGGAGTTCATGACAGGCCGTGAGGTATCAGTTCTCTGCTTCTGTGATGGAACAACCATAAAGCCTATGACATCAGCACAGGATCACAAGAGAGCAAAGGATGGAGATCAGGGCCTCAACACAGGCGGTATGGGAACATTCTCACCAAGTCCTTTCTATACAAAAGAGATAGATGAGTATTGCATGGAGAACATCTACAAGCCAACTATGGCGGCCATGAAGGCTGAGGGAAGAGAATTCAAGGGAGTTCTGTTCTGCGGACTTATGATGACACCAAACGGTGTTAAGGTTCTTGAGTACAATGCAAGATTTGGCGATCCTGAGGCTCAGGTAGTTCTTCCACGTATGAAGAATGATATCATCGATGTCATGGAGGCATGTATCGACGGAACACTAGACAAAGTCGATCTTCAGTTCGAGGACAATGCAGCGGTATGTGTAGTCCTTGCATCTGATGGATATCCAGTGTCATATAAGAAGGGGTATCCTATAAGTGGTCTTGAGAAGTTTGATGGCAAGGACGATTACTTTGTCTTCCATGCAGGAACAAAGTTCGACGGTGATCAGATCGTGACGAATGGCGGACGTGTACTTGGTGTGACAGCGAAGGGCAAGGATCTCTTCGAGGCACGTGCAAATGCATATGCTGCGACAGAGTGGATTACATTTGACAACAAGTATATGAGACATGATATAGGTAAAGCTATTGACGAACAGTAGGGATACAAGTTGTTAATTTACAGAAGAGGTTTTGGGAAACTAACCCAAAACCTCTTTTGTATTCTGCACATATATATGCTATACTGAGGCGTATATTGCTAGAATATATAGATTTGAGGTGATTGTATGAACATACCATATAGTACGGAATCTGAGATTGTGATAAAGGAGGCAAACAGAGTTGCCAGAAAGCTTGGACAGAACTTTGTAGGAAGCGAGCATCTCATAGTTGCGCTTGCATCAGTTTCAGACACGACCGCATACAGTATTCTGAACGAGAATGGGCTTGATATAGCCAAGATAATAGATGCACTCAAGTACACATTGGAGCCGGGAGGCGTAGTCACGGGAGAACGGGACAAATATACAAAGAGTGCAAGAAAGATATTGGATGATTCACAATATGAGGCAAAGAGACTGGGTTCCCAGGAGGTTGGAACAGAGCATATCCTTCTGGCACTTATCAAAGTCATGGATTGCGTAGCTGTAAAGTTGATGGCTTCGGAAAATGTGAACATACAGAAGGTATATACAGACATACTCATGGCGTGTGGCAGCGATGCAAATACTGCAAAAAGAGAGTATGCAGCGCTTAAAAAGTCAAAGGGTAAGAATAAAACATCTACTCCTACCCTGAATCAGTATTCACGTGATCTCACCATGGAAGCCCATATGGGTAACATGGATCCTGTTGTCGGAAGAACCAAAGAGATAGAACGGGTTATGCAGATCCTGAGCAGGCGAATGAAGAACAATCCGTGTATGGTCGGTGAGCCTGGAGTTGGTAAGACGGCCGTTGTGGAGGGGATAGCATATCTTATATCACATGGAGAAGTGCCAGATACTGTTAAGGGTAAAAGGCTTCTGTCACTTGACCTGTCCAGCATGGTTGCCGGCTCAAAGTACAGAGGAGAATTCGAGGACAGGATAAAGAAGGTTATCGATGAGGTCAGAGCCGATGGCAATATCATTCTTTTTGTAGATGAGCTGCATACCCTGATAGGAGCAGGTGGCGCTGAAGGTGCCATAGACGCATCGAATATACTTAAGCCATCACTCTCTAGGGGAGAGATCCAGATGATAGGTGCTACGACACAGAGTGAGTACAGGAAGTATATTGAGAAAGATGCAGCACTTGAGAGAAGATTCCAGCCGGTATATGTCGATGAACCTACACGTGAAGAAGCTATTGAGATCCTTGAAGGGTTAAGACCGTGCTATGAACAGCATCACAATGTAACTATAAGTGATGAAGCTGTAGAGGCAGCGGTTGATCTGTCCGTGAGATATATAACAGACAGATTTCTGCCGGATAAGGCGATAGATCTCATGGATGAGGCGTGTTCAAGGCGCAGACTGGGCTTTTCAGGCTCAGAGCGTCATGCCAGTGCAGGAAAGGCTCTGGATGCTGAGATGGAGACACTTGATGCAGACCTGGAAAAAGCACTTATAGCAGGCGATATAGAGGCTGCTGCAGAGGTGAGTGGCAGACAGAAAGATCTTGTGAAGAAGAAGACAAGAAGGAATTCGGCGGCACATAAAGAACTGCTTGTAAATGAGAACGATATTGCGGACGTTGTATCAGTATGGACAAAGATTCCAGTAAGCAGGCTGACAGAGAAAGAATCACACAGACTCGAAAGACTTGAGACAGAGCTTCACAAGCGCGTAGTCGGTCAGGACGAGGCAGTGACAGCGGTTGCCCGCGCCATCAAGAGAAGCAGAGTCGGGCTGAAGGATCCGAAGAGGCCGATGGGATCATTCCTGTTTCTTGGCCCTACAGGTGTCGGCAAAACTGAACTGTCGAAAGCTTTGGCTGATGTGGTATTTGGCAGTGAAGATGCGTTGATAAGAGTTGATATGTCAGAGTATATGGAGAAACACAGCGTGTCTAAGATGATAGGTTCGCCTCCTGGTTATGTAGGATTTGAGGAGGGCGGACAGCTCAGCGAGAAGGTCAGGACCAATCCATATTCGGTGGTACTGTTCGATGAGATAGAGAAAGCCCACAGTGATGTGTTCAATATTCTCCTTCAGGTGCTTGATGATGGACATATAACAGATTCCCAGGGAAGAAAGGTTGATTTCAAGAACACTATCATAATCATGACCTCCAATACAGGTGCCCAGGGAATAGTGGACCCTAAGCAGCTTGGATTTGTCACAGTGGTTGACGAGACAAAGGAACATGAGAAGATGAAGAGCAATGTCATGGATGAGCTTAAGAGAACCTTCAAGCCTGAGTTCCTGAACAGAATAGATGACATAATCGTGTTCCATGCCTTAAGTGAGGAGAATGTGAAGTCGATAACCGGACTTATGCTCAAGGAGCTCAAGAACCGTGTACAGACCCAGATGGATATAGAACTGAAATTTACAGATCACGCAAAGAAATATGTCTTTGAAAAGGGATATGACAAGAAGTACGGAGCAAGACCTCTCAAGAGAGCTATCCAGACCTATGTGGAGGATGAGCTTGCGGAGGCTATACTCAGAGGAGACGTCAAAAAAGGTGATATGGTTACAGTGTCGACGAAGAAAAAGAAAGAAAATGACGGCAAAATCACTGAGAAAATATCACTTACAGCAAAACAAAAGACGGAGAAGTGATATAAGATTAGATATTTGTGATATGGTCATGATATACAGAGATATTGACTGTAAAACTAAGCAGTAGAAATTAATATGAAATATTGGTGAAAATGCATAATTTTGTAGAAAAAAAGGATGCATTACTGTATAATGAGAATCACTAACGGATAGTATACAGAGAATATTGATATATATCAGGATATTATTGCGATAGAGCCAGATTATACAAAAACAACAGGAGGATAAAGAAGTGGCGGTAGTAAACGAATTGATAAATACACAGGGGGATACATTAGAATTTGGTAATTATGAGCTTGGAGCAAAGACCAAGAAGGACGGTTTTGAGTTTCAGGGAGATATATATAAGATAAAGACTTTCAATGAGATCACAAAGCTTGAGAAGAACGGAATGTTCGTATACGAGTCAGTGCCAGGAACCGCAGTACACGGTTTTAAGGCTGATGAGAATGATGTGACATTTGTTGTGGAAGGACCAGAGAATGCGTCCATCACACTTGAGCTTGAGCCTGAGACAGAGTACAAGGTTCACGTAGACGATGTATATGTTGGCAAGAACAAGACTAACCTCGGTGGCAAGATGAGCATAAGCGTAGATCTTGAAGAGGGCAGACCGGTCAAGGTTGATGTGAAGAGAGCATTTGACTAAGTCAGGTTTGGAATAAACGGCTGGCAGATCAGCTGATATATTAGGTTATAATGAGAATTTCACAGGAGAATATATATGGCAAAAGGAAAACAAGTGTTTTTTTGCCAGGAATGTGGATTTGAATCGACAAAATGGATGGGACAGTGTCCCGGCTGTAAAGCGTGGAATTCATTTTGCGAGGAGAAAGTGACAGTAGGCGCCAAGAGCCAGTCCGGTAGAAGGGCTGTCGTGGCGCCTACAAGCATTTTGGAGGTGGAGACCACCGACGAGACACGTTTCACCACAGGAATAGGCGAATTAAACAGAGTATTAGGCGGAGGAATAGTGAGCGGATCACTCGTGCTTGTCGGAGGGGATCCGGGAATAGGAAAATCCACTATATTGCTGCAGATGTGCAGGAATATGTCGGAGATGGGACAGAAGATACTTTATGTGTCAGGCGAGGAATCACTTTCACAGATAAAGATGAGGGCAGAGCGTATCGGAAGTTTTACAAAAGATATGCTGCTTCTCTGTGTCAACAATCTCGAGGATGTGGAGGAGTATGTCAAGAAGGATACTCCAAAAGTGATAGTTATCGATTCCATACAGACCATAGTTACGGATGATGTGGAGTCCGCGCCGGGAAGTGTGTCTCAGGTGAAGGAGGTAACTGCCAGACTCATGAGGATGGCAAAGCAGACAGGTATCGCCATATTCATAGTAGGACATGTTACCAAGGAGGGAACCGTAGCAGGACCAAGAACCCTTGAACATATGGTGGATACAGTTCTCTATTTCGAAGGTGAGCGCAATGCCGGCTTCAGAGTCCTTCGCGCGGTCAAGAACAGATTTGGCTCGACAAATGAGATAGGTGTGTTTGAGATGAAGGGAACCGGTCTTGCGGAGGTGAAGAATCCGTCACAGCTCATGCTGGATGGAAGACCTGATGACACATCAGGATCTGTGGTCGTATGTACAATGGAAGGAACAAGACCAATACTGCTCGAGATCCAGGCGCTGGTGTGCCAGTCAAGCTTCAATCTGCCAAGAAGAACAAGTGTGGGACTCGACTACAACAGAGTAAATCTTCTGCTTGCTGTTCTTGAGAAGAGAGGCGGCATAGTGATGGCGGGCTGCGACGCATACGTGAACATAGCCGGAGGAATGAGACTCGATGATCCGTCGGCAGATCTGGGAATAGTATTTGCCCTTGTGTCAAGTTTTAAGAACCGTGCCATACCTTCTGATATGGTCATGTTCGGCGAGATGGGACTTTCGGGCGAGGTGCGCGGAGTGTCAGGTGCGGAGCAGAGAGTGCGCGAGGCTGCGAAGATGGGATTTAAGATCTGCATAATACCAAGGTCGAATCTGGACAATGTGAAGAAGATGAAAGATCTGGGAGATATGAAGGTGGTCGGAGTTGCAAATATTCAGCAGGCACTGGAGTATATATAGAATAATCAAAATAGAAAAATTATAGTAAAGGCGACGGTAAATGCTGTTATGTTACCATCGCCTTTTTATATTCATGCGGAGATATCTGGCTGTAAAATGGGGCGATTGAAGTCAATATGTACATATGAGTGATAAATTGTACAAATGACTTCACATGCGGAATAAATGTGATATTCTTGGCAGTGCAGAAAGGGTTGATCCAGAATTTGCAGAGATAAATTATTATAGGAGGGTGCGGTTGATGAAAAGCTGTCCAAATTGCGGATGTCATTTGAATGACGAGGATCGGTTTTGTCCCGTGTGCGGGGAGGAACAGGAGAAATCTGGAGGTAAAAAAAAGAAACGAATACATGTATCTGCCAAAATGAAGGTTATCGGAATTTGTGCTCTGGTAGCCACATTTATCTTTATAGTAATATTGAATAACAAGATGGCTGAGAAACGAAAAAATGAGTTTATTGCAATGACTGTTGATGCGGTGAAAGATGCCATGGAGAATGATAAACCGTTCGGGGGCAGGATAGACATTGGCAGCCAGATACACGTGAGTGAAAGTGAAAACAATTATTCTGGATCATGTACATACTCGAATAGTGTTCAAATAGAAAGTGATGGTGAAGAGTTATATATGACCGGAGGTTATTCAACTATTTGCTTTAATCCTGACGAAATAGTAAATCCGCAACAAATAGAGCATGGTTATGAATCATATTGCAAGGCCAATGGTGAGGTATACTGTAATCGGGATTATATGGGATGGAGCCAAAAAGGTTATCTAGGAGTTAAAGCTTCTGATCTGACATCATTTTTTTATGATATATATGAACAGATAAAGGACACAGACAACATTCATGAAATGGAAGGAGCATACGATGAGTATGAAGAGGGGGTGAACAAATACTCAGGCAGTGCGGTTGTATACGGATATCTGGACGATACAGGTGTTGTCTCAGATCTTTATGTCAGTATCATGGAACTGGCTGGGGATGAACCGTCAAGAGGTCAGGCTGACACTATAAGGTATGAGGTTCATATAAACTGCGGACAGGTGACAAATGTAAGGTTTGATATGGGAGACCTGGCACGATATGCACTGTATGGATATGATGGCTATGATTCACTTGAAACGAGTGGTGATGGAACATTTGATATTACATACTGGTGGGGAGGAGACTCGTTTACTCCTCCAGATATGGAAGAAGAATATTATACGACGATAGAGGAGGAATAAGAGATATGTTTACAAGAATTTCAAAGGTAGTGTTATGGATATTGCTGGCAGGGGTTGTGATAGCAGGATTTATACTGCTGGGAATCGATGTAGGAATTTCATTGATTGTATGGGGCGGAGGCCTGGTAGTTATATATGGATTTGGCATATTTGTAGAGCTTATCAACAATGTGCTTGATATCAAGAATATACTGAAGAGTATGAATGATAATGGATATTCCATGGGGGCGCCGGTTCAGCAGACGCAGGAACCAGTGCTTTCGTATAACAGAAATGACAGCCAGAATCAGTACAAACACAATCAGAACAGCCAGAATCAGTACAATTCGAATCAGTATGGCCAGAACAATGACAGCCAGAATACCAGAAGTGAGAGCCGTATGAATCTTTCTGCGGTGGCTGCTGCGAGTACAACCCAGTCCAATGCAAGTTCAGGATGGTATTGCAGGGAGTGCGGAACAAAGAATAAAACATCTTCAAGAATATGTATGGGATGTGGTAAATATAAGTAAGTTGAGGTAAATGTAAATAAGATCTTGTGAATAAATAAGGTGTGTTAAATAAATAAGATGTGTTGCGGTTCGAGTTTATTTCAAAATAAGGCAAAATAAGCAAAAAAGTGCTTGACTTTGCCAAATGATGGTGGTATTTTATAAAAGCTGTCGCGTGAGACGGTGTCAGAAACATCTATAAAATATCTGATTTTGAGACGTATTCGCTTTGTAATCTCCCGATTATGATACGAAATCAGTTCATAAGAGCTGACGAAATGACTTGAAAAAAGATGAAAAAAGTTGTTGACATTGATAAATGAATGTGATAGTATATAGAAGTTGTCGCTGAGAAGCGAGAACATAAAGAACCTTGAAAAATTAACAACATGACAACCCTGAAATTCCAAACAAGAATTTCAAGAACGTCGG
>CAKQTZ010000012.1 GCA_934277375.1 uncultured Coprococcus sp. | reverse complement strand
AACGAGAGCAAACGCAGGAGCAGGGAGCGAAACAGACAGGCATGTATTGAACTGTCCGCAAAAAATGACCGACTGATGTCGACCAGAAAGGTAAAACCACTGTCAGGGCGACGGACAGCTATAGCTCAGGGGTTGATACAGTTAGTCATACATATAATATAAGATGCTTTGCGGATAATCATTATGAGAATATAACCGTAGATGCATCATCGCTGTTTCCAGATGATCTCAGCAGCAAGGTGGCACCATTTGACTCGGCGGATATGAAGCCATTTTCCATGGGATATCTGAGCGGATTCTATGCGGATCTGCCGGATGTGGATTATAAGGTTTACAGGGATAAGATAGCGCATGTGACAGGTGATATGGCGCACGATGTGATGATGAGTAAGATAAAACATCATCTATGTACATACGATGCTATCGGTGAACCGGAGGAGCCATTGTCAGAAACGATGGATATAAAGATCACTGGAGCAAAGACCGGGTTGTTTCCGGTGTGGCTTTTGTCGTACAAGAACGGTAAGCGTATTGCATATGCAGCGGTAAATGGCAGCACGGGAAAAGTGGCTGCGGACATACCGCTTGATATCGGAAAGTTCCTGCTTGGATGCCTGATAGGAGTGATCCCACTATACTTTTTGCTGAACTTATTTCTTACGGTGAGGCCTGGCGTGCTGCTGGCATTTGTATCTGCGATAGGTGCGCTTGTGACCATGGTATATTGCGATGAGATGGAGAAGATAGCAGATGTAGAGACACATGAAAATGATCCGGGATTCTTCGCAAGGCATACACTTAATGCAAAGAAAAGTGGAGGCAGGAAGAAAAAGCTACAAACAAAAAAGCTACAAACAAAAAAGCCACAAAAAAACATAAAAAGAAAATTAAAAAATAAGATAACTTCATTTGTGAAGTTTTCCTGTTTCCTTGAAGTCATACAGCTGATAGCATGCATGATATTATTTTTCTGCCTGAAGTTTGGAATAAATCCCTTACTTTTTAACTGGGATATTATGGGAAAGGCCAGTTATGTTGTGGCGTGCATCTCGTGTCTGGTTGCCATTTATGGGGCAGTAAAAGGCATAGCAAATGTGAGAAGAGTAAAAAGGAAAAGTGGCGCCATGGGATTATTTGTTGCATTTGCCACCATTCTGTCTGTAGCGGTTGTGTTGATAAAACCGGTTATGGATAAGTATTATTATGGATGCGTGCTCCTGGTGTGTGCTGCCACTATTCTGACGCTTATAGATCTGGTTATCAGCCACAACCGGATGTCCACAAGACCACTTCCGCAGTTTGAGTACAAGGGAGGTGATCATCGTGCGTAGATCGGTAATTGGCAGAGTGGTGATCACTGTGATGATCATACTGCTGTTTCTGGTTATGGGATGTAATGGTGTAGTGACTGCTCAGGCATCAGAGAAGGATCAGGATGATTCGTACAGTCACCAGCATGAAGTGATAATCAAAGATGATGCAGATGTGTTGACTGAAAGTCAAGAGGCACAATTGTCGGAGACTATGAATGAGACTGCCCGTTATTGCAATGTATTGTGTGTGACATCGAACCTTATGTACAAATCTACAGCATACCATGCGGAATCTGCCTATAAAAGAGAATTTGGTACCCGGGATGGTGTTATGTTTTTCATTGATATGCGTAATAGACAGATATACATCTATTCGTATGGTAAACCATACAAGATCATAACCAAGACAAATGCTTATACGATAACAGACAATGTCTATGAATATGCAAGTGAAGAGAAATATTTTGAGTGCGCAAATGAGGCATTCAAGCAGATAAATATGCTGCTGGTAGGAGAACAGATAAGCCGGCCAATGAAGCATATCAGCAACATACTCCTTGCAATAATATTTTCTATATTGCTTAATTATCTTCTGCTGAAGAAGACGTCAAAGGTATATGACATGGGTTCAAAAAATCTTCTTACCGGCACAAAGGTTTCATATAACATGAATCATAAATATGATATGATCAGTGAAACGAGAAGAACAAGATCTGGATCCGGCGGTCATGGCGGAATCGGCGGCGGTGGATTCGGAGGCGGAGGCATCGGCGGTGGCGGCGGTGGCCACAGCTTCTAGTCAAAGAGAAGAAAATCTGACAAAATATAAACGATGAAAAATGCTGTGAAGAATTTCCAAAATTCATAGCATTTTTTATTTTTTTGTAACGTTTTTCAATTATACTGGTCTTATATGTGAAGGGAGGTAAAAAACTTGGCGTCAGGAAAAGAAAAAAATGAAATAGAAGAAATATACGAAAAGTACTACAAAGACGTATATCGTTTTGTGCTGGCATTGTCTAAGAATCCCCACATAGCTGAAGACATAACACAGGAGACATTCGTCAAAGCGATAAAAGCTGTGGATAAGTTCAAAGGAGACTGCGATATAAAGGTCTGGCTCTGTCAGATAGCCAAGAATACATACTTTACATATGTGGGAAAGCAGAACAGGGAACTTGTGGACGGTGATGAGGTAACGACCAGGTCTGAGTCGCAGTCAGCCGTGATGGGGGATACGGAGTATGATTTCATATCGGAGACGGTTGACAAGGAACAGGCCATAAAAATCCACAGAATACTACATGATCTGCCAGAACCGTATAAAGAAGTGTTTACGCTGAGGGTATTCGGTGAACTGAGGTTCGGACAGATCGCTGATATATTTGGTAAGACAGAGAGCTGGGCCAGGGTGACATATCACCGTGCCAGAATGATGATAATGGATAAAATGTAACAGAAACAGGAGGTAGAATAGTGAATAAAGATTGTGAAATTATAAAAGATCTCATACCACTTTACGTGGATGGCGTGTGCAGCGAGGAGAGCAAGGCGAAGGTTGAGGAGCATATAGAGCATTGTCCTGATTGCCTGATGACGGTTGAGCGAATGAAGTCGCATCTTGTGCTTCCGATGGAGGATAGTTCAGGTGTAAAGGGATTTAAGAAATTTGTAAATAAAAAGATAAGAGGAAGAGCGCTGGCGGTTATCTTGATATTTGTTTTGCTCTGGATATTGCTCAACTGGGCGATAACCTGCAGGTGGGCTGAGGTGTGGCCAAAGATGACATCGGAGGGGATACAACAGGCTGTCGAGGTTGTCGAGATAGACGGAATGCTGTACCTTCATCAGAATGGTCTTGAGGGAATGGGACAGATAGTAGATATAAGCACTTCAGATGATATGGATAGCGGTGTATTCAAATTCTATATCGGGGAGCAGGGTCTGACATCACTTGATATATTTGGAAATGCAAGGTCGTGGATGTCAAGTGAGGCATACCAGAGCTTTGGAGGATATAGAGAGGGCGCGGCTATCCCTCAGACTGAACATGAGCATACAGGCAGTTCAGATATATATTATGGCGATGAGGAGCCAAGAGTTATAAATAAGATAGTATACTGTCACAAGGATGGAACCGAGGTTGCTACTCTCTGGGAGGAGAACCGGAATCTGCCAATCCTGAACAGTGAAAAATAGAATGTGTATGCCATATAAAACTTACATTACAAATAATTAAAGTAAAACCCATCTTTTTTTGCCGTTTAATTGAATGATCCATGATATACTAGAATTGTACGTGAAGTTCATGCTGTATTTAAAGGGGTGTTGCCCCAGTTATGAAAAGGATAGTAAGCTAAATGGGAAATAAGAAAAAGATGGTGTTCAACGTATTGTTCCTGGTTCTCATATTTGCCGGAACGATATACGGAGTGTTTCACGGCGAGGATATAGGACAGATATCTGATATACTTCAGACGGTGAATCCTTGGTGGCTCATACCGGGAGTGGTATGTGTCGTGGTATTTATATGGGGGGAATCAATTATCATTCATTATATGATGAGGAATCTGGGAGTGAAGGTAGGCAGGGGAACCTGTTTCCTGTTTTCGTCGGTTGGATTCTTCTTCAGCTGTATCACACCATCTGCATCAGGTGGACAGCCGGCGCAGATATATTATATGAAGAAAAAGAAGATCCCTATTCCGGTGTCAACCCAGGTATTGCTTATTGTGACGATCACGTACAAGCTGGTGCTGGTACTTCTGGGACTTGGAATAGCCATATTTGGACAGAAGTTTATACATACATATATAGATGATGTGCAGTGGGTGTTCTATCTGGGACTTGTACTTAATGTTGTGTGCGTGGCAGGTATGGTGTTGTTCGCATTTCATCCGTCACTTGCCAAGGCATTTGTCGTGAAGGGCAGCAGACTTCTTGAACGGATGAAGTTTTTAAGACACAAGAAGTCCCGTGAGGAAAAGCTCGCGGCATCAATGGAAAAGTACAACCAGACAGCGGATTACATGGTAGGACATTTCGGTATGCTGGTGGTAGTGTTCATTATAACAGTTGTGCAAAGATTCTCACTATTTGCAGCTACATGGTTTGTGTACAAGGCATTTGGACTTTCAGGATCACCAGCATGGCTTATCATTCTCATGCAGGGTGCCATAGCAGTTGCGGTGGATATGCTGCCTCTTCCGGGTGGTATGGGAATCAGTGAAAAACTCTTCATGGAGATGTTCCTGCCGATATTTGGCAGCACATTGTTACTGCCGGGCATGATACTCAGCAGAGGACTGGGATACTATACTGAGCTGATAATCAGTGCGGTATTTACGATCGTGGCAAATTTTGTGATTGGGAGAAAGCGTGATGAAACCGAGATCAGAGATGAGCATGGAACTATATGATATGATGCTTGACCGGGGGTATCCGGAGGAGTTCTGTGATCTAATAACAAAGAATTTGAACACCGACTTCACTGCTGGTAGGATGATGGGCTATCTGTCGCATTACCAGGAACTGCCGCTTGAGGAGATTGTGGATGAGATGTTGTCCATCCTCACAGATAGAAACAGGATCATGCAGAAGAAGCAGCTTGAGAGCAACAATGCCGAGTGGAACCGGTTTCTGGAGGAAGGCTTCGGATTGGATGAAAATGATGAATGATCTTCATAACAGTTGAGTTTCTAAACTGGAAAAATCTGTCGTTATATGTTACAAATATTTATAGAAAAGTATATGGAAAAAGGGTTGATATAATGACGGAAAAAGAAGCTTATCTGAGTGCTGAGGAACAGGAGAAAAAGGTACAGAATGAGATAGAAGAGACCCTGGCCGGGGCTGGTATCGGTATGTGGACTATGGTGATCATGAACGACGGCAGATCTATGCTGTATGCAAACAAGAAGATGAACGATCTTCTTGGAACGACCGATGATCTGTCACCTGAAGATAGATACGTAAAGTGGATAGCTGGCATCACAGAGGAGTCACAGCAGGCCACCGCTGAATACATGGAGACCATAAGACGTGATGGCAAGGCGGAGGTTGTATATACCTGGATGCATCCAACCAGAGGACTGCTGCACATAAGATGTGGCGGTGTTCAGGATATGAGCTTTACCGATGGCATAAAAGTCAGGGGCTATCATCAGGACATAACCGCTGTGCGCAATGCGGAACAGGCTCACAAGGAGGAGATTCGGGAACAGGATTCGGTTATTGAAGCAGTCAGTAGCATATATTTTACTGTGTGGATATTTGATCTTCAGACCGGTAAGGTGCGGGTTATCAGGGAAGGTGATACCCTAAGGACCCCAGCACATGATGCGGATTACGAATCAGAGAATGCCATAGATAATGTGATAGATGACTGTGTAGTTGAAGAGGATCGTGAGCAGATGCGCAGATTCTACAATCTGGACAGGTTGGCAGAGAAGCTCAGAACGGAGAATAGTGTCAGCAAGGATTTTAGGGACACTTTATATGGCTGGTGTCGTGTAACGGCGATTCCAGTCAGGACAGATGAGGAGAGTGAACTTACCCGCATCCTCATAGGCGTTCAGGAGATTGACGAGGAGAAGAAAGAGGAGATCCGTGCCCAGAAGCTGCTTGCCGAAGCCTACGAGGAGGCCAAGCGTGCAAATACAGCGAAGACGGAATTTCTGTCACGTATGTCACATGATATAAGAACTCCTATCAATGGCATCCTAGGAATGGCACGAATTGCAGAACAGTGCATAGATGACAGGGACAGAGTGGTGGATGCGTTGTCCAAGATAGATGATGCGGGGAAACAGCTTGAATTGCTCATAAACGATGTGCTTGATATGAGCCGGCTTGAGAGTGGAAGAACGGAGCTCACCAGTGAATCATTTGACATAATAAAGGTTTTGAGAAGTGGATATGACCCGATCCTGGTTATGGCACAGGAGAACGGTGTGAAGCTTGCAGGCGCACATTTCAATATAAAGCACAGCAGGGTTATAGGCAGTCCGCTTCATCTTCAGAGGATATCCCTTAATATACTGACAAATGCCATCAAGTATAACAAGCCGGGTGGAACGGCAGAGACGTGGATGGACGAGATACCTGTAGACGACAGGCATTCCAATTACGTGTTTAGGATAGCTGACACAGGAGTCGGAATGAGCCAGGAGTTCATCGGTCATCTGTTTGAGCCATTTTCAAGGGAGCACACAGATGCGGGAACAAAGTATCAGGGAACAGGTCTTGGCATGGCCATCACGAAGGAACTTCTCGATCTAATGGGCGGAAGCATAGAGGTTGAGAGTAAGCCGGGTGTTGGATCGACATTTACTGTGAAGATACCATTTGAGATCTGTGCAGATGTCGCTGAGCCAGAGAAGCCGGAAGAGCATGAAGCGGTCGGGCTTGATGGGATGAAGATTCTGCTTGTTGAGGACAATTCACTCAATATGGAGATAGCTGCATTTATGGTGGAGACGGCAGGTGCTGTGGTCACAACTGCGGCAAATGGCCGTGAGGCTGTTGAGGTATACAGATCACACCCTGCTGGAAGCTTTGATGTGATACTCATGGATGTGATGATGCCAGAGATGGATGGACTTGAGGCCACCAGGCAGATAAGAAGCTCAAACCTTGAAGATGCAGGCTCTATTCCGATCATTGCCATGACGGCAAATGCATTTGCAGAGGATGTGAAGAAGTGCAAGGCTGCGGGAATGAATGATCACATAGCAAAACCACTTGATGTAGATAAGGCGTTGCATATAATTGCCGAATACAGACATTGAATATAAAATTATATGCGCTCAAGGATACAAACAAGAAAAAGCAGTCTGTGGACATCACCAGTGTTATACATGGTGATGATCCGTCAGGCTGCTTTTATATATTTAGCCGATACCTCCGAGCAGGATACCAAGTATCAATACAAGGAGGCAGACAGGACAGTAGATGTATTTGCAGATAGGAACGAACTTCTCCGTGAATTTCTTTTCCCTTCCTGTATTGACCTGCGTCTCGACATATTTTTTGCCGCATACCCAGAAGAACATAATTCCGGCAAGCCCTGCACCGAGCGGGCAGATGTAGATGGACAGAATATCCATCCAGTCTGACACAATACCCTGTATGCAGATTGACACAACAACCGCAATGGCACCAATGATGGCGCATGCGGGCTTTCTGCCGACACCCAGTTTTTCCTGAACAGTCGCAATCGGTGCTTCATACAGGTTGATGAGTGATGACAGTCCGGCCGTAAACACAGCCACAAAGAAGATGATCGCTATGATATATCCTCCAGGCATTGATTTGAACAGACAAGGCAGGAAGATGAACAGTAGTCCGGGACCTCCCTGGTTCAGCTGAGCCCCGGCAGTTGCCATGGCAGGTATGATGACAAGCGCTGCAAGCATGGCAGCGATGGTATCGAAGAGTGCCACTCGTCCGGCGGCTTCCGGAATGTCTTCACTGTCGGGAAGGTAGGATCCATATATCAGAGTACCGTTTCCCGCAACAGACAGTGAGAAGAATGCCTGTCCCAACGCAAATATCCATGTCTTTGGATCGGCAAGTACCTTTGGCTCAATTCGGAAGATATATTTATATCCTTCTATGGCTCCCGGCTGGCATGCCGCATATATGGCAAGGATGATGAACAATACGAAGAATGCAGGCATCAGGATCTTGTTGGCTTTCTCAATACCGTTGCCAACGCCGAACATGAGGATGACGATTCCTATGACAAGGGCTATGATCTGCCATACATTATTGCCAAATGCAGATGCCATGCCGCCAAATTCGGCACTGAATCCGTCTATGTCAGCCGGAGACAGCGTGCTTCCGGTGAAAGCACCGATCATGTATTTCAGTATCCAGCCCATTACAACCGTGTATCCGATGGCCATTGCCAGGGCACCGAGTACTGGTATGCCGCCAAGTAACTCTCCAAGTTTTCGTTTGCCTTTTCGTTCCATAGCGATTCCAAATGCATCGATGGGTCCGGATCTTGTAGCCCGGCCGAAGCTCATCTCGCCAATAACTCCGGTAAATCCTATCAGTACTACAAATATAAAATAGGGGATGAGATAAGACCCGCCCCCGTACATGGAGACTCTTGTGGGAAACATCCAGATGTTTCCCATTCCCACGGCAGAGCCGATACAGGCCAGGATGAAGCCCCATTTGTTGTTAAAAGATTCTCTCTTTTTCATGTATAATTCCTCCCAAATGTGTTCGTCACCGCATTTACGGACCTCATTCACAGTCCGTAAAATGTACTAACTTAATTAATATACATGAATAGCGTGAGAAAGTAAATTAGATAATGTAATTACAGTGTTCCTGGTCATGGAATATATAAATAATTTGAATAATAAGTGTCGGATGGAGTACAATATATCGGAAAATGCAATTTTATAAGCTCATATTTGATAGTAGGAGGTGCAGAGTATGACAGAAGACAGATATGAACATATAGTACATCCATTTCCTCCACTTTATGATGAGAAATCAAGGGTACTCATACTGGGAAGCCTGCCATCGGTGAAGTCCAGGGAGCAGATGTTCTTCTACGGACATCCTCAGAACAGATTCTGGAGGGTCATCAGCAGAGTGCTTGGCGAGGAGCTTCCGGTTACCATAGATGAGAAGAAAACTATGCTGCATGCACACCATATAGCATTGTGGGATGCGGTAT
Source organism: uncultured Coprococcus sp. (assembly GCA_934277375.1). Taxonomy (GTDB): domain Bacteria; phylum Bacillota; class Clostridia; order Lachnospirales; family Lachnospiraceae; genus Coprococcus. The sequence goes on along the minus strand of CAKQTZ010000012.1, from coordinate 64,100 downwards.
ACAGCTGTGACATCATAGGTTCAAGTGACAGCAGTATAAAGAATGTGACGCCTACTGATCTTAGAGGAATCATAGAGAACTCAAACGTGAAGAAAATAATATGTAACGGAAGGACAGCTGGTAAATATTATATGAAGTATCAGCAGAATGTTCTGGGAATTGAGCCGATGGTGCTTCCGTCCACGAGTCCGGCAAATGCGGCATTTTCAGTTGATAAACTGATTCAGATATGGGCTCCGGAGATACCGGATGTGTGTAAATTATGTACAGGAGATAAACAGCAGGATAAATTTTTCTAAAGCTTTTGCTATGTATACTTTATAAAATCTCATAATATGTTATGATAGAATGCGTTGCTGGATCGGTATATCCGGGTCTGGCAGTTGTATTAACACATTAATTATTTTAAAGGAGAGAGAAGAGATGGTGTTAAGTTTTATCGAGATACTTAAGGTTATATTCCTGGGTATCGTGGAGGGAATCACAGAGTGGCTTCCGATCAGCAGTACAGGACATATGCTTCTTGTGGATGAGTTTATTTCGCTGAATGCAAGTGAAGCATTCAAGGAAATGTTCTTTGTGGTTATACAGCTTGGTGCAATACTTGCGGTTGTGACGATATTCTGGAATAAGATGTGGCCGTTTCAGTTTAAGGACAAGACGCAGCCGGTCATGAAGAAAGACACATGGAGCATGTGGTTCAAGACAGTTGTCGCGTGTATACCGGGAGCGATAGTTACTATATTGTTTGACGATTACATAGAAGCGCATCTTCACACGGCGGTAGTTATAGCCATAGCTCTCATATTTTACGGAATTGCATTTATTGTGATCGAAAACTGGAACAAGACCAGAACGCCAAAGGTTGAAGCTTTGAACGATATCACGTATAAGACGGCATTCCTCATCGGTATGTTTCAGGTGCTTTCCATCATACCGGGTACATCCCGTTCAGGTGCCACCATCATAGGCGCTCTGCTGATCGGCGTGTCCAGAGTGGCAGCCGCAGAGTTCACATTCTTCCTTGCAGTTCCTGTCATGTTCGGACTCAGTGCATTGAAGATGATCAAATTCGGACTGGCATTTACCAGTTCTGAACTTGCAATACTCATCATAGGATGTGTGGTTGCGTATCTTGTATCAATAGTTGTTATCAAGTTCTTGATGAGTTATATTAAGAAGCATGACTTTAAGGTATTTGGCTGGTATAGAATAGTGCTTGGTATAATAGTGCTTGCATATTTTTCATTATTTGCATAGATTTGTCAGGCTGTAAATGCAGCAATTGAATACAGACATAAAACACCCCATCGACTCATATATTCAAAGAGTCGATGGGGTGTTTGTTTATATGGATATATAGGAATATGATTTATAACTGGCATACATGTAGCATAGCCACATATATGTCGTCACACAGGTCCGTGAGCATACGGACAATATTATAGTTAGAACAGATTCATGGCTCCTATTATTCCCTGCTTGCCGCCAAGCTGTGCAGGTACAATGTAAGTATCAGGATCTTTTACCTGAGGCATGTCTATATAGCCGGCAATAAGCTCGGTATAGTACTTGCGGATCATAGGGAACAGGAAATCGTTATCCATGACGCCGCCGCCTAGAACGATCCTCTCAACTGAATAGCACATAGTGTAGTTGACAAGTGCTTCTGCAATGTAATAGGCCTCCAGGTCCCACACAGGTGAATCCGCAGGGATGTCCTTTCCATTCATGCCGGTTCTGCGCTCCAGCATAGGTCCGGCAGCCAGTCCCTCAGCGCAGCTCTGATGAAAACGGCATGTACATGGCATGTCATCACCATCACGTCTTGGGATTAAGATATGACCTGTCTCAGGATGCATCATGCCATGGACGAGATGACCGTCAACTATCACACCTCCGCCTATTCCTGTGCCTATGGTCAGATACATTCCTGAATGAAGTCCATTCAGTGCTCCGAATAGGAATTCACCCCATGCGGCAGCATTTACATCGGTATCCACAACAACCAGACATTTCAGAGCATCTGTGAATGTTCTGTAGAAGTTGAAGCCTTCCCAGGCCTTTTTGGGACTTTTGAGAATAACTCCGTATGAAGCGGAGTTCTGATTTACATTCGCCGGGCCAAATGTTCCGATTCCCAGCGCAGATATATTGTGTTTCTTAAAATAGTCTATCATGACTGGTACAGACTGATCAGGTGTATCAGTTGGGATAGATATTCTGTCTATGATGTTCTTGTTTTCATCGCCTATAGCGCATACCATCTTGGTACCGCCGGCCTCGAGTGCTCCGTAGTACATATTCCCTCCTTGCAGCCACAGTTATGTGGCAGAAAAATATTCATAATTATATACATTATAATATGGAGAAAGGTACATGTCACGCAGAAATAATGGGAATCTGAATAATGTGACACGTATGCTGGTGTACGCTTTTTTGGACACTTGACAAGATAAAATAGAGCCATATTAAGGAGCTTGATAGAAGCTTGAAGCTCAAAGTGAACAGGAGGCGTGATCATGATAAAAGGCTATTTTGTGTCAGATGGATATATGGGATATGTGGACGGACAGTATCAGTTATTTGCTGATGAGAGCGACTACATTGACTATGTGGAAGATTAAGAATGCGTAACTTGTGTTTATTAGCCAATTAACTATTGCTCATTATTTCGCATGTGTTATGATGACATTCGTGGGTTACAGAGCAGTGGATATATAAAGAAGATACTATGAAGCTATGTGGGGGAATAGTACGGAATATATCGGTAGTTAGAGGTGTACATAGTGGAGAAGGTATTGAATGGCACAGCATCAGCAGCGCATGCAGAAAAAAAAGAATATGTGATGGATATGACGGAAGGGAACAGTCTGAAGCTTATCATGAAGTTCTCGATTCCTCTGCTCATAGGCAATCTGTTTCAACAGGTCTACAGTGTGGTAGATTCAGTGGTTGTCGGAAGGCATCTTGGGGCAAATGCCCTTGGAGGAGTTGGATCGGTAGGAATGATAAGCTTCCTGTTCTTTTCTTTGTGCAGCGGAATGGCAGCGGGAATAGGAGTGGTCATATCGAAGTATTTTGGAGCCAAGCAGGATGATATGGTGAAAAAGGCCATTGCAAATGCTGTGTATGTGATATTGGCAGTCGGAATCCTCATGAGTGTGCTGGGATTCTGCCTGACGGGACCGCTCATCAGACTCATGAACACCCCTGCGGAGACAGTACCTTATGCTTATACGTATATGAAGATAACATGTGCCTTTACTGTGGCGGTAGCTGTGTACAACGGAATATCGTCGGTACTCCGTGCACTCGGCGATTCAAGGACTCCGCTCATCTTCCTGATAATAGCCTCGGTCATAAATGCGGTGCTGGACATTATACTTGTGGTGTATCTGGATATGGGAGTTGCTGGGGCGGCATATGCTACGGCTTTCAGTCAGATCGTGTCCGGTGTTGGTTCAATAATATATGCGGTGAAAACCAATTCGTATTTCAGGCTTAGCCGTGAGGATTTCGCTGTTGATCATAGAATCATGAAGGAGGATTTCAGGATAGGAATCCCTATGGCGGTTCAGACCTCCATGATATCCGTATCCTGTTCGCTCCTGCAGGCACTTATCAATGGATATGGCCCGGCGGTCATGGCGGCATACACAGCCACCGGCAAAGTGGAGGGTATAGTATTCCAGCCATTTTCGTCACTGGGACTGGCACTGTCCACATTTGCAGGACAGAATATGGGAGCCAGACGATATGACAGAATACGGAAGGCTGTGTGGCAGGCAGAATGTATAACCATTGCCCTCAGCGTTGTTCTCTTTGCAGCTATATTGCTGTTTCGAGAGAATATAGTCAGCTTCTTCGTGACTGATGAAGAGGTCATCCGGCTTGGCGCAAAGGGTATGCTGATATCTGGCAGCATGTATGTTGCGCTTGGAACCATATATACCCTGAGAGGTGCTCTAAACGGCATGGGGGATGTGGTGTTCTCCATGATAAATGGTTTCCTTGAGGTGGGCGGACGAGTCGTGTTCGCACTGATTCTTATGTACGTCCTCAATATGGGATTCTGGGGAATCTGGTATACAAATATTTTCACGTGGGTAGTCATCGCACTCACCGCAGCGGTTAGACTTGTCGTGTATCTGAAAAAAGTTCAGAGATCATCAGCTATGAATATCACAAATGATATAAAGGAATTAAATCCTGAGGGATAAACGATAATTGAATATAGTAATTCAATTATAGTAGATAATGCAAAAGGCCGGTCATATAAGCAGTATGACCGGCCATATATAATGTTCTTATATAGGATCTCTATTGTTTCTTTTTCCAGTGCAACAGCAGTGCCGAGTTGATTATTACGAGCACGGAACCACAGTTATGTACAAGTGCACCGACAACCGGATTGAGTACGCCGGTAATGGCGAGTATGATTGCAAGGAAGTTTAACGCCATGGAGAATGTAAGATTACATTTAATGGTCACCATCATACGCTTTGACAGAGCAAGCAGATGTGGAAGCTCTTTTATGTCATCGTTAACAAGCGCTATGTCGGCGGCATCAACGGCTATGTCGCTTCCGACTCCGCCCATGGCGATTCCAACATTCGCCTTTTTCAGGGCCGGGGCGTCGTTGATTCCGTCACCTATCATGCATACAGATATTCCCTGTGACTGGTATTCATCGATTACCGGCAGCTTAGTCTCTGGAAGACAGTTGGAGTGAACCTCGGATATGCCTGCAGATGCAGCTATGGCACGGGCAGCATTGTCGTTGTCCCCGGTCAGAAGCACAGGTGTCACACCAATTCCGGAAAGCTTACTGATCATAGGTATGCTCTCATCCCTGAGTTTGTCGGACAGTGCTATATATCCGGCAAATATACCACCTGCGGCAACAAGGGTCACGGTACATCCCTTTGACAGGTATTCATTGATTTCGCTGTTTATATTTGATGGTATTGATATTCCATTTTCAGTCATCATCTTTTCATTTCCGGCGAGAAAGCTGGTCTGATCGGATATGGCGGATACGCCCTGTCCGGGAATCATATGGAAATCTTTTACTTCGGCCATGTTTCCATTAGATGATTTCTTGTAACAGTTTACTATCGCCTTTCCAAGAGGATGCTCGGAGAAGCTTTCTATGGAAGCAGTGTATCTGTAGAGCTCATCGTCAGACATGGCAGATGTTGTGCTCTTTACAGCCACTACCTCTGGCTTTCCCCAGGTAAGAGTTCCCGTCTTGTCAAATGTTATCCTGCTGACCTTTGCAAGCCTTTCCAGTGCATCGCCCTCACGGACAAGAAAGCCGTGTTTGGTGGCATTGCCTATTGCTGCCATGATGGCTGTAGGAGTTGCAAGCACGAGAGCACATGGACAGAAGACTACCAGTATGGTGACGGCTCTTATGATCTCACCACTGATAAGCCAAGTGAGGGCTGCTGCGGTAAGTGCAATTACAACTATCCATGTAGCCCATCTGTCTGCAAGTCCCACGATCTTGGCTTTGCCGGCATCAGCTGACTGTACGAGGCGTATCATTCTCTGTATCGAGCTGTCCTCGCCGACTTTCGTCGCTCTCATGTCAAATGTACCGAACTGGTTTACAGTACCGGAGGAAACCTCATCGCCAGGAAATTTGTCCACGGGCATTGATTCACCGGTCATGACGGCCTGGTTGATAGATGTCTGTCCGGTTACGATCACGCCATCCACGGGAACAGTTTCGCCCGGGCGGACTCTCAGGATGCTGTCACACTTTACTTCTTCAGCAGGGATGACCTTCTCTGTTCCGTCGGACAGTAGAAGATGGGCTGTCTGTGGAGTCAGATGAACAAGCTTTTCGATGCCTGCTCTGGCCTTTGCGACTGTAAGCTCCTCAAGGAGCCCACCTATCTGCATGATAAATGCAACTTCGCCTGCTGCAAAATGTTCCCCTATTATAACTGAGGCTATGAGTGCCAGGGATACGAGCACGTCCGCCTTTATGTCAAATGCTGTCACAAGTCCGATGACAGCCTCCATGATGATAGGTACGCCGCACAGTATGATGGCAACCCATGCAATGTCAAATGGAAATGGCTGTATCTTGCACAGGCTTAGTATGAGTGCAATTCCCGATATCACGAGAAATGTGACATCTTTTTTTGTACCGCCGAGATCCATGAACCATTCAATCTTATCTGTAATCTTTTTCATAAGCATACTCCTTTCTGCCTATACCCGTATGGGTATCAACAACTGGATTATACCTATGGGGGTATAGGTTGTCAATGGCAAAAAAACAAAACACCGCCATATGATGAATAATTCTCATCTTTGCCGGTGTTTTGATATAAAGAAAAGATCAGCAGATATAGATCAATATGGCTATGACATGTTTGCAAATCTCTCAACGGCTTTTGTAAAGCTCTCGATGGTCTTGTCTGCGTCTCCGTGCTCGATTCCGTCTCTCACACAGTGCTTGATATGTCCTTCAAGGACCACCTGGCCTGCCTTGTGAAGTGCCGATTTTGCTGCATTTATCTGGGCAAGGACATCTTCACATGGAACGTCCTCGTCTATCATCTTATCTATTGCCTGAACCTGACCTATGATCTTCTTGAGCCTGCGGTGAAGATTATCCGCATCCATACACTGTCTCATATATAACATCCTCCTTTGATTCGATCGCGCTGATACTCCAGGGGGTATCGGTATTATGAATTATCATACTTTATATTTTGACAAAAATCCAGCGCTATATTATCTTTAACATATATAAATGGATAAACGGGAGATGAACAACATATGTCATGTGATAATGGGGAAAATAAAGGAAATGATAATAGATTGGATGCAGCTCATATCAAAAGCATTATTGCACTTGCATTGTTCAGCTTTATATTTCTTGGAGTGGAATTTTTCTTTGATAGCAGGGCAGCGGAAGTGGTGGATGCCAGGAGAGTTTTGCTGTATCAGAGTGTGATTTTGCTGGCCAGTGTGGCGGGAATATTCATATATGCTTTGTTTGAGAGAAGCCTTGGCAGAAAAACCACCCAGATAGTGCTTGTTGGTTTAAATATAGTGGGAGTTTTAAGCCTTGTAGGAATAATAACTGGATCAGAAAAGCTGATATTGGCATATGGCATAGCGTTTTTTGTGGTGTGTGGTGCTACAGGGGGAGGCGTATATTATACTGTGAGCCGTGAGTATACAGACAGAAAGCATCTTACGGTCACAGTGGGAATATCATATGCATTTGGACTGCTCATGCAGTATATCAATTACAATTTTATAGGAAGCGTAGTATTGCGTGTGGTTACGTTCTCATTTGCCATAGTGGCGCTGACAGTGATACTTTTGTTGGAAAGTGACGTATGCACAGAAGATAGCAGTATGGTAAACACGCATTATATACAGGATTGCCGAGAAAAATGTGATAAAACCAATGCTGATAGCAGTTCTGTGGCAGTGGTCCTGGGAGTGGTAATTCTCCTTATGACATTTATATTTTCGGCTTTGGACAATGTTGTTACACTTGTTCACGCGGAGGGGGGAGCTGATGTGGGGCAGTGGCCAAGACTGTTCCTTGCACTTAGCGGAATTGTGGCTGGTTTCCTGTTTGATATAAAGGATCAGCGATTCATGAATCAGATGATGTATTGTGTTACTGTATTGTCTGTCATTGCAATGTTGATAATAGAGTTCGGCGGCACATTTATCATAGGACTTATCGTTTTTTATCTCGCAGCAGGGTTCTTTGCTGTGTATTTTACAACAGGATTTATATATGTATCCTATGGTGTGAGGTGGCCGTCACTTTTGACAGGCGCAGGAAGGGCAGTCAACAACATTGGTGCGGGGATTGTGGGGATAATATCATATATGCTGATGGATCCTCCCGGAATCATGGTTATGAGTGTGGTGGTAATATTGTTGCTCGTACTTATAAGCATTGCGGTATTTGTGCTTGAAAATCTCCAGAAGAAACAATACAGACGATATGATGAAGAAAAAGTGACGAAATCGGCGGATAATTCTAACGCAAGGGTTGAGGTTGATTTTGAACGCTTTGCAGATACGCATCATCTCACAGGGCGTGAGCGGGAGGTATTGCAGAAGCTTCTCGTATCTGACGGCAGTGTACAGGATATAGCGGATGAGCTCTACATATCAAGGGCATCCCTTTACAGGCATATATCATCCATGAATGAAAAGACTGGAACAAAGACAAGGGTAGGCCTTATTCAGTATTATTATGGATGGCATGAGTAGCGATGTCTGGTACAAATAGTCATTTTGGATAGAAATAAGTGATGAATTATGGGAAGAATTAGATAAGAGATGTATATTGAGACATATGTAACGTTATCAAAACGGCAGCAGATTACTATACTCTATGATATGAAACAGGTGTGGAAACATTCTATATCTACAGTTAACGAAGAATATCATAGAAGGGGGAATGACTATGAAGCATTTCAGAAGACTGACATTTCTGCTGTCGCTTATTTTTATTCTGATGGCGGGTGGTGTTACGGCGATGGCCGCAAACAATGGACCATGTGAGGATGAGGAAGATAGCTATGCATATGTTCAGTTCTACAATTCGGAGAAAGCTGACATTATATATGTGTACAGTTTCAGAACTCCACAGGAAGGAACGGCGACAAGTGTTAAAGGTGCAGTTTATGACAAAAGTACAAATACACTGACACTCACCAATTGTAATATGCCAGACTATATGCTCAGCATGAATATGATGGGAGACAATTTCAAGATTAAACTGGTGGGAACAAGCCATATAGGTATGTTGTGTGCCTGGGGATATGGATATGGCGGTTCGGTTGAGATCATTGGTGATGGTAAGTTATATGTTAATGAGAAACAAAAGATGTCAGATGGCATAGTACTACAGCCGGAGGGAACAAAGTCTTATTTTAGGATAAGCGGAAATGCAGAGGTGCATGTAGCTGCAGGTAAAACAAATGGACTTTTGGTTTTGGCTGATTATACAGCTGTTACTGATTGCTTTGTTGTGAATGGACTTACTGGTCTGAAAAAGGAGCAGGCGTCCGAGATGAGGTACGATGAAATACAGGCGATTATTGTTGACCTGGAGAATTCGCATGATTGTCACGTATATACAAAGGGTGATAATGGGAAAAAATATACAGTAGAAGATTATGTCAGGACTTACTATAACAATGATGGCAGCATAAAGGCAGAAAATGTCAAGGGATACACGTTATATGAACTTATGCTGATGCCTGGATATACTGACAAATATTATATGCGTGAAGTTGATGCCGCTGATGGAATTTTTGATCCGGAAAAGTACGGTTATACAGATACGGAAGAAAACGTAAATGGATATTCATACAAATCAACTATGCCAGCAAAAGTATATATTGATCAGAATACTGGTGACCGGTGTATTTTCATGCGTGATGCAATAGATGATAGTTATAAAGAGTTTGAAAATTTTAAGTATGATATCAAAGGTGAACTCGGAGATGTGACGGATAAATATGGAAATGTTATGTCGTACTGTATGGTTGAAAAGTCTAAGGATAATGTGAAATTCACAGATGTTCAGTTTTATGATTCTGATTATTTATTGTCACAGGGTTATAAGATTTCAGGTAAACTGGAGTATATAAAGGGACTTTATAAAGTATACAGCGATGCCAAGTCTGCAGTTCTCACAGCAAAGACAAAACCTGAATGTAAGCATGCGGCAAAGGTAAGCACAGTGACAACAAAGGCGACCATATCAAAGGATGGAGTTATCACCACAACATGTAAGTCCTGCGGCAAAAAGCTTTCGACATCAAAGATATCAAAAGCTTCTACAGTCAGGTTAAATGTAACTTCATGTGTATATAATGGAAAGGTCAGAACACCCTCGGTCATTGTAAAGGATTCGAAGGGCAAAGCTCTTGTAAAGAACAAAGACTATAAGGTTATTTATAGTGCTGGAAGAAAAAATGTAGGAAAATATGCGGTCAAAGTCACATTGTGCGGAAGTAAATATAAAGATTCAAAGACGATTTATTTTACAATCAATCCGAAATGTAAGCATGCGGCAAAGGTAAGCACAGTGACAACAAAGGCGACCATATCAAAGGATGGAGTTATCACCACAACATGTAAGTCCTGCGGCAAAAAGCTTTCGACATCAAAGATATCAAAAGCTTCTACAGTCAGGTTAAATGTAACTTCATGTGTATATAATGGAAAGGTCAGAACACCCTCGGTCATTGTAAAGGATTCGAAGGGCAAAGCTCTTGTAAAGAACAAAGACTATAAGGTTATTTATAGTGCTGGAAGAAAAAATGTAGGAAAATATGCGGTCAAAGTCACATTGTGCGGAAGTAAATATAAAGATTCAAAGACGATTTATTTTACAATCAATCCGAAGGGAACCTCCATTGCTGCAGCTGCATCTGGCAAGGGCAGTATGACAGTCAGATGGAACAAGCAGATGACACAGACAACGGGTTACCAGCTACAGTATTGTGCAAATAAAAACTTCAGGGGTGGCACAAAGATAAAAACTGTAAGTAAGAACAAGACTATCAGAGCAAGTGTCAGGAAGCTTGCGAGTGGAAAGATATATTATGCACGCGTGAGGACCTACAGGACAGTGAAGATAAATGGAAAGTCGGTGACATGTTACTCGGCGTGGAGCAAGGTGAAATCAGTTAAAGTAAAATAGCTTAATTACTTCCTTTTGAACAACAGGGCGTATACAGAACATAACAACAGTTTTGTGTACGCCTTACTTTTTGTGTGCAAAAATGGCATATGGTATTATAATATACAAAAGCAATACGTAGACAGGAGTTATTATGAAGAAAATACTTGTGGCGGTTGACTCCTTCAAGGGAAGCATGACGAGTCTTGAAGCGGGGAATGCCATAAAAAAAGGAATAAAGTCAATATTGCCGGATACAGAGGTCAGGGTACGTCCTGTGGCTGATGGCGGAGAGGGCACTACTGATGCTCTTATATATGGAAGAGACGGCGTCAGCAGGGAGAAATGTTCTGTGACCGGGCCGATTGGTGATAAGATCACCGCGGAATATACGATATACGATGCCGCGGACGGGCGGACTGCCGTCATGGAGATGGCGGCTGCCGCGGGACTTCCGCTTGTACCGGAGGAGCAGAGAGATCCTATGCACACTACAACTTACGGCGTCGGTGAGATGATAAGAGATGCGGTCTCAAAGGGCTGTGAGAGATTTATCATCGGAATTGGAGGAAGCGCGACGAATGATGGTGGTATCGGAATGCTTCAGGCACTTGGATTTTCCTGTCTTGATGCGGATGGGAAGGATGTGCCATATGGAGCGGCGGGACTTGGCGTCCTGGAGCGTATCATCAGACTGGATGGCATGTCTGGCATTGACAATATTCCTGACCGGAAAGAATCTGGTGTTTCTAGTGTGACAGGTGATGGCGAAGTGGAATTTGCATCAAAGTTAATGCACTGTACATTTCGTATTGCATGTGACGTGACAAATCCCCTTGTAGGTGAGATGGGATGCAGTCGTGTATTTGCACCGCAGAAGGGTGCGGATGCTGAGATGGTTCTGGCTATGGATGGATATATGGAGAGATATGCCGATGTGGCGGAGAAGATGGAGTTGCCAGGAATATCCGATACGGCATTAGCTGCAAACAGATATACGCCAGGTGCTGGTGCAGCAGGAGGACTTGGATATGCATTTCTCATGTTCCTCAGAGGAAAACTTATGTCAGGAACAGATATTGTATTGTCAGAGACAGGCCTTGAGACCGATGTGCAGTGGGCAGATACAATCATAACCGGTGAGGGCAGGATAGATGTCCAGACCATGATGGGCAAGACTCCATCGGGAGTCGCAAAGCTTGCGAAGAAACACGGCAAATATGTGATCGCCATAGGAGGATGTCTTGGAGATGGCGCGGAGAAATGCGTCAAAGAAGGAGTGTTCAACGAGTGCTATGCGGTAAACAATGTGCTTGGGATAGATGACAGTGATCCGGAGCAGGTGAGAAAGGCGATGAAGCCTGAAAATGCTGCGGCGAATCTGACGACGTGTGCCGCAAAGATTACAGAACTTAAGGAACAGATGTCGGCACGTGTGTGCAGACCTGCACGGCTTAGATAGATATGGTATTAAATTGTTTGAAACTGAATCAGAGGCGTGTGAATTTTTTTTGCGTAAAATGAAAAGATATGCAAGAAAATAAATTTACTACTATATAATATCAGGAGGATAAAAGATGACAAGAGAAGAAGCGTGGGAATTACTCACAGAGTACAATAAGGATGAGTTTCATCTGGAGCATGCACAGATCGTAGAGGAAACTATGAAATATTTTGCAAGGGAGCTTGGTTATGGCGATGAGGAAGAGTTCTGGGGAATAGTCGGACTGCTTCACGACCTTGACTTTGAGCAGTATCCTGAGCAGCACTGCATCAAGTCCCAGGAGATCATGAGAGAGCACGGTGTTGACGAGAGAATCATACACGCGACGGCAAGCCATGGCTATGGCATCACGGTTGACATAAAACCAGAACATGAGATGGAGAAGGTTCTCTATGCTGTGGACGAGCTCACAGGACTTATCGGAGCAGTCACACTCATGAGACCATCAAAGAGCGTTCAGGATCTCGAACTCAAGTCAGTTAAGAAGAAATACAAGAGCAAGGGATTTGCTGCGGGATGCTCCAGAGAGGTCATCGAGAGAGGTGCAGATATGCTTGGTTGGTCACTTGATGAATTGATCAACAAGACTATAGAGGCACTCAGGACATTCAGACCATGATCCGGGGTATAAAGAAAATCGGAGAATTTGTCCGCAAAGAGACAGTGTTAAGTGTGGCACTTTTTCTGGCGGTGATATCGGCATTTATCGTGCCTCCGGACAGAGCGTATGTGGACTACATAGATTTCAGGACACTTGCGATACTTTTTTGTCTTATGACAGTGGTCGCGGGATTTTCGCAGCAGGGGATTTTTAACATCGTAGCAAAGAGCATGATAAACCGTATGGGTTCACTCCGGGCGGTGACATTTGTACTTACATTTATGTGTTTCTTTTTCAGCATGTTCATCACAAATGATGTGTCGCTCATAACATTTGTACCGATGACACTCACGGTCCTTGGTATGGCAGGAGAGGAAGTACTCACCAGATGGATGGTGCCGGTGATAACCCTCCAGACCATAGCTGCGAACCTTGGCAGTATGCTGACACCCATAGGTAATCCGCAGAACCTGTATCTGTACGGACTTGCAGGGATCAGTGCGGGCAGATTTATGTTACTGATGCTTCCTTATACAATAGCATCGGCAGTGCTTCTTGTGTTATGGATCGTCGTATGCATGAAGGACAGGAACAGGCAGCTTGAGATAAGACTCTCAGGCGATGATATACAGGTGGACAAAAAGCTGTTGGGGATATACGGAATACTCTTTGGGGTGTCGCTGCTCACCGTGGCGCGGATCGTCCCATACTGGGTGACATTTGCGGTAGTGCTTGTGGTAGTCCTTATATGCCAGAGAAGATTGCTGCTGAAGGTGGACTATTCGCTGATATTTACATTTGTGGGATTCTTCGTGTTTATCGGAAACATGGGAAGAATCGTTGGATTTAGGACATTTGTAGAGAAGGTGCTTGGTGGGCATGAGGTGATAACTTCGGTCCTTGCCAGCCAGGTCATAAGCAATGTTCCGGCTGCAGTATTGCTGTCAGGATTTACAGACAGGTACACGGATCTGATAGTCGGCACCAATCTCGGCGGACTTGGAACTTTGATAGCATCTATGGCGAGTTTGATCTCATTCAAATACGTGGCGAGACAGGACAAGGGCGCCAGAGGAAGATATCTGGCGTATTTCACATTTGCAAATGTGCTGTTCCTGGCGGTACTCTTATGCATTTGGAGTATAATAAAATAGTAAGATTCTTTAGGCACCGCTTGAAAAATAATGAGGTGATCGGTGATCAACTTGGGAAAATCATCAAATTATACACTGTAACGTGAAAAAATTAGCCGTATTCGAAAGAAAAACCTTAATTTTTCAAGCAAATGTTCAATATACATATGGAAAAAGGCGAAATAATGTGATATAACAGACACATACCAAAAAGCACAAGCTAAAGTGAAAGGAAGATGTAGGTATGGATAAGAAGAATATCGATTGGGCAAACCTTGGATTTGGCTATGTTCAGACAGATAAGAGATTTGTAGCAAATTATAAGGATGGAGCATGGGATGAGGGTACACTCACAGAGGATCCTAACGTAGTATTAAACGAGTGTGCAGGTGTTCTTCAGTACGCTCAGACAGTTTTCGAAGGAATGAAGGCTTACAGAACAGAGGATGGACGTGTTGTATGTTTCCGTCCTGACCTTAACGCAAGCAGAATGGCAGACTCAGCAAAGAGACTTGAGATGCCGCCTTTCCCAGAGGATAGATTTGTTCAGGCAGTTGTAGATACAGTAAAGGCAAACATAGATTATGTACCACCTTACGGATCAGGTGCTACATTATATATCAGACCATATATGTTCGGTTCAAATCCTGTTATAGGTGTAAAGCCTGCAGATGAATATCAGTTCAGAATCCTTTGTACACCAGTTGGTCCTTACTTCAAGGGCGGCGCAAAGCCTATCACTATCAAGGTTTCAGATTTCGATAGAGCAGCACCTCACGGAACAGGACACATCAAGGCTGGTCTTAACTATGCAATGAGCCTTCATGCAATAGTTACAGCACACAAAGAGGGATTTGATGAGAATATGTACCTCGATGCAGCTACAAGAACAAAGGTTGAGGAGACAGGTGGAGCAAACTTCATCTTTGTTACAAAGGACGGCAAGGTAGTTACACCTAAGTCAAACAGTATACTCCCATCTATCACAAGACGTTCACTGATGGTAGTTGCAAAGGATATCCTTGGACTTGAGGCTGAGGAGAGAGAAGTATACTTCGACGAGGTTAAGGATTTTGCGGAGTGCGGTCTGTGCGGTACAGCAGCAGTTATCTCACCTGTAGGCAAGATCAACGACCACGGCAAGGAGATCTGCTTCCCAAGCGGTATGGAGAAGATGGGACCAGTTATCCAGAAACTGTATGATACTCTTACAGGAATCCAGATGGGCAGAATCGAAGGCCCAGAGGGATGGCTCAAGGTAATCGAGTAATGATCGAGTAATTCGGTGTAAGATAATTAATATTGAGAACATTATAACCCCACTGATGTCTGATGGTAAGTTGGATGTCGGTGGGGTTTTTGGTATGCTCTGGTTAGTCTGGCATAAGAAAGATTAGCCCCATATACTAACAATTAGAATTGACTTGCACCAACCTTCAAGAGTTATAATTGTGTAGACAATAAAAGAGATTGAAGATGAATTGCATATCGGATAGTGCGTTGAAACATAATAGAATTCATAAAACAATTATTTCGAAGGGGTGGTTACAATGATGTCATTATCAGATGCAGTAAACGGTTTCTCAGGTGAGATAGCTTGGAATTGTGCGGACAGATCACTGTTCGGCGCATGTCAGCTTGAGACTGGAGATCAGGTGCAGGTCGTATCATCCTACTTTGGCAATGTGATTATCAAGGCAAAGGGAAAAAGACTGGCGATAACAAGGGATGCGGCAGAACGGATCAAACTGGCTTAGATTGAGAGCGGAAGAAACAGAAATATTCGGAAAATACGGCAGTTGCTGGAGAATAGCGACTGCCGTATTTTTGTCATAAAAATAATTAAATCTTTATAGATATTTAATTGACTGAGAATATATGCAATGATAAACTTTCAAAGATATTTAATTAAAGAAAGAATACGCTTGGAAATGTAAAGGGGAAAACAACGTCAGCTAAAGCATGGCATTTTCTCCGCCAGAAGAAAGCGTAGATATCAGATGAATGTATCCCTGCATAATGTATATTAACGTGTACAACATAACATCACCTGTACAGGACATTTGAGGCCACCGGTCCTTAGGTGGCACGTAAGTGGCACCTTAGTACCGCTGTAGGCCGAAATGAGCGGGAGCGATCCGGTACAGGTGATGTTATGTTGTGCACATAGAAAGACTAGAGGGGGATACATTCATCTGATCAATAATCGTTCAAGGAGGAAATGACATGCAGATATTCAGGAATCTGAAGCCATATTGGAAGTCGGTCATTATCATAGCCCTTCTTCTCGTTCTGCAGGCATACTGTGATCTGTCACTTCCGGACTACACTTCAAAGCTCATAGATATCGGTATACAGAACTACGGCATAGAGAACTGCAGTCCGAAACAGATCCCGGAGAAAGCCTACAACGTGATAGACGGATTTATGGATGACGATGAGAAAGCCGTATGGGAGAAATATTATAAAGATGGTTCGGATGGTTATTATTATCTGACAGAAGACGGCGAGGAACACATAGAAGAAGTGGATAGTGCCTGTATGAAGGGGCTTATGATGTATTACTATCCATATCAGATGGTGAACTCTGACGAGGACAATGCAATTAAGGCAGGACTCGATAAGATGGGAATCACCCTTGACGAGATGCCGGAGGAGATGTGGGCGCAGATCGGTGAGCAGATGAAGCCTACGGTTGACGGCATGCTCGACAGTATGGGCGAGGATTATATGGAATCCACAGCCATAGCATGTACAAGGATATGCTACGACAGCTTTGGCTACGATTATAAGGCAGGACAGATGTCATATCTGAAGTGGGCAGCGGTGAAGATGCTTGGAATGTCACTTCTCATGGCAGCAGCAGCGGTTCTCATAGGACTTGTGGCGTCAAGGGTTGCGGCAAGCGTTGCCTGCGGACTCAGAGAGAAGGTGTTCAACAAGGTTATCGCATTTTCAGATGCTGAGATCAACAAGTTCTCAACTGCATCTCTTATAACGAGATCTACAAATGATGTCCAGCAGATACAGATGGTTACAGTTATGATGCTCAGAATGGTTCTATATGCACCGATACTATCTATTGGAGGAATCGTCAAGGTTGTTGAGAACGGAGCCGGAATGGGCTGGGTAATATTCATCGGTATAGCGGCAGTTGTGATCCTCATGGGAACGCTTATGGTCATTGCCATGCCAAAGTTTAAAGTTATGCAGACACTGGTGGACAGAGTAAACCTTGTGTCAAGAGAGATACTTACAGGTATCCCGGTCATCAGGGCATTTGGCAGAGAAGAACGCGAGGAAGAGAGATTCGATGAGGCAAATAAAGACCTGACGAAGAACACCTTGTTCGTCAACAGAGTCATGACATTTGCAATGCCTATACTCATGTTCATCATGTATGCAATAAGCATACTTATAGAGTGGGTGGCAGCCCATAAGATTGATGCGGGTGTCCTTCAGGTAGGATCAATGACTGCATTTATTACATATACGATGCTTATCATTATGTCATTCCTTATGCTCAGCATGATGTCTGTCATGCTCCCTCGTGCCAGCGTGGCAGCAGACAGAATACAGGAGATCATAGATACAGATGTGACAGTTCAGGACGCGGCCGGGGCAAAGAAGCTTGAAGCACCAAGGGGTGTCGTAAAGTATGACAATGTCGCATTTGCATATCCGGGAGCAGATGAGAACGTACTGGAGAATATCTCATTTGAGGCTAAGCCTGGACAGACCACGGCGATCATCGGAAGTACCGGTTGTGGTAAGAGTACACTGGTTCAGCTCCTCCCGAGATTCTATGATGTTACGGAGGGCTCGATAACGATAGACGGACAGGACATAAGAGACCTCACAATGGAGAGCGTGAGACAGAATATCGGTTTTGTTCCGCAGAAGGGAATTCTGTTCTCGGGAACGATTGCGTCCAATATAAGATTCGGTGCACCGGATGCATCCGATGAAGATGTCAAGCTTGCGGCTGAGATTGCCCAGGCATCCGACTTCATAGAGGAGAAGGAGCATGGTTACGACAGTGCGGTTGCCCAGGGCGGCGGAAATGTGTCCGGCGGTCAGAAACAGCGTCTTGCCATAGCCAGAGCCATAGCGAGAAAGCCGAAAATCCTGATATTTGACGACAGCTTTTCGGCGCTTGACTTCAAGACGGATGTGGCAGTCAGAAAGGCACTTGGTGAGCACGTAAATGACAGTACAGTATTTATCGTTGCACAGCGTGTAAGCACCATACTCTCAGCAGATCAGATACTTGTGCTTGACGAGGGTACGATAGTCGGCAAGGGAACTCACAAGGAACTCATGCAGACCTGTGAGGAGTACAGGCAGATAGCCGAGTCACAGCTTTCTCCATCGGAGATAGCGGCCAGTCTTGGAACTGACTCAGAAAGGCAGGTGTAGGACATGGCAGAACAGAATCAGACAAATAATCAGAGAAGTTTCAGAGGTCCTAGAAGAGGTCACGGTCCTATGATGGGCGGCGAGAAAGCTAAGGACTTCAAGGGAACGATAGGAAAGTTATTCAGATATATAGGCAAATATAAGGCGGCGGTTGTTGTCGTTGCCATATTTGCAATTGGAAGTACAGTATTCAACGTAGTATGTCCGAAGGTACTCGGCAAGGCGACAACAGCCCTGTCCGAGGGAATCATGAACAAGATAACAGGCAACGGAGGAATTGATTTCACGTATATCGGTAAGATATTGCTGTTCTGTCTCGGCCTGTATGTGCTGAGTGTGGCATTTAGCTTTGTACAGGGATTTATCATGACCGGTATCACACAGAAGGTGTGCTATAGGATGAGACGTGAGGTGTCCGAGAAGATCAACAGGATGCCGATGAGCTACTTTGAGAGCAGAACCTATGGTGAGGTACTTTCAAGGATCACAAATGATATAGACACCATGGGCAACGGTCTGAACCAGAGTATCACACAGCTCATCACATCGGTTAGTACAGTCATCGGTGTAATCGTGATGATGCTCACGATCAGCCCGCTTATGACACTCATTTCGGTGCTGATACTTCCGATAAGTATCATGCTCATGATGTTTGTCATCAAGAAATCCCAGAGATTCTTCAAGCAGCAGCAGGAATACGTGGGACACATAAACGGCCAGGTTGAAGAAGTATATGGCGGACATAATGTCATAAAGGCGTTCAACAAGGAGAACGATGTGAGAAGAGAGTTCCATGAGACAAATGAGACTCTGTACAAGTCAGCATGGAAGTCACAGTTCTTCTCAGGACTGATGCAGCCTATTATGATGTTTGTCGGTAATCTGGGCTATGTGGCAGTTGCCATATCAGGTGCGGCTCTTGCGATCAGAGGAACTATCCAGATAGGTGATATCCAGGCATTTATACAGTACGTGAAGAACCTCACACAGCCTGTTCAGCAGGTTGCCCAGGTCACAAATATGATGCAGCAGATGGCAGCCGCCGCTGAGCGAGTATTTGAACTTCTTGAAGAGAAAGAAGAGGAGCAGATAGTAGAGAATCCTGTATCCACAGAGGGAATCAAGGGTGAGGTTACATTTGAGCATGTAAAGTTCGGATACAACCCGGAGCAGATCATCATCAAGGATTTCTCGGCCCATGTAAAACCGGGACAGCAGGTAGCCATAGTCGGACCGACCGGAGCGGGCAAAACCACCATGGTCAAGCTGCTCATGAGATTCTACGACGTGAATGGCGGTGCCATACTTCTGGACGGACACAATATTAAGGACTTTAACAGACGTGAGCTCAGAGATGTATTTGGCATGGTGCTTCAGGACACATGGCTGTTCAAGGGCACTATCATGGAGAATATCAGATACGGAAGATTGGATGCCACGGATGAGGAAGTCATTGCAGCGGCAAAGGCAGCTCATGCACATAGATTTATCTCGGCACTTCCGGGTGGATACAACATGGAGCTCAATGAGGAGATAACAAATATCTCCCAGGGACAGAAACAGCTCTTAACTATCGCGAGAGCCATTCTTGCTGACAATCCGGTTCTGATCCTCGATGAGGCTACATCGTCAGTCGATACGAGAACAGAGCACAGGATTCAGAGAGCTATGGACAATCTGATGAAGGGCAGGACAAGCTTTGTCATAGCCCACAGACTGTCAACCATCAAGAACGCAGATATCATCCTTGTTATGAAGGACGGTGACATCATAGAGCAGGGTAACCATGATGAGCTCATGGCGCAGAATGGATTCTATGCGGATCTGTATAACTCTCAGTGGAGTTAGACCGTAAATAGATACCCATAGCCTGAAACTATGACGAGCCTCAAAATAATAGTATTTTCCATGGACACTCTACCCTGTTAGAATATCCTCAAGTTAAGAAAACGAGAAAACATTACGGAGGATAAATACAGATGAGCAAATTACAGACACCTTTCAGATACGATTTTGTAGGAAGCTTCCTTAGACCACAGGCCCTCAAGGATGCGAAGGCAGCATACAGGGACGGAAAAATCACCAAGGAGGAGTTCGACAAAGTTGTCAATGAGGAGATTACCAAGGTTGTTGCAAAACAGAAGGAACTTGGATTCCATGCGATCACAGATGGCGAGTTCAGAAGAACATTCTGGCATCTTGACTTCATGTGGGGATTTGAGGGCGTTGCCCATGAGAATACTGGAAATGGTGTAAAATTCGATGCAGAGCTTGCAGTTCTTGATGACACTTATCTTGTAGGCAAGATAAAGGCAAAGACGCACCCATTTGTTGAATATTTTAAGTTCTTAAAGCAGTTCGAGGATGAGAATACAGTTGCAAAGTATACGATTCCTGCTCCGGCGCAGACATTTCAGCAGATGATAGTACCTGCCAATTTTGCAAATACAAGAAAGTTCTACCATACAAATGAGGAGCTTATCCAAGACATTGGAAAGGCTTATCAGGATGTTATTAAGCAGTTCTATGATGCTGGATGCCGAAACCTGCAGCTTGACGATTGTACATGGGGAGCCATAGTGGGGGATGCCGCAAAACAGAGATATAAATCACTTGGAATAGACCTTGAAGATGTCAAGAAGGAGCTGCTTGCAGTGAACAATCTTGCCCTTGAAGGAAAGCCGGAGGATATGGTCATCACTTCACATATCTGCAGAGGAAATTACCACTCAACATTCTTCACAAGCGGTCCTTATGACACAGTTGCAGATTATGTATTTGCAAATGAGAATGTAGATGCGCTGTTCCTTGAGTATGATGATGAGAGATCGGGCGGATTTGCACCTCTTGCAAAGGTTTCAGAGGATAAGAAGGTTGTGCTCGGACTCATCACAACAAAGTCTCCGGTTCTAGAGGATAAGGAGAAGGTCATTGCAAGGATCCATGAGGCTGCAAAGTATGTACCACTTGACAGATTATGCCTGAGCCCTCAGTGTGGATTTGCATCGTGTGAGATCGGAAACAAGCTGACAGAGGATGAGCAGTGGGCAAAGCTCAAGCTCGTTAAGGAGATAGCAGAGGAAGTCTGGTCATAAATTATTATATTATAGTTTAAAAGTGGCGGTGAACAGTTGCGGATAACTGTTCACCGTTTTGGCATTTTATGAATTAACTTGGAGGACAACATATTACTTCAAATTGACTAAATACTGGTTTTGTGCATGAAAGTATCATTTCTGGATAATCCCGTTATATACAAGACTGATATATGTGTGATATTATCAAGTATTGTGATGATATACTACATAAAAAAAAGATCTACGGAAAAAATGAAGAGTAATATCTGTGGATATGAGAGGTTATACAATGAAGAATAAATACCAAAACACAGTGTACGCCTGTTTTGTGGGTTATATAGTACAGGCAATCGTCAACAACTTTGTGCCTCTGCTTTTCCTGACATTTGAGAAGAGTTACAACATCCCGCTCAGCAAGATCACTATGCTGATAACATTCAATTTTGGAATCCAGCTTGTCATTGATCTGCTGTCGGCTAAATTTGTGGACAGGATAGGATACCGGATATCGATAGTTCTTGCCCATGTATTTTCGGCGGCCGGACTCATAAGTCTTGTGATCCTGCCTGATGTGCTGCCAGATGCATTCACTGGAATATTTATCTCGGTGGTGATATATGCGGTGGGAGGCGGGCTTATAGAGGTTCTGATAAGTCCCATCGTGGAGAGCTGTCCAAGTGATAACAAGGAAAAAGCGATGAGTCTCCTGCATCCATTTTACTGCTGGGGACATGTGTCCGTGGTGCTGCTGTCAACCTTGTTCTTCAAGGTGTGTGGAATACAGAACTGGAAGGTCATGGCTCTGATCTGGGCAGTGATCCCGATCATAAATGGCATTGCATTTACCAGAGTTCCAATAGCCTCGCTCATAGAAGATGGAGAGAGCGGAATGACAATCAGGGAGCTCTGTATGAATAAGACATTCTGGATACTCATGCTCATGATGCTGTGTGCGGGTGCCAGTGAGCAGGGAGTCAGTCAGTGGGCGTCCACATTTGCAGAGCAGGGACTTGGAGTGAGCAAGGTTGTTGGAGACCTCGCCGGACCGATGGCATTTGCTGTGCTTATGGGAAGTGCCAGAACGTTCTATGGCAAAAGGGGAGACCGGATCGATCTGGACAAATTCATGATAGGCAGCAGCCTTTTGTGTATCCTGTCGTATCTGTGCATATCCCTTGCACCGTCCGCGTTCGTATCACTTATCGGCTGCTCAGTCTGCGGATTTTCAGTGGGAATTATGTGGCCTGGAAGTTTCAGCAAGGCGTCATCGGCTCTGCGAAATGGCGGAACGTCACTTTTTGCATTGCTGGCGCTTGCGGGGGATGTGGGCTGCTCCGGCGGACCGACTCTGGTGGGCTTTGTGTCAAGTCTGGCATCGGACGACCTGAAACGCGGAATCCTTGCGGGAGTTATATTCCCAGTGCTTCTGCTCGTGGGGATACTTCTTCTGAGAAAGAAGAACACTAAAGGAAATGTATGTTAATAAGCAGAAATATAGTTAGGAGTTAGATTAATGAAAAAGATTGTAGAGATGTGGAATAAGGTGTCACTGATCGCGAAGATATTGGTTGGAATAGTAATCGGTGCGGTGCTGGGGCTTCTGGTGCCGGAGGCAACGGGAATAGGACTGATCGGAACTATGTTTGTCAGAGCGCTCAAGGCAATCGCGCCGATACTGGTGTTTGCCCTTGTCATCAGCTCCATTGCAAATGCAGGAAAAGGAAATGGACAACAGTTCCGCATGGTGACGATCATGTATATACTCAGCACGCTGTGCGCGGCGGTTGTGGCGGTGAGCGCAAGCTTTATTTTCCCTGTAACCATGACACTGGACCTGGAATCGTATCAGTCGGATGTCGTTCCATCGGGAATCATGGAGGTGCTTCAGAATCTTTTGCTCAACATCACTGATAACCCGGTAAATGCAATACTAAGTGCAAATTATCTCTGCATACTTGCATGGGCGCTTTTGTTTGGACTTGCCATGCGCCGGACAAGCAAGTCCGTAAAATCTACACTTGTATCCATATCGGATGCGGTGTCGACCGTCGTGAGGTGGATCATCGGATGCGCGCCATTTGGAATCATGGGACTTGTATTCACGACAGTATCGGAGAGCGGATTGTCGATATTTAAGGAATATGGCAGATTACTGCTGGTGCTTGTGGGCGCTATGCTCATGGTTGCATTGATCGTAGATCCTCTTCTTGCGACTATCGTCTTAAGGAGAAATGCATATCCACTCGCGTGGAGATGTCTCAGAGAGTCAGGCGTGACGGCGTTCTTCACCAGAAGTTCTGCGGCAAATATCCCTGTGAACATGTCACTTTGCAAAAGACTTGGACTTGACCCGGATGTGTATTCTGTATCCATCCCGCTTGGTGCAACCATCAATATGGACGGTGCCGCCATCACTATAACTATAATGGCGCTTTCCGTTGCAAATACCATGGGAGTGTCGGTTGACGTTCCGACAGCACTCATGCTCAGTCTCATGGCAACTCTTGGCGCGTGCGGTGCATCAGGTGTTGCGGGAGGATCGTTACTTCTCATTCCTATGGCATGCTCGCTGTTTGGAATCCCACAGGATATATCCATGCAGGCTGTTGCCGTCGGAATGATCATCGGAGTGGTCCAGGATTCACTTGAGACTGCGATCAACTCATCGGGAGATGTACTCTTTGCTGCTACGGCGGAGTACAGACAGTGGCAGAAGGATGGCAGAGAGTTTAAGATAGGCGCCATCGTGAATCCGGATGAGTAGGATATTTTCATATAAAAATAACCGGGCATGTTCAGGAAGAAACATACCCGGTTGTTTTTGGCTTTATATTCCCTTTATCCCCATTTTAACAATTCCACTTGAATCTTTAGAGATTCCCTCAAGAACATGCGGAATTACCAACATATCCGTACCGCATTTAGGACATTCTGCAATTCCAAGCAGTTCGCTGGTGCTTTCCAGACGATATTCAGACTGATATTCGATACCATCTTTCTGCCACATAAAAATATGTCCGCATTTGTAACACTTAACTTCCCTGAATGTATTTCCCATAATAAATAATAACCTCCGTTGCAGTTTGCTTGTATTGCCTACAGAAACTTGTCCAGCTCCGCGTCGACGTTCTTCCTCTTCTTGATCTTCGGGTGGTCGATGATGTTTCCCTTGGTGATGACCATCTCAAGGTTTCTTAGGACGCGCAGATCATCCAGTGGATTTTCGGCTGTCACTATCATGTCTGCATATTTGCCCTTTTCGATGGAGCCAGTGAGCTGTCCGATCCCGGCAAGCTCCGCACTTCGCTTTGTCGCGGTGTACAGTGCAAATGAGTTGGATACTCCGACATATTTGTGGAAGTAGTACAGTTCACGCCAGAAGTCATACTGTGTGATCCATGGACAGCCGACGTCATTTCCCAGCACAACAGGGATGTCATTTGCCAGAGCTGCCTTTGAACAGTCGATGATTCCCTCAAATACGACATTTCCATTGTACTGCTCGACCTCGGTCGCATTCGTGAGGGCGCGGTCAAACAGAGCATATGGAAGAGCAGGAGAGATAGTGGTGCAGAGGAATGCCCCGCGTTCCTTGAAAAGCCTGATCATGTCATCGTCCATCTTGGCACCGTGCTCTATGGAATCAACCCCGTTTTCCAGAGCTACGCGCACACCCTCAGGCGATTCGACGTGGGCGGAAACCATGTAGCCGTCTGCATGAGCCTTGTCGCAGACGGCACGCACCATATCGGGTGACATCTTCAGTTCTCCCGGGACGCCCTTTTCCTTTGCATCAAGCACTCCACCGGTGATCATGAGCTTGATGATATCAACCTTTTCTTTCTCACATTTGTTCAGGTGGGCAAGTGCTTCATCTAAGTTCGCAGCAGCGATGGCGACCGAACCCGCCATATGACCGCCGGGAACTGAGATTCCCTGATTGGCGGCAAGGATACGCGGACCTATCTTGGTGCCTGCTTCGATCTCGTCACGCAGTCTGGTGTCAAAGTTGCCAAGGCCGCCAACAGTTCTTATGGTAGTGACACCGCTTAGCACTTCGTCCTTTGCAAAGCCTGCCACCATGTTGTATGCGATGGCTCTGGTAAGCGCTGAGCCCATGATGGTATTTACAAGTTTTTCATTGTCGCGCTGCTTTTTCTGCGGTTTTCCGCTTCCCGCAAGATGTACGTGCATATTGATAAGACCCGGCAGAATGTAATGTCCCTGAAGGTCTATGATCTTGTATCCGTCAAGATTAGCAGTATCCTTTACGATGTCGTATATTTTGCCGTCCCGGACCAAGATACAGAGACCTGTCTGTATCTGCATATCCTTAGTTCCGTCTAATATTTTTCCATTTGTAAATGCATAATTCATAGTCATCCCTCGCTTATAAAATATGAATTTTCCTTAGTTCAAATATACAATATCCTAAACAAAGTTTGCAACAGATGAAGAATTTTTATATAATTGTAGACAGTATGTGGAAGCGAAGATAACATGTGGAAACAGAAAGAAAACAGGAAAATGAACACTATGGAGAATGAGCCATTGCCTGGCAGATCAAAGCCAGAGACAGGTAATAACAAAACAGAATACAAGGCACATTACCATCTGCCCGGACTTTTTGAATTTTACGAGCTGTACAAGGTATTCCTGCCGTTATACCGTGAGCACAGGAAATATTTTTACGACTGGTGTGATATTGGTTCAGTGTATGGCGCACCGGGTGACTGTCTCTGGGGCGGTGGCAGAGTGGGATATGGCGACAGCGATGCAGAAGATGTGCTGGAACTTATGAGTGAGTATGGAATATCGGCGAGACTGACCTTCAGCAACTCATTGTTAAGACCGGAACATCTTGCGGATAAAAGGTGTAATGACTTGTGCAAAGTGTTTGAGGATGGCGGAGCAGCTGCATATACCCCCCAAAGCGGAAGTATCATGCTAAGATCTAACCAGGCAGAAGGTAAGGTATATATTCAAAATGGCGTCATAGTCCATTCGGAGTTGCTACTTGACTATCTGCAGGAGAATTATCCGGGACTATATATGGTTTCATCGACAACAAAGGTCATTACGGACTTTGATCTGTTTTCAGAAGAGCTTGACCGGGATGAATTCCGATATGTTGTGCCGGATTTTCGGCTGAACAAAGCATTTGACAGGCTGGGGGCGCTTACGCAAAAGCAGAAAGACAAGGTTGAATTCCTGTGCAACGAATGCTGTTGGTTCTCCTGTCAGGATAGGAAGGCCTGCTATGAGGATGTGAGCCGTATGGCTCTCGGTGAGAGATCAATTCACCACTGTACATCGCCGAACGCAGCAGGTGGCTATCATTTCTCAAAAGCGATGGAGAATCCGGGATTTATAGGTATAGATGATATAAGGAACATTTACCTGCCGCTGGGGTTTTCCAATTTCAAGATAGAGGGAAGAAGTCTTGGAAGTGCCATAGTGCTGGAATTTCTGCTATACTATATGACAAAGCAGGAGTACCAGCTCAAGGTTAGAGAAGAGATATATCTTGATAATATGCTTGATCTGTTCTAGCCGGGTGGATGTGACAGTAGATGATACTGGCGGTAACTAGGTACTATTCGAAAGTTGCGGAGTATGATCCTGGTAATTCATGAAGATAACGTATAAAAATTGATGAGCGAAAGGGAAAAAGAGGTATGGAAAGAATTAAAAATTTATCAAAGACACAGAAGGTTTTAATGGTCGTTGTTGCAGTAATGATCGTGGCATTTTCTATAATCTATCCGATCATAATGTCCATAAAGGGAATTAAATTCAG
Source organism: uncultured Coprococcus sp. (assembly GCA_934277375.1). Taxonomy (GTDB): domain Bacteria; phylum Bacillota; class Clostridia; order Lachnospirales; family Lachnospiraceae; genus Coprococcus. Next base: position 36,873 of record CAKQTZ010000012.1, on the reverse strand, counting down.
GGGAGACTTCCTGACGAAAAAAGAAGGTCAGGGAGATGTGACATATACAGATGGATATACAAGTATCACAGTATATGATGACCAGAGGATAGAATATAAGTGTTATAACCGGTTTACAGGAGATGGGTATAAAGACATAATATACGGACCATATAGCTGGACGGAGGATCCTTCTGCCATGCCGGTAGAGACCAACAATGGCAGTTTATCATCTGACGATTTTTTCGGAGTAACGATTATGGAAGGTGATAAATTATATTTCAGAGGTGCTGTTGCGAAGAATGGCTATAGGATATACAGTGCGGATGGTACGGAGGAAAATTATTTTGAAGTGACTGCAGAACCGGATGGCACATACCCACCGAATATATATGATATAGCAGAGTTTATAAATGGCCCTAGGCTTACGAACAGAGGAAGTATAGCATTCTATATATACGGAATTATTATATGCATTATTGCAGTCATAGGCATGTTGTTTCCTGATGAACTTTTCAAACTGGCTATGTGGCCTAGAGTAAGAAATTTGCATGATATTGAACCATCGGACTGGGAGCTTGCAGCCCGTGTTATGGGGTGGTATGTGTTTACGATCGGTGCGTTTGTGATATTCGTGATGGGACTTACGATGGTGGCGTAACGTAATGGTGCCGTGTATATGAATAAAGTCCATGGGTACATGATCATAGACAATAGCAATGAAAGGATAACTTGAACAATATGGCATACACACCGAATGATATATATGATTATATAATTGAGAACGACAGGGAATCAGAATTTCTGCAGGCAATAACACTGCATAAACAGAACTTTTCCATAGGAGAGATTACAGACAGGCGTTTCTTCATAAGGGAGGACAAGACGGTAAAGTTTATATCAAAGATGTATAAGATAAATATACAGATCACGGATGACGACATCATAACAGCAATCATGAACGGCCTGTATGTGAGCGCATTTATCTCAAGACAGGATGATGCTTACAATGTACATTTCCTGGTGCACGCATACCCGGAAAATATGAAGTCGCAGTTTGATGATGAGATATTAAAAGAAGTGATACGATATATGATCATGATGACTATTGTGAGGCTAAGGCTGGATACGCCTGAGAAGGTGGAGGAATATCTGGGAGAATAGTGATGGAAGTTTATATCTGTTAAATAAGGCTTGTAGCAGAGAATTCTGTGTACACAGAAAAACCAGAGGGTGATCTATAGAGTAAATCTATAGGGAGGATCATCCGCTGGTTTTTTAATGAAAAAAAGCTGTCTGAAATAATTCAGACAGCTTCTACCACGTGCGCAAGAGGATTCGAACCCCCGACACCTTGGTCCGTAGCCAAGTGCTCTATCCAGCTGAGCTATGCACACATGTTGCTTAACAACATCAGTTATACTACAACAGATTTGAGCAAATGTCAAATAAAAAGTTGCAAATATCTCAATTTTTTCATTCTACCTGTGGTTGAAAAATATCTGTAGGAGATAAATAACTGCAATTATTCTTCAGGTGATTCTCTCTTAAGTTCAGGAATATAACGCTGACCATAAATGCTGTTCTTGATGGACTGCATCTCAAGGTCTGTCGCGGATATCACATCTGCGCATTTCTTAAGTCTTGCGGATATCATGTCCACGTTCGGGATATCCTTCTTGTATCTGAGCTGGTGATCCAGGCTTGCCCAGAAGTCCATTGCGATTGTCCTGATCTGAACCTCCACGCGCATATTTCTTGTGTGGTCTGCGAAGAATACCGGAATCTCGACTATGACATGGAGACTGCGGTAGCCGTTTGGCTTTGGATGCGATATGTAGTCCTTTGCTTCAATCAGGGTGATGTCGTCCTGACTTATGAGCTTTTCTGCCACCATGTATATGTCATCAATGAATGGGCAGATGACTCTTATTCCGGCGACGTCATCAAGATTGTTCAGTATACTTGCACATGTAACCGGACAGCCCTTGCTTGCAAGCTTTTTGGCTATACTGACAGGCTTTTTGATCCTGGATTGTATGAATTCTATAGGGTTTCGCTTATATCTTACGCTGAAATCATCGTTCAGCACTTCAAATTTTGTCTTTACCTCTCTGATGGCACATGAATACATCATCATAATCTCTTCGAAGTTCTGCATCTCCTGCACGAATGGATTTTCCTCCGGGCGCAGAAGGGAATTGATGTATTTGCTGTTCAGAGCATTTGTCTGTATTGATTCCATAACTCCTCCAAAATGTATACGACTGGCAAATTCGGCTATCAATGAATTTGCACAACTATGTGTATTATACTACATTCCCCTTGTGCTTAAAAATAAAATTTTATAAAATACCTGTGAAAGATCGATGAATACTGACAGGTGCATATTTTTTGTATATCTGTCAGATTGTAGGACCGGGAGCAACATATGAGTTATTTTGATGAAATGATAGCCTCTGAGAATATACCAGATTCCTATGCGGGATGGGAACAGTATAGATGTGAAGTGACAGAATATATAGAAGATAACTGTCCAGTGTTGAGAGCACCAGGGCAGGATGCGGCTTGTTCAAAGCCTGTGCTGGCACTTTGGGGAATTGGACAGGCTGGAGATATAGACATATGCAGACTTGCAAAAAAATACAAACTTGTGCTCATAGACAGAGACAGGGAATCCATGCTGCGGGCTGTCAGTGAATATGAGCTGAATGAGCAGGATTATATCATTGCAGATATACCATTCTGGCAGGTTGACGATGACCAGTACCGTCTGTATGAGGCAATGCTGGAGGATTGTGCAGACACAGAGCATATACTTGAGTTCCTTACAGGCATAGCAGCTGCCAATTCTGGTAAATATATAGGCAGAACAGAGGTGGGAGATATAGTAGATGATACCGACAGGTATCTTGATATATTTGATTACAGTGTGGCGGTTGGACTTCACAGCCAGCTCAACTCAAGATTTGCAGCATTGCTCTATCATTACAGAGACAACTATCATGACGAGGATCTGAGACTTATAAGCAGCGCCATTTCAAGTTTGAACGAGGTTGCGGTGGAGAGACTCAATGATTACATGTACCATATGACAAAGGATGTTCTCATATATGGATATGAAGTGGCTGCATGTGAGGATCAGACCGATGCGGAGACACTTGCAAATGCATTTGACCAGCGGGACGTGGAGACCATGAAGTCTGTGGATCACATAGAAGGCGTGGCACAACTTATGAAGGATATGTCACTGCACATGAACTGTGATGTGGAGCTTGTGAGCAGCAGACATATGGTATGGCCGTTTGACACATCTGGCGGCAGAAAAAATTATGTGATGGGATTTGCCGCAATGCGGAAGATATGATGCCTTGCTCACAGAGATCTAGAAGATTAAAAAGTACCATAATAAATGATAGACAAAACGTATATTATCATGAGGAGGGAGCTATAACAAGTTATGACAGACAAAGAGTTTGAGCAGTGTATGTCTGCGATGGCAGTGGGTGACAGGGACAGCCTGCGGCATATATATGATGCTTATCTGAAGCTCATATATGCAGTGGTGTACGACACCATAGGTCAGCGGGAGGAGTCGGAGGATGTGACGTCTGAATTTTTCATTAAGCTGTACAGCATCGCTGGAAATTACAAGCCAGGAAATGGACACAGGAGATGGCTGGTCACGATAGCCAGAAATATGGCGGTGGACAGGATTAGGAAGATAGACCGGGAGGCTCTGGTGGATGAGATTCCGGAGACCGGGCAGAGCGGCAGCATGGAGGAACAGGTTGTGAACAGTGTGGCACTGAGGAAAGCCATGGAGTCACTTAAACCAGATGAGCGTGAGATAGTGGATATGAAGGTGGCTGGAGGATTTACCTTCAAAGAGATATCAGATATAGTTGGAAAGCCCATGGGAACAGTCACGTGGCTTTACAACAGTGCGATCAATAAACTGAGGAGGTGCAGACTATGAGCAGACATGAGGACGAACTGGAAAAAGAAACAGCTGATAAATATATAGAGAATATGGCTGCACCTGATCTCTGGGGCAGGATAGAAGCTGGACTTGATGCTGTGGATGCGCAGAGAACGCAGGATAAAGAGCTGGTGGGCAGACATGAAGTACACGAGGATGGAATAACTGCAGAAAACAGAACTGCAGCCGTGAAAGTCACAGATATAAGAATTGGCAGAGAAGATGGTGATAAGATACTTCATAATAAAGGCAAGAACAGGAAAACGGCGCAGATCATATCAGGTCTTGTGGCCGCTGCCGTGGTGTGTGTACTGATAATAGCCGGGCCGCTGAGAAACAGCCGAAAAACAGCAAATGAAAAGTCTGTGCAGGAAAACAGTGCGATGTTGGCTTCTGATGAGAACGCAGGCGACAGCGACATGGTGGCTGAAAGTGATGCTGAACGTGATGCGGCACCGGCGGATGAGACACAAAGTAACGATGCGCAGATGTCCGACAGTGCTCCAGAAAGTTTTGTCATCCAGAAAAGTCAGGAGTATCAGGATGAAGCCCCGGGAGACTACGCACCGATGATCATGGTCAGTGGCGTGCTTTACAAGGACACATACGACATGGTTGAGGCGGATAGCGTGGATGAGAGCAATGTGTTCTACGCAGAAAGCTACACCGATGGCACGCCGGCAAATGATGGTGAGGTCAACTTTGACAGGAATCCATCTAAGAACTCAGCCTATGTAGTGTGCGATGACGGCAGCCTCATAGTGAAGGTTGAGGGCAACTGGTACAGATTTGAGAGAGCAGATTAGCATATCCAAAAACAGAAAAGAAAACTTATTTCGTGAAAGAGGTAACTTAAATACAGATTTTACCATAAAAAAATGAGAATCCCTTCGTATATATGATATAAAGCTTGACAGGCAGCTTGAAATTCATATTACGGAGGGATTTTATGATGAAATACAATTCAAAAATATTTGCAAGATCTATATGTGCGGTTATGGCGGGGGTTATGATGGCAGGCGGACTTACGGGCTGCGGTCATGGCGATGCAGTAGATGGAGGAGGTACAAGTCTTGAAAAACAAAATGGCAATAAGGCAGAGACTGGTGAAAAGAAGGACAGGACAGAGATAGCAGGGATTGCAGAAAAGTACAGGGATAAAGAAAACCAGCGAAGAAAGGAGTCACTGCAGGACGATGGCTGGAATAGTTTATTTGACAACATGTCAAATTCTGTTATGTACGAGGAGGAATGTTGTGACGTAGCAACCACCGCTGGGGATACAGCTGTGGCGTCAGATACTTCTAATGGCATGTATACAGGGATTACTTATGATACAAGGGAATATGACAGCATGACAGAGAATGGATTTGTGTCCACAGCAGACAGACCACTCTCCACATTTGCGGCAGACAGGGATACGGCATCCTACAGCAACGTCAGGTCATATATAGATTCAGGCAGTCTCCCACCTGACGGAGCGGTGAGAATAGAGGAGATGTTGAACTATTTTACTTATGACTACAGAAAGAAGCCTGAGGACGGAGAGAAGTTCTCTATATACACAGAATATTCGGACTGTCCGTGGAACAAGGACACAAAGCTTATGATGGTGGGGATCAACACAGACGAGATAGATTTCGGGGATAAGAAGCCTTCAAATCTGGTGTTCCTGATCGACACCTCGGGATCCATGTACGATGACAATAAGCTCCCTCTTGTGCAGCAGTCATTTGCCATGCTGGCGGAGAATCTGGATGAGAACGACAGGGTGAGCATAGTGACTTATGCGGGTGAGGACACAGTGGTGCTCTCGGGCACATCCGGTTCAGAGCAGTACACGATAAATGAGGCACTTTCAAGTATGACAGCCGAGGGGTGCACCAACGGCGGTGATGCCATAATCACAGCTTATGAGCTGGCTGAGAAAAACTTCATAGATGGAGGGAATAACCGCGTCATACTTGCGACAGATGGGGACTTGAACGTGGGTCTGACCAGCGAAAGCGATCTTGTGGATCTGATAACAGAGGAGAAGAAGGAAAACAACATTTTTCTCAGCGTGCTTGGGTTTGGAACGGACAATTTGAAGGACAACAAGCTTGAGGCTCTTGCGGATAACGGTGACGGAAATTATGCTTTTATAGATTCTGCATATGAGGCAAAGAAGGTGCTGGTTGACGAGATGGGCGGCACACTGAACACCGTTGCCAAGGATGTGAAATTCCAGATAGAGTTCAACCCGGCAAATGTAAAGGGCTACAGACAGATAGGCTATGAGAATCGTGCTCTTGCGGATGCGGATTTTGCAAATGATGCGGTGGACGGCGGCGAGATAGGTGCGGGACATATGGTGACGGCACTCTATGAGATAGTGTCTGCGGATTCTGACTTTGAACTGCCTGTGGCCAATCACAAATATGGACAGAATTCCAATCAGGTCAATACACCAGGGGCTGCATCACAAGAAGGTCAGGATAAGACAGATAGCGAAGAGGACTACGCAAGTGAGCTTGCGACAGTTAACATAAGGTATAAAGAGCCAGATGGGGATAAGAGCACTCTGGTGAGTTGTGTGGTAAATACCGACAGCTATAGCAGCGAAATGTCCGCTGACATGTGTGCGGCAAGCGCTGTGGCGGCCTATGGCATGCTCCTCAAAAACAGTGAGTACGCGGGAACAGCAGATCTTGATATGGTTCTGTCACTGGTTAGTGGAAAGACGGGAAGTTCATCCGACAGTGATGACATTATAGATATGCAGTGGCAGGATTTTGCAGATATGGTACGTCAGACTCAGAAGATCAAAGGTTAGTAAAAATGACGATAGGAATTGTAGTTAAATAAGTCGATGGTATCACATTGTATAAAACACTTTCTTTTTATTGATAATTCTTGTATAATAGCAAATTAGAGTGTCTTATTAGACGAGATAAATTAAAAATATCAATAAATAGACAGGAAGGGTAAGATTCATGGGCGAGAAGAAGATTATGCTTGGTAACGCAGCCATCGCCAGAGGCTGTTATGAAGCGGGTGTCAAGGTGTCAGCGGCATATCCTGGAACACCAAGTACAGAGATCAGTGAGAACATGGTGCAGTACAAAGGGAACATATATTCAGAGTGGTCACCGAATGAGAAGGTTGCCACAGAGGTAGCCATCGGTGCATCATTTGCAGGCGTGAGATCCATAGTGTCGATGAAGCACGTAGGTGTGAATGTGGCATCAGATCCACTGTTCACAGCAGCATACACAGGTGTGAACGGAGGTATGGTACTTGTTGCAGCGGACGATCCTGGAATGTACTCATCACAGAACGAGCAGGATTCAAGACTTGTTGCAAGAACAGCCATGATCCCTGTAGTTGAGCCATCAGACAGCCAGGAGGCAAAGGATTTCACAAAGTATGCATTTGAGCTGAGTGAGAAGTATGATACTCCTGTAATGCTCCGTACAACCACAAGACTTTCACACTCACAGGGTGTTGTAGAGCTTTGCGATAGAGAAGAGATCGCTGATAAGCCATATGAGAGAAACATAAAGAAATACGTCATGATGCCTGGTAATGCTATACCACGTCATGTATTTGTAGAGCAGAGACTCAAGGACATGGCAGCAGACGGAGCTGACATGCCGATCAACAGAGTTGAGATGAGGGACAAGAGCGTGGGTGTCATCACCAGTGGTATCCCTTATCAGTATGTGAGAGAGGCTATGCCAAACGCATCAGTCTTAAAGCTAGGTATGGTAAATCCTCTCCCAAGAAAGATGATCGAGGACTTCTGTGCACAGGTTGACAAGGTATATGTCATAGAGGAGCTTGAGCCACATATCGAGACTCAGGTGAGAGCATGGGGTATAGATGCAGTCGGTAAAGACCTGCTCACAGTTCAGGGTGAGTACAGTGCAAACATGCTCAGAGAGAAGCTCCTCGGCGAGAAGATTGAGACTGCTGAGGCTGCTCAGGTTCCAGCAAGACCACCTATCCTCTGTCCTGGCTGCCCACACAGAAGTGTATTCTCAGTTCTCTCAGAGCTGAAGATCCACGCAGCAGGAGATATCGGATGTTACACACTTGGAGCTGTTGCACCACTCAGCGTTATTGACACAACAGTCTGCATGGGTTCATCAATCTCAACCCTTCATGGAATGGAGAAGGCAAAGGGCAAGGATTACATCAAGAACTGGGTTGCAGTCATAGGTGATTCAACATTCCTTCACACAGGTGTGAACTCACTCATGAACATGGTATACAACCAGAGCACAGGAACAGTCATCATACTTGATAACTCGACAACAGGTATGACAGGACATCAGGATCACGCCGCAACAGGTAAGACACTGATGGGAGATCCTACATACGCCATTGATATTTACAATCTCTGCAAGGCACTGGGAATCCAGAATGTCCATGAGATAAATGCCTTTGATATAGAAGGTCTTAAGAAGCTCATCAAGGAGGAGACAGCAAAGGATGAGGTATCAGTCATCATCACAAAGTCACCTTGTGTACTCTTAAAGACGACTAAGATAACAGGAAGATGCAAAGCAATACCTGAGAAGTGTAAGAAGTGTGGTATGTGCTTAAAGCCAGGATGCCCTGCAGTTATCAGGCAGGAGGATGGAACCATCCGTATAGATGACACACTCTGTACAGGCTGCGGATTGTGCATGAAGCGATGCAAGTTCGATGCTATAGAAAGGGAGGAGTTCTAATCATGGAGACAAAAAATATTATGATCGTCGGCGTAGGCGGACAGGGAACACTTCTCACAAGTCGTATACTCGGTGGAATCACTACGGCAGCAGGATATGATGTCAAGCTCTCAGAGGTTCACGGAATGAGCCAGAGAGGTGGAAGTGTTGTTACATACGTAAGATATGGCGAGAAGGTCAATGAGCCTATCGTTGAAGAGGGCTGTGCAGATGTGCTTATAGCATTTGAGAGACTTGAGGCGCTTAGATATGCACACTTCCTGAAGAAGGATGGAGTTATCATTGTCAACGACCAGAGAATAGATCCTATTACTGTAGTTACAGGTGCTGCACAGTATCCTGATGGAATCATCGAGGAGCTCAGCGGCAAGTACAAGGTCATCTCAGTGGATGCCATGGATGAGGCAAAGAAGCTTGGCAACAACAAGGTATTCAATACAGTAATCATAGGAATTGCAGCACAGCACATGGATTTCTCTCATGATGCATGGGTTGATGTCATCAGGAACACTGTCCCACCTAAGACAGTTGAGAAGAATCTTGAGGCATTTGAGGTTGGATATAATCTGTAATGTAAAATTCGTATAAAATCAAGGCGGAATTTGTTAAAAAGTTCCGCCTTTTATGTATTTATGATGGAAATACAGGAGCATATATGGTAAAATGTATACAAATATATGTACGTGGGGTACCAATGATATGAATGATATGTACAAAGAGGATATAGAAGCGAGATGGCAGTTGTTGGTATGGCGGACGGTCATTGCTATATGCGCCATGACATTTGCGCTTTCATGGATATTATTTGGAGTTCACAGGGTGTCAAAGAACATAGGCAGTGGACTTTATATGCTGGAATACATCTTTGTTCCTGTGGTCATACAGATCATCACACTGGTGGTATGTTACTTTATGATAAAAGCGGACAACATGTCGAATGAGAAGAAAAATTATGTGGTCATAGGATTAATATTCGTGTCTATAGGCGTTATATCATTTACATATTATTCTATTTTGCCGCTCATCATGTTGCCAAGCATAACCATAGTTGCCACGGCATTGTTTGCGGATCAGTCACTCACAATATGGTCTGGTGTTGCGGTGACGATACTTACCACAATTGATATGGTGAGATATCATTTTGAGTTCGCTGGCAGTGTGGCGGGGCTTAACTGGGTCGGAGTGCTCAGCCTATTTCTTTTTTTGATCATTCTTTTATGTGTGATGGTGATTATAGTCAACACACATACAAAAGCGCTTATGAGTTCTATAACAGGCAGCTACAACAGGCAGGTCACACTCATGAGTGAATTGATGATAGATCCTATGACAGGGCTTTATAACAGAAGATCATTTGAGGACAGTCTGGAGAAAGAGATAGAGAACGTAGAACAGACAGGCGCAAAGTCGTATGTGGCTATATTCGATATAGATCATTTCAAAGAGGTAAATGATACTTACGGACACAGTAACGGTGATATAGTTATCAAGGAGTTTTGTAAGATGATGAAAGATAAGTCCAAGGATATGGGACTTGCATTTAGATATGGCGGCGAGGAGTTTGTTATATTGTTCCATGACGTGGAACTGTCTACAGTTATGAATGTTGTTGAGGATATCAGAACTGAGTTCAGGTGTTATTATTTCCATTTTATGAATAAAGATGGAATAACCTGCAGTTGTGGTGTGGCTGAGTATGCCAGGGGTGAGAGCTCTAAGGCATGGTTTAACAGAGCCGACTCAGCGCTGTACAAGGCAAAAGAGTCTGGACGAAACAGAACAGTCATAAGTGAATAGACAGCAATACGGACAATAACAGAAAACCCTTACATCGTATAATATATATGATGTAAGGGTTTTCTGTTATTGTCTGGGTTATTCAACATATTCGTTCAGCCATTCAACTATACCGTTTGATATCGCTTTGGCATAATTGTCGATATTTTTATTAAAATAGTCAAGATCGTCCTGGCTTGTCATAAAGCCCATCTCTATGATCATGCTTGTCATATCGGTGTCACGGATCACTGCATAATCATCATCGCTGTCTCCCTGGGTTCCTATACGGACACCGCGGTTTGCTGTGATGCCCACCTTGTCCAGATTGTTCAATATGTCGTCTGCGGCTGCATAACTGCGCTCGGATCCGGAACTGTGGATCCATATCTCGATACCCTTGGTGGTATTTGGCTTTGCAGTGGAGTTTCGATGAAGTGATACAAAGATATCAGCCTTTGCTTCATTTGCAATCTTGGAACGAGAATCAAGTTTTGTGTCGCTGTCATCGTCACGGGGCATAATGACGTTAACTCCGCTCTGTCTCAGCGCCTCAGCGACCTTTAAAGCAATTCTCAGGTTGTCGTCTTTCTCGTAGCTTCCGTCAAGGCCGATGGCTCCGACATCGCTTCCGCCATGACCGGCATCCACACAAACTGTGTAGGAGTCATTTGCACGTTTTAGCATGATGGATGTGTCACCGTTTGTGCTGCGTGCCCTTGCCAGAAAGAATCCCAGTACAAGGATGCAGATCACAAGGATTATGTTTATGGTGATGAGAAAAGCAACCAGAGATCTGAGCTGCTTTACAGTCATTTTCTTTTTTCTTTTGCTCATAAGACCTCCTGATCGTAAAAATCCTATATGATAAAATAAACCAAAAATTGATGTTTTTCAACACTATTATGGAAGAGATACCTTCAGGGTGGTATAATTGCACAGCTGTCACAGCTAATACACAGGTATACAGGAGAGAATAATATGATAATAGATTTTCATACGCATACATATCCGGATAAGATAGCGTCAAAGACTGTAGAGCTTCTTGCTGGAAGGTCGGGAACAAAACCGCAGGCAGATGGTACTCTGAATGGCCTTGAGGAGGATATGGCGGCCAGACATGTTGATATGTCAGTAGTCCTTCCGGTTGCAACATCACCAAAACAGTATAAGCATATCAATGAATATGCAGTAGCTGAGAATGAGAGATTTGACGAGACACATATATGGTCATTTGGAGGCATCCACCCAGAAAATGATAATTACAAGGAGATACTCAGGGATGTATGTGATAAAGGACTTAAGGGAATAAAGCTCCATCCCGATTATCAGGGAGCATTTTTTAACGATATAAGATATAAGAGGATAATAAGCTATGCAACTGAACTTGGTCTTATAGTTGTCACACATGCGGGACAAGATATAGGACTTCCGGATGTGGTGCATTGCACTCCAGCCATGGCTGAGGAGGTGCTTGATGAAGTTGCACCTGACAAATTGGTGCTGGCTCACATGGGTGGCTGGCAGATGTGGGGGGATGTGCTTGACAGGTTATGTGGCAGACAAGTGTACTTTGATACTGCTTTTTCATATGGACAGATACAGTACAGGGATGGTGTCCCACACAGATGGAATCTTATGAGTAGTGATATGTTCAGAACTATAGTAGAAAAACACGGAGCCGATCACATTCTGTTTGGAACTGACAGTCCTTGGACAGATCAGGCACAGGCAGTTTTGGATATTAAAAAACTAAATTTGCCTGAAAATGATGAGGACAAGATCATGAGTGAGAATGCATCATCATTACTTGGAATATAAAGTGGATTTTTGCAATATAACTATTGCAATCAATTTAATAATGTGTTACATTTTTATTACATTAATGAATTTTCTCACAATAATGATACATTTGATCCAATGTATGATGTTATACACTAGTTTGAGATCACAGGGACATGTCGCAGCCTTCAGACATGTCCCTATTTTTGTGTGCGAAATGGGGCGGTGATAGATTATAATGGAAAAAAGAAAAAAGACTTGAGAATAAATGTCTCAAGTCTTTATAAGCTGGGCTACAAGGATTCGAACCTTGAAAATGCTGGAGTCAGAGTCCAGTGCCTTACCATTTGGCGATAGCCCATTGCCTCAACAAATGGTAGTATATAATAAAGCAATCTAAAATGCAAGTGTTTTTTTTGAAAAATTCAAAAAATTTTGTGTGGGTATTTTGTCTTGCGATTGGATGCGAAATAGGGTATAAATTTATAGTATCAAACTAACATCTGATTGGGGGATGATATAATATGTACTCATATGAAGCCATTGTAAGATACAGTGAGACTGGGGGAAGAAAGACGGCAAATATCGCAACTGTAGCTAACTATTTTCAGGATTGCGCAATACTTCAGTCCGAGGAAGTGGGAATTGGACTTGATTATCTTGAAGAACACAACAGAGCATGGTTTCTTGTTTCATGGCAGATAGAGGTCGACAGATACCCTGTTATGGGTGAGAAAATTTCTATAAGAACGTGGGCTTATGATTTTAAGACTTCGCTCGGTTTCAGAAATATAGATATTATTGATGGGAAAGGCAGCAGAATAGTGAAGGCGGCGTCCATATGGAGTTATATGGACACTGGGATCATGCGTCCTGCCAAGATCGATGAGGAGGTTGCCGCTGCATATCCTATGGAACCTGCTATAGATATGGTATATGCACCGCGTAAGATAAAGCTGTTCGAAGAAGAATATATTAAGGTTGCCACAAGACGTGTCATGTCATATCAGATAGATTCGAACAAACATATGAATAATGAGGCATATATTGCAATGGCTCAGGAATATTCTTCCGATATGGAAGAGATAATTTCCGTGAGAGCTGAATATAAGATGCAATATATGAAGGATGATGTTATAGTAATAAAGAAGGCAAGATCCGGACGATATGAACAGATACTTCTCTGTGACGAGGAAGACAGAGTAAAGTGCATAGTACAGTTTGAACTGGGAAACAGGTGATCCCGGGATTGCCACATTAAAATAAAGAATGTATAACAAGAGGACGGTATGACTATGATAAAAATAGGCGAATGGAATGAACTTATAATCAGAAGAGAGAAAGAATTTGGCGTGTATCTGGGATGCGACGGGGATGACAGAGAAGTGCTTCTTCCGAGAAAACAGGTGCCGAACGGTGCGAGGATAGGTGAGCAGATCACGGCATTTATATACCGAGATTCGGATGACAGACTGATAGCCACGTTGAATGTGCCGTATATAACCATGGGTAAGATGGCTGTGCTCAGATGCGTAGGAACCACCAAGATAGGTGCGTTCATGGACTGGGGACTTGAGAAGGATATCCTGCTGCCATTTAAGGAGCAGACCGGACCGGTTAGGGAAGGAAAAGAGTATCTGGTGAGAATGTATGCGGATAAATCAGACAGACTTTGCGTGACAATGAAGGTATATGAATACCTTAGCAGTCAGTCTCCATATAAACAGGGGGATGATATATCCGGAATAGTCATAGAATACAGCTCAGAATATGGAGCATTCGTTGCGGTTGATAATAAGTACTCTGCACTTGTGCCTAAGAAAGAGATCCATTCGGGGATATATGTGGGAGATAAGGTCGAAGGCCGTGTTGCCGCTGTAAGAGATGACGGCAAACTGAATCTGACTCTGCAGAAACCGATAAAGCAGCAGATAAGGGAAAATGCAGATATGATCCTGAATATAATAAATTCATATAACGGTGCACTGCCATTTAATGATAAGGCAGATTCCAAGATCATAGAAAAGGAATGTGGCATAAGTAAACGTGCATTCAAGACTGCGGTAGGAAAGCTCCTCAAGGATGGACATATAAGGATTACAGAGGACAGGATAATGCTTCTCACAGATGAGGAGAAGGCACAGATGGCTAAGAGGGGGAAGACCAGGGATGACGTGGTGAATAGAAGCAGGTCGAAGAACCAGATGCCGGCGGCTAAAAAAGTGGAAGTTCCGGATCACAGAGGAACGGTTAAGTTTACCCGCAGCAGTGGCGGCAGGAGAAACAACAGGAGAGCTATGCTCGCTGAGCTTCATGGAAATATTGATGATAATGAATAATTCATTAAATATAAATGATAAGTAACAAGGAGGATTTTGATATGAAGACAATTATTAGTACACCAAAGGCACCTGCAGCGATCGGTCCATATTCACAGGCCGTGCTTGTGAATGGAATGTTGTTTACATCAGGCGTGATACCTATTGATCCTGAGACTAATACACTGGTTGAAGGAGATGTGGAGGTTCAGGCAAAACAGGCGATAGGTAATCTCAGAAATCTCATAGAAGCATCAGGTTCATCTATGGACAAGGTTGTTAAGACAACAGTATTTATAAAGGACATGAATGATTTTGGTAAGATAAATGATATATATAAGGAGTTTTTTACAAGTGACTTCCCTGCAAGATCATGTGTAGAGGTTGCCAGACTTCCAAAGGACGTTCTTATAGAGATCGAAGCAATAGCAGTGGTTGAGTAATCGTATGAATTCAGATAATACTCAAAAAAGAATAAAAGGTGCAACGTGGTTTTTTGTCTCTCTTATAGTGATCTATCTGGCTGTTGTAGCGCTTTTTAATTTCACGCGGCTTGGTACGAAGATAGGAATAGTGCAGAATATCATAATGAGCCAAAGCATGATATTTATCCCTGCGCTAGTGTATATAATAGTTTCCAGATGCAGCTTTCGGGATACCCTCAGGATAAGGAGAACGCACTGGTCGGCGATATTCATAGTTCCAGTATTCGTTGTGGCACTTGAACCGCTTATGACAGTGATCAATTCTATAAGTCTTTTATGGGTGGACAGTGCAACAACTGAGCTGTCTGTATCGCTGGTGGCAAAATATCCGTTCTGGGTATCGACAGCCCTTATGGCACTCACTCCATGTATCGTGGAGGAACTGGCCTACAGAGGGATAATACTTGGAAATTTCCGGTGTGGAAGCCGTATATGGGCCATAGTAATATCGGGCATTATGTTTGGGGCAATGCATATGAACTTCAATCAGATGGCATATGCGATTGTTCTGGGAATTATGCTTGGCCTGCTGGCAGAGGCTACGGGAAGCATACTGACAACCATGCTGGCACATTTCTGCTTCAACGAGATATCCGTTGTGATCAGTTATATAACATGGCACAATGATGTACTTAAGGAGTCTGCGATGGCGTCTCTCGATGGAGGAGTATCTAACAAACAGATGCTTGCGACGGTGATCATGATGATGCCGGCTGCTATCGGAGGATTATGTGTGGCGCTGGCTCTGTTATATGCTCTTTCGGTTATAAATGACCGTAAGGATGAAGTCCTGGGGATGTTCCGCAGGAGTGAACACATTGAGGGACAGAAAACCAGAATAATATCTGTACCTTTGGTGGTATCACTGGTTGTGTGTATTGCGGTTATGACGATCGGTGAGATATTATTGTAATATGTATAATGAAAAATGCCTGCATCGATGCAGGCATTTTAGAACTTGTGTGCCTGGCGGCACACGTTGATAACGGGTTAAAGTTCCGAATTCGTCTGGTAGTGGTGAGAGAATGGCGGATAATCATCGCCTCCTACTCGATTATATGTCATCTGGAATCTGCCAGATGGGATATGTGTACTCCTGATTAAGATATACTTCACGTATGATTAATCCTTGTCAAAAAGCCAGTAGAAAGATATCGAGTACAGACCAGCTACACCAACCAGCGTGTAAATAATACGGGAAAATGCAGTTCCTGCACCAAATATCCCATCTACGATATTGTTGTTGAACAGACCTATTATACCCCATACGATGGCACCTATTATGGTGAGTGTGAGGCATATGCAATTAAGTGTTTTCATCGAAGACCTCCAAAAATTCCTGCACCACAAAGGTGCATTATATATTGATATAGTGTAAGTATGCCCATGTGCGCCAGTTTTTATGTACATTCAGCAATATACTTGACATGTAAAATGCACTGTAGTAAATTAACATGTGAATAATTGTTCAAATAGCACAGATATACGCTCCATTTGATGATATCAGAGGGAGCGTTTATGTTAATATAAGAAAGGACTGGATTGCAGAATGATTGATTTTGAAAGTTATGAACTTGATAGATCTGATCTCGTGGATTTGGCAGAGCTGTTTAAGGTGTTTGGGGATTCAACACGTATATCTATTATGTTTGCGCTTCTCAAACAGGAGCTCAGTGTGGGTGAGATAGCAGAGATGCTTGAGATGAATGCATCGGCAATATCTCACCAGCTCAGAGTTTTGAAGCAGGCAAAGCTGATAAAAAGCAGGAGATCTGGTAAGAATATAATATATTCGCTGGCAGATGAACATGTTGTCACCATAATAAAGCAAGGTGTAGATCATATTCTTGAATAAGACAAGCGAGGTAAGGAAAATTGAAGGTTGAATCACTTATATTTGACATGGATGGAACTTTGTGGGACAGTGCCAAGAATGTGGCAGCATCGTGGACAGAGGTGCTTAAGGACCAGCCTGATGTGGACATGGTGGTGACCGAGTCTGACATAAAGGCGATTATGGGTATGCCTATGGATGCAATAGCAAGAAAGATGTTTGGTGAATTTACAGAGAACAGGCAGATGAAACTTATGGATGCCTGTGGTGATTACGAGAATGATTATCTTAGGCAGCACGGAGGAAGACTGTATGATGGTGTTGAGGATACGTTGGCAAAGTTGTCCCAAACCCACAGGCTTTATATCGTGAGTAACTGCCAGAACGGATATATAGAGGCGTTTCTTGAATATTATGGGTTTGGAAAGTATTTTAAGGATATCCTGTGCTGGGGCGATACAAAGGTATCAAAGGGCGAGAGCATAAAGATACTTATGGATAAGAACGGCATAACAGATGCTGCATATGTGGGAGATATACAGGGCGATTGTGACAGTGCGAGATATGCTGGTATAAAGTTTATCCATGCAGCATATGGATTTGGCATAGTAGATGATAAGGATGCGGAAATACAGAAATTTGAAGACCTTTTGGAAATTGTAGAGTAAGATGTTGTGGGGCTGGTTGATATAGCGATAGCCGCTGTACATCTTTATACAGGTGAGAGTTCTGATTCATCTAATGCATAAAAAGAACAGACAGTACCATTTAGCAAGTGGCACTATCTGTTTTTTTTATTGTAATGGATAAAATTATTTGTTCATGTGCTCAAGAGAAGCAGCCACAAATCCCTTAAAAAGAGGATGCGGCTTGTTTGGCCTTGACTTAAATTCAGGATGAGCCTGGGTTCCGATAAACCATGGGTGATCAGGAATCTCTATCATCTCAACTATGTGTCCGTCAGGCGAGAGACCGACCAGCTCCATTCCGTTGTCTGAGAGAGCCTGTCTGTAATCGTTGTTGACTTCATATCTGTGTCTGTGGCGTTCGTGGATGTACTCTGTTCCGTATAGCTCGTATGACTTGGAATCCTTTGCAAGTACGCATGGGTATGAGCCAAGTCTGAGAGTTCCACCGAGATCAGTTACATCGTGCTGGTTCGGCATGATGTGTATAACCTGATGGAATGAGTTAGGGTTAAACTCTGAGCTGTGTGCATCTGAATAGCCAAGTACATTTCTGGCAAATTCAACTATAGTGAGCTGCATTCCGAGACAGAGACCAAGGTAAGGAATTTTCTGGGTACGGGCATAATTGATTGCTGTGATCATGCCTTCGATACCTCTGTCGCCGAATCCGCCCGGAACGAGAATACCATCCACATCACCGAGCATCTCAGCAACATTATCCGGTGTGACAAGCTCAGAATCAATCCATTTGATCTCAACCTCAGCTTTGTTGGCGACTCCGGCGTGCTTCAGAGATTCTACAACTGATATATATGCATCGTGGAGTGATACGTATTTGCCTACAAGGGCAACCTTCACGGTGGTGATAGGATGCTTCCATGCATCTATCATATCTGTCCACTCTTTCCATGCGTGTTCCTCTGGTGGAGGACATTCCATGTGGAGACATTCGCAGACAACATCAGCAAGATGTTCTTTCTCCATTGCGAGAGGCACCTCGTACAATACATCAACGTCAAGGTTCTGTATGACATTCCTGCTTGGAACATTACAGAACAGAGCGATCTTATCCTTTATACCATGATCAAGAGGGAGATCGGAGCGGCATACGAGGATATCTGGCTGGATTCCCATTCCCTGAAGATTCTTGACGCTGGCCTGTGTAGGCTTGGTCTTTATCTCTCCGGAAGCTTTGAGATAAGGGATAAGAGTAACATGTATCATGATACAGTTGTTAGGACCAACCTCGTGCTGGAACTGTCTGATAGCCTCCAGGAATGGCTGGCTCTCAATGTCTCCTACTGTACCGCCTATTTCGATAATGGCAACCTCAGTGTCTTTAGCATCAGGGTTTCTGTAGAATCTGTCCTTGATCTCGTTGGTGATATGTGGAACTACCTGAACGGTGTGACCTCCGAAATCACCATGTCTCTCCTTCTGAAGAATACTCCAGTATACCTTTCCCGTTGTTACATTTGAATTCTTGTTGAGACTTTCGTCAATAAAACGCTCGTAGTGTCCGAGATCCAGATCAGTCTCGGCTCCATCGTCAGTTACGAACACTTCACCGTGCTGGATGGGATTCATGGTACCGGGATCAATGTTGATATAAGGATCGAACTTCTGACTTGTAACCTTGTAGCCTCTCATCTTGAGAAGACGTCCAAGGGAAGCAGCAGTAATACCCTTACCGAGTCCAGATACAACACCACCAGTGACAAACACATACTTGACTGCCATAATTTTATCCTCCATAAATACTTCAAAAACTACATTAACATATTATAAGCAAGCCATATATAAAAGTCAATTCAGAAAAACAAGTTAAAGTGTAAATAGACTTGACATAATAATGTGCTGGCTGTAAAAACGAAAGCCTTGATCCACAAATACGTGATAATATAATGTATCTGTGGTATGATAAAAGAACATTGCCAGATGGCGGTGTGTCAGTTGTTGCAGATAGGGATATGGAGCTGGATGAAGAAGATTACATTTATACATATATCTGATGTGTTGCTCGGTACTCAGCCGGATCAGGAAAGCACATGGAGTGAAGAGAGAAAAAACGAAATATACAAGACTTTTGAAGCTGTGGTGGCGAAAACCCGGGAACTGGACGTGGATTTTCTGTTTATTGCCGGCAATCTGTTTGATCACCAGCCGGCAGAGGAGGAACTGGAATGGCTGGATGAAATCCTTGCACGGCTTGGGCATACGGATGTTATATATGCTGCAGGATTCTGTGATCACCTTGGTGGAGATGCACCATTACTTACCTACAGATTCCGTTCACGGGTGTATGTTGTAGGAAGTCCCGGTCTGGAAAGGGCTGCGGGTGAAGTGGCATCGGGTATCAGGGATGCACGTGCGACCATGGCGTTGGATCACCTGCATTTTCCGGACAGGAATGTGGATATATATGGAGTGAGTTACTTTGATAGAAGAATGGACGCCAGAGTTGTTGATGATGCAGAACCATTGGACAGGAATGTGAGAAGCCTGCTGGTGGCATGTGGTGGTGACAGGAGACGGATGCCGATTGACTGGAACAGGCTCAAATGCAGTGATTTTGAATATATTGCACTTGGTGGACATCAGAAATACCAGATGAAGGTCCCGGGAAAGGTGTATTATTCAGGCAGCCCAGAGTCGGTGTCAAGTGAGTCAACGGGATCTCACGGGTATATATATGGAGAGCTAAATGATGGTGGTGTAAGTGTGGAATTCGTGCCTGCAGCGGTCAGGGAATATAAAAGGATTGATTATCAGGTGGATAATCATACTAAGGATGCCGTTCTTGCAGAATCCATTGAAGAACTGCTGAAGGCTGAGGGACGTGACAATATATATACCATCTGCCTGAAAAGAGTTGATGGCTGTGAGAAGAGCTATGATATAGGTTCCGTGCTCACCGGTTACCGGATTCTGAATATAGATGGGGAGTGGTTTGAGCGCTCAGACTACAGTGAATATTCCAAAGCAAACAGAACTACAGAGTTTGGAAGACTGATCGACAGGATGAATATGGCTGAGCTTGATGCTCAGGATGGAATGAAGCTTGCAGTGGATATGATGATAGATGTGTCAGGGCTGTATGCAAGATCAAATAAAAAAATGAGTCAGGATATGTATCGTGATTCACTGGGGCAGGTTCGAAGTATTCTGGAGGCGAAGTGCAGGGCTTATGAGTCGGACGATGCTGTACGGGAATACAGAAATCTGCGAAGTGATTATGATGTCAGTCCGGATGTATTGGATGAACTCAATTCGGTATGGGCGCAGGAACGCAGGACTGAGCTGGAGATTACAACAATCCGAGGAAGGATAGATGAATTGCCAAGACAGTACAGGAGAAGCAGGATCAGGGCTGGAGTCAGAAAAGCTTTGATACCGTTGATATCACTGGGACTGTTATCTATAATTATGCTGGCTGCTTTGGCTGCCAGTGGTGGAGGTGCCATTCCAGATGGAAGAATCATATACGTGATATTGATTATTGCTTCTGCTGCAGTACTGGTCTGCTGTATGGGATATGCGTTGTCGAGACTGCGGGGATATGAGAGAAGCATCGGAAGAAGGCAGCTCGGTGCCGAACTTGAAAAAGCTCATAAGGAGCTTGACGAATTATGTGTGAAGCGAGATGAGATACACGGATATAGGGTAGAATTACAGAGCCTTGATGGTCGAAGAAGAGACATATATGGTAAGCTTACACAGCAGGAGAAGATCCTTGATGAAAAACTTCGGGAGATCAGAGTTATGAGATGTGCGTTAGAAGAGCTGGACAGCCACGTATCATGATATGTGGGTCTGTTCAGCTTTTACTATGTGCCTTTCATTGCGGAAGGTCATGACAGCAACAACCTGTATGGATCCGAGTATCAGAAGAAACCCGATCATGTCCATACGAGTGAACCTTGTTCCGAGAAAGATCCACGTTAATAATGCGCTGGATACGGGTTCTACAGTCACGAACAGACTTGCCTTTACACTTCCAAGGATACTGATGCCGAGTCCGTATATGGTGAAGGGAATAAGTGATCCTACAACAGCAACAGCCAGAGAGGCTGCTATTATTCTGGCATCCATATAAGGCAGAGAGAATGTGCGGGTGATCACTGCAAGGAATATAGCTGCGATGAGTGAAGACCAGCCTATCACATTGATCAGACCGTATTCATTATAAAGCTTCTGTGGGTAAAGACAGTATATTGTAAAGCATACTGCTGATGTGAGACCCCAGGTGAGAGCCGGTCTGGATATAGCCAGGGAATTCAGGCTTCCATGTGTGGCAATCAGGAAAATTCCAACAAATGCGCAGATTACGGATAATGCCTCGTATGAATGTGGCTTTTTGTGCATAAATATCGTGGTGAAGAGCAGTATCATGATGATGTATGTGAACTGGATAACTGTGCCGGTTGCGGCATTGGAATGCTCAATGGAAGCAAAGTAGGTGAATTGTACTCCCATAACACCTGCGAGTGCAAAGAATAGCATAGATATAATACTTTTAGGCTTTGACCATACGGACAAAGCCTTTTTATCTCTTTTGATGGCGGCGATGATAAGCAGTACAACGCCGGATATAAACTGACGGATTATGGAAAGCTGGACTGCATTGACATCTGATGACTGAAAGACATACTGTCCAAGCACTCCGCTTACTCCCCACATAATCCCACATGACAGGACCAGTATGATCCCGAACCTCTGGGAATGATTGACTTTGACTTCTGACATAGCATCGCCTCTTCTTTTGTAAAGTAGTGTTGCATTAAAGTGCTGATAATTAAAAAGTGACATCATTTTACTACCAGAGGAACATTTTTTCAATTGTTTTTTAAACAAGGTGCTTTGGTGTCAAATGCAGGATTGAATGCATAGAAGTTCTTGAAGTCCAGATCATCCTTCACCGCCTCGAGGCATTCTCCGAATCTCTGGAAGTGTACGATTTCCCTTTCACGAAGGAATTTGATCGGTTCGTATACGTCCGGATAATCCTTACACAATCTCAGGATGTTGTCGTAGGTTGAACGGGCCTTCTGCTCAGCTGCCATATCCTCGAAGAGATCAGTTATAGGGTCGCCTTTGCTCTGGAACTCACAGGCGTTGAATGGAACTCCGCCGGCAGACTGAGGCCATATTCCAATGGTGTGGTCGGTGTAGTATTTGTCAAAGCCGGAGGCCTTGATCTCCTCGATGCTCAGATCCCTGGTGAGCTGGTGTATGATGGCTCCTATCATCTCGAGGTGTCCAAGTTCCTCGGTACCGATGTCGGTGAGAGCTGCCTTAACCTTGGAATTGTTCATGTCATATCTCTGCGACAGGTAGCGCATGGACGCACCCATTTCACCGTCGGGCCCGCCGTATTGGCTGATAATATCCTGGGCGAGCTTGGCGTTGGTCTCCTTTATATTTACAGGAAACTGTAGTCTTTTTTCATAAATCCACATCAGCAGTTACCCTCCCTTTCCCATGGCCATGGATCATTTATCCATGCAAAATAATTATCATCATCCACCTGGTATTTGTTGAGTGGACCATACATGTTCACGTAATCTTTAACCGCCTGCTGACGCATGCTTTTATAATTGGCATAGCTTGACAGTGCTTTCTGGCAGCCTGGGTGAAGATCAAGATACAGCGCAATATCATCCATGGCAAATGAAACTTCCGTTATGAAACGCATAAGCTGTTTTTTGTTCATTTTATTCATGACTGTTTCCTCCTGACTCCGCAGAATATAAGATTCAGATCTTTGAACATAGTCCCTTCCATAAGACCACACTTTGCATCGTACAGGTTGTCAAAAGGCTGTTCAGGTATATAGGCCATTCCGACTGGACGCATGGATTTTTCACCTTGGTCTCGGCGTGAACCGATGTCTTCTCTATTAGATGTCTGACTGGTGCATGTCTGGCCTGTATATTTTACAGTTGTGCCCTGATTGTAAAAGCATCTGCCTGGATTGTTTCTGTTACAATTTCTGTTGGCATCCACAAAAAAAGCCTCCACACATAAGTTTTCTCTGTATAAACTATGCGGAAGGCTTAAAAATGTTACTCTATGACAGGGATATGTGTCAGATGCCCTTCATGGATAACTGTATCCTGTTTTTGTTAAGATCGATGCCGATTACACGTACCTGTACTACATCGCCAACACTGACCACATCGAGAGGATGCTTGATAAATCTGTCAGACATCTCGGATATATGTACCAGGCCATCCTGATGGACTCCGATGTCGACAAATGCACCAAAGTCGATAACGTTTCTTACGGTTCCCTTAAGGATCATACCCTCCGTAAGATCTTTCATCTCGAGAACATCACCGCGTAGAATAGGTTTAGGCATCTCGTCACGAGGGTCTCTGGCCGGCTTTTCAAGTTCATTTATTATGTCATTTAAAGTGACTTTACCCGTTCCCAGCTTTTCAGCGAGTGCACCTATGTCTCCTATGGAGTGGGAGATGTTTTTGAGTTTTCCACAGGTTATGTCATTTACGCTGTGTCCGGTGCTTTTGAGAAGAGCAGTGGCGATGTCGTAGCTCTCAGGATGTACTGATGTTGAATCAAGAGGATTTGAACCACCGGTTATCCTCATGAATCCTGCGCACTGTTCAAAGGCCTTTGGACCGAGCTTGGGAACTTTGAGGAGCTCCTTTCTTGTCTCAAATCGTCCGTTTGCCTCTCTGTATTCAACAATGTTTCTGGCAAGAGTTTTGTTGATTCCGGATATATGTTCCATGAGAGGGGCTGAGGCGGTGTTCAGATCAACACCTACCTTATTCACGGAGTCCTCTACAACTGCATCCAGGGCTTCAGTCAGTTTTTTCTGGTTCATATCGTGCTGGTACTGTCCCACGCCGATTGCTTTAGGATCAATCTTTACAAGTTCGGCAAGAGGATCCTGAATACGACGCGCGATGGATGCCGCACTTCTCTGACCTACATCAAACTGTGGGAATTCTTCGGTTGCCAGTTTGCTTGCTGAATAGACAGAGGCACCGGCCTCGTTGGTTATGACGTACTGAACAGGAGTGTCCAGTTCACTTATGATTTCGGCGATAACCATTTCAGATTCTCTGGATGCTGTTCCGTTTCCTACAGATATGAGTGTAATACCGTATTTTTTGATGAGAGCCTTGACTGTCTTTTTAGCTTCTGCAATCTTTTTCTGAGGAGCTGTAGGAAAGATTACCACGGTGTCAAGGACCTTGCCGGTTGGATCTACAACTGCAAGCTTGCAGCCGGTTCTGAATGCGGGATCCCAGCCCAGCACAGTCTGTCCTGCGATAGGAGGCTGCATGAGAAGCTGCTGTAGGTTAGATGCAAATACCTTTATAGCTCCATCTTCGGCTGATTCGGTCAGGGAGTTCCTTATCTCACGCTCTATGGCAGTGGCAATGAGCCGATCGTAGCTGTCTGCGATGGTATTCTCCAGAATGGCGGTGAATTCAGGGCTGTTCCCAACGATTATCTGTCTGTGGAGATAAGCAAGGATATCGTCTGCCGGTGCATCGACTTTTACATTGAGTGCCTTTTCCTTTTCTCCGCGGTTGATGGCAAGCGTGCGGTATCCAGTCATCTTGGATATAGGTGCAGAGAACTCGTAATACATTTCGTATACGGATTCTGCGTCGGGATCCTTGGCAGTGGTGATTATGGTGCCCTTTTTGTTCGTGAGATCCCTGATCTTTGTTCTGTATTCTGCGTTGTCTGAAATGTTCTCGGCGATTATATCCATAGCTCCTGCGATTGCATCTTCTGCGGATTCCACACCCAGCTCTGGGGAAATATATTTTTTTGCATCATCCGAAAGAGAAGTTGATGGTGTCTGAAGGTAAATAATATTGGCAAGTCCTTCAAGTCCTCTGTCCTTTGCGATAGTTGCTCTTGTCTTGCGTTTCGGACGGTATGGCCTGTACAGATCGTCCACGAGCACCATGGTTTCGGCGGCTTCAATCTGCTTTTTTAATTCAGGGGTAAGTTTTCCCTGGGAATCAATGGCTTCGATCACTTGGCTTTTTTTCTCCTCAAGGTTGCGGAGATATATGAGGCGTTCGTGAAGGAGACGAAGCTGTTCATCATTCAGTGAACCTGTTGCCTCTTTTCTGTATCGCGCAATAAATGGAATAGTGCAGCCCTCATCTATGAGCTTGACGGCAGCCTCTGTCTGGCTGGTTCGGCAGCCTATTTCTTGAGATATCTTACTTATTATATCCATATAAAACTCCTTTAGAAAAACGTATTGTCTCACAATCGAACAATATTACAATTGTAAAGACGATATAAAGTATGCCTGATAAGTATATAAAAAACTCATAGATTATTCAAGGCTGCTATGGTATACTTCAATCAGTTGGGGTATGACTGAAAGGGATAAAATCATGGCAGAGATCACTATATTAAAATCAGATGGAACAGAAGAAGTATCACAGGATTCTGGTAATAATCCGTCAGACAGAGTAGAGAGGGCTATGGCTATGGCCAGGGAATATCACTCCGGGCAGATGCGCCGGGGGAGCGGAGGCATAGTACCTTATTACGATGAACATATACTGGGTGTTTACCATATATTAAGAGATGAGTGTGGGATAGACGATGAAGATGTGCTTGTAATAGCACTTCTTCACGATACTGTTGAGGATACAGCCTGTACCCTTGATGATATAGAGTCAGTGTTTGGCACAGATATCAGGGAACAGGTGCGCCTTCTAACAAGAGTGGATGGAGAGCCGTTTTCTGTGTACTCAAGGAGATTGTTTTCCCAGGGGTCATATCGTGTCATATTGGTAAAGCTTGCGGACAGGCTTCACAATCTCAGAACAATAATATACATGCCAGATGCAAGATGGATAAAGAAGAAAGTTAAACAGTCATATACAGACATACTGAATCCACTTCCTGATGCGCTGAAAAGGATAGATGGAAGATACAATGATGTCATACATGTACTTGCGGATAAGATAGAAGACCAGATACTGGCAGTTCAGCAGGAACTGAATCTCAGGCATTCCTAAGATTCGGTTCCTGTTTTCTTAGCATTGTCATTTCTTTTTAATAGAATATCCGGGTTTCATCGATGATATGGTATACATTGTCAGAATAATCCAGAATCATCACATTGCAGTTCTGTTGCAGCCCTCCGCTCCAGAAGTCCTTCATATCCTGGTGTTTGACATGCATCATAAGAGCTTTGTTTATGGCTCCGTGTGCTACTATCATCACCCTGGAATATTTGACGGCGAGAGGTTCGATGCATTCGGTCATAAACCGTGATGCCCGGTCGCATAATTCATCGAATGATTCACCGTGGGTTGTTGGATGATAGAACTGGGGCTGCTTGAAAAAGTAGTGAAAATCCTGCTTTCCATCCTTTAGAAGCTCTGACATGTTTTGACCTTCCCAGTCTCCGAAACACATCTCTTTTATGAGGTCGTTTTTTATGATCGGTATGTCCCGGCCACCAACGATAAGCTGTGCTGTTTCATATGCCCGTTTCAAAGGGCTTGCATAGACAATATCGAAGTGAACATTTTTCAGATGTTCGCCTGTTATCTGCGCAAGTTTTCTTCCGTTTTCATTTAATTCTATATCGGTTCTTCCCTGAAGAAGTTTCTTTTGATTCCACACGGTCTCTCCGTGACGTACGATATATATTTCCATTATATTGCTCCTTGATGCTTCTATCAGATATCTTCAATCTGCCAGTCTATTGGCGACACTCCGTGGGCTGTCAGGAAATCGTTTGTTTTACTGAACGGTTTACTGCCCCAGAATCCTCTGTATACAGATAGTGGGCTTGGGTGTGCGGATTTCAGTATGAGGTGATGGGGATTGTTCAGAAATGCAGCTTTTTTTTGTGCGTATGATCCCCACAGTATAAATACTATCGGTCTGTCCTGCTCGTTCAGTATTCTTATGGCTGCATCCGTGAATTGTTCCCAGCCCTTTCCCTGATGCGAATTGGCTCTGTGTGCCTGAACGGTGAGTACTGCGTTGAGCATGAGGACGCCCTGTTCAGCCCATTTTTCCAGATAGCCATTGTTCGGAATCTTACAGCCCAGATCGTCGTGAAGTTCCTGATATATATTGACCAGAGAAGGAGGAATGGCAACTCCTGGTTTGACACTGAAACTGAGTCCATGTGCCTGCCCTGGCTCGTGGTATGGATCCTGTCCTATGATAACGCACTTGACATTTGCAAGCGGGGTGTTGTGAAATGCGTTAAATATATCATCAGCCGGTGGGTATACGGTTTGGGTGGCGTATGCATTCCCGACAAAATCAAACAGTTTTTTATAGTATTCCTTTTTATATTCTGGTCTCAGCGGTTCGGCCCAGTCGTTTGTGATTGGTGGCATGATATTCTCCCTTCATGTGGTTGCTTAAATCATGCATATTTTAGCACAGTGGAAGAATATTGTAAAACATGTGAAAATGAGATGATTTATATTTGTGAACTTTTTAGTTTTGAGTTGTAAGAAATATAAGTGCATGATATACTGATATCGTCTTTAAGACTTTGAATAGCAACAGATATAATTATATATAGTCCGAATAATATCAGGGAAGGAGCATATAAAGATATGGAAAAGGCATATACAACGATGAAGAAAGTGGGAGCATTGAATATAGCCCTTGGAGTTATAACTATAGTGACAGGTCTTGTTGTTGGTATATTGATGCTTACAGCAGGAGGAAGTTCTCTTAAGAATAAGAGATTTATTGTGTGGTAGAATTATATCGCAGAAAGAAAAGGGGTTGACATCTGACTTTATTATATGTTAGAGTCAATCTAGATAATGCGATGAAGAGGAGTAGTAGAGTCCTGTTGATGTTCAGAGAGCTGTCGGATGGTGTGAGGCAGTGGTCGATAGAATTTGAACTCGCCTTGGAGCAGCCCGCTGAATACAGAAGTCTGATACAGACGTATGTTAAGTAGGATGGGACGGAACCTGACCGTTACAGCAGGAGGATATAAGATGTTTCATCTGTATCTGTAACGAGAGCATACTTAAAGTATGAAATAGAGTGGTACCGCGTAACTTACGTCTCTATATGATTATAGGATGTGAGTTTTTTTTATGCTCATAACATGAGTCGATATCAGGGAGCGTTACAGAATCCTAAATACATATACATTATTTTTTAGAATTAGGAGGATATCATCAATGAAGAATTATCAGAATTACAAGCGTGGATACTTTATGCCACCTGTGAAATGTACTGACTGGGTGAACAAGGAGTATATTGACAAGGCTCCGGCATGGTGCAGTGTTGACCTCAGAGATGGAAATCAGGCTCTCATAGTACCTATGAGTCTTGATGAGAAACTTGAATTTTTCCAGGAACTGGTGAGAATAGGATTCAAAGAGATAGAGATAGGATTTCCTGCTGCATCAGAGACAGAGTATGAGTTCTGCAGAACGTTAATTGAGCAGAATCTCATACCTGATGATGTGACTATACAGGTTCTTACCCAGGCTAGAACACACATCATTGAAAAAACATTCAAGGCCATTGAGGGGGCAAAGAATGTAATTGTTCACCTGTACAATTCTACATCATTTGCGCAGAGACAGCAGGTGTTCAGAAAGTCCAAGGAAGAGATACTGAAGATAGCAGTGGATGGAGCAGAACTCCTGAACAAGATGGCAGATGAATACGGTGTGCCATACCAGTTCGAGTATTCCCCGGAAAGTTTTACGGGAACAGAAGTTGATTATGCACTTGAGGTGTGTAATGCAGTTATAGATGTATGGAAGCCTACCCCTGACAGAAAGGTTATAATCAATCTCCCTGCAACTGTTGAGATGTCACTTCCGCATGTCTATGCAAGCCAGATAGAGTATATGAGCAAGAATCTCCACGACAGGGAGAATGTCATTTTATCTCTGCATCCACACAACGATAGAGGATGCGGTGTTGCTGATGCTGAACTTGGAATCCTTGCCGGTGCTGACAGAATAGAGGGTACCCTGTTTGGTAATGGAGAGAGAACGGGAAATGTGGACATAATCACATTGTGTATGAATATGTTCACCCATGGAGTCGACCCTGAACTTGATCTCAGCGATATTCCGAGACTTACAGAGATGTATGAGAGAGTTACAGGCATGAAGGTTTATGAACGCTCACCATACACAGGAAAACTTGTGTTTGCTGCTTTCTCAGGTTCACATCAGGATGCCATAGCAAAGGGAATGAAGTTTAGAAAAGAACAGGGGGATGGCATGTGGACCTGTCCATATCTGCCGCTTAACCCTGAGGATATTGGAAGAAAGTATGATGGAGATGTCATAAGAATAAACAGCCAGTCAGGAAAGGGAGGAATAGGATTCATCCTTCAGACCAAGTATGGGTTTGACCTGCCTGCAAAGTTCAGAGAGGACCTGGGATATACAGTTAAGGATGTGTCTGATAAGGAACACAAGGAGCTCAGCCCTAAGGAAGTGCTTGATATATTCCAGAATACCTATGTCAACATAGATGATCCTGTAAAAATGCTTGAGAATCATTTTGTTCAGGGAGATGGTATATCCACAGAGATCACCATTTTGAAAAATGGTGAGAAGAAGGTATATCATGGCAAGGGTAATGGCCGTCTTGATGCTGTCAGCAATGCCATAAAGAAACATTTTGACATACAGTTTAAGGTTATATGTTATGAGGAGCATTCTCTTCAGACCGGATCTAATTCTCAGGCTGTGGCATATGTAGGTATAGAGACACCGGATGGCAAGGTCACCTGGGGTGCTGGAATAAAGGATGATATCATAGATGCATCTGTTCATGCTCTCATAAGTGCTGTGAACAGAACACACAGATTATAAAAGTCTTATGCAATAAAAAATATCCATATCACGGTGTACTGTGATATGGATATTTTTTTAGTCTTGGGAATTTTTTAGTTTTTTATAGCAATAGCCTATAATATCTTTTCTTGTGACGATGCCTATGAATTTGTTCTGGTCATCGACGACAGGAACAAAATTCTGCGCCATGGCACGGGCAATCAGGTCTTCCATGTTGGAATTGATCGAAACGGAAGCGTATTCAAACTTTTTGGGTATATCATTTAAAGATATGTTCTCTGCGGTTTTCAATGCACTCATTGAGTTGCGCTTGCAATACCACAGTATGTCGCCTTCGGTTATGGTTCCGACATATTCGCCGTTTTTGGACAATATGGGAATGGCTGAATAACGATGTATCTCCATCTTTTCAAGTATCTGTCTGAGAGAGTAAGCATCCTCGATATATGCAACTTCACTCTTAGGTGTGAGGAAAAATAAAATATTCATGTAAACACTCCTTGTATTATAAAAAATGATTTTACAGCCCCTTATCTGTAAATAATAAATCATAACGAATAAATATACGCCATATTACTCTACTGATAATTATAGAATATAATTCAGTTCAGTTCAATTAATAAACTGTGAAAATAAGGTGTTTGAAATAGATAAAAGGCTTAATAAAAATTTATTTTCCGAATATACAACTAAAAAGGCTAAATAAGTCTGAATTTGTAAAAAAATGTTGTTAAATAATATTGCCTTTGATATTATAAAAGCAGTATGCGTATGATTTGTTATAAGAGGAGGTCTTCATGGGATCGGAAAATGTATTTCAGGAAAATCAGGAATATCTTATAAAGGCAAGAGAACTGGTAACTGCTATAGATGATATGCAGGACAATCTTGATCAGGCCAGAGTGGCCCAGAGAAAAACATCCAGAAGCATATCTCAGGAGGAGAAAGGGCTTGCGGATGAGATTTCGGCAACACTTAAGAACAGAAAAAATGAGATAGAAGACGATTATGATGCACAATTATCTTCAAATGGTGCGAAGATCAGACAGCTCCAATCGCAAAAGGATAAGAAAAAAAATGAACGTATGGGTAACAGAATAGAGAGTGAGACAGCCGCTCTTAATGAGAATAACAGGCAGCTAAGACAGCAGGCAAAAGAACTGTTCAAACAGAATCACGTTCCTGCGTTCTGCAATACAGGCTTTTTCTATTGCATGTTTTGTCCAAGTGGTTTTGGAGAAGTGTTGAAGCTTATATTGGGAATAGCAGCTTTCTGTGCAGCTTTTCCTTTGATTGTAGATGTTGTACTGGCGTATTCTGTGTTTGACAGCAAGGTTCATATGTTAACGTATGCGGTGGTTGGCATGGCTATAGTTATGGTAGAATTCATCATATATTTTATAGTGTACAATGCCACAAAGGTGAAGTACCTGGAGTTTATCAGAGAGGGTAGAAAGCTTCGGAATAAAGTCAGGATGAACAACAGACAGATACGTGCTATAAAGAATTCGATCACGAGAGATAAAGATGAAAGTGTGTATAATCTTGGCAAGTATGATGAGAAACTCAAAGGATTGGAAGCTGAGCGAGAGGAGATCAGCAGCCATAAGATAGAAGCTATAAATGTTTTCGAGAATGATACCAAGCAGGTGATAACCGATGAGATAACAGGAAGAAGGCAGCCTAAGATAGACTCTTTGAAGGAGGAGCTTAAATCGCTTGAGGAACAGATAAGCTCAATGGAAGAAAAACTTGCGGATATGCAGAGATATCTTACAGACAGTTATGTGACTTTCCTTGGCAAGGATCTCTGTACAGAAGAAAAGCTTTCTGATCTTATAGCTATAATGGAAGATGGCACGGCGAGTACTGTATCCGGGGCTATAGAGGTTTACAAAGGGGAGAGTTAGTATTTCATGATTTTTCTGAAGGCATTAGCCGGCTTATATTTCCTTGGATAAAGCACTTATCAGGCCGTCGGCGATATATCTGGACATATTGCTTACGGTATATAGTCTTGTACTCTGTAACAGACTGAGACCTGGTTTCCCAGATAGATTTACAATCCCGGTAATGGAGATATCTCCTATTGCCGGGAGTTTTTTATTTACGCCGATACCAGGGTATAGCGGGGCTGGACTTAGGGTGATCATTCCTACATCTGCAGGTTTTCCCAGAGATGCATCTATAGCAATCACTATCGGATCAGAGTGAGTTGTGTATATAGTGTGAATACATTCCCTGAGATTGAGAGCATGAACCGGGGTTTTCAGGGTGCCATATACAGGTATGCGGCTTCTGGAGGAAAGTATACTTCCGACTATGGGACCTAGTGCGTCTCCGGTGGCTCGGTCTGTTCCAACACATATGATAACGATATCTTTGTTGGAGCTGATTCTGCTTGATATAAGATGGAGTATCCTGCTGGAAAAAACATCCAGGGATTCAAGGTTGTCTGGGTTAAAATATTCTGTTTTATAAAATTTCTTTTTCTTCAATACCATACTGGACCCCTGATTTATTATTTATATTATACAGTATTGCCATTCGTACCAAAGTTTACACAAATGAAAATCACAAATGAAAAATAATGAGAAACGATACCTGTCATAATAGATAAAAAGATAGTGAGCTTTCGTGCGCGGATGATGACCATATTCTCCAAAAAAAACACATCTGAGATGCTATTATTCATGCTGTCAATATATATTTGGGAGGCGGACGAAGATGATAGAGATTGTGTATGATGAGAAGAATGACGCGACGGAGAGTCCTGACAGGAGATATGAATTACCTAAAAATATACGGCAGGTTGGAAACGCTCCAGGTAATTATAAGATTTATGTGGAAGATTATGTCATGACATATCTGAGGAAGATGGCCTCACCTGGAAATAGCAGCTGCCGCGGAGCAATCCTTCTTGGAAAAGTATACAAAGAAAAAAATGAGAAAATCATATTTATCAGTGGGGCGGTTGATGCTCAGAACCTTGAATTTGATATAAATATGATCAGTTTTGGAGACAGCGTATGGAGTCAGATATATTCGGAAATAAACAAATATTTTAATGATATGTCCATAGTTGGGTGGTTTTTGTCAAGAATGGGATTTTCCACAGGAATAAATGAACAGATGAAAAAATTGCACAGAGATAATTTCCCTGGAGATGACAAGGTTCTATTCCTGATGGATGCACTTGAGTGTGAAGAAGCGTTTTACTATTATGACCACGGATCATGGGTGCGGGAACGTGGCTATTACATATATTATGTGAGAAATGAAGAGATGCAGAACTACATAATAAGCAGGAAGAACAGCACAGAAGAAAAGAGGGCAGACAGAGTTGTCTCAAATGATAAGACTGTTGTTGAATCATTCCGGGAGAAGAACAAAGACATCCACAAGAAAAAGCTTGGATTTGGACAGGCTGTGGCATGTTTTTGCGCAGTGTGTGCTGTTTCACTGGGGGCATTGTGGTATGCATCCCCTGAAACTCTGGGGAGAATAGGGGACAAGCTGATAAAACATGACAGTTCACAAGAGGTTCAGGTTTTTATGAATAGTGGATATGATGGGAGCACCTCGGCTCAGTCTAGCAACGGGGAGGACGATGGAAAGACAGATGTTTTAGAACAGAGTGCAAGTCAGCCGATGAATGACGCTGGGGATGGGCAGAAATCTACAATGGCGGGAGCAACTGGGGAACAGCAGGTGCAAAATATCACAGATGGTAAAGGAACGGCATCGGTAAATGACACGGTGACGGATGACAGTGCTGAACAGGCAACAGATAATACAACTGCAGCGGATACAGATGCAGATACATATGGTGATCAGGACGGTGATTTTTTTGTCTATACAGTTGAACCTGGTGACACACTTGTGAGCATAGCCATAAGGATGTATGGTGATCAGACAGAAGCCGAGAAAATTGCTTCTGCTAATGCTCTTGAGATAGATGCGCCTATATATGAAGGTCAGAAATTAGTTATTCCCTATGCAGATTAAAAATGCTATAATGGGCGTGTTTTTATAGGAAAGTTGTTGTATTCAAAGGATAAAAGATATGAGTTTATTAGGCAATGGATCAAAGGATAAAAATAAGATAACAGATAATACAGAATCAGAAGATCAGAAGCTTAACATGGCTGGTGGCGGTGATATGATCGATCAGGACTTTGAAGAAGATATGGATGATGACAGCCGGAAAAGTGGAATGGATAATGTAATTGAAGTAAAAAGAGTGATGGGACGGAAAGGCAGGCTGTTGGTGACTCTGGCGTTGCTGCTTGTCCTGCTTGGACTTGCAACGGCTTTTTTCAGATATAATGCAATAAAGACGTACAAAAGTTATGACGTGGTAAATTCAGTCATGACGTCCGGGGATAACATAGCAGATTATACCGTGTTTGCAGGAAATGTGTTAAAAGTTACAAAGGACGGAGCCTCATACATAGACGAAAAAGGTGATATAAAATGGGATGTTAGTTATGCCATGAAGATGCCCCGTGCGGAAGTCTGTGGTGAGTACGCGATAGTTGCTGATATGAATGGAAAGGATGTCTATGTCTTTGACACAAATGGGGAAGTCAGCAGGCAGACTCTCACATATGATATATCCAATGTTGATATAGCGTCCCAGGGAGTGTACAGTCTAGTCCTTGTGGGGGAGGATTGTAACTACATAAATGGCTACGATAAGGATAGCAACACGATATATGAACTTAAAACATCTATGGATAAAAGTGGTTATCCTATGGATATAGATATATCTGATGATGGACAAAAACTTGTAGCAAGCTATATGAAGATAAATGGAACAAAAGTACAGTCCATTATAGCAATGTACAATTTTGGATCGGTAGGCCAGAATGAAAATGCAGACAGAATGATGGGTAGCTATGAGGTTGAGGATGCTGTATACCCGACAGTAAAGTTTACAGACAATAATACAATAGTATGCTTTGGTAATGATGATATCAAGATTTACTCTATGGTTGAGAAGCCTGAAGAAAAAGCGGATATAAGTCTGGAGTCAAGAGAAATGCAGGGTATTTTCTACAATTCATCATATATTGGATATATCACGCTCGCCGATTCTGAAAGTGGTGCGAAGTACAGAATATATATATATGACAGTAACGGCAGACTAAAAGATGTAGCTGATTACGACAAATCGTATGATAAGTTATATGCGACCAATGACGAGATTATCGTGGTTGGTGATATGGATTGTGGAATATTCAGGTTCAATGGAAGTACTAAATTTGAATATTCTTTCAAAAAGAATCTGGTAAACATTGTTCCGGATTCCCAAAATGAAGAGTATGTGGTCATATTTGAAAATGAGACGCAGACAATTGCTCTAAAAGGTATGTAGCAGTGAAAGGAGGAGGAGTGTGGTATATGAATCTTATGGTGCTGGCTGCGTTTGCTCTTATCCTTATATGTTCGCTGGTTGGGTATAAAAGAGGTCTGATAAAGAGTGCGGTGAGCGCGGTGGGAATAGTTGGTGCAATACTGCTGGCTAATTTGCTCAATCCGTACGTGGATCAATTTCTGTGTAAAAAAACTCAGATTAGAGCTGTAGTTCGTCAGAAGATAGAAAAGAATATTGGCGCAGACAGGATAGACGAGAGGATATCAGTGTATGAGCAGGAAGATTATCTGGAGAATATGGATATACCGGAGATCGTGAAGAATTACATACGGAGCAGTGATAAGAAACAGAAGAATATTAATCAGACTTACAGTATAAAGGGATATGTAGATTATGTTGTAGATTATCTTACAGACATGGCTATGAATGGAATATCGTTTTTGACCACAGTCCTTTTGGTGTTGTTGTTTGTTATTATTGCACTTGCGCTGTCAAGAATATTATCCGGAATACCTATAGTAGGCGGAATTGACAAAGCAGGGGGGCTGTTGTTTGGAATTGCCCAGGCTGTTTTGCTTATATGGGTAAGCATGGTTTTACTGACATTTCTATCTGCATTTTCATGGGCAGAACAGATGCTGCAGATGATTGATGACAGCTCAACTCTGTCGTGGATGTATAAAAATAACATTTTTTTGAAAATGATTATTGACATATTGGGAGATATTTAGTATAGTTTCACTTGCTGGTTGTGACCGGCACAGATCATTAACGGTTTTCATCTTTTGTCACTGGAATATGATGACAAAGAAAATGAAAAAAGTTGTTGACATACACACTTCGGTGTGGTAATATTTAGAAGTTGTCGCCGAAGAGGTCAGACATCAATAACCGAAAAGGTCTTGAAAAAAGATAAAAAAGTTGTTGACAAAGAACTTCAGATGTGATAGCATATAGAAGTTGTCGCTGAGAAGCGAGAACATAAAGAACCTTGAAAAATTAACAACATGACAACCCTGAAATTCTAAACAAGAATTTCAAGAACGTCGGATCGAAAGATCCAACAAACCAATAACAGTAAAGATGGTTAGGAAAAATACAAG
>CAKQTZ010000011.1 GCA_934277375.1 uncultured Coprococcus sp. | reverse complement strand
CCTGACCCCACATTCATATTATTCGGCATGGGGCCTGACCCCACATTCATATTATTCGGCATGGGGCCTGACCCCACGTTCATGCAATTCGGCATGGGGCCTGACCCCACATTCATGCAATTCGGCATGGGTCCTGACCCCACGTTCATATTATTCGGCATGGGGCCTGACCCCACATTCATGCAATTCGGCATGGGTCCTGACCCCACGTTCATATTATTCGGCATGGGGCCTGACCCCACGTTCATATTATTCGGCATGGGGCCTGACCCCACATTCATATTATTCGGCATGGGGCCTGACCCCACATTCATATTATTCGGCATGGGGCCTGACCCCACATTCATATAGTTCGATGGCATCTCCGATATATTTGCATCTCTGTTGTTCTCCATATAAGTACCTCCAAAATGTCCCTTTCATTTTGTTCATTTATACATACTATGCCTGCAATGTCAATTTAACTTTTGTTAATCATCTTAATTCCACAAGCGACGATTCATCCAGTGCAACAACCCTGTCCATACACACAGGTGCAGTGAGACGATACGCATAACTTCCCGACTCGAACAGACAATATAGCTGACCATTGTAAGAATATATCTGTTCAAGCTTCTGGGGAAGCTTTAGTTCCTGCCTTGGTGTTTCCTTGCTGTAGTTGACACTAGATAATTCTCCAGATTCTGTATCATACACTTCTATTCTGGACTCATCGACTCCATATGATATAGAGAATATAATTTCATTCCTGTATACCTGAAGCCCCTGAACCCTGCCTGGAATATAAAATGCCTCATCCGGTTCATCCGCGATGGCTATTCCACCATTTATGATCTCATAACTTGCAGCCATACTGTAACCATGTTTATCTTTCTTCCAGTACCCCGCATATATATGTCCATCATAGAATGTTATGAATGATGTGGCAGGGAACATGACAGCACACTTATTTCTAAACTGGATAGGTTTATGTGTGACATTAAAATCATAAGCCTTTATGGAACTGAGTGTAAGACAGGATATAGATGCCCTTTTGGTTACCTGATCATTTTCCTCAACCGACATATACGATGACACCCACAGTACATTATTTTTCGTGTCATATGCAAGTCCACCCGCATGTGTTGTGTCCTTGAGCACAAGTGTCTTGATGTACTGTCTAGTCTTCGTATCAATAACATATATAACTGACCGGTGCTTTTTTGTACTGCAATAAGCACTTATAAAAGTATATCTGTCAGTGACAGCAAGCCCCTGAGGTGTCATAGATGTACAACACTCATCATCCATGCCCTTACTGCTCAGAGTCTGTGCTGAAGCCAATCCCGGTATAGTCATCATGCCATAACCATTGCTTATATCCTTGCCATACATCCCAAGATGATAGAATTCTGGCTCCGTAGACATCTCCCATATCTGTGACAGATAGGTCTTATTATCAACTGGATAAGTGCTAGTCTCCATCTTATCTGTTGAAAGTTCAAAATTACGGCAGAACACGATTCCATACATCACTATAACAAATATCCCAGTCAGATATATCCAGGAAAATGTCTTGACCAGTATTCTGCCAGACTTCTCTGTGGACAAAAGAGACGCCATGGCCATCTGACTTATTATGGTTATAAGCATCATTGCATTTGTCATCATGTCACTGTGACACAGAAGCTGTAATGGCACACCGATTATCATCAGCCAATAAGCCTTCTTCATAACCGTTATACGAAGTAGTCCTGTCCAACCCTTGCGCTTCATCCCCCACACCTGAAGCGACTGCCATATAACCTCCAATCCGTACACAATACATGCCACCTGCAGTAGTTGCCGGCACACAGCTACAACTATAGTCTCAAGAGCTTCTCCATCTATATATTTTGCAAGATAATATATACCCTGTGCAATCTGCCAGGTACGCCACAGCATCATGGCAAGCATGGCAAGCGCCGCCAGAAATGCAAATATATTCGTTACAGTCTTCCTCCGCACTCCTTCTCTGTGCTCCCTCATATCGCGTCTATAACGTTTTCTGGCCCTGTTCAATTCTTTTATATGGCGCTTTGACCGTCTGAGTTTTTTGCCCTTATAATACAATACCTTATATGGAGCGTGACGCTCCTTGAGCATCTCGTAATCAGCTTTCATATGAGTATAACGAGTCTCTTCCTCATGGAGCTCATTTCTGGTTGCCCTGAGAGCTGATCTGCTTGTTACATATCCGTCCAGATCTATC
Organism: uncultured Coprococcus sp.; assembly: GCA_934277375.1. GTDB lineage: Bacteria > Bacillota > Clostridia > Lachnospirales > Lachnospiraceae > Coprococcus. Next base: position 77,589 of record CAKQTZ010000011.1, on the reverse strand, counting down.
TGTGCCTGCTCCTTCAGCCGATCCACCTTCAGTTTAAGTTTCTGCTCTTTATTCAATTTAACAGATTTTCTTTCTGCCCGTTTTTTAGTATCATCTGCCATGAATAATTCTCCTGTTACTCATTATCAATCAAAATAGCTTTGGATTCTCTTTTCCACCAAATTTGAACCAATTATAATTATAATTTCCTGGCCTGCCTCTATAGGCTTTACCTCTGTCTTTTTTGATGTGGCATTTATCTCTGTCCAGCCAACTTCGCCATTTCGGAGGAATCCCTTGATCCTGAACACGTCTCCGCATTCCTTATCGTCAAATATCGCCTTTACTATATCCTTCATTCTGTCGAGCGGCATGTTCTTGTTCATGATATACACGGATTTATATACATCACTTTGTTTGAACCATTCCTTTACAAGATCATTCAATCTATATCCAGTTGACATAAATCCTTCAAAATCATGATCTTCGAATTCATCCCAGCTCTTTGTTATTACTTCATCCCCAAAGCGTCTTTTACATTGGAATTCTCCCAGTGTAGTGTTGACAAAATCAATGGTCTTCGCAATCTCTTCGGCTGATACACCATCCGTCTTGCTCATTACAAGACTGCCACAGTTCGCTATCTCAGATGCAAGAATATATCTCGATTGTCTGACCATATCCCTGTCAAGCTCAGCATCAACTATAGATATAATGCTTCCAACTTCATACCATCTGTCTAATGGTTCCTCATGAAGCACGTCAAAAAATTCATCAACATCAAATATACCAGACGGCTCCACAATAACGCGGTCATAGCCGCTCATACCCATGGCAATAAGCTTTGTCTTGAACCGCCTCTTGTGACAATCCTCTCCGCAGCCTCCGGCTACCATCTCCGCATGGCATTTCTCCCCCATCACATCCTGAAGCAGCATCATGTCTACATTTACTGCGCCGTAATCATTCTCAAGTATTCCTATGTTATATCCCTTACCTGTAAGATAATTGACATATTTCTTGATAAATGTAGTCTTTCCAGAGCCAAGAAACCCTGTTATAAGATCTATTTTAACCACTGTAATATCTCCTTATCCTTTCTCTACCAGCCTGATCTGACGTGAAATCCACTGTCATCTTCCAGCGGTATATCCCTTACATCCATATCCTCTATGAAAATATATCTGTCATTTCTGAGAACAGACACCATCTTATCTATCGACTCGGAAGTTCCCTGAGCCTCCATCTCCACTGACCCATCATATCTGTTGCACACCCATCCGGTAACGCCATACATTGACGCCGCATATGTCGCACGGTATCTGAATCCTACACCTTGTACACTTCCTTTGAATACATAATGTCGTCTAATCTTATCCATAATATGTCTATCTTCCAATCTCTTTTCTATCATATGTCGTCACACGTAAATGTGATAACCTGACACACGCAGCACTTATCATCAGCAATCTATTTGTTCACCGCTTCATTATAAGCGTCTGCGTCATACACAATCTTTCCGCCACATATCGTATAGTGGACCCTGCCAGGAAGTGTCCATCCTGCAAATGGGCTGTTGACTGCCTTTGATGCAAAATTCTCAACCACCCACTGTTCATTTTCGCCAAATATAACTATATCCGCAGGTGCTCCCTCTGCTATTCTTCCCGGTTCCATACGGTAGAATTCTGCTGGATTCTTGCTCATAAGTTCCATGAGCTTTAAGAGTGATATATATCCCGGCTGAACAAGTGAATATATTCCAAGTGCCAGAGATGTCTCAAGTCCCGTTATACCACTTGGTGCCTTGTCAAGAGGTCTTTCTTTCTCCTCACTGCTGTGAGGTGCATGATCAGTAACTATCATATCTATAGTTCCATCCTGTATTCCCTCTATGATCTGTCGTCTGTCCTTCTCTGTCCTGAGTGGCGGATTCATACGCGCCATGGTTCCATACTTCAACACAGCATCCTCAATCAGAGTAAAATGATGCGGCGTAGCTTCAGCATGAACATCTGCCCCAAGCCTCTTTGCCGTTCTTACTATGTCCACAGAGTTTCCTGAGCTTATGTGCTGTATACATACAGATGCACCAGTGTGAAGTGCCAGGACGCAATCCCTTGCCACCATAATATCCTCGGCCGTTCTCGAAGCTCCACCATATCCAAGCTTCTCTGACACCTTTCCCTGATTTACACCTGGCTGTACAATGAACAGCGGATCCTCCTCGTGAAGGCTGACCGGAAGATCAAGCTCTCTCGCCTTCTGCATAGCGTTAAGGAGCAGCTTCTCATCCATGATAGGGATTCCGTCATCTGTGAATCCTGCAGCACCTGCATCTGCAAGGGTGTCCATATCCACCAGCTCTTTCCCCTCCAGCCCCTTTGTGACTGTAGCGGTCTGGACAACGTGTATTCCTGTCTTTGCGCCCTTATCCTGTATATACTTGAGCGTCTCAAGATTGTCCACTGCAGGCTTTGTATTTGCCATGCATACCACCATCGTGAATCCACCTCTTGCAGCGGCAGCGGCACCTGTCTCGATATCTTCCTTATATGTAAATCCCGGATCACGAAAATGTACATGCGTGTCCACAAGCCCCGGAGCTACCACAAGGCCATCTGCGTCTATGACATCAGTATCCCCGGCCTCCAGATTAAGATTATATCCTGTCTTTACTATCCTGTTGCCATCGATGAGCACATCCATGATCTCATCTGTCTGTGACACCGCATCTACGACCCGTCCATTCTTTATCAATAACATATCTATTCTCCTTCATCTGTATTATATTTTTTTATAGATTCCTGTTCTGCCCATACTGGCTGTATGGCTGCTGACCGTTATTCTGCCAGCTGCTATTCTGCACCGGCTGACCGTATGGATGCTGACCATTATTCTGCCAGCTGCTATTCTGCCCCGGCTGACCGTACGGCTGCTGACCATTATTCTGCCAGCTGCTATTCTGCACCGGCTGACCGTATGGATGCTGACCGTTATTCTGCCAGCTGCTATTCTGCCCCGGCTGACCGTACGGCTGCTGACCGTTATTCTGCCAGCTGCTATTCTGCCCCGGCTGACCGTACGGCTGCCAGGAGCTGTTATACACCCCAGCCCTGCCTGGCATATATCTGAAATTATATGGATCCGTCCATATCGGCTGCACTGATATTATATGGTCATATCTTGCCGCATGGGATATAAGTACGATCATGATAATGACCGCCATAAGCAGAACAGCGATACATATAACTATGCTCGTATCCTCCACTGACAAGACAAAGTCATAAAGTCCATGTATTCCAAGCGCGCTTATGTATGCAATCACCAGATTGCCAGCCGCCTCCGCGCCGTATCCCCTGTTTGCCCTTTCCCTTGCTTTTGCATAGAAGAATCCCATGACAACTCCACATGCACAGTGTAATGGCACAGCAGACACAGCCCGGACAACACCAAGTCCGATGCCGCCTCTGAACACATACAATATATTCTCAAGTGTGGCAAATCCGAGTGATGAACACACTCCGTATATAACTCCATCATAACTGTGGTCAAAGTTCTTGTTCTTCCACGACAATATGAGCATAACTGCAAGTTTGCCCAGTTCCTCTATCATGGCAACTACCAGAAAACAGTCAATGAAAGTATACAGTACGGTATCTGGATATATTCCAAATCCGTAAAGCACACCTGCTCCAAATATCTCAACAATCACAGCCGGTATGGTACTCAAAGCGCCAAGAACCGAAAGCCACACAAGCAGACTGGTTGGATTACGCCTGTTTTTATTTCTCCCCACCACCAGCAATAATAATAACGCTGACGGCAATATAGCAAGTCTCAATGCAAATGAACTCATATATACTCTCCCTATCAAACACCAGCCCGTTATAGTTGCTTCTTGCAAAGGCTGACGCTGCATGTCTGGTTTTATGTCAAACCTGACACACCATTTATCTACCGGTAGATATAATAAAGATAACATTTTTACCGTGAATTCACAATAAGCGTCGCCGTCATATGAAAATTTTATTCTATTAATTAACTTCAAAAGTTACAAATGGCAGGCTGCTCACTCCGAAACAGCCTGCCATATTTTTCTTAATACACCAAACATTTTCTGTGCTCAAGTATCACTACTCTGTAACGCTTATATCTCCACTGCCTGTCTTGATGCTACATGTTCCCTCTGCATCATCGGTAGAGTATGGCACATCCACATCGCCACTGGAGGTCTTTGTCTTGAATACATACTTATTATTTGAATCAATACCTACAGATACATCACCGCTAGCGGTTATGATGTCGTACTCAACAACATCACTCTTATCAAGAGTGATATCTCCACTCGACGCACGGCAGCTTACTCGCTTTGCCTTTACTGCCCCCGATGAGATATCGCCGCTTGAAGTTTTAAGTCCTAAACTGTCTGACACCACAATGTCTCTGAGCTGTATATCGCCGCTGTTTGCCGATATATCCGCATTTCCCGATGCCACACTGTCAAGTAATATATCGCCGCTGCTGGTTCCAACCGTCAGTGAATCTGCATTTGCACCTTTTACTCTCACATTCCCACTGGATGTCTCTATATCGATATTGCCCATTGCAAGATAATATTCCATGTCCACGTCACCGCTGCTGGTCACAATCGTCATATCATCATACTCTGCACCAGCCAGATATACTGTCACAGACGGCCATGCTCCTGTATACACACCGATGGAAACGTTAAACGCTGCGTTTCTGCTGTCGTCTGCGGTTATCCTGAGCACACCATCTGATATATCTACATGATGCGTCAGATTCTCACAGTCATAATACTCCACATAACTTGTATCTCCATTTGCTTTCTTCACTGCAACATCCACATCCGATGCACTCTTCACATCAATGGCTCTGAATTTTTCTTTTATATCAACAGTCTTCTTTACATAGTTCACCGGCTCCGATGTCATGTGGGCCAGATTCACAGTCACATTTGGCCATCTGAATCCATTTACAACAAGAGCTGAGATCACAGTGATAATACCAGCCACGATCATGATCGATGCAGCTATAACAGCTTTCTTTGTTCTACTCATGCCTATTTCTCCTTTACAAACATTCTCTTTATACCATTCACACTGGCCTTGCATACCCTAAATATACCAACCGTAACAGGCTTAACCGATACAACAAACAATATCGCTATACCGATTCCTATAAGTGCTGCGCCAAGCATGAGAACTGCCGTGTACGGACTGTTGGCTATGAACAACGGTATGGTACATATCAGTCCGCCTATCCCCGCTGCCACAAAGCTGAGCACCACTGCATAGAACGAAATAAGAAGTGCAAATGCAACTATCCACAGTGTGAGCAGCAATACCGCCGCTGTAATAAGAAGTGGTATCCACACTGGAGAACCAAGTACTATGAGTACGACCTCCCATGCCTTGAGCTCGTGCTTTGGCTTGATCTTCTCCTTCACAAGCTTCGTAAGCGGCATATCTTCAAGTATCTGCTCCACTGCTGCATCAGGTGATCCCATATCTGCCACAGCCTCCTCCTCGGAAAGGCCGTCCTCAACGCGGTCATCTATCATCTCGCTATAGTAATCCATAAACCTGTTCACATCATCAGCCGGCATCGCACTGATCCTGCTTCTTATCGACTCAAGATATTCCTGTTTGTTCATCTCTGACTTCCTCCTTCACAATAAATCTGTATATGGATTCCAGTTCCTTCCACTCTTCCTTGAACTCTTCTATTCTGGCTCTTCCGGCATCTGTTATATGATAATACTTTCTGAGTCTTCCGTTGTGCTCCACGGAATGTACCGTGAGCAACGCTCCCGCCTCAAGTCTCCTGAGAATTGGATAGAGGGTGGACTCCGATATCGTCACATACGGTTTCATATCCTTGATGATCTGATACCCATAAGAATCCTCATCCTTGATGGCTGCAAGCACACACACATCAAGCATTCCTCTTTTTAATTGTATATCCATTCCTATACCTCCTTTTGCACTATACTATACGTCGCATAGTATTATATGTCAAGTAGTATTTTCATCTTTCTGCAAAATACAAGAATGGGCTTCTAAAGGGGTCAGACCCCTTTTCATCTCTGGCACTTTTACTCAGAACAACAATGGGGTCAGGCCCTTTTTACATAGATTTTACATTAATATATATGAAACATAACAAGCAGGGCGGGACATCTCATCAATGGGATGTCCCGCCCTGCTTACAAATTATATTCTGCTATATCTTCATCTGACACATGATACGTTTTCCATTACAGTATGTCGATGACATACTCCTTGCTGAACGAATGGCCAGCCTCTAGGCTGTTTGAATACTCACGGTCCGCCAGATCTCCGTCATATCCCTCGCGGTCACATCTGCCAAACCAAGGCTCTATGCAGACAAATGGTGCATGTTTCTTTGCAGGCGACCATATACCAATCTGCGGCACATCAAATCGCAGCTGCAGAACCGGCGCATCAGATATATCCCTTAACGTAATCGTATTTATACCCTTGCCATCCATGATCAGAGCATCATCATCAAACATCTCATCACATAGCTTTAAAACTCCATCTGTCAGTCTGTGCGTAACCGTTCTATCACCAAGAACTCCATTTGCTGTCAAAAGACCACATTCAATCTCGTTCTTACCTGTGTGCATATCAAGAGAATACCCGCCGATACCGCCCTCACAGGCAAATGCTGGATGGGCACCGATAGAAAAATGAATCTTGTCAGTTCCCTCATTCACAACGGTCCACATAACATGTACAGATGAACCATCAAGTCTGTATCCTATACAGAGGCTGAAATCAAACGGATAGCTCTTCAGCCATGTATCATTCTTCTCAAGCACAAACAGCACTGTATCATCAGTCTGACCAGCCACAACAAACTCGCTGTCTCTTGCAAATCCGTGCTGAGGTATATTCTCATAAACCGCCCCATTATGTCTGTAACACTGTCCTTCAAGCTTTCCGACAAATGGAAACAGCACTGGAGAAACTCTTCCCCAATACTCAGCATCACCGCACCACATGTATTCTCTGTCTGTCTCGATACTCTTCAGGCTCACAAGCTCAGCGCCGTGAGTATTCACCTTTATAGCGATCTTATCATTTTTTAATTCAACAATACTCATGATTTCCTCCTGTACTTTAGCCAGTCAGGCTAATTATATTTTTCAAAAACAAATGTTATGCATCTGCATTACATTATACCACATAAACAAAAAATACGGTCGCTTAATGAACTAATAAGCAACCGTATTTTATATAATTAAGCAAATATCAGGCTTTCAGTATTTATACTCTGTCAATACGACTTTCGTAAGGAGCAAGCACCATATCGCCATAGTGTCTTTCCTCACCAGTATGATTCATAACCACGCGGATCTTTGATAAGTCATCACCTCTATAGCAGACCTCCACGCCATCCTCTGTGACCTCGCCGCGTATGGAATTGTCCTCCATGATCCTGCCCATCACAAGCTTCATGGTCGCCTCATCCAGACTGCACGCAACATAATATACCATGCCTTGCCCCTGAGACTTTCTGGTGACCGCAGCAAACTTATCATAGAAAGTATCTCCGTATGTATAGAGCACCTCAGCATCACTCACCTCGATCATGTCCCTGAACACACCGCCTTCGCCTGTCTGTCCGGCAAATCCACCATGTCCGATCACCGGGAACTCCTGTCCATCCTGAAGGCTCTCCGTCTCGACAACCGACACTCCCGCAAAATCACTGTATCCAACAGGGATAACCCTGCCAAATGAGAGATTGTTGTCAGCATCCTTAACCGCCGTCCTGTACGTGAGTACGGCTGTGCCGCCAGCTCTCACGAAGCTCTGCACCTTCTCTGTAAACTCGGGCTTCTCTATGATCATCTGAGGAAGTATGAGCACCTTGTACTTTGATATATCCGCATCCTCAGGGATCACATCAACGGATACATTCACATCATAGAATGCCTTGTAGAACTTCTCCATCTCCTTTTGGGTATCAAGAAGTATGCTCTGTTTCTGTATCCTGAATGCCGCCAGGCTGTCGTAATCATACATGATCGCTACGTCGCTGCAAACCGGCTTTTCCAGCTCGTCACTGTACTTTGCCACATCCTTAAACGCACTCTGCACCTCGTAGTACTTTCTTCTCTTCACATTGTCCGCATCAAGCACACCATAGCAGAACTGCTCGGCACCCTTTGTCGCGCCTCTGTATCTGAAATACATCATGGAATCACAGCCATGGGCAAAGCTCTGATACGACCACATCTTTGCCTGATTCGGTCTCGGTGAATATCCGGTCACGTCATGTCCCTGTGCACCCATGATTGCCTCGGTTATCCAGAAATTCTGTCCCTTGAGGCCTCTCATATGATCCAGGCTGAAAGCGATCTCATGTGGTGCTATAGGCTCCTTCTGTCCGCCCCACACCGGATAATTATTATATGCAACTATATCAAGGTTCTTTGCAACCTTTGAGTAATCAACATGCTTTCCAAGACCGCCGCCCGGGAAATCATGTATGATGACTGCATCCGGTGCAATCTCCTTTATCAGCTTTATCTGGAAATCAGCAAAATCAACTATAGACTTGCTTCTGAATCTCTCCCAGTCTAGACGAAGTGCAGGATTGTGTGTAGTGATAGTAGCCGATGGAGTCGGTATCTCATCGAACTCATTGTACTCCTGTGACCAGAATGTAGTTCCATACGTCTCGTTTAATCTGTCTATATCGCCTGCAAATTTGCCCTTTAAAAACTTCTGGAAAGCACTCTGACACTGACTGCAATAACACACATCACTGCCCTCGTGTCCAAGCTCATTGTCAATCTGCCATGCCACAACAGCAGGCTCGTCCTTATAGTGCTCCACCATCTTTCTGATGATCTTCTCTGAATATTCGTACATCACAGGTGAATTGAAGCAATACACATGTCTTCCGCCAAATACTCTCTTCTGTCCATTCTCAAACTCTGACAATATAGATGGCTCTTTCTTCGCCAGCCATGCCGGAATAGTCGCTGTCGGGGTTCCAAGTATCACATGAAGCCCCTTCTCCTTTGCCTTGCTGATGACATGATCAAAGAACGAAAAGTCATACTGCCCCTCCGTTTTTTCCATAATATGCCATGCAAATTCCGCTATACGGATGACATTGCATCCAAGCTCTACGATATTGTCCATATCCTCATCGATCATGGATATGTCCCACTGCTCTGGATAATAATCCACACCTAACCACATAAGTAACTCCTTCCCGTCACCACCATATAATCTGTGACTACATACACCTCAATAAATATTCATCAATATCATCTGTCAGGCATCTGCCCATTCACGTTGTTACACCCTGTGTTTAGGTTATATTTTTTTGCTTTATATGTAAATGCAAAAATGTCGTGTGCTATATTCTTGAAAGTAAATGTTTATTATAAAACTATGTTTATATACTGTTTCTCGGCATCCGCAAATCGTTATCCAAGTGCGATCATTCTGTTGATGCAGCGGGAAGCCCCCTCCATCACCTCATCAGAAAGAACTATCTCTTCGCCACCTGTACCCTTTAATACATTCAATATGTCAACCAAGGTAGTAAGCTTCATATTATGGCACATCAGCTTTGAAGATATTGGATAGAACATTTTGTCAGGGCACTCATACTGAAGATGCTCCACAATACTATGCTCTGTACCGATGATGAACTCTTTTTTCTCTGACTTTCTGGCATATGCCATGATTCCTGTGGTTGAACCTACATAATCAGCCTCTGCAACTACATCAGGTCTGCACTCAGGATGGACAAGAAGCTCCGCATGTGGATGTAACTCTTTTGCCTTCAAAGCATCATCTAGGGTAACCGCAAGATGTCTAGGACATCCGCCGTTAAAAAACACAAATTCCTTTTCCGGCATCTGCTTTTGAACATAGTTTCCAAGATTCGGATCTGGAATAAAAAGAATCTTGTCATTATCAAGCTTACTGCAGATCTGCACTGCAGATGAGGATGTCACACATACATCACAGGCAGTTTTCAATTCAGATGTCGTATTTATATAGGCGACAACCGCATATCCCGGATACTTCTTCTTCATCTCATTCAGCGTTTTAAGGTCCATCTGCTCAGCCATCGGGCATCCGGCTTCAGGGTTAGGCAGATACACTTTCTTATCAGGGGACAATATCTTACATGTTTCCGCCATAAAACGCACACCACACATTATTATATTTTTGCGGGAATCCTTGCTCGCCTCCACGCTAAGTCCATATGAATCTCCCATATAATCTGCAACTTCAAGAATCTCATGTCCCTGATAAGCATGTGCCAGTATGCAGAAATCTTTCTCTTTCTTCAGTCTGATTATCTCTTCCTGTATCTCTTTTATCGTCATTTTATTCTCTCCAAATCAATTTATATTATTTCTCCCACTCCTGCCACGGAACAAGGAAGCCTGTCTCATCGAGCTTCTGCTCTATGTTGTCCAGGATCTCTTCACTTGGAGCCTCTATCAGATGGTAATGATATCCGTTCGTAGCATTTCCAAGCAGGGACGACTGGCTGTTTTCCAATTTTTTCATAAATTTTGCCACGTCGTATCTGGATGCAATATTCATCTTTGCAGTAACACGATTGTACACTGTATGACTTATACTTACATTCTTTACAACACCGCCATAATCAACTATGATCGTGAGTTCTTCCTCAGTCCTGTCATAACCATGTTTTACTTTAAACTCTCTCTGACATTTTGATTCATTCTTGTATATATAACCCCTGTTAGTTGCAATTATGCCATCATCAGCCGCCCTGATCACTGCAATATCCTGCACTATTATCTGTCTGCTTACATCGAATTCTGACGCAAGCTTATTTGCCGGAACAGGGACATCTGAATTCTTTACAATGTCAAGTATCCTTTCCCTTCTCTCTTTTGCCTTCACTTTATTCCTCCGCATGAAGATTTTTCATTGATATATCCATTATAGGTGAGCTGTGGGTAAGCGCACCGCTTGATATATAATCCACTCCCAAAGATATCAGTCTCTCTATGTTCTCTTTAGTAACATTGCCTGAACATTCAGTCTCCGCACGTCCATCGATCAAATCAATTGCAGCCCTCATCTGATCCGTTGTCATATTGTCAAGCATAATAATATCGGCTCCCGCTTCAACAGCCTCTTTTACCTGATCCAGTGTCTCAACTTCAACCTCTATCTTGCGGACAAATGGTGCATACTCCTTTGCCATTCTCACTGCATTGGTTATACTTCCCGCAGCGCCTATATGATTATCCTTAAGTAATACTCCATCCGACAAATTGTATCTGTGATTGCTGCCTCCGCCGACTCTGACTGCATACTTCTCAAATATACGGCAATTAGGTGTAGTCTTTCTGGTATCCAGCAGAGTAGTCTTGCTTCCTTTAAGAAGTTCTGCAACCTCATGGGTATATGTAGCTATACCACTCATACGCTGCAGATAATTAAGCGCAACCCTCTCTCCAGAGAGAAGAACCCTGATATCACCGGTCACAACTCCCATAAGCTGGCCAGCCTTCACCTCATCGCCATCTTTGCAGAAGAACTCAACCTCAGTGCTGTCATCTAAGAGTGTAAATACTCTTGCATATACATCAAGTCCTGCAATGATTCCATCCTGCTTGCATATCAGGTCTACTTTTCCTTTCTGTGCCTTTGGCATCACCGCATTTGTGGACACATCCTCACTTGTGATATCCTCCTGTAAAGCCATCATTATAAGCTTGTCCGCATTCAATTTCATTGTTATCTGATTCATTCTCAGCCTCTTCTTTCCGTTTCTGTCAAAACTATATTCTTATATTCTCTAAACAAACCATCTATATCTTCATATTCAGACAGATCTATGTTGTCTTCTCCACAGCCTCTGTGCTCTCTGCTGAACATGATATCATCTGCCGCCCTCTGTGCAAATACAAGCGACTCAAGTAACGAATTGCTTGCCAGTCTGTTTCTGCCATGCACTCCATTACATCCGGCTTCTCCTACCGCGTACAATCCTTCCATGGATGTCCTTCCGGCAAGATCTGCCTTCACTCCGCCCATGTGGTAATGCTGAGCCGGCACAACCGGTATCGGTTCAACAAGCACATCATATCCCTCATCCTTGCACTGCTTGTATATATGTGGAAAATGCTGCAAGATCACATCTCTTCCAAGCGGTCTCAGATCTTCCCACACATGCTCCGTTCCATCTATCTCCATCTGTTTCCATATTGCATGGCTGACTACATCACGAGGCTGCAGTTCATCTGTAAACCTTTCTCCCGCCTTGTTAAGAAGCCATGCGCCTTCACCTCTCACAGATTCAGATATCAAAAATCTTCTTCCCTTATTCCGGCTAAACAGTGTTGTCGGGTGGATCTGCACATAATTCAGATTCTCTACCTCCACACCATGTCTTAAGGCAATTGCTATGGCATCACCTGTTATATGGGCAAAATTCGTTGAGTTCTTATATATACCTCCGATTCCACCACACGCTAGTACAACGTTGTTGGATCTAAGTATGCTTATGTTCTTCGCCTCATCAGCTATAACCACGCCACCACAGGCATTGTCATTGCAGATGATGTCAAGCATAGTTGTATACTCATATATCTCGATATTGGATTTCTTCTTTGCGCATTCCAACAAAGTGGATGTTATCTCTTTGCCGGTAATATCCTCATGAAACAATATTCTTGGCTGGCTATGAGCTCCCTCCTTGGTGAAGGCAAGCTTTCCGCTCTCATCTCTCTCAAATCTAACTCCAAGCCTTATCAATTCTCTGATAACAAGATTAGAAGATCTGATCATCAGATCGACTGTCTTTTTATTGTTCTCATAATGACCGGCCCTCATAGTGTCTTCAAAATAATCTTCGTAGTCTTCCTCACCCCGCAGCATACATATGCCGCCCTGGGCCAAAAAAGAGTCGGACTCATCAGCCCGCCTTTTTGTGATAATACAGACTTTTTTTGTCTCTGGAAAATTCAACGCACAGAACAAACCTGCAGCGCCAGTTCCCACGATAATAACATCATATACTGTGTTCATCATTTCTCCTCTTCAAGTAGGCATCATATTATTCTTTATAACCTGACTTGAATATAAACATAACATATGTAAACACATATGTAAAGATATATGTAATGTTATGTGTAAACTTTTGATGTAAAGTTTTGGATTTGAGTTTTCTGTACACCGTCTCTACTTTAAGACTTTCTTTATCTGTTTCTCTGTGGCAATCGGGTAGATATCATCCATATGCTTCACTATCCTCTCCCATGACTCCTCCGGGCTCTCACCATATGCAGACGTCACGTGGTCATATCCCCACAGTTTCTCCGGCATGGAATACACAGCCACATTCCAGCCGTATTCCGCTCCCTTTTTGTTCACCCGCTTTCTAAAATCGCATGCACACAGATAGGTCTGCATCTGAAGCTGTGTCATCGTACCCTCAAAGCCCTTCTCACCGTCCTTGCCAAATCCGGCAAGCTTCTTGATATCAAATGAGAACAGCGCTGTATCATACATGCTCTCCAGTTTTTCTGCTGCAAATTCGACATCGCTCTCCTCGTCTATCCGGTCATCCATGAACAGATCCATGATCTTCTTCTGCCTGAATGACGCAAACTCATCATCCCATCTGGCATCGAAATCATATCCAGCTCTTCTATAATTTGCAAAACACGGGAACCATTTCTTTGAGATAAATCCCGCCTTATTGTGGAAAAATTTGCCGTATGCGATATCGCCTCTTCTGGCTATGATCTCACGCCATACCCAAGGATCCCTCTGTGCATCCTCACTCCACCAGTACTTCTCCGTGGTTCGCTCCTCCACTGAAAATCCAGGTATCTCATTGCGGAAAAGAGGCAGGAATCCCACTTCCTCTATATATCTGATAAGCTCGTCCACAGTGTGCAGGCACTCCGGATCATCCTCCGAAACGCCATACATGATCCATGTTCCGTCTTTTGATTCCATAAACTCTCCTAAATTATTCGCCCCTCAAGGTGATCCATCTCATGGAGCACTATCTGAGCTATATATCCATTGAAATTCATCTTCTTTTTCTTAAATGACGCGTCCTGAAATTCAACCTCTATGTCTCTATACCGCGTCACTTTCCTAGTTCCATCAAGGGAGAGACACCCTTCCTCTGTCTCGTAAGCCCCCGACTTTGACAGAAGAACCGGATTCAGCATGACAACATTGGCAAATCCCATACTGACGATGATTATCCTCTTCTTATATCCGATCATGTTGCCCGCCATGCCGACGCACCTCGCCTGATTTGCCGCTAATGTGTCCTGCATATCTGCAATGATTCCCGCATCCATTGGCGTCATCGGAGATGACTTTTGGCTGAGGAACATCTGATCTCTTACTATCTGTTTTACCATGGTCTATTACCTTTCCTTATCTACTCACCATTCTTCACATACAGGAATATTTTTGACTTGAGAAGCCTCTTCGGTGTTGCCGAGATCTCGCATATTTCCTCATATATACGGTTGCACACGATAAAATACGCTGCCATCGCCGTCAGCACATTCTTCTGATTTGCCCGCTGGAAATTATACATTCCAGTCTTCTCGTTCCTGTCACTTCTGGCATGTTTTACCAGATTATAGTCATTCCACCAATCTGCGATCCGGTCACCCACAAACGCACTGAACGGCTTCAGCTCAATATCCTCAAAAGTATCTATCGTCCTCACCGCATCCAGCCGGATATCCGGGAATTTTCTAAGCACAGGGGTAAGCCTGTCATGTATGCTGTACTTCTTCCTGTAATCATCCTCCTCGACTATCTTGCAATATATCTCTATCAGAGAGTCTATATTGCTGCAGATATTCAAGAACATATTTATGTATCTGCTTGAAAATGTCGAGAAGTTGCTCTTGTGGATATCCACATACTCAGAACTGATCCGGACATCCTTCTCGATGATCTGGTATTGTTTCCAGAAAATATTCAGGAACTCCTTCACAGTTATGACAACTCTGGTCTTCTTCACCAGAACATTTACCCACAAATGCCCCTGACCTATCCTGTCAAGCCTGACGTCCTGACTTGTCCACACATCCTCCAGCGATGCGCCTGAAACCAACGCCACCATATCGCAGACCCGGGCCTCAGTATAATTGGCAAATGTCCTTCCGTCCTCACGAGTCTGTTCACTCTTGCCGTATTTCCACGAAGCATACAATACTCCGCCGACTTTGAGCGCCCTCATCGCCTTCTCAAGAATCTTGTGCATATCACTCTTTGCAACATGAAGCAGCGAAGCACACGCCCACACAGCGTCAAATTCATTCTCATAATTCATGTCCTCAATACGCCTATGCACAGCCGCTTTCCCCGTCAGTTCCTGAGTTTTCCTGCACATCGCCTCAGACGCATCCAGAGATACAACCTTGTATCCCTTGTCCAGAAAATATTTGCTGTCACGACCACTGCCGCAGCCAAGATCAAGGATCCTGCTGCCTGGCTTGAGATGTTTCTCGAAGCGCTTGTATATGTCCGACATGTCTGCATTTCTGGTTATCTCGGAATATCTGTCAGCATGTGTGTTGTAGTATTCTATTGTTCTGTTTGTATTTTTTTCATCCATTAAAACCTGACCTCTTCCGTTTCATGTGTGGTGAGGGTTCGAATCCCCCTCCACTTTCATATGTATCTACAGATTTCTTGCCTTCCGCAGCAGCTTCTCAAATGACTCCGCAAATCTCTGGTCATCCTCTTCTGTCCTCTTCCTCGGCCCTTTGATATGATTCCTGCTCGATGCCCTGCTCGCTTTTTTGTTCAGATGCCTCTCCATAAGCATCTGATCGATATTCTCATTTGTATACCATTTGCCCGATTGATGTATTGCAAATGCACCTTTTCCCAGAGCCATAGCTGCCACGCCGTAATCCTGAGTTACAACTATATCGCCTCTATGGCAAATGCTTATCAGCTTGTAATCCACCGCATCCGCTCCGGCACCGACCACGATAACCTCACTGTAATCAGATGTGAGGACATGGTTCGTATCGCATAGAAGCGTTACCGGGATGTTGTATTTTGTTGCTATGTCCTCTGCTATGCCGACTACGGGGCAGGCATCGGCGTCAACAAATATCTTCATTGCCCTAGTCCTTTCTCGTGCTATCTCTACAACAACGCCTTTAATTTAGACGCCTCTTCTTCTGTAAGTGTCACACCCTTACCCATCTTCTCATGCTCTGGGGCCCACTCTCTGATATCATACTTCGGTGTGCCACCATTCCACGATATCTTATTAAGTTCCTTAGTCCACCCCTTTGTACTTTCCGAGATTACTCCTATGTGCTCCACTATTTCGTATTTAAAATCTGCCATTTTCTATGTATCTCCTTTATCCTTTAAAGATAAAGCCCGTCACAACTCTTTGTTTGATGTGATGGGCCTTTGTTAATCATTATATCTGTTTTTATGAAGCTTTTCAATGATGCTATATCCTCAAGAATGTGAAATTGTAATTATTGGAGCGAAGAAAATAATTCTTGATCTATCATGTCCATGGACTTCATCTTCGACAACCACTCAGCCGGTATGCCTTCAAGTCCATACATGATTCCCGCAAGCCCCCCGGCTACCGCTGCAGTCGTATCCGTATCGCTGCCCAGATTCACCGCCTTAAGCACGCAATCCCTGTAGTTATCAGTCGTAAGCAGGCACCACATAGCCGCCACAAACGTATCAACCACATAGCCTGAAGATCCCATCCCATCACTTCTCAACACATTTTCAATACCGATAGCTCCCGACAACTTTGAATTGCCCGGTACATGTCTCTTTATCGATTCTGCAAGCGGCACACCATTTACAAGATCAATGGCAATCCTGACATAACACACACAGGCAAGCTTCGACAAGCTGTGTGCATGTGTTATAGCTGACACAGCCTCTATCTCCGCGTCCGTTATCCCTTCAACAAATGCCAACGGAATGATCCTCATAAGTGAACCATTGCCATTGGACCACTCGTCATCACAACCTCTTCCAAATCTGATAGCCGCAGCGCACGTATTGCCGCAGTCAAACACTTCTCCAAATGGTGTATATGCTCCTTCTTTTAGCCATCTGCGGAATCTGTCTCTGATGTCATCCACATCAACTCTGCCACATGCTTTGATACTGGCGCAAGTGGCAAGCGCCATACTGGTATCATCCGACCAGGTCCCCTCCGGCTGATCGTGCGTACCGTAGCCTATCACATCTGTACATTCAAATGCGCCCCTAGATTTAAATTCATATGGAACGCCCAACGCATCACCCACGGCAAGCCCGTAGATGGCGGATTTTAGTGCGTATGTATTATTATCCATGTTGATTTCTCCCCTCTTAGTACATCAGCTCATTAAAAGTCACCTTCGGCGAGAGCTGATGCTGCATATCATATATCATATATCATCATCACACTATTTACTTTTTATCACGTCAATATATCCACCTGTTATAACTCCTGCAGGCAAACCCACTACCGCTATCCCCACTACAGATGATACCATATCTTGGTGTCAGGCGCACATGACACCGAAAGACATTTACTCGTAACTTGCTTCTGTGAAGGTTGTGGACATATGTATCACCTCGTTAATCCTCTACCTGACCTATTCTATTGCTATAATCTATTTCCCGCTTGCTACAACTTCTTAAATTTTGTACTGAAACCACATCGTCTAATATTGAAATATCTTTATTCAAAACCCACTCAATAAAAAAGTTTAATTCTCTACCTACATATTCAATTTCAGCTCGATGCAAATTCCATTCCGACTCCACTGCTCTATCATAAAACTTTGAAACATTCAACAATGCAGCATTTTTTGCAACACCTTTTGTCATATCACCAATTAACACTTTATCAGAGAAAAATACTGCAACCCGATGACACAACGCCAAAATCTGTGTATAGCTAATTTTATCAATCAGTTCAATAAATCGCCTATTTGCATTTTCAGAAATATGCAATTGAAGTCTTCTATTCTCCAACATATTTTCATATTGTACGATTAAATCATCATATATATATTCTTTAAATAATTCTACTAATTCTTCATCTTTATTCAGTTCTAGAAAATATGTATTGTTATTTATTTTTCTTAATACATCTTCATCAAAAACAACATTTACTTCATATTGAACTTTACCAACATAATATCTCTTAGGAAAATCCTCCTCGCAAAATGCCTCTACCTCACTTTCTGGAGAAACCGATATTGCCTTGATTTCAATTAGTCGATTAAGATATTCAATCCATTTTCCTTCTACTTCCATCGGTGCAATCTGAGAAGTATTATGAAATTTGTTATTAAATAACACATAGACTAGAATGTTACATTAATTATGCGTTTTGGGAATTTCAATCCACGCTCCGACGAACGGAGCGACCTGTTCTGGATATATTCAGGCGTTTCTTATATGATTTCAATCCACGCTCCGACGAACGGAGCGACCGCTTCGATTCTATCGTAGTTCTCGACCGGGTTATTTCAATCCACGCTCCGACGAACGGAGCGACACAGAAGGTTTAAAAATGATAATAATCTATTTGATTTCAATCCACGCTCCGACGAACGGAGCGACTCCTTTCCGACCATTGACAGTATATAGTTATAAATTTCAATCCACGCTCCGACGAACGGAGCGACAAGTTTTTCGGGTTTATACATAATATATCATTTATTTCAATCCACGCTCCGACGAACGGAGCGACGTCGATATACATATACTGCTTTGCGCCGATTGCGCGATTTCAATCCACGCTCCGACGAACGGAGCGACGGCATACGACACCAGCGCAATAGTTGACGACCTTAAATTTCAATCCACGCTCCGACGAACGGAGCGACTGTCGATGATCTCACTCAGCGAAACAGCTATAATATTTCAATCCACGCTCCGACGAACGGAGCGACCAACATGGTAGCCTTTATCGTTGACTAGCACGTGATTTCAATCCACGCTCCGACGAACGGAGCGACGATCGACACATGGTTCTTCTCTCGGCATTTGAGCATTTCAATCCACGCTCCGACGAACGGAGCGACAAGACATTACAATGATGCATCCTCATACAAGATTAATTTCAATCCACGCTCCGACGAACGGAGCGACGATTCTTCAGCTCTTCATTGTGCTTTGCAACAGATTTCAATCCACGCTCCGACGAACGGAGCGACCTTGCGGCAAGTGGAATGACATAACATATATTTCAATCCACGCTCCGACGAACGGAGCGACTTTGTGAAGCTATTCGCGGGTACCGTATACAAAGTATTTCAATCCACGCTCCGACGAACGGAGCGACTGTAATTCCATCCGAGGTAGTAACCGAATATGCGATTTCAATCCACGCTCCGACGAACGGAGCGACAGCTTGATTCCCGCTCCCGCTATCGGTATATTCGATTTCAATCCACGCTCCGACGAACGGAGCGACGAGATCCCCAACATGTTCACACGCTTGGATTGCGATTTCAATCCACGCTCCGACGAACGGAGCGACGGGGAAATTGAAAGTGTAACATTCAACCCGGTTGAATTTCAATCCACGCTCCGACGAACGGAGCGACCCTGCTTGAGTGCTTCTCCGCCCGGATTAGTCCAATTTCAATCCACGCTCCGACGAACGGAGCGACGGAGGGATTCGCGGAGAATGTAGGGCATAAAATCGATTTCAATCCACGCTCCGACGAACGGAGCGACCATACACATTGTCGCCAAGTACATATGTGTACAAAATTTCAATCCACGCTCCGACGAACGGAGCGACAACTTTGCCAAACTCATATTAGTTATTTGACAAATTTCAATCCACGCTCCGACGAACGGAGCGACCTGGTTAATGCTTTCTAAAATGCTTTCTTCCTCTGATTTCAATCCACTCTCCGACGAACGGAGCGACGCTCAGAAGATTAAAGAGATTGAGAATCGTATAGAATTTCAATCCACGCTCCGACGAACGGAGCGACGCGTACAGCTCTGCGTCTGTGTCATAGATTGCGATTTCAATCCACGCTCCGACGAACGGAGCGACAGACAGCAAAGTCAAGTACACAAGCTTAGCCAAATTTCAATCCACGCTCCGACGAACGGAGCGACTCACTACATCAGAACGACCCGACAAATGATAGCGATTTCAATCCACGCTCCGACGAACGGAGCGACACAAACAGGATTACACAACAGTCATAAGTCACAAGATTTCAATCCACGCTCCGACGAACGGAGCGACAGCAAGACACCTGCTCACCGAAGCTAAGGCACACATTTCAATCCACGCTCCGACGAACGGAGCGACAACTGTCAGATGTCGGCAAGGACATGGCGGACATATTTCAATCCACGCTCCGACGAACGGAGCGACGGCGCGGACTACTTTCCGGGTTCCGGGGAACACAATGATTTCAATCCACGCTCCGACGAACGGAGCGACTCTGCTCAAGGTCAGACTTGGACTGTATGAGGTCATTTCAATCCACGCTCCGACGAACGGAGCGACAGACAACCAACATTCTGCAGTCGAGGCAAAAGGAATTTCAATCCACGCTCCGACGAACGGAGCGACTAAAAGCCCATTTTGTTTGATTTGACACCATGCATTTCAATCCACGCTCCGACGAACGGAGCGACAGCTGTCAACCCACGCATTGAGGGCGATGTGCGTATTTCAATCCACGCTCCGACGAACGGAGCGACCATCTGCTTTGATTTTGATTGATGAATTTGTTGTATTTCAATCCACGCTCCGACGAACGGAGCGACTATAAATAGCCTTTCTATCATCAAACAAACGTACAATTTCAATCCACGCTCCGACGAACGGAGCGACAGTATTGTTTGATGAGTTGTCATTTAATGCAAGTATTTCAATCCACGCTCCGACGAACGGAGCGACACTAATGTATTAGTACACTAGTTATTTGTATTGCATTTCAATCCACGCTCCGACGAACGGAGCGACCATCGACTGCGCGATTGCGTCTCTTGTCAACTGCTATTTCAATCCACGCTCCGACGAACGGAGCGACCTTGACGTGTAATGGAGTTAATTATTTAGTTGATATTTCAATCCACGCTCCGACGAACGGAGCGACTGTCGGAAAGCATACCGATATTGATAGCACTACCATTTCAATCCACGCTCCGACGAACGGAGCGACGCCGCACTACATACGCGCCAGTTGTGGTGCAGGATATTTCAATCCACGCTCCGACGAACGGAGCGACGTTTACCATGTTTCCTCCTAAAAAAAATGTTTCACGTATTTCAATCCACGCTCCGACGAACGGAGCGACAGTGCCGTTTTTTGATTTTGGTCTTTAGCAAGTGGATTTCAATCCACGCTCCGACGAACGGAGCGACGTCCTTTGGGATTCCATTCTCTTTTGCGAGCGCATATTTCAATCCACGCTCCGACGAACGGAGCGACGTTTCAAAGGCTGTATGACAGGCTTGGCGATGTGCTATTTCAATCCACGCTCCGACGAACGGAGCGACGAATAATTCCGGTAAAACTATTCCTGTATTCTTTAAATTTCAATCCACGCTCCGACGAACGGAGCGACGTATGCAATCTTTATTTTGTGTACAACTAATCCAGAATTTCAATCCACGCTCCGACGAACGGAGCGACTATTGTAATCACGATTATGGCAGAATACTAATGATTTCAATCCACGCTCCGACGAACGGAGCGACAAATAAGTATACAACAATTACAAGAGCTGAGTGTATTTCAATCCACGCTCCGACGAACGGAGCGACCTTTTGTAGCCGGAAACTTTTTGTATACAAAAGTAATTTCAATCCACGCTCCGACGAACGGAGCGACATATATGCACACAAGGCAAACGAGCCCAAAAGAATTTCAATCCACGCTCCGACGAACGGAGCGACTGCATAATGCGAGTTGTCCGCTACATATAAATTATTTCAATCCACGCTCCGACGAACGGAGCGACCAATTCCGTGCTTTTTGTTGTTCCGACATTTCCATATTTCAATCCACGCTCCGACGAACGGAGCGACGCCGGAATCAAGCTATGTAGTCCAACATCTGCGATTTCAATCCACGCTCCGACGAACGGAGCGACGTGATAGCGATCTGCGGACTGTACTCACTAGTGCCGGATTTCAATCCACGCTCCGACGAACGGAGCGACTAGACTTAGCTCCGTGCGCAAGTTCCGACGTCGATATTTCAATCCACGCTCCGACGAACGGAGCGACCTTTCAGACTTTCTCCAAATTCGTCAAATGTCGGGTATTTCAATCCACGCTCCGACGAACGGAGCGACGCCTCCTTTCCGACCGTTGAAAGTACGTAATTGTAAATTTCAATCCACGCTCCGACGAACGGAGCGACGGCAGTATAGGGTGGACGCTGGGACGCCGACCGATATTTCAATCCACGCTCCGACGAACGGAGCGACACTACATATGCACCTGTGGCACACAAGGACGAGAATTTCAATCCACGCTCCGACGAACGGAGCGACCCAAAGCACCATGTAAGAGTCCATGATATCAACGCATTTCAATCCACGCTCCGACGAACGGAGCGACCCAAGAGGCTACCAATTCCACTTCTTTGTCTGTATTTCAATCCACGCTCCGACGAACGGAGCGACATAATATAGCTAGAGAGGAGGCGGAGACATGGAATTTCAATCCACGCTCCGACGAACGGAGCGACGAATTTTTTTTGCCGTTAATAGTTCATTTTTTTATTTCAATCCACGCTCCGACGAACGGAGCGACCTATAAGAGGTATCTTTTGCCCCTCTTCTGTAACATTTCAATCCACGCTCCGACGAACGGAGCGACCGTTCTCTAATGCGTGTCTCAGTTCATTAGCGTGATTTCAATCCACGCTCCGACGAACGGAGCGACCGTTTTGGCAGTCGTCGGGTGGTAATATGCTTAAATTTCAATCCACGCTCCGACGAACGGAGCGACAAGTCGCATTCAATTTTGGTAAATTCTGACATTGATTTCAATCCACGCTCCGACGAACGGAGCGACTCCACCATATCTACAGCGTTCTGCTGATTTGCAATTTCAATCCACGCTCCGACGAACGGAGCGACTGCCTAATGGTCAACATCTATTTGTGTCTTATGCAATTTCAATCCACGCTCCGACGAACGGAGCGACTCTTCCCATGTCCTGTAATCATCTGGCATTTGATATTTCAATCCACGCTCCGACGAACGGAGCGACAATGGTGTTACGGTTTGCAATAGCGCAGTATATGAATTTCAATCCACGCTCCGACGAACGGAGCGACTCTTTTGGGCTGTATTCCCTTCCCATTCGTTTACATTTCAATCCACGCTCCGACGAACGGAGCGACGCTTATCGTGATCGGCTTCTTTTCTGCTTTAGGTGATTTCAATCCACGCTCCGACGAACGGAGCGACATGCTGGAAATGGCTTACGACCGCTTACCCATTATTTCAATCCACGCTCCGACGAACGGAGCGACACATGATAACTGCATACCGTAACAAGGTCTTTGATTTCAATCCACGCTCCGACGAACGGAGCGACAGCGTATAGACAGCACGAACAGACCACTGTAAAATTTCAATCCACGCTCCGACGAACGGAGCGACCATCTGTCGGCGGTTCTCCATTTACCGCATAGCAATTTCAATCCACGCTCCGACGAACGGAGCGACAGAGTTCTGGCAATGCTTTTGAACCAGCTTGATATTTCAATCCACGCTCCGACGAACGGAGCGACGTGACTTCATAAACGGTGATGACTCCATGGCGTTATTTCAATCCACGCTCCGACGAACGGAGCGACATCACGCCTGATACTTCATGTTGAGTGCCCGCGTATTTCAATCCACGCTCCGACGAACGGAGCGACTATACGGATATGGCACGGACGGACTACTCATCACACATTTCAATCCACGCTCCGACGAACGGAGCGACATGCGGGAGATAACACTACAATCAAAACGACCAAGGATTTCAATCCACGCTCCGACGAACGGAGCGACCACACTTCATATTCCTTTCACCTTCCTTTTCTCATTTCAATCCACGCTCCGACGAACGGAGCGACTAAAGCTTATTCATGTACATCTTATATATGCTTTCTATTTCAATCCACGCTCCGACGAACGGAGCGACATCACGCCTGATACTTTATGTTGAGTGCCAGCGTATTTCAATCCACGCTCCGACGAACGGAGCGACAGGAGAGGGCAATAAATTAGATAAGTGGATAAGGGATTTCAATCCACGCTCCGACGAACGGAGCGACATATCAGCGATATGGCACGGTGATACACTATGTGCATTTCAATCCACGCTCCGACGAACGGAGCGACTTGCGTAATGTGAGTTGTCTGCGACGTACAGGTTATTTCAATCCACGCTCCGACGAACGGAGCGACCACGACCAACAGCGGCACGGACTCGGTCGACACATTTCAATCCACGCTCCGACGAACGGAGCGACCAGCATGGCACATGTATGGAATGTGAATATCAAATTTCAATCCACGCTCCGACGAACGGAGCGACTACAAGAGTACTGACTAAACAGTTGCTCAACGCAGATTTCAATCCACGCTCCGACGAACGGAGCGACGGAGGTTACAGAGTTCAACAACTACCTTTGGTCTATTTCAATCCACGCTCCGACGAACGGAGCGACGACCGCCGGAATTGGTACGGCGGCATATTTTCGGCATTTCAATCCACGCTCCGACGAACGGAGCGACGACTTGCGGCAAGTGGAATGACATAGTATACAAGAATTTCAATCCACGCTCCGACGAACGGAGCGACGGAGCATATATGGGCATGACATGCAGGCATCCGATTTCAATCCACGCTCCGACGAACGGAGCGACATCAAGGCAACGTGGAACGTGTACCTTTCGGAGAATTTCAATCCACGCTCCGACGAACGGAGCGACTCATTACGCGAAACGGCAAAGAAGAGATCAGAGATTTCAATCCACGCTCCGACGAACGGAGCGACCTGATGGTACAGCTTGCGGCGTACATCATGGATATTTCAATCCACGCTCCGACGAACGGAGCGACGCCAACAGCGAACACAAAATATTCGCCGTAGGCATTTCAATCCACGCTCCGACGAACGGAGCGACATCAATGAGATCATTCTTACAGACAGCTACATGAGAATTTCAATCCACGCTCCGACGAACGGAGCGACCAGTACGGATCATATCTTGACTATAGTCCGTTTAAGATTTCAATCCACGCTCCGACGAACGGAGCGACGTTAGATAGATGGATAAAAGGAAGAATAGAGGCAAATTTCAATCCACGCTCCGACGAACGGAGCGACCACGCCGGGCACTCAAACAGAATCGCCGGATATCATTTCAATCCACGCTCCGACGAACGGAGCGACATACACACTGCATGGATATGCTTTGTAAACTTCGATTTCAATCCACGCTCCGACGAACGGAGCGACTAAAAGACGCGGTGAGTGCCGGAGCGTTATCGAATATTTCAATCCACGCTCCGACGAACGGAGCGACACTCAAGATAGGATTTGTAGACCGGAGGCAGGTCGATTTCAATCCACGCTCCGACGAACGGAGCGACGTAGTAGTGTGTGTAGTATCAAGCGTCTGCGTGATTTCAATCCACGCTCCGACGAACGGAGCGACGACTTGCGGCAGATGGAACGACATAGTATATAAGCATTTCAATCCACGCTCCGACGAACGGAGCGACGACTATTAAAGCCACATGGAATGTATATCTATCTATTTCAATCCACGCTCCGACGAACGGAGCGACAGCAATTTTGCACAATAAAATGAAAAAAGCTATACAAAACCGCTTAATAATATTATTGTTTTCTACTAATTCATTACGTTTATTATGCTCATGTACACAATATAGCTTTTTCTTGTTTATTTTTCATGGTGCGAATGACCTTGTAATTCTATGTTCACTATCATTTCGCACAACATCAAAAAATTAATGGCTGATCAACATCTATTCCCTTATCACATCCTACATGATCAACTTTTGTTTGATATTTGTTTCCCAAATAATAGAACCTAAGACTATCTACTGTTTCATCAATTATCCCAGACAACATAGCTTTCAATTTAACACTTTGCGCCTGATCCACTATACATTCAAAAACTGAATTCTGTACTCGGCGACCATAATTTTCACATTGCTTTGCAACTTTCCTTAATCTATTTTTTCCTGCAGTTGTTTCTGTATTAACATCATAGGTTATCAATAACAACATTATTATCACCTCATTTCCATAAAAAGACTGGATACCCATCAATATCCCCTCGGAGATATCTTGCCAAAAGCATTGACTGAACATACGGCACCATTCCCCATTCAACTTTCTCCTTCAGATATGGGTGTGTTATTACTTCTTTCTTTTTATTTTGCCACTCAACCAATACCTTTTTTCTTGCAATATCACTTAGCAATACTGCTCCATTTTCTTTTTTTGAGAAATCCTTTCCTGTTATTATCCTTTTATTTACAAGTGACAAAACAAACCTATCTGCATAGACAGCTCTAAATTCCTCAATTAAATCTAGTGCCAACGATGCCCTACCGGGCCTATCCGTATGTAAATACCCTATATATGGATCTAATCCTACAACTTCCAAGGCCGACGAAATCTGGTTAGTCAATAATGTATAAACAAATGACAGCATTGCATTTATATTATCTTGAGGAGGCCGTTTATTTCTTACTTGAAAAACAAAATCTCTTTTCTGTTGCAATATAAGCTCATTGAACACACCAAAATAAATACTTGCCGCCTCTCCCTCATATCCTCTTAATTCATCTTTTGACTTAGCATTTCTTATTAATTCCAAGGAATTCTTTAAATGTAATGATGCTCGTTTCACCCGTTCCACGTCTATCTGCATTGCATGATCTCTAATGGCCCTCTCCAAGACCCATCGTGCATTATATACTTTACCCAATATACAATTTTTTGAAATCTCCAGGCTTTTTTCTGCATCTAATGAGCTATCATATTGTTGTCTCCGTAAAATAACATTTCCCTTTACTTTTCCAGTTATACGAGCTAGAAATTTCCCCTGAGGAGTTACATAACATAACGAAATATTCCGGTCTGCACATGCGCCCATAAGTGCAGGACTTGTTCCTTTATATCCAAATACAACTATCCCATCCAAATTATGCAAAGGCAACCGACCAACCTCTTGACTATCTTGATATACTACAATAGTTTCTCCTTCTAACCCCAAATAACCATTTTCAGATGTTACATAAAGTGTATTTAATAATTTTTTCATTCATCATTCTCTCCTAACATCTGTGATATATAATTTTTCACTGAACCAACTTTATTTAATTTCGGTAAACATATATCTTTCAAAGAGCAGGAATTACACGCCTTACTTTGTTTTACCTGAGGAGTATACCCCCTCTTAAAATAATCATGCATCTCTCCAAACATTTTAGTTGCCATATCCCTTAATTCCTGAGATACCTGTACAACTTCCCTTCTTCTTGTTTCTCCGTAATATATTGCGCCTTCTTCTATTTGTGTAGAGAACATTTCCTCAAGGGCCATTGCCTGTACAACTAATTGCAGTTTATCCTCCTCTGACACTTTAGGCTTTCCTTTTTTATACTCAATTGGATATATGCTATATAATCCCCTATGGCCACGTAGAGAAACTCCATCATCACACTTATGAAATTCAACAATATCACACTCCCCTACTGCACCCAGTTTCCTGGATGCAATGGGAAGTGCTCTTACTATAAGCACATCTTTTCTCTTCTCCGTAATATATGGATCATGAGCTTTCTTATGCATAAGCTCTCCTACTGCTGTATGATAATTTTCGGCCCACTGTTGCTCTATATGTATGAGTGCCCATTGGCGTCTGCAAAACTTAAAATGCTGTATACCAGATATCATCAAATACTCTTCTTCTGTGTACTCCATTAAACCATCCTTTTTACCTCTACTGAGTCTGGAATATTATCATTATGTATCTCTACAATATAATCCTGATATCTTCTTGGATATTCAACACCATCCATCTTCTTAACTTCAACAGAATCAAACAACTTATATGCTGGACAATCACCAAGTTCTTTACTGTGCTTAAATACTATTAACTCACGCACAGCCATCTTGCCTCTAGCTGCAGAATGATCATTTTCAAACATATTGATAATTGCATCCCATAGTAACTCAAGATCCTCTTCTGAAAATCCCGTTACCTTTCTTGCAAGATTTGCTGATATATATCCCTCCAAACGATATAATCCATATGGTACAATACTTTTTCTTCCCATCTCTGTACTCTTGTTTTCAGCATCCTTTTCAGTTGTAATTGCAACTCTGGTAATTGTAACTTCCTGACTGATGATTGGATCTATGCTCCTAGCAAATCCTAACTGTACCGGTCCCCTGACCTGTCCACAATTCAGTGAGGCTTTAACAAACGTAGTCATAACTGCCCCAAATGTCCTAATATCATAAAAATTCTCACACATATAATCTCTCAATTTTCTATCAACATCTGGATCTGACTTTTTTAATTTCTTTAATTCTTCCGTAAGTTTTTTGTCTTCAGTCTCCTCAACCCCTAAACTTTTACAAGCATTTCTATCACTCTTATTTAATGGGACATCCTCTTTTATGTATATTCCATATCCCTTTTCATCTTCCTTAACAGTTTCAACATAATTACGAATTTTTCGTTTTATACAAACATCTGTAACCAACCCCAATCCACTCTCAGGATCAATTCTTGGCATATTGCCAGCATCAGGATCTCCGTTTGGATTTCCATTCTCAACATCAAATAACACTACAAATTCATATCTGTTTCTTATTACATCACCCATTTATTTATCCTCCTTTTTTTCGTACCTTTTCTGAACCTGATGATAATATCCAAGCATGAATTTTCCCTGTTCTTCAAGAGATAATCGTCTTGGAAATCCTATCTGAGTTTCAGCCATGTTTAATTTTCCCATTAACTCTGTTATCGTTTTCTCATACTGAATTTTTAATCCTGTTGAACCTCTTTCAATTTTCTTCAAATGACTATTTTTTAACTTAATCAAAATTGGAAAAACTGACGCTGGTGTTGCACATGCTGAATTAAAATATCGATCTTTGATAGTTGAATTAATTCCTGGATTTGCATCCTTTTGAATCAATTCAAGTATCGCGAACAATCTTCCAAGTACATATGCCTGTTCATTACATTTTTCATTCAATCCCATATACTTTTCTCCCTCCTTCATATTATAATTTTTTATTAAATAAGCTTTTATAATAGCGGCTCTTCCATAGGTTATTCCACCTTGCTCTGCACGTATTCTTGCCAGCACTTCGGTATATAAACCTGTAGGATACCTATCATCCATCAATATATCCCTTAATACCAATGATGCCATGTTTGATACAAGTTTTTTATCTTTCAATTTATTGTTTCCAGTTTCCGTCAGCATCTCTTGAATACTCAGATACTCATTTTTCCACTCAGGTTTAACTATTGCCATTCTTTCATAATGCTTTGATAAATTTTTCAATATATTACCAAATGAATTCTCGTAGAAAAATCGAATAGACAATCTCGCAGCATTAGGTGCAAGACACAAAATATAAAACCTTTGATTTAAATCAATTTTTACATCATCTATATCCACTGCTAGACCATTCTTCAAATTTCCAAAAACTTTTTCCAATTCCTTTTGATTATCTATACCGGAGTTAAAAAAATTTTTAAGTAAATCCTGATACTGAGTTTGTGCCGATTCAGCCCAGTATACAACCATTGAGTCTCCCAATTGGAAAGTATAGTTCTTATCAGACAGAAGATAATTCAGTGCTGTTGTATAAGCAAATTCTGCATACTTACCTACTGGCGCATTATAACTCTGTTCCTTTCCATAGGATTCAAATGCTGGAGCATTAAACGAAACCAAAGCTGCACCACTGGACTGAGCTCCTGGCACTCCTTTTATACCTCTATGAATTCGTGATATTTCTGCCTTTTCCCCTGTTACAAGGCATATACCATCGACTAAACCTGAATTATTCTCTTGATATATATGCCATATCTTTTTAATTTCTTCATCTTCCTGGGCATACTCACTTTCCAAGCAAAATATCAAGTTTCCACCATCGGTCAAATCTTCCCAATGTGCTTTAATAACTGGATTAACATCTGCATTATCTGGATTCCATGTTTCAAAATACCTGATAATTGCTTTTGCCATTCTTCCCTCTGAATCCTGCAATATGCTACAATGTTTATCTCTCGCAGCCATAAAACATTCTTTTATTCTTTGACTTGTACCTTTACTGTCTATCCCCAACATATATTTTGAATTGTCACACAAAAAATTTGCCGATATGCCTGAAGACCTTACCACCATCTGTGGAACATTCATCTGTTTGGGAACCCAAACTTCCTTTTTCCCAAACATTTCGGATTCTTTTAACGGAATAATGGCTTTTACTTGTCCATCTTCATTCAGATCTATAGCACAAGATACTTTTGCATGACACCACCCCATACGTGGCACTTTCCCTTTTTCTGCCAAGCTCTCGTAGTATTGCATTAGAGACTGTAATATCATCTGATCACCTCACAATCCCTCAGATCTAATACTCCTCTTTTCATGATAGCCCTATAAAACATAGGCTGTATATTGTTCCTATCGCTATAATCAAGATCATATAACATAAAACCTAAATCTTTCTCTGGAACCTCGTCATATATGGTATGTACTTCCTCCTCATCACAGATGCAAAAATTGACTGGAAATTCCCTGCATCCAAAATATGGCATATGAAAGCATTCACCTCTTTTTAATCGACGCATTATTATATCTTTAAATTTGCCCGGGTTATCAGATCCATTTGCATTTTCTGTAATCTCAAAATGTGCCTCTATCACATAACATACATCTCTTAAAATCAACGATGCCCTCTGAACTATATCTTCCTTTGTACTAATGTATAAAGTCTTATCTGCTCCGTTATATGCCTGTAATACATTGTTTGCAGATATTTTACTCTTTACCTCATTTCGTCTTACACTTGTAAACCTTATTGGATTTTTCACATATATTTTGTCTATTACCCATTTCATCCCTGGATGCCAATATATTGCCTCCAATATTCCTCTTGCAGCTGATGGTGTTATCACATCATATGAACATCTTTCGACTTTCATCTCAGGTCTTGAAAACAATGCATAATCACCCCAAACCTTTATTTTTACACCTTTTCCCATATTTTCACCTCCATTTTATTTAGTTATTTTGCCTTTCATTTATAAAAAAATCGCCTCCCCTTCATCTACCAAGCAAACTAGACCATATTCTTCTGAATAGTATTCCATTGATGTCAATTCATAAAAATCTCGCATATCTTCTGAAACTGCATGTATTATTCCAGCATCATACAATTTCTGAAATTCTGATTTATCACCACGATAAACCTGAACACAAAACTGTCCTGCTTTTCGCATTCTTTCTTTTGATATGCCTTTTTGCTTTATCTCCTCCATCAACTCTTTTGCCTCATATGTATTACCAACAAAAATCGTTGCCATATCTTGCTCAATTATTTTAAACTCTTTTCCAACCTTTGCATAATTATACTCAGGATGAACAAATTCACCTAAAATTCTCTTCTTATCAAGACCATCTCCCCTGAAATGATACAATCTCTTAAAATAATCTGATATACACTCTGGACTATCTACTATTTCATAATCACATAATACAGACTTAGCGACCTCAATCTGTTGTATTTGACTTAATGGAATCCTACAATCCTCAATATCAAAAATGTTAACTGTGCTCTCATCTTGATTCCTTTTCCCCTCTCTATTACATCTACCAGCAGCTTGTATAATTGAATCTATTCCTGCAGTCTGACGATACACATGCTTAAAATCCAAATCTACACCTGCCTCAACCAAACTCGTTGACACAACAACACATTTTTCTCCACTTTGCAAACACATTTTTATCTTTTTTAAAACATTTTTTCTATGTGATGGATACATATTAGTTGATAGATGAAATACCCCTGTTCCACATAGCTTCTTATAAATATCTTGGGCCATTCTCTTCGTATTCACAATACACAAAGCACATTCTTCATCTTTTAGCATACTTGACAATTTATCTTTTGTTATTGTTCCGATGTTATTGTATTTTACTCTCTTAAAGTATCCAAATTGTTCCTGCATTCTTGGACAAAGTTCCATAATCTGCGTTTGTTCTGGAAATAATGAGTCTAAAGCTGGTTGTGTTGCTGTACATAATACTATACTTGATCTATATCGCTTTACTAATTCGCTAATCATATAAATACAAGGTTTTAAATAATCAGTTGGCAACATCTGAGCCTCGTCAAATATAATAACGCTATTTGCTATATTATGTAGTTTCCTGCATTTGGAAGATTTATTTGAGAATAATGACTCAAAAAACTGAACATTCGTAGTAACTACAATAGGTTTATCCCAGTTTTCGCTCGCCAATTGCATCGGCACAAAATCTTCTCGTCCATCATAATCTACGTTGCAATGATTTTCCAAAACGTTCTGCTCTCCAAGTATATTCCTGAACACTTGTGCATTCTGCTCTATAATACTGGTATATGGAATGACATATATTACACGATCCATATCATTTTCAACTGCATGTTTTAGTGCAAATGCAAGAGATGCGATAGTCTTTCCTCCCCCAGTTGGAACTGTAAGCCTAAAAAACCCTTTTTTATTCTGTCCCTCATTTAAACAATGGTTCAATATTTCTGTTCTACGTCCATTTAATGATTCTTTATTATCATTTTTCAACCACTCACTAATATGGTTCTCCAGTTTATTCAGTAATATCTCTACATTTTCCCCTGAGTTTCTATTAACATCCCCATTTTTCATAAAATACTCTGTATCCAGAAAATCCGCATCAACCAAACAGGAATATATCATCCTGAGAAAAACGCTTAATGGAAAATCAGCATCTGAAAGATTACATAACATAATTGGTTCCGTGTTCAATTCAGGAATATCTATTTCATATTTGTATGAACTATAATCACATATCTTTTTCTTCTCACATCTGTATCTTAAACTTGAATGAATACCTGTATTTCCATAATCTGGCAACCCAGCATGATGTCCTGCAATACAGTAGCTTAGCAGTTGATAATATCCACCCAATTCCATACAAAGTTTTGCCCCCGCTGTGGAATGATCTACTTTATCATCCGTATCGTTAATTATTTTATTTTGAAACTCCTTTGAATATTTACCTATATCATGCAACAATCCACAACAATATCCCCAGTCCCCTTTACCAAATTTGTCTGCAAATTTATGTGCATAATTAGCAGTTCCAATCAAGTGTTCTTTTATGCTTTGTTTTCGATCTCCATCCTTATGGGCTATATAATTCACTAAACATCCCCCTCTAAATTATTATTTTTATTGTACTAGTATCTTATTATATCGTAAACTTTTTTATTTACATGCAATTACCGCTCACTCCCAAATTTCGACCGTTCACTCCATATACTGAAAAATAATATGTTTTTTTACCGAATCTTTGCCAATAAACAATCCAATCGTAATTTCATTATACCCCTTTACATGTACACTTTTTTCCACACAAATCAGAACATCCGTTTGTACACACCCACAAAAAATGGGCGTCAGCCCAAGCTGACGCCCACCACAATACACACTACAAACTACAAATATCTCACACTTTTTCCAGCCCCGTTCCTATCTTCACATTTCTTTCCGTTGCCACCTTGTCAAACTTAATAACATAACATCCTATGTCACTTCTGATACCGGTTATGACTCCCTCTCCCAATACCTTGTGTCTCACCCTGTCGCCCTCACAAAAGCCGGTATCCACCGGCATGTAACGGCTCTCATTTGCGGCTATATAGCTCTTCGTATCGTCAACCAGCCGCTGTGGGAGCTCGTTCACATACTCCAGCGCGCTCCTGTCTATATTGAATATGAATCTGGACGGGTATCTGAACGAATCATCATAGTTGAGACCCTCGGCATCACTGATATACAGCCCTTTCTCCGCACGGGTGCACGCCACATATGCCATGCGTCGTTCCTCCTCAAGCATATCTTCCGTGTCAACATGCTTGCTTGGGAATATGCCCTCGTTCAGGCCACACACGAACACGTAAGGGAATTCCAGGCCCTTTGCAGTGTGGATGGTCATCATCTTGACTGAATCCTTGTCCTGTTCTTTATCGCTGTTCGTGTAAAGGGCTATGCTCTGCAGATACTCCTCGAGAGTATTCTCCTCACCTGATGTCTTCTCGAACTCATCCACGGACTGCTTCAGCTCCGCCAGGTTGTCCAGCCTCTCCTGTTCCCCTGCCTGTCTGAGCATAGCCTCATATCCTGTGGCATCCAGCAGCTCCGTCATCAGATCTGACAGGCTCTTCTCACGGTATATCTTCTTATATCGCTCGATCACCTCCACAAATTCTGCCGCGCCTGTGGATTTTATGGATGAGTCATCCAGCAGATCCTGAAGGCCATTGTAGAGGGAACACCTGTGACTCTCAGCGTATGCCTTCAGCAGGGACATCCTCTTTTTGCCAAAATTGCGTTTTGGCTCATTTATCACCCGCTTGAATGAGAGATCATCAGAATATACCAACATCCTCATATATGCCAGAACGTCCTTTATCTCCTTGCGCTTATAGAACTCGATACCACTGTACAGTGTGTATGGTATCTTCGTCCTGATAAATGACTCTTCTATACTTCTTGACACAAAATGGGATCTGTACAGCACCGCCATATCACTGTACTTCGCACCGGATTCAACAAGTCTCTGTATCTCCGATGTCATCCACTTTGCCTCATCACCTGTTGTTTTTGAATGTACATACACTGGCATCTTCCCGGCTGCATGCGCAGCTTCAAGTCTGTGCGGAAGCCTCTTCCTGTTCTTCTCTATCAGGGAGTTGGATACAGCCAGTATATCCGGCGTAGACCTGTAATTCATATCAAGGAATATCGTCCTGGTGTCCTCATGTTCCTTATCGAAATCCAGTATATATTCTATCTGGGCTCCCCGCCATGTATATATGGTCTGATCCGGATCCCCAACTATGAACAGATTTCGATGATAACCGCTCAATATCTCTGCCAGCATGTACTGATTGGCGCTCACATCCTGAAACTCATCCACCATAACATACATCATCCGCTCCTGCCATTTGACGCGTTTCTCCTCATCGGTCTGCAGTATATGAAGAGCTATAGTTATGAGGTCATCATAATCCAGGCCATACACTTTCTTCTGCTCATACAGATATCCCAGAAATACTTTGTCTTTCACCTCGTCGGCACTCTCATAGTCTGACAGCAGTTTATCATTACTTATATCTGCAAGATATGCGATATGCTGCATCTGGCTCTTCATATATGAAATATAATCCCTCGCCATGTCAAATGTATATGTTCTGGACTGTATATGTGCATTCTCATATACAGTCTTAAGTATCTCCTCCGTGTCCTCCGCATCCATGACCACAAAGTTTTTTGGGAAATTGATCGCATGTATATCCTCTCTGAGCATCTTCACGCAGAATCCGTGAAATGTACAGATATATCCTGTATCACTGTCACCTATCATCTGCCTGATCCTCTTACTCATCTCCCGGGCCGCTTTATTTGTAAATGTGACACAGAGTATATTCGACGTGGATATTCCGAGCTCATTCACCAGATAGGCATACCTGTATGTGAGTGCTCTGGTTTTGCCTGTACCTGCGCCTGCGATAATCCTTACATATCCTTCAGTTGTCGTGACTGCTTCAAGCTGTCTCTCATTAAGTTCATTCAAATATTCTTCCATATGTTCCTCTTAATCATGTACTATCGATCCGGCTGCCAGCAACATATATGCATGCCAGCCGTTCGCAAACATATGTTCAGTATAACAGATATTTTATCCCATGTCATTATCTTTGTCGTATAACAATGCAAATGGGACAGCCACTGCTATGTGACTGCCCCACTTATAATATCGTGTGCCCATTTTATTCATTTATGAATTTCCGGCACTACATCTTTTTGTATACTGCTTTCTTAGGTGTGCCAACACTCTTTACCTTGAGCTTTCTGACATATGATCTGTACTGCTTCTTTGGAAGTCTGAAAGTCACCTTTGCATTTACCCCCTTGAAAGCCGATCTGCCTATCTTACTCATTTTGGTAGATGTCACTTTTACGAGTCCCAGCTTTTTACAGCTTATAAATGCTGCACTGCCTATAGACTTTACATTCTTACCTATCACAAGTGTCTTGAGTGATGTACATCCGGCAAATGCTCTGTTTCCGATCTTAGTCACATTCTTACCTATTGTGACCTTAGTGATGTACTTGTACCTGTTGAATACCTTGTCTCCGACTGCTGTAACCTTGAAATTAACACCGCCTATTTTCACTACAGGATCTATGGTAACTGTCTTGAACTTCTTGTCTGTTGCCTTTCTTGTTGTTCCAATCAGAGTTACCGTGCCCTTGCCTCCTCCTGCATTGTTTGTCACTTTGTACTTATAGACAACCTTAGTTTTGGCCTGTTTTACAGTATATACCTTACCTTTGCCTGCCTTTATGGCAAATGTCTTCAGTATACTTCCTCTGTATTTGCCCTTACCGGTTATCCTGACCTTTGCAGTTCCTATGTTCTTGTTATTAGCGTAGGTTAC
The DNA here is from genome assembly GCA_934277375.1 of uncultured Coprococcus sp. Classification (GTDB taxonomy): domain Bacteria; phylum Bacillota; class Clostridia; order Lachnospirales; family Lachnospiraceae; genus Coprococcus. The sequence goes on along the minus strand of CAKQTZ010000011.1, from coordinate 40,748 downwards.
AGTGTAATCAACGTTCTTCTTAAGTGTAGTCTTGCCCATCTTGACTGTCAGCTTACTGAGGGTGATCTTTCTGCCAGTATATGTCTTTGTGGATACACCACTCACCTTCACTCCGTATTTTGAATTTCCTATATTCTTGCCAAGTGCTGGGATAGCAGTTGTCTTCTTATAACCACACTTTGCACATGTGTATGTCTTTATTCCCTTTGCTGTATCCGTTGCCTTCTTTGTGACTGCACCTTTATTCCATACATGCTTTGCCTTGCTCTTTACATTTCCGCAGCTGCACTGATACCAGTGATATGTTCCATTCGACTTAAATGCTTTGCCATATGAATGCACATGCTGTGGCTTAACCGGCGTTGGAGTTGTACCTGGCGTTGGCTTTGTACCTGGCGTTGGGTTTGTGCCTGGTGTTGGATTTGTACCCGATCCCTTATTGACCGTGATCTTCACATCGAACACAACTCCTCCAGCTTCTGCATTCCATCCCGAAATATCTGTCCAGTCATAATTAGTTGTATCCGCAGGTACAAAGCAAAGCTTATAGCTTGCTCCGTCAACTACCTTTGTACTGCTGTCTGTGTACCATACATATGTGCCATCTTCTATCTTAGAAAGTGTGATCGCAGCCAGCGTATCGCCTTCATTTGCCGTGAGCTGTGTCACCTTCTGTGTAAATACTGCCTTGTGTGGAACCACATTCACTGTTATCTTAACCGTGATCCTTACACTTCCATCATCGAGTAAATCGTATACACCCTGCGAAGGATCAAGTTTGCTCCAATCATACTTTTCCGTATCACTTGGAACAAAATATGCATCGTACTGATCTGCTGATCCGACATGTCCCACTGTCTGGCTTCCGTCTGCCCAGCTATAAGTTCCATTTGACGCGGATGGAAGTTTTACATCCTCAAGCTTTGAACCGACAACTGCAGTGAGAGGATCAACCGCTTCTATTGATGGTATCTCTCTCTGCTCTATCTCTATCCTTACCTTAAATACCACACCCTTGTATGCCTTGTTCCATCCGGTGATTCCAGTCCAGTCATAATTGGTTATATCAACTGGTCTGAAGCACAGATTATAAGACTCTCCATTTACCGCCTGGACTGACCTGTCGGTGTACCATACATATGCACCATCCTCGCGCTCTGGAAGGTCTATCTCTGAGAGCGGTCTGCTCTCATCCAGTTTGATGGTCTCGATCGCCTGTGTGAATTCTGCCTTCACCGGCTGCACTTCGACTTCGATCTCGATGTGTTCAGCCCTCTCATATACATCCTCGTCTGCAGGTACAAATGTTGCAAGGAATGTCTTTCTGCCTGCGTCCCCGACAGACTGGTCTGCATCTTCCCATACAAATCTTCCGTTTTCTGTCTCAGCAACTGCTACATCGCCTATCTTCTGACCATATACCGCTGTGACTCCTTCCGGCACATTATACACAGGATCCTGCTTTCTGACATATACTGTGAGTTTCACAGCTATCCTCTCACTTCCATCATCCAGCTTCTCATATGTACCACTGCTCTTATCCAATTTGCTCCAGTCATAATTAGCTGCATCATCTGGTATGAAGTATGCATCGTACCGATCGGATGTTCCCGCTTTGCCGAGTAACTGTGTGGTGTCTGCCCACTGATATTTACCATTTACAGCCGAAGGAAGTGCCACATCAGCAAGAGTCTTACCTGCATAAGCTTCTATGGTTTTTGTCTCTGCAAGTGTTGGAACGCCCTTCTCTATCTTAGCAATCTTCAGTGTAAACTCAGCCATCGTCTGATTCTGGCCACGCACTCTGAACACAACGCTCTGCTCTACATCTGATGCATTAACCGGCTCTCCATATATCTTGCCACCTGACATACGAAGTCCCTTTGGAAGAGCCTGTCCATTTGCAAGTGAATATGCAACATATCCATTTTCCACTGCCTCATCATTCTCTATCTCTATCTTTGTGAGATCATATAATGGTGTGTCAACTGTTGTCTTCACTCCAACCTGAGCTGTGATCTCATCCTCTGTCTTTGCAAGAATTATATTTGAAGCCTCGCTCTTTGTCATATTCACGGTGGCAACAGCCGGTTCATATACCATAACTCCACTCCACAGCGTATTGTTGCTGGTGGTCATTGCAGTATCTGAAGATCCAAATACTACTGAATCTATAGTCATATTATCTATTGGTTCACCCTGGATATTTATATAGAACGAGCCACCACATTTGACATATGTGGCATCATCGCCAGTCACCTCGGACTTCAATACACCCTTGGTTGCTGCTGAACCAATCGTCAGCTTTGCATCTCCATCCTTAAAACAGTATGCTGGGTAATCAACATCCATTCTGTAATATACTGTTCTGTAATTATTCAGTTTGTACTTGAAATCAGGTACTGTTGTTGTCAGTATGCTTCCCGTTCCAAGTGAGTTTGTCGTTACAAGCTGCCTTAGATCTCCATAGTTTACTATCATGCCGCTGTTTGCCAGCTTGCCAAATGTAAACATGGCTCCATCATGATTTATGAGCTTTGAAGCCGATCCGATCGTAAATGTCTCAGTACTGTCCGCTGTCATAACACCATAATTGTCAAATGCCGACGTTGTCTGAATATTTCCTGTAAGATTCAATGTTCCTCTGTTTACAAATGTTCCTGTCACATCCACAGGACCATTCACATTCCATGTTCCCAGATTCTCTATATTACCTGTGATAGTTGAGGTAAGTGCTTTTTTACCTGATGAAGTATTCGTAACTGTCACGCCCTCAGCAATCTTCACGTTTGAATCTTTTAATATCTCTATCTGTTTTGTCTGTACGTCCTCATCTATAGTGCAGTCTCCTCCAACTGTTACCTTGTCGGAAGTTGCCATATAGAGTGAACCCATGCTCTCAACATAGAAGTTGCTTGCCACTGGGATCACATTCGCCGTTGAGCTGGTGTTATTGTCACGGTATACAACCTTATCTACGATTCCTCCGGATACTATCGCGATTGTTCCTGTCACAGCGCCTTCTGTTCCGGCATTTACAATTACATTTCTCACCTTATGCTTGCTGTAATTATATACAAGCGCCTTCCAGCTTTCATTGTTCAGATCAGAGCTGCCGATATAACCTGATTTGATCTCTATGTTCACATCACCGTCTATATCAGATTCGCTGACCATGTGGTTTTCTTTTCCTGTGTACAGATCTCCCTTTATCTCACAATTTACATTGCCACGGACTGTAGTCCTGTATACTCCATGGAAGTATGACGAACTGTTTCTGTAATCATTGCCATAGGCAAATGCATAACTCTTCTCAGTTGTACCAGCCTTTACAGATATATCCCCGGCAACACTTCCACCATATGTAGCATATATCTCCTGTACGTTTTTACTTGAGGAGTGCATCTGTGCAGCACCTGTAAACGCGAAATTCACATTCTGTGCGTCTGTATAGTATGTACCATACAGCGTCTTACCTATCTGTCCGTTTCCAGCTATAAAGTTGACGGTAGTTACATCGCCCTTACCGGCAGCCACAACCTTGTCTTTCACGAATCCGCCCATGAGCTGAACGGTCACACTTCCGTTCACAGTCACCCTGTCAGCACTGTTTCCTGTCGAGCCTGCTCCGAATATACTTCCAACTGTTCCGCTTCTGAGTACGATAGACATGTCACCATCAAATGTATTTGCAGAGTCAGTATATCCATATATCCCATAGCCTGAGAGATTATATGACGATGCTCCTGATATTCTGAGTGGTGTGGAATTGTCTGCTATTCCATCATGATCAACGTCAAGATATATGGCACTGTTGCTGCTGTTTGTGGAATCAGCAATTATGACTACTGAATTTCCACCCAGATCTATCTTCTTGTTTTCGGTATCTACTGTTATGGCAAGCTTGTTGATATCAGGAAGGTCTGTTCCTGCAGCCTGCACCTTAAATGTCACTTTCACATCAGCAGATGTTCCGTTACGTCCTGTCACCACAAATGATACAGCAGTTTCACCGGCTGTGGTCGGAGTTCCTACTATCTTACCTGCATCAAGCATGAGACCTGCTGGAAGCTTTGAACCGCTTCTGAGCTTATACTGTCTGTTTGTTCCATATGCCTTATCCGTATCATCTGTTATCTTAAGAAGTGTCAGATCATATGCCGGTGCCTCGGCTGTATATTCTTTTTCTGCCAGCAGAACAGGATCTGAATACTCCTTGGCAACAGATATCTGTTTTGCAACATACTCAACATTTATGGTCATCGGACCATCAAAACCTGTCACATTGGCACTGCCATTTTTTCCCTCAACCTGATCTCCGCCATTTGCTGACACATATGCAACGTAACCGGCAGCATCTGTGTAGTTCACCTTAACAGTCTGATTCTTCTTAAAATACATGTTATTCTCATATGTCATGACATTTGTCTGGCTTGGCAGACTGACTGTCGTGCCATTGATATTTGTAGTGCATGCCTCAATTCTGTAGTACAGACCTGCCCAGCTGCTGGTATCTGTACCATCAGCTATCTTACCTGCCACTACCCATGTTCCCTTATTATTTGTGAACTGATCTGAAGGACATTTCAGCGTACCCTTCTGGTATACTGTTGCCCAGTACTGATCAATATTTATTTTCTCGGATTCAAATGTTGCATTTTCACCAATTGTAAGCTGAGTGTTGTAATTCAGTATACTCAGGCTTTTCAGGCTGGTATCACCGTTCAATGTGGTTTCCGAGTTCCTGTAGAACGCCATACTGCCAGCATTCACTGTATCATTAAACACAGCATTTGTATCCTCGTATATTTGCAGGGCGCCTGTAAGCTCAACAGGCGCATTCACTGTCACCACCGCGTCATCATATACTCTAAGCGATGCTGCCGTGATCTTCTTATCCATCACATATGTTCCACCTATTGTGACATTGTCTGAACCTCCACGGCTGATATAACCTGTATATGATGATGTGGTGCTGCTTGTCACAGTCTCTATGGTGCCTACCGTATCATTTGCTGTGGTGTATGCTATAGTGCCATCCACTTTCGTGTTGTCAAGCATATACACACTTGTCACTTTACCGCCGTTTATATTGACGGTGACAGCATCTCCATTCTTGTATGATATCTCCGAGTTTCTGGCACCATATATCTCTTTTACAACTCCCCCTGTCATGGTGATCCTGAGACTACGTCTGTACACCGTATCATCTATGCCAACTATCGTATAGTCAGACAGATCTGCGCTGTACATAGCCTCTGTGCCATCAGCTTCGCCGTCCCTGTCATCATCCACATATATCTCTGTGTCAGTATCATCCTTCGCCTTTATTACTACTGATGTACCATTCAGACATATGCTCTTATTCTCCTCATCAACGGTAATACGGCTGTCACTGTTTGTCTGCTTCTTGTCGTCGTTTGAAACTATGACGTTTAGTGTAAGTTTTGCCTCTGTTCCATTCTTACCAATTACATATATAACTGTCTTCTTTCCGTCTTCATAAAGCACGCCCGGAGTTCCTATTATCTGACCTGCTGCCAGTTCAAGGCCTTCAGGCAGTCCGTCTGCCTCGTCCAGTCTGTATGTCACCTCGCCCTCTTTGCCATCATTTGATATGACGAGATTCTGCAGATCATAGAGTGGAGACTGCGCTGTGTACTCTTTTCCCAGTACCGCAGACGGATCTGATGTGGTCTTTGATACAACTATCTGCTTTCCAGATGTTGCCACTGTAACCGTACACACTTCATCCGGCATACTGAATGTGTACTGGCCATCCGCCTCTGTAGGCGTATTGTCATTTGTATCACCAGCGCCTCTGAAAGATACTTTATCAAGGTTGTAACCCTTCTTTATAACCGGCGTAAGTTTTATATCCTCTCCTGCCAGTCCATATGTAATACCTGCATCCATGTCTGTGGTTGCTGTTCCCAAAACTGACAATGTCACAGCCTTGCTGTCACTGATTATATTCAGAGGATAATATATATTCACATTCTCACGTGCAGATGCATCCTCTATAACTCCACTCTTTGCATATATATAACCCACATTTCGTTCAAATGATTTGAATGCACCCTTGATAGTTCCTTTGTTCAGAACATTTGAACCATTTATAACATATATACCTTCTGTGGCTGTTACATTGGCACCTTTCTCGATAACTGCCCTGACCCCACCTGTACCACAGTTCTCATTTCTGCTTCCAAAATATATATTTTTAGCTGTTACATCCTTATCAAGAACTACCTTGTCTCCGCCATAGTATATATTGCCGTCATATGTCATCGTCACAAATCCATTTGTGCCATTGTAGCTTGGATACATGTAATAATCATCCGGCATGACGCATGTGTCATCTATTGTCACATCTGTCTTTCTGTTCTTATATACTCCAACAGCAAATACTGCTGATGTGCATTTTGAGAAATCAGTATTCTTGATCCTGATATCTGCTTCCGGCTGCTCATAATCTACATTACCATTGTAGCTCTCTTTCAACAGATATACATAATTGCTGCTTGAACCATTGAAGCTGCTATCATCCAGTGTTATGTCGATTTTTGGTCCCAGATAACCACAGTTGTAGCTTTCACCAGCCAGTCCACATGACGCAAAATGAACCTTTGATATGTCTGCTGTAAAGTTTCCTGCTATTGAACAATTATCAATCGGCGCAAAGCCTCCTTTCCCTGCGTCTGCATACGAATCAACAACAGGGCTGCCAGATTCATCTACATATGATGTGTCATTCACACCATTCACAACTATGTCAACATCCTTACTGTATGTTCCACCATAGCATCCCTGGAAAGTTTTGCTCACAACATCTTTCACATTGATTTTCAGATTCTCCATGAATTTAGCCTGGTTACATATGGTCATGCTGTTTGTTGCTCTACTGTCCGACACATTAAGTTCCACGTCGCCATTCATCTCAGAATAATACTGTGGACTGAATGCGTACAGGTTTTTCGCGCTGCATCCCGACACATCAACCTTTATCCTGCCATTCATGTTCATGTTGTTGTATATTCCATACAGATCATCTTTTACATTTACGTTATCCATGATGAGATGTACTGATGCCATGTCCTTGACACTGGTTATAGCCTGTACACCATCACCGTCACAACTTATGTTCTTCATTGTGATAACATTAGCATATGCGTCTGCATTCTCAGGTTCAGTCTGGGCAAATGTTACTGAACTCAATGCATATGGTTTGTAGTAATCTGATTTCCAGTTCTCGATATCTATATCTGTACTGCCATCTATATTACTCTGTTTTATTCCATACAGATCGTTGACCTTTGCACCATTTCCATTCATGTCTATGTCGACATTGCCAAGGACTGATGCAGATGATATTCCGTATATGTATACACTATCACCTGATGTATTTGCCAGATTGAATGTGTAATCCCCGGAGACCTGACTGTTCGTTACTCCGTTTATATTCAGGGAATAACTGTTCACAGATGACATACCATCAACGATGACTTTTACATTCCCCAACACATCTGCACTGTCAGATAATCCAGACATCGAATTCGCCTTGGAATTCTGTATATCTATGCTCACATTCTTCTTAACCTTTACACCCTTGCTGAGAGGATACACCTGGCTGATAGCTGCATTCTTCATGTTAAATATAACATTGCCCTGCACACTGTAATCTTTTCCTGAATAATAACCATATGTCACTGCCGACACATTGCCATTATCGGTGCTGTAATTAATATTTTCAGTGATATCCCCATCTATCGTTGAGCTGTAAAGTCCCTGCATACTGTTTACATCAACTGTACTCTCTGTATCAATAGTCAGATTACCTGTACAATATGTAGAAGCAAGGGCTTTAACATCCTTTGCCACAGCATTTCCCCGCACATTGACATTTACATCTCCTGATACGCTGGATTGCATAGCGGCCTGAGCCATGTTCATGCTGGATTTTCCATCCAGTGTCAGGCTTATATCTCCTGTTACATTTGATTGATATGCACCGCATATATACTGCAATCCCGACTCACCATCTACCCTTATAGATATAGCATTTTCTTCGGAACCAGCATCTATGGCACCACCATATATACCGTATAACGCAGCTACCTGCGCATCTTCCAGTGTGATTGATATGGGTGCATTTACCTTTTCTTTGTATGCACCATATATCTCATTATCACCACTGAAATCCGCATTTCCATCGATAGTGAACTCTTCTTCCCCATCGTCCAGCACACCATTCTTATTTGCATCATTGTACACATTGTATAGCTTGTTTGAGTCTGTAGAATTCTCTGATTTCTTTATAATTACAGAATTACCGTTAAGCACTATACCTGATGGTGTTGTTGAACCATCCTCATACAGATATTCTATCCCTTTTGACGGATCCGCAGTGACAAGTGAATCACCTCCCTGCGCATCATCCGCATATACAGAGACGCCATGACCCACTCCCAGCACCGCCACAAGTGATAGTACAGCTATACCTCCTCTTAGCTTCCTCTTTCTCATCAAACATCCTCCCTATGTTTCTGGCAGATTCTCCCATATGTTTCATACACAAAATTGTCTATCGATATCTGCCAATGCCCGTGTACTCTTCTGCCGTCTGGATATATCCCATACACATCATTGTCTACCAATGTCTTGTTCATTTGTGCACTATAACATAAAAAGTCCTGCAAATATGTTTATAATTATCACTTTAACCATTCTAACATAGCAAAGCGGCAATTACTATCAACAAATTTGCAAGACTTTTTTATGCATTATATATATATATATATTTGTGTCTTCCATGCCGATATATCCAATCACAGTGTGGGTTCGTTCTCTATCTTCTCCTGTTTCCAAAGATCAATACAAGTCTGAGTAACTGAAGTGAAGCTGAAACCATAGCGGCTACATATGTCATGGCAGCCGCTGTGAGCACACTTCTTGCACCCTTCAGTTCATCAGGATAGAGATATCCACTTCCTTCCAGTATTCCAAGAGCTCTCCTCGATGCATTGAACTCCACCGGAAGTGTCACAAACTGCAGAACCACTACAAGTGAGAACAGTATGATTCCAAGTGTTATGCAGAAATCAACTTTCGGTATGATAAGACCTATCAGTATAAGAGGCCATGATATAGCTGAACCTATATTGGCTGCTGGTATAATGGCTGATCTTATGGTAAGCGGCGCATATGAATTCGCATGCTGTATGGCATGGCCACACTCATGGGCTGCAACACCTATTGCAGCTATTGATCTGGAACCATACACGCTGTCCGAAAGATTCAGTGTATGTTCCTTCGGATTGTAATTGTCTGTCAGTTCACCTGAGATATGATGTATTGTCACATCTGTTATCCCTGAATTCCTGAGTATCATGTAGGCAACCTGATCCGCTGTGTATCCTGATCTTGATCCCACTTTCTCATACTTCCTGTATGTGGTCTTAACTCTCGCAGATGCTATCATACACAGCACTACACCTATGAGAACCAACATGTATGTTGGATCAAAATAAAATCCCCAATATGGCATATATATCACCTTTTCCTTTCGTGTATCCCTGTTGGATGTTTTTGTTTTCCACTATCCTATAGTATATATCACTCCCCGTCAACATATATGGATGATACTTCATATTAATTTCATTTTTGCAGCATCTCATTTACCAGCTTCTGCACCTTGTCATAATCATATCCTGCTTTTTTCAGTTTACTTTTTCTGTCCTCTCCATTTCCCCAGTCACCTGCTATGACCTCTCTGGCTATCACTTCAACGGACTTCTTCTGTGACGCTGTAACTATGACATTCACCTTTGCCTGAACCTTGTTGTAATCATATCCTGCCTTTTTAAGCCGATTCTTTCTGTCTTCTCCGTTCCCCCATTTTCCTGCTATGACTTCCGCCGCGATCACTTCTATGCTCTTCTTTTTTGTAGTCGTGGCATTATTATTCCCACTGCTATTTTTGCCCTTAGCACTATCGGATTTTTTAGCGGCATATTTCTTCCATGCTGCCTTGTCTATATATGACTTGTTCAAATCAAGATTTCCATCGTATCCCGGGAGCCTGCCTACAGACGTGTACTGTCTGATATCACATTCATACTGTCCTTCATTCCATGGATGCTCCTGATATCCCGTCCGCTCATAATCCGGATACTGGGCAACCCATAACCTGTACCCCAGATCCTTCACATTATCCATGGCACTCTTCTGGATATAGATCATGGGCTTTACACCGGTCTTCCTGTACACATAATCGCACCACTCCTTGCACCACGCCCTGTCGCTCCTGCCAAACTGGGGATTGTTCTGCCCCTCCCAGTCAAGGACAAGTATCGCTTTACCTATATATTTCTTACTATAAGCAATAAAATAATCTGCCTCACTGTGTGGATCCCCGCCATTTGCATAGTGGAACGCCCCCAGAAGTCTTCCTGCTCTTACGGTCTGTTCACAGTGCTTTGCGAAATATCTGTTCTTATAATCGGTTCCCTCCGTGGCCTTAACTATCACAAAATCACACGGCACCTTCGCTATATCTATAGTATCCTGCCATGCCGATATATCTATACCATCCATGTAACCTTTTATTGAAGCCATAAAATCTGTCTCCTGAATTCTTTTGTCTGTATATAATATTCCTGATTCTACATCAGGAGACAAACTTATGGGGATTATTGCTTTTCTTTATCGCTGCCCTTATAAAACCGCTTGAATATGGATATCAGATAGTCCCATCCCCGGGTACATATGATAGCTATGACAAATGCCCCAAAGAACGCCGCCACCGGGTAATACCATACAAATGCCAGATGGTAGAATGACAGACCAACAAACAGCCCCACCTCACACACAATGATACTTGTGATAAGAACCTGAAAAGAGGTAGGAATCTTCTTAAATATTCCTACCTCTTTCGTAAATTCTGTTATTATCGATATCAAAGTGCAAATGACCGCCACAACCACGAGATAACCTGCGAATCTATCCATGCGCGTCCACCTCCTTGTCCATTATACAGTTTAATATATTCCGGAGGTGGGGAAGTGGTTCTGGTTCTGGTTATAGTTATTATAATATATGGGGACGTTCCTTTTGTCACAAGGACTGTCCCCTGTCCTGCTAACCATGGCTAAAAAAGCTGAAGTCGATCAATTTGCGATTAAATACATTGTGGGACATAAGATAAATGACATAACAGAATGTGTATACACAAAGGAATCCCGAATGGTTAAAAAACGAAATAAGAAAAATAAAATAGGATGTTTTTCTGATATACTAGTAAGGTGTACTAGTAATGTATAAATAGTGTATCTTCTAACCGAATTTACCTACTACTTACTAGTACACCCAACTACTAAAAAGCTTTATTTCAAGCCAAATATTAGAACTTGCCAGCGTTAGCAGCTTCCTCAACGGAAACAGCAACAGCAACTGTAGCACCAACCATAGGGTTGTTACCCATTCCGATAAGACCCATCATCTCTACGTGTGCAGGAACTGATGATGAACCAGCGAACTGTGCATCACTGTGCATACGTCCGAGAGTATCTGTCATACCGTATGAAGCAGGACCTGCTGCCATGTTATCTGGGTGAAGTGTACGTCCTGTACCACCGCCTGATGCTACTGAGAAGTACTTCTTACCCTGCTCGATACACTCCTTCTTGTATGTACCTGCAACTGGATGCTGGAAACGTGTAGGGTTTGTTGAGTTACCTGTGATAGATACACCAACGTTCTCCTTGTGCATGATTGCAACACCTTCCTGAACATCATCAGCGCCGTAGCACTTAACTGTTGCACGGATACCATCTGAATATGCCTTCTCATATACTACATTGAGCTCAGCCTTCTTGTAGTCATACTTTGTCTCAACATATGTAAATCCATTGATTCTTGAGATGATCTGAGCTGCGTCCTTACCAAGACCGTTAAGGATAACTCTAAGAGGGTTTTTACGAACCTTGTTAGCCTTCTCAGCGATACCGATAGCACCCTCAGCTGCTGCAAATGACTCATGACCTGCTAAGAAACAGAAGCACTCTGTCTCCTCCTCGAGTAACATCTTACCAAGGTTACCATGTCCAAGACCAACCTTACGATGATCTGCAACAGAACCTGGTATACAGAATGCCTGAAGTCCCTCGCCGATAGCTGCTGCTGCGTCTGCTGCCTTTCTGCATCCTTTCTTGATTGCTATTGCTGCACCTACTGTGTATGCCCAGCAAGCATTCTCAAAACAAATTGGCTGAATACCCTTAACCTGATTGTAAACGTCAAGTCCAGCGTCCTTTGTGATCTTCTCAGCTTCTTCGATTGAGCTGATTCCATAGCTGTTAAGTACAGCGTTTATCTGGTCTATTCTTCTTTCATATGATTCAAATAATGCCATTGTCTCGTTCTCCTTTCCTCTTTTTCCGACTACTCTTTACGTGGATCGATGATCTTAACAGCGCCCTGCTCTGGCTTAACACGTCCGTATGAACCTGAAGCCTTCTCCCAAGCTGTGTTAGGGTCATCACCCTTCTTGATAAAGTCAGTCATCTTTCCAAGAGAAACGAACTGGTATCCGATAACTTCGTCATCTGCATCAAGTGCGATTCCTGTTACATAACCCTCTGCCATCTCAAGGTAACGAACACCCTTAGCCTTTGTTGCGTACATTGTACCAACCTGTGAACGAAGACCCTTTCCAAGATCCTCAAGTCCGGCACCAACTGCAAGTCCGTCATCTGAGAATGCACTCTGTGTACGTCCGTATACGATCTGAAGGAATAACTCTCTCATTGCTGTATTGATAGCATCGCACACAAGGTCAGTGTTGAGAGCCTCAAGAATTGTCTTACCCTGAAGAATCTCAGCTGCCATAGCTGCTGAATGTGTCATACCTGAACATCCAATAGTCTCAACAAGAGCCTCCTCGATAACACCCTCTTTTACGTTAAGTGAAAGCTTGCAGGCACCCTGCTGTGGTGCACACCAGCCTACACCATGTGTAAAACCAGAGATGTCTTTGATTTCCTTTGAGTAAACCCACTTTCCTTCTTCTGGAATAGGAGCTGGCTCATGCTTTGCACCCTTTGTTACAGGGCACATGTTTTCAACTTCCTTAGTGTAAATCATTGTGAAACTCCTTTCAAAATATGAATTCTTAAAAGCGGTTCCGAATTCTCTAATTCAAACCATCAGTGGTATTTTCTCACAAAACAGTTATGAAGTCCATAGCTTATTGAAAATTTTTGTCGCATTTGCGTGTACTTTATCAAGTACAACATGCCTTATTGAGAAAGTTTTTAACAAGGGGAAGCTTTCCGCGGTCATATGTATGCTGATATCATTTGAACGTGACTTTATTCACTTGAACAGATGCATTTATCTGATATACAATACCTCTGTCAGATCATATCCAAAACAGAAATGCGTCACTACGGCGCTGTTCTGACACACAATACATATATGAATAGAAATGGAGGTTTTCACCATGAGATTTATAGATATGCACCTTCACACCACTGCTTCAGACGGATCATGCAGCCCGTCAGAGGTATGCCAGCTGGCCATAGACAGGAACCTTGCGGCAATCGCCATCACCGATCACGACACTGTGGACGGCGTATCTGAGGCAATCGCATATGCCGACAAATGGAACAGCACGCTTCCCCATGTCAAAAGCGATGCTCCCAGCTCCGTTTTTTCTGACAGCAGAGATCACCATATCGATGTCGTTCCGGGCATAGAGATGTCTGCCATATATAATGGTGTGGAGATCCACATTCTCGGATTCTATATGGACTATAAAAACCCTGAGCTCATAGCCCGGCTTGCCTCCATCAGACAGGGGCGCTACGACAGAAACGAGCATATGTGTGAGAGATTCCGCGCCGATGGCATAGACATGACCATGGAGAAGCTGCAGCACGGCAATCCGGACACAGTGGTCACAAGAGCTCATTTTGCCAGAGTGCTCATAGCTGAAGGTGTATGCAAGGACATGAATCAGGCATTCAAAAAGTATCTCGGCAAGAAATGCAAATACTACATTCCAACCCCTGATATTCCTGCCGCTGAAGCCATCAGGCTCATAAGAACCTACGGCAAAGCAGCGTTCATCGCCCACCCTCTTATATACGGCTTCGGATATAATCAGATAGAGGACATGCTTGAGGAGCTGAAGCCATACGGCCTTTCAGGACTTGAGGTATACCACTCCTCAAACAATTCGTATGAATCCGGAAAACTCCGTGAAATGGCACGAAAACATGGTCTGATCATATCTGGCGGCTCAGATTTCCACGGAGCAGCAAAGCCTGACATATCTGTCGGCACTGGAAGAGGCGGACTCCATATAACAGAGGCTGTATTCCAAGATATCAGGGATTATTGCAATGCCAAATAATAACCATAGTCTTTACATGCAGGCAAAATTTAAGCAGCATACACATTACCGTGTACGCTGCTTAATTTTCTATAATATGATACCTTTTATATCCTACTTCTTCTCTTTATCTTTGTCGCTGTCTGATGCAGTTGCTGAGCCCTGCTTCTCAAGCTCTGCCACAGCATTCTTGTGCATAGGTATACGACAGTTCTTGTTGTTACCGAACTCAACGATGATTGTTGTATCATCAACCACGTCAAGGATAGTTCCGTAGAAACCACTGGTTGTCATGATGTTATCACCAGGCTCCATCTGTGAATGCATCTGATCTGTCTTGGCCTTCTGCTTCTTCTGAGGTCTGATCATCATGAAATAAATGATTGCAGCAAAGATCGCAATGTATACCACAATAAACATAACAGATGAACCGCCGCTGGCCTGTGTACCTGATGATAAAATAGTTGAAAGTGAATTCATTCTCTAGTCTCCTTTTTGATTACTCTTCTCCACCAGCAAGGCTCTCAAGCATCGATTTCTTGTATGACTGATATCTTCCTTCTTCTATGGCCTCTCTGATGTCTTTCATCATATTATTATAAAAATACAAATTATGCAAGACGCAAAATCTCATACCGAGCATTTCGTTTGCTTTGAGCAGATGTCTGATATAAGCTCTGCTGTAGTGCTGGCATGCAGGACATCCACAGCCCTCCTCTATAGGTCTGTCGTCCGTCTCAAATCTGGCATTCTTAAGATTAAGCTTGCCATGCTTCGTGTACACATGTGCGTGGCGTCCATTTCTGGATGGATATACACAGTCAAAGAAATCTACACCTCTGTCGACTGCCTCAAGTATATTAGCCGGAGTTCCAACACCCATGAGATATGTCGGCCTGTCCTCTGGCAGATACGGAACTGTCACATCAAGTATGTGATACATCTGTTCCGCAGTCTCACCAACGGCAAGTCCTCCTATAGCATATCCCGGAAGATCAAGCTCGCTGATCCTCTTGGCATGGTCTATTCTGATATCATCATATACAGCCCCCTGGTTGATTCCGAACAGCAGCTGGTTCTTGTTGATAGTATCAGGCAGGCTATTCAGTCTCTCCATCTCATTCTTACATCTGACAAGCCATCTTGCAGTTCTCGCAACAGAATTCTCCACATACTGCCTGTCAGCCAGTGCAGGAGCACACTCGTCAAACGCCATAGCTATGGTAGATGCCAGATTCGACTGTATCTGCATGCTCTCCTCAGGTCCCATGAATATCTTACGTCCATCGACATGGGAATTGAAGGTTACGCCCTCCTCCTTGATCTTTCTGAGTCCTGCAAGGGAGAACACCTGAAATCCACCTGAGTCGGTGAGTATCGGTCTGTCCCAGTACATAAACTTATGTAAACCACCCATCTGCTTTACAATCTTATCTCCCGGTCTCACATGGAGATGATATGTATTCGAGAGCTCGATCTGGCATCCTATGTCCTTGAGATCCGTCGTCGCTACAGCACCCTTTATGGCTGCCGCTGTTCCAACATTCATGAACAGAGGTGTCTGTACTGTTCCGTGGACAGTCTGAAACTCAGCTCTCTTTGCTCGTCCATCTTTACAAAGTATTTTATACATTATTATGTAAACCTTTCTTTTCTTCTATCTTATGATATAATGCACCATTTGTACTATATTTGCAAGCAGATTTGAACCAATGTATACACCTTACATTCATATTACGCTTTTATTTTATTGCAGCATCTGTTATATTTGCAAATAGAAAAAAAGGGGGAAATCAATATGCAATTAAAATCATCAGAACCTGTATCAACAAAAGATACCATATCATTTGGCGGGGATAAGTTTGACCGTACACCCGAGCAGAGCTATGGCAATCTGCTGTCAGAGATCGACAACAAGAGGAAGCGCATAGCATACAACCGGAACATATTCAGTACGGAGCTTGCAAATATTCCAAAGAAACGCAAGGACATATTATCAAATGTTATAGTGAATGCCTGTATCATGGTGGTCGTGGCAGCCATATGTTTCTTCATCTCCACTCATGCTGCATTTGCCATGGGCACGGCACTATACTACGCAACATATATATTTGTGATATATATGCTCATCAGGATCGGACGTTACATCCGTATATATATCATCAATATTGACTGCGGATTCTCCAAAAACTACCGCATCAAGCACGGCGTGAATACATTTGTCAACGAAGAAGAATACTGCACATCCATTCTGAGCGGTCTGTCCATATATGAGAACAGACTGAACAATATGGAACAGAGTATAACCCGCGGAGATGCAATCGATGTACAGTCTTTCACCGCTGAGCTTGACAATATACCTGATGAGTACGATGACTTCAGGTATAACGCCGGCAGATTACAATTTTAAAATATAATTGCTTCTAAAATATAATATGGCACCACTGCAAAACGGCACCTGCAATTTCACTTACAGGTGCCGTTATCCAATATATAGTCTATCCAGTTCTGTTAGCTCCGTGCTAAATCACCACTGAAATATCTTTCTGTTTACTGCTTCTCTTTCAGAGTAGCTGTAACTGTCTGTTTCTCATAATTACCATTGTTATTTCTGTAGTATACGATCGTTACCTTATCTCCAGGCTTACATGCCACGATCTTGTCATGGAATGTATCCATATCTGCTATGTCCTCACCATCAAGGCTGCAGATTATATCACCTGACTGAAGTCCGCATTCCTCTGCTGCTGATCCCTGCTCAACTGATGAGATATAGACACCCTCCGGCATATTCAGAAGCTGCGCATACTGACTTGTGATGGTCTGGGCTGATATACCAAGGTATGCCTGACCTGATGTTGTTCCATCATTTGACACATTCTTGCCTGCTATGAGATCATTGATTATATCCTGGACATCTGATATAGGAAGTGCATATCCCATACCCTCTACACTTGTATCGGAATACTTGGCTGTGTTGATACCGATCAACTCACCCTGCATATTGACAAGTGCTCCACCACTGTTACCAGGATTGATGGCCGCATCTGTCTGAAGTACCTTAACTGTCTCATCTGAAGCACTGATCTCTCTGTTAAGTGCACTTATATATCCAACTGTAACTGACTGTCCATATCCAAGGGCATTACCTATTGCCACACAAGGATCTCCAACTGAAAGGTCAGCGGATGAACCTACCTGAATCTCCTTTATCTCATTCAAAGTGTCATCAGATATATCTGAAAGCTTAACTGTAACAACTGCTATATCATTGTTCTCAACGAATCCCTTTACCGTTGCGTCTGCGCTCTTATCATCCACAAATGTTACTGACAGCGATTTTGCATTCTCTACTACATGGTAGTTTGTCGCTATATACAGGTACTGATCATCCTTGCCGATGATGATACCTGAACCGGCTCCTGTTGACTCCTGCTGGTATGAATTGAACCAGTAATCATATGTCGTTACATATGTTCCTGTGATCGATACGATGGAAGGCATAACCTTCTTGGCAACCGTTGCCACATCATATACTGTACTTGTGGCATCTGATGAAGCCTGCTTGAGCTGTGGTGCATTGTTCTCAGTAGAGGCATCTGCAGCCTGCTCTGTGGTCACCTCTGATGCCGCACTGTTCTTGTTCAGAAATTTATCAGATCCATATCTCACACCCTGGAACACGGTGCCTGCTACCAGGCCAAATACGACTGCTGCAGCCACAACTCCTGCTGCCTTTCTGCCAAATCCACCGTTTTTCTTAGCATGCTCTTTCTTCTGCTTACGAGGCTTTTCAGCTTTGTGCTGCGACTGTGCTGCCTTATTCATCTGTGCGCCATATCCGCCATTACCATATCCTCCCATACCATTTCCTGGGTTTTGATATCCGCTTGCCATTCTCTGGCTGTCATACCAGGCTTCCATTCCATTAACATTTCTCTGAAAACCTGAATATGCGGTGTTCTGCTGACTTCTCTGTGCATCTGAACCAGTCTGCCTGTTGTTCTGAGCCTGTGCATTATTCTGAGTCTGCGGATTATTCTGGAAGTTCTGTGTCTGCTGTGCTCCGGCCGGTCTGTCAAATCTTGAATCACCCCTGTTTTTCATGTAGCTATAATGATACATGCTGTCTGACTGGGCTCCCTGAGCATTCTGGTTATCATTCTCTGGCGGAACACTTCCTGCTGCCTTTTCCTGGATATCTCCACCATTCATTTGATTTCTGTTGTCCTGTTCCATATCTATCATCCTTTCGCTTTTTATTCATTTATATTTAATTATGTACCTATTTCTTTCTTACATTTGCTACTATACGCAGTAAATGTGTCATATTTGTGTCTTTAATGTTTTAATTCTGTGCACAAATGTTATATACTATGTTGAAAACGATACTATAAACCTTTCTGGAGGATAATATATGTTCAGAGTATGGGGCAAACTTATAAAAGACAATCATCTGATCAATGATACCGTGATCTGTATATCCGATCACGAGATGACTAGAACACACAAAGTATACAAAGCACTTGAGGACATGTGCTACGAATTCGATCTGGCAAAGCCTGTTTGGCTTCAGAAGAACAAAGATGAATTCATTCACCACGCCCGCACCAGATTCACTGCGGATAATTTTGTTGAAGATATCGATTTCGACTATCTCGATTTTCACGTTATAGAGGAGGAATACTAGATGTTTTCTGTATCTTCAATAAATAAAAGTTACGGAAAGAACCATGTTCTGTCTGATATATCTTTCTCAGTTGAGCCGGGACAGAGTGTTGCCCTGCTCGGCATAAACGGCTCTGGCAAATCTACACTTCTCAGTGTACTTGCAGGCAATATCAGGGCAGATTCCGGCAGTTTTGGATTTGACTCTGTTGGAAATGCTGTGCTGCTTCCCCAGAACAACCCCCTGCTTCCAGAGCTGACCGCCATTGATAATATACGACTATGGCATCCCGGCAGCAAAAGAACCGTTCTGAATTCCCACAATATGGATATATGTACCAGTCTCGGCGTAGATAATTTTCTGGATAAACGTGTATCCAAATTATCAGGTGGAATGAAAAAGCGCTTGAGTCTGGCCATAGTCATGATGTACGATCCGGATCTGCTGCTTCTCGATGAACCACTCGCATCACTGGATCTGGTCTGCAAAAATGGTATCTTGAGATATCTCCAGGGGTATACGGCATCCGGAGGCATCGTCATAATTGCCACGCATGAAGCCTCAGCTCTGGACATATGTGACAAAATATATACGCTGAAAAACGGGCATCTGAAGCTTGCTGTTGACAGGCAGGATCCTGCTTCGTCCCAATTCAGATCCGAAAAATCATACATTGACCTGCTCCGTTTTGACTGATCCTGGAGGTTATCTATGTTTTACAGACTCATAAGAACTGACCTTAAAAGAATATCCCACTATGGTACATATATGCTTGTCGCAGCCGTAGTCATGATATCATTATTCTCAACACTGGCACTTAAAGCCGTCAGCTATATCTATTCAGATCCTGACCGATCACCTATGTGTATCGGTATAATCATGAATGCTGATTCAAATATGTCACAGATGGCATATGCAGCCATAAAAGACATGGATAGTTACAGATCTTCCTGCACATTTGAGGAGATATCGGACAAGGAAACTGCCATGTCCAAGTTATCCGATGGAAGTATATTCGCCGCTGTATATGTACCTGATAACATAATCAGCGATATCATGGATGGCACGAACACTCCGGTTGAAGTGTACTACTCCGACAGTCATTCCATAGATTCCTTTGTTCTGAATGACCTGTTTCAATCCACGTCATCCATGCTCGGAATATCACAGGCTGCCATATATTCCGTCCAGGCAATAGGCAGGGATATGGCTCTTCCAGATGATATCCAGCAAAACCTCAGCGATGACATCAACACCACGTTTCTGAAAAGGGTTCTTGACAGGGCATCTGTTTTTGTGACCAATGAGATAAATGCGACCCGAGCATCTGATACAACTGACTTCTATATGAGTGCATCAGTGATATTTCTCATGATGCTATGTGGAGTCATATTCATTCCATTCATTTTGAACACGCCTGCATCCTACCGGATGCAGCTCCGCGCACATGGAATTGACAGCACACTCAGATATATCAGCAGCTTTGTATCCATATATGTATGGGAATACCTCCTATATATATCCGTCTACATATCTCTGTGTATAGCAGCAGCCTTCACCGGTAAGCTGCACATACATTTATCTGTGTACGGCATTTTATTTGGATGCGTTATCACCGCATTTGTCACATTATTAACTCTTATTGTGAGTATGATACCTGCTGGAATTACAGGATGCATCCTTTTGCTCACAGTTGTATCCATTGTGCTGGCTTATCTGAGCGGATTCTTTATCCCGGAAGCCCTGCTGCCCAATTTTGCAAAGGACTTCTGCCACAATTCCATACTAAACCACCTGGCACAGACACTTTGCAGTTACATCTCATAGATAGGGGGATAGACGCGTGAAGAATTTCAGACAGATTGCTTTACTGATAAAGAGAACATTGTGTAGGCCGGCCATGATCGCAGTGCTCATGATCGTTCCCGCTGCACTGTTTATTATATGTCTGCTTCCAGAGAAAAAACAGACTACAGAGATCATATCCGGAATTTGCTTCGAAGAGACAGACACACACACTGATATCATGGAGGCATACCTTACCGACAATTCGACTGGATTTGAATTCAGAATATACGATGACTCATCGATCATGCAGAATGATGTGGCATCCGGCAAGATAGACTCCGGATACATGATTCCATACAATTTTACAGAAACTTTTATCAAAGAAACAGACAATCCTGTTGTCATATATACCACCCCCGGAAGTTCATTTGTCTCTGTGACTTCAGAATCAGTGTATGCAGCGATACTCATGGCATACGCCTCTGACATATCGGCAGACACAATCACCAGGAAGTATCCTGTGGGAAGCGCAACAGGGTACTCTCACGAAGATATAGACAATTACATCAATGAACATTTTATGGGCTATATGGCTGACAAGGATATATTTACTATCAAAACCAGCCTGTCGGGTAAATATATTGCAACAAATGAAATAGTTCCGAACAATTTTCCTGTCCACGGATTAGTTTACATAATTATATTTATCTGTGCACTTCTCGGCCTGCAGAATTATCTCAAGGACCTCCGCGATGGTGTATACGCCATGCTTCCCTCCGGCGGTAGAAATACATTCTGTATAAAAAATATAGCAGCGGGAATTATCCCCGCTGCTATACTCAGCCTTGTCTCATTGTCAATATATGATGGTTTAAGACAATTAGGCCAAACTCTTATATGTATATGTCTGGCATGTATTATTTGTTTTATCCTGACATCAATACTCAGAATAGTGTTCAGGAGCTATAAAGTTTTCTCCATAGCCCTGCCATTCATAATTATCTGTACTCTTCTGCTGTGTCTGCTATCATCGCTCTAGCAGATGTAGCCTCTGTTATCTGCTTAGCCAGACGTCCGTAGCTGTCCGCAGGCACCGCCACATTAAAGCACACATCGGCGGTGTAATCTGTGTCATCAATCACCGCGTCACTGTTGCTGAGCAGATACTGCACCTTGCCAGAATCGTTGTAATTCGTGGTGATCTTCACCAGTTTCATGAGCTGCATCTTATGTATGCCCGCATCAGCCAGTGCAAGCTTGGCGGCCTCAGTGTATGCCCTCACAAGGCCACCGGTTCCGAGCAGTGTTCCACCGAAATATCTAGTGACAACTATACATATATTTACCACTGCATTTCCCGTGATAACCTCCAGAATGGGTTTTCCAGCTGTTCCCTGAGGTTCTCCGTCATCAGAGAATCTGAGCAGTGTATTCTCACTGCCTATGGCAAATGCATAGCAGTTATGTCTTGCATCATAATGCTGCTTCCTGATCTTCTCGACAAAGGCATATGCCTCTTCCTCCGAGGACACAGGAACTGCATAGCCGATGAATCGTGACTTCTTCTCGACTATCTCGTCCTGTCCCTCCTGTAATATCGTGTTGTATGTCTCTATCATCGCTTCTCCGAATTGCTGGTGAGCAGCTTGCCCAGCTCATCCATAAATGTATTCACATCCTTGAACTCTCTGTACACTGATGCAAATCTTACATAAGCTACCTGATCAAGATCCTTGATCTTATCCATGACTATCTCACCTATGGTCGTGCTCTCTATCTCTCTCACTTCCATGTTGAAAATGGTGTTCTCTATGTCATCTATGCACTTTGTGACTGCCTCTGCTGAAACCGGCCGCTTATGACACGACTTTATAACTCCTGACTCTATCTTGGAACGGTCATAGGTCTCTCTGTTCTTATCCTTCTTGATGACTATGAGAGGTATGGTCTCCACCTTCTCATATGTGGTAAATCTCTTGCCACAGGCATCACACTGTCTTCTTCTTCTGATCGCACTTCCATCCTCCGCCGGTCTGGAATCGATAACCTTTGTATCATCTGCTGAGCAAAATGGGCATCTCATATAATTTTCTCCTTATATCTCCCACCTTCGGCGGGTCCTTCTTACGATATTATCTTTACTGGGCACTTGGCTTTACATGCACCACAATTTGTACACTTCTCCGGATCTATGTGGGCAAGGTTCCTGTCTATCGTGATGGCTCCTGCCTCACAGTTTCTTGCACACAGTGTACATCCGATACATCCCGCGCTGCAGGCTGCCTTGACCTGAAGTCCCTTGTCGTGGGAATTACATCTGACAAGTCTCTCTGCGTCATAAGGAACCAGCTCTATCAGATGTCTTGGGCACTCTGTGACACATTTGCCGCATGCCTTACACTTCTCCTTATTAATTACCGCAATTCCATCTATAATGTCAATAGCCCCGAACTCACATACTGCTTTACATGAACCATAACCTGTACATCCGTATGTACATGCCTTTGGTCCATTGTTGGGATTGTTCTGAGCCAGCTTACAGTCTCTTGGGCCCACATACTCGTATACATCCTTTGCCTTCTCGCAGTCTCCTGCGCATTTGACAAATGCCACATACCTTGTATTTTCAGCGTTTTCCACGCCCATTACCTCACTGATCTTCGCTGCCACTGCCTCGCCACCGACAGGACATGCCGATGGAGGCATCTCGCCCTTGGCGATGGCCGCTGCCAGTCCGTCGCATCCCGGATAACCACATCCACCGCAGTTATTTCCCGGAAGCAGCTCTCTTACTGCTATTTCTTTCTCATCTACTTCTACCTTAAATTTCTCTCCTGCGACACCCAGAAGGATACCTATCACAATACCTACGCCTGCGACAACTGCCACAGCTATCAATATTCCTGTCATATCCGCACCCTCCTTATATCAATCCTGAGAAACCGAAGAACGCGATCGCCATAAGACCTGATGTGATGAGAACTATTGGAGTTCCCTTGAACGACTCAGGTATAGGACTGTGCTCAAGTCTCTCTCTTATTCCTGCAAGTATGACTATGGCTATAGTAAATCCGACTGCAGAGCCACATCCGTTGATGGTACTCTCAAGTATGCCGTAACCACTCTGTACATTTGAAAGAGCGATACCAAGCACGGCACAGTTGGTCGTGATCAATGGAAGGTATACACCAAGTGATTCATACAGTGACTTTACCTTCTTCTTGAGGAACATCTCAACAAACTGTACGAGTGCCGCAATTACAAGTATGAACACAATGGTGTTGAGGTATTCAAGGCCGAATCTTCTCAGTATTCCGTAATACACCACGCTGGTGACAAATGAAGCTATAGTCATGACGAATACGACCGCTGCTCCCATTCCGGTTGCTGTGTTGACACTCTTGGACACTCCAAGGAAAGGACACAGTCCGAGGAACTGGCTGAGGATAACATTATTTACAAGTGCCGCTCCGATGGCTAACAATAAAATGTTCATTATCTCTTACCTCCCTTTCCTTTTTTCTTCTTTATATGAGCCATTGTCTCCTTGAGTTTTATATCTGAATCTGACGGCTCATCCTCTGCGGGCTGTTCTGGCTGCTCTGCTGACGGCTGGGCCTGAGTCTCTGTATACTGCTTTGGCTGCTCTGCTGCCGGCTGGGTCTCTGCTGACTGATCTACTGCCTGCTGTGGCTCTGCTGCCGGCTGTGGCTCTGCTGCCGGCTCCGGCTGCTCTGCCGCCGGCTGACTTTCTGTCTTCTGCTCTGCTTCTACCGATTTCTGACCATTCTCTGCCTCAGCACCAGAAACAGCCTGCTGTTTTTCGTCTGTATTATCTGTATCCTGCTCCTGTGCATGCTCCCTGAGTATCTTTCCAGTCGCATTAGGCACAAGCTTTATATCAGCGAGAACAGACTCTCTGGTTGGTGCATATGGGCTGAGCCTTGGCTCATCCTTATCCACTTCCTCTGACTTATCATCCTCAGCTGCGTTATTATTCGCTGCATCCTTATCTGACGATGCCTGTGCCTCTTCTGGTTTCTTAGCACGCTTGGCATCTGCCGCTTCCGCCTTTGCCAGAGCTTCTGCTGCCTTTACCGGTGTTGGCGTTTCTGAAACCAGTTTGCCACAACATGCTGCATTGATACATCCTGCACATGAGTCCGGTCTGCATGCTGCCGGTATTTCCTCTCCATTTGCAAGTGCCTCCGCTGCCTTTTTTGCATTTCTCTTGTTGATAAATGCTATGATGAATGCAAGCACGAAGAATGCACCAGGTGCAAGTACGAATATTGTTATAGGTGTGTACAGGCTGAGTGCATTGCCTATTCCCTTTATAATTCCTGATGAGCTCTGAAGTCTGTTGCCATCTCCAAGTATCTGGAATCCAAATACACAGCCCTTTCCGACAAGCTCTCTGAACATTCCTATAAGTGTAAGGCCGACTGTAAATCCAAGGCCCATTCCAAGTCCATCAAATATGGATGGAAGTACCTTGTTCTTGGAAGCATATGCCTCGGCACGGCCAAGGATGATACAGTTAACAACTATAAGTGGTATATACAGTCCAAGGCTGCTGTTGAGTGATGGCAGGTACGCCTGCAGCAGGAACTGTATGATAGTAACAAATGAAGCTATGATAACTATAAATGATGGTATTCTGACCTTATCAGGTATGACCTTTCTGAGTGCTGAGATCATGAAGTTGCTGAGCACCAGGATACATGTGGTCGTAAGTCCCATTCCTGCGCCGTTGATGGCTGATGATGTGACCGCAAGCGTCGGACACATTCCAAGCATCTGTACGAAGGTCGGGTTCTCTTTCACAATACCGTTATATAAACGCTCTGTACATTTTCCCATTACTTGTCACCTCCGTTCGACGCTGCAGATGAATCAGCAGCACCGCCATTTATGGACTTCACATACTCAAGTCCCGCATTCACCGCATTGGTAACCGCATTTGTTGTGATGGTAGCGCCTGACAGGGCATCTATCTCCTCGTCCACTGTGGCACCTGACTTGGTGTACTGGAACTTTTCAACATTCTTGCCGGCGAACTGCGACTTGAAGCTGTCTGTGTCAGCCTCCATACCAAGTCCCGCTGTCTCTGAGAGTGACAGGAATGAGATTCCATTTGTCGTTCCATCCGCTCTGACTCCCATGGCTAACTGAAGGTCTCCGCTGTACGCCTCGTGTGATGTTACAGTAACAACATATCCAAGCACTGATCCATCGCTGCCCTTTGCTTCCACTACTTCATCTATATCTGCATTATATCCTGCATCTGACAGAACATTTGCAGCTGCATCGGCATCAAAGTCAGCATAGCTGTCAAACGAATCCGCATCATCAAATACCGCCTTGTATGCCTCCTCCTTTGCTTTCTGTTCTGTAACTGCTATAGGATCCTTTGTGATCTTATATACATAAGCCAGTGCAAATCCTGCTATGACTGTGATTATCATGATTGCTATAGTTGCTATAACAATCGACTTTGTATCCATCTTGGACTTTGTTCCGGCTGTGTCACCCTGGGCTGCAAGCTCTGCTCCCTCTCCGAAACTCTTCGGCTGTGTCCATCTCTCAATGAGTGGCACAAGCAGGTTGGAGAATATGATCGCATATGATACGCCCTCTGCTGATCCTCCGTATATTCTGAAACAGAATGTGAGTATACCAAGTATCACACCAAACACAACCTTACCCGCAGGTGTGATAGGTGATGTAACATAGTCAGTTGCCATAAAGAATGCTCCAAGCATCAGACCACCGCCGCACAGATGTGCTGCGAGGAATGTGAGATCAAAACCTCTACCCGATGCAACCGCATATATCATAATGAGCACCGCAAATGTTCCTATATATGTAAGTGGAATAACCGGCTTTATAACTCTTCTGATCAGAAGATAAGCTGCACCAACAAGTAAACATACAACTGATGTCTCACCTATGGTTCCCGGTATATTTCCAAGAAACATATGGAGCACGTTTACATCTGCCAGGTCTCCTGTGTTCTTGAGTACTGCAAGAGGTGTGGCAGTTGTCACACCGTCATATGAAAAAGATGTCATTCTTCCCGCAAATGATATGAGCAGGAAGCATCTTGCGCCAAGTGCCGGGTTCATAAAGTTGAATCCCAGTCCGCCGAAAAGCTGCTTTACTATGATTATGGCAAATGCACTTCCGAGTATCGCCATCCACACCGGCACGTCCGGTGAAAGGTTCAGTGCCAGTAGAAGTCCTGTTACCACTGCACTGAGATCGCTTATGGTTACCTTTCTGTTCATCATCTTCTGATACAGCCACTCAAACAGCACGCATGAGACCACGCATGTGAGTATGAGTATCATGGCATTCAGCTCAAAATTGATGATTCCAAATATGGTTGCCGGAAGCAATGCAATGATCACATCCAGCATAATGCTCCGTGTACTTCGTTTATCTCTGACATGTGGAGATGACGAAATCTTAAATGTATTATCCAATGTGTGCACCTCCTACTTCTTTTTATTCGCAATGATGGATTTTCTTGTTCCTGCGATGGTCTGTGTCAGATGTCTCTTGGCAGGACATACATATGAACAACATCCACACTCACAGCACTCCATTCCGTTGTGAGCCAGGAAGCCTTCTGTATCTCCGTGCTCTGCCAGTGAGGCAAGCAGTGATGGGACTACACGTCCCGGACACACATCAACGCAACGTCCGCATCTTATACAGTTGCTCGGTTCAAGCTCTGCCACCTCGTCATGTGTCATACACAGCAGTGCCGACACTCCCTTGGTTGCTGGAACATCCAGTGAGAAAAGCGCCTTTCCCATCATAGGACCGCCTGAGATCACCTTCTCAGGAACCACTCCATCTTTGAAGCCACCTGCAGCCTCTATGAGTTCCTGACAGTTAGTTCCAGTTCTCACCATAAGGTTACATGGATTCTCTATAGCATCACCGGTGATGGTGACTATCCTTGTATAAAGAGGTCTACCCTCTATAACCGCCTCATATATGGATACTATGGTATCAACGTTGTGGACTATGCATCCCGCATCAGCAGGAAGCATCTTGGAGTTGACATATCGTCCGGTGTTCGCATATATAAGCTGACGCTCGGCACCCTGAGGGTACTTGGTCTTCATCACATGAACCTCTATCTTATCATTGTCTTTTACCTTGTCTGTGAGAAGCGCTATGGCCTCTGGCTTATTGTCCTCTATGGCTATGATTCCCTTTGCATGGTCAAACAGGTTAATACATATCTCAAGTCCCAGGATAAGCTTGTCCGGCTCCTCCATCATCCTTCTGTAATCCGATGTGAGGTAAGGCTCACACTCAGCGCCATTTACTATTATGTAATCTATCGCATCCTCGTTCTTCGGAGACAGCTTGACATTTGCAGGGAAACCGGCACCACCCATTCCTACTATTCCGGCCTCCTTGATGATCTCCTTTACATCCTCTCTATACAGAGTGGACAGATCCTTCACATTTGCCGCAAAATCGACCTCCTCAAACAGACCGTCATTCTCTACTACTATCGACTCCACCTTTGATCCGCCAGGCACATATCTCGGCTCTATAGCCTTGACCTTACCCGATATGGACGAATGTATATTCGCAGACACGAATCCACTGGCCTCAGCTATCTTCTGGCCAACCAGGACTCTGTCGCCCCTCTTCACTATAGGTGTGGCCGGTGCTCCAATATGCTGACTAAGCGGAAACACACAGTCACCTTTTGGAAGGTATTCTTTGACAGGCTTTTCCATTGACAATTCTTTGCCTTCATATGGATGAATTCCGCCCAGAAATGTTAACAAACCCATGTTCTACCTCTTTTCCTTGTTTATTATTTATTAAAAAAACCTCCCTTTATAATAACGCTTTGGAAGCTCAAAAACAACCTAAATGGGGATATATTATCATTTAAAAATATTGGAAATAATACTATATCTACACAATAAAAATAATCACACATAAGATATAGACACTTAAATCATATCTGTATCTTATATGTGATTTTTACACTTACAGATGCGTACAAAAATGATTCTCCGCACATCTGTAATACGGTTATCTAATATTCTATGGACGGAAGCTTTCTGACAAGTACGGTTCCAGCCAGGCCTATGCACACACCGGCTATCGTTCCCGATATGCACAGTACCGGCATATACAGCATGATATTTCCACTCTTCATGAGAAGCGCTGCCATAGCTATCTGCCCTGCATTGTGGCTCACTCCGCCCAGTATACTCGTTCCAAGGAGTCCGAACAGCTCCTTTTTCCTGCAAAGCATCATGACCAGAAGTGACAGCACCGCTCCCGCAATGCTGTATACCATAACCATCATATTGCCAAAGAGCAGCGATGACAGCACAACTCTGACAATCGACACTATCCACGCATCTGATATTCCCAGCCTGTACATGACAACTATGGTAACCAGGTTTGCAAGTCCCAGCTTGATTCCAGGAATCGCTATATTCACCGGAATCATAGATTCAAGATATGAAAATACCATGGCTATGGCCACGAACATACCTGTATATGTGATTCTTTTTGTGCTCCAGCCATGTGTTCTGTCCACAGCCGTCGCCGAACTTTTCTGATCATTTTTATCTCTACTGCACATCTATATCTCTTACCCCGCCACCTTGTATCTCTATGACCAGCTTGTGCGGAAGACAGGTTATAGTCTCTCCGCGTCTGCTCTTCCAGCCCATATCCACGCACACCTTATCCGGACAGTCCGCATCGCTGACACGGATCTTTCCAGATTCAACCACAACAGTATTGCTGCCCCTGTCCGTGCTGAACTCATAGGTATCATCAACTGTCACGTCTATAGTCTGCACCAGTTTATCGTCTATATACACATTAGCGGTATTTCCCGTTGGAAGCGCCAGCCGCATGACAAGCCAGCATATGAGCCCTGCAGTTAAAAGGACTACACACAATATAATATCTCTTTTTCTAAGCCATACTGTTCCGCCAATTTCACCTGTCTCCTGTGTATGTTCTGTATTTCTGTTTCTGTCATCTATATCCATATCCGTCATATATCCATATCCGTCATATTTTCATATCTGTAATATATTTATATCTGCCATATTTTCCATCATATCAAGTGTCTGATCTGCTTCTGCCGGATCTCACTCTGCCATTTTATAATCTGCAGCAGTTATGGTAAATCGATCCTTCAGGCCTTCACTGACATACACATTCTTATCCTTATCTATGAGAATAGCATCCGCACCATACTCCTGGACAGTCTTCATGGCTGCATCTTTATCCATCAGCATACAAAGTGTGGACATAGCATCACTGGTCAGTCCATTATCACAAACCACTGTGGCCGCTATCGTGCCTTTCCACGCAGGATATCCTGTCTGAGGATCAAGTATATGATGGTATCTCCTGCCATCCTGCTCAAAATACTTCTCATAATCTCCCGATGTAGATACAAATACTGTCTCACCATCATCAATGCTTATGACACCCATGGTCGTGCCCTCTCCTGCTCTCGGATCCTTGACACCGACCTTCCATGCCGTTCCATCAGGCTTGCTTCCATACACAACTATACTACCACCCAGAGCCACACATGCACCAGCCGCATCAGTACCATTAAGATATTCTGCTGCCCTGTCGCAGCCATAGCCCTTTCCGACTGCTCCCAGATCCAGCATCATACCAGTCTCTGATATCCTTACATTATCACCGTCTACACTCACCTTTGACACATCAATCAGCTTCAGTGCACTGTCGATATCCGCCTGTGAAGGGATCTCGGTTTTGCCATCTTCTATCCCCCACACATCAGCCAAAGGGCGTATGGTGATATCCAGAAGATCATCGTGAGACCTTGATATGTCAAGTGTCTGCTTCAGCACATCCGCAAGCTCGCTGCTCACTGCCACATTCTCACCGGGCTTGTATGTGGTGTTCACTCTGTATATTTCTGAGTCAGTCGAGCGCCACGACAGCATATCTTTGTCAAGGCTGTCTATAAGCTTCAGCATCTCGTCTATATTCTCACTGCCGTGGCGCCCATACACTGTAAATGACGCAGCCGTTCCCATGGTAATCGTATTCCTTGTATATTCACTTTCGCCTGACCGTCTCACGCCTGATATGATAACCATAGCAATCACAGCCGCCATGACAACCACTACAGCTGCTATCCTGTACCATTTTTTCATGGTCTGTCTACCTCTACATTATTTCAGATATTCATCATGGACCTGTTCTCTCAATGAATATCTGAAGGATTTCTCATACTCCACATTCTCATTGATGCTGTGGTTTACCTCCTCGAAGAAGCTCTGGTTGATGATATCCATGGAATAGAATATAGGATAATTACTGTTCTTCTCCCACATCATCACGCCTCCATCAACAGACTCCTTGCCATACTCGCCCTCGTAGCGGTTCTTGCAGTCTCCACTGCACAGATATACATGGCACAGACCGTTGAGCGTCTTCTTCAGCATATCCGTTCTGAGTATATATCCGTCACAGTCTATCGCCCAGTCCGGTATCACATCAGGCTTCACTATGACTATGATCGGCATATGTCTATCAGGACTTTCAACTATCGCATTCAGTTTGTCATAGCTGATCTCCTCAGGGCTTGCCCCCTCCTCCATGACTATTCCTGCATCCACAAATCCGACCTGATTGAACATATCCTTCATGAACTTTGGCCTGCTATATCTGCGCTCCTTGACGTTGATGGTCTCACATATGTTCTCCACCTTAACATTGTATATGTCTCCAGCACTTATCATATCCACAGTCACATGCCATATAACTCCCGCCTCGGAATTACTTATGTGCTGGAAATCCACATGAAATTCTGTGTCCCCATATGTTATATATACTTTATATCCTATGGAGGAGTAATCCACACTGGTCAGTTCTTCTGGCATCTGTGGGAACACCATACTGATATGTTCTCTGACCCACTTGTATATGATTTCACACGCCTTGCCATAACCAGCCGCCGGTATACCAACAATATGGCTGTACACAACATTCGGAACCATAGGCTTTATCTCCGTCTTGACCTCCGGTCTGACTGCCGGAACAAACTGCTCTTTATCTAGCAGTCTTGATATATACTCGTTGTGGACTATCTCCTTATTGATCAGATATATGACCCTGTCAGGAGTCAGCTCCTTGTGGTACTTTTTGTTTAGCAGTATCTCCACCAGTTCACGCTTGCTCACAGCATGGAACTGCGCCACGATATCCGGATTGTTGTCCAGATACTCTCTGAGTTCAGGCTTTAGCGGATCCTGTGTAATCCTGAGTCTGTACTTGCTTCTTATTGCGTTCTCCCAGTTCTTCTCCTTGTACTGTGAATCGTGTATGCTGTTGAATATCTGCATGATTGACCAGTCACACAACTCCAGATTGGCTATGATACTGTTCATAACTCTGGACAAATCCTCATGTCCCGTCCACAGATCGGTCTCCTTAGAATCCGAGCCCAGTTTATATTTGTACCTCATCTCGTGCTCTATCTCATGCCAACCTTCGAAGAGCACCGTTCTGAGCTGAACCTCAAATGTCTGGTCAAATGGCTTGTTCCACACACTTGCAGGTATGTTGCGCAGGTATTTGCTCGGTATCCTGAACACGCCGTTACACTTCTGCGCCTCGAATTTGTTCTCCTCATTCTTCGTCTTTGACCAGTTGTCCAGAAGAAATGTCTCCTCCAGTATCTTCTCACATATATCCATGTCCTCAAGATAGAACAGGTTGATTCGTATACCTATAATATCCTGAATCTTTCTTCCCCCCTCCTGCATGGAGTACTTTCCTGTCTCCAGCTTATGCAGAAGTGATGATTCCGATTTGATCCTCGATGTACTATTGAAATATATTCCCGCGTTGTTCAGCTTCGTCACAAGGGTGTTAAGCAGACTCATCTTAACATTGTTGATCTCCTCTATCTCCTGTTCCTGAAGAAGCTTCTCGTCACTATTATAGTCATAGATGCTATAATCCATTCCATCATTCCTTTACTGTATTATGTATAAACACGCCATGCGCGTCCTACGTCTATCTACACATATCTTTTTTAGTATAACACAATAATTGTGTAATTTGCTTAAAATAATATGAACAATTTATAAAAAACAGTGCAATTCCACCCTTGCACTAGAAAACCTTCTCCATTTTCTTGCGAAAATAAAGTCTTATATATATAATTGATTTTGTATGCACTTATGTCAGTATATCCGAGCATACTTTTTTAAAGACCACAACACAAATGAGAGGTTAAATTATGATTTTAGACTGTCAGAACATCTGCAAAGCATTTGGCACAGATGTTATATTGGATAATATTTCTTTTCACCTTGAGGAGAAGGAGAAGATGGCAATCGTCGGTATAAACGGTGCCGGCAAGACCACGCTCCTGAAGATAATAATGGGTGAGGAAAGTGCTGACTCCGGTCAGGTCATAGTGTCAAAGGACAGGACAATCGGTTATCTGTCCCAGTATCAGGAGAGCAATTACAACACCACTGTCCGCGGCGTCATGATGGATGCACTCAAGCCTATCCTTGAGCTTCAGGACAAAATGCGCGAACTTGAACACACCATGGCTGAGCAGGCTGGTGAGGAGCTTGAGAAATCTTTGGAGCTCTACAACCGCTACACCCACGAATTTGAATACAAAAATGGCTACAGCTGTGAGAGCGAGGCAAATGGAGTTCTCAAGGGACTCGGCTTCTCCAAGGAAGATTATGACCGCCACACGGATTCTCTTTCCGGTGGCCAGCGTACCAGACTTGCACTCGGCAGGCTCCTCATGGTGAAGCCGGATATCATCATCCTCGATGAGCCCACAAACCATCTGGATATGGAATCAATATCATGGCTTGAGGGCTTCCTGTCATCCTACCAGGGAAGCGTCATCATCGTCTCCCACGACCGATATTTTCTTGACAAGATTGTGACCAAGATAGTCGAGCTTGACAACGGTCACAGCCAGGTATACAACGGCAACTACACATACTTTGCACAAAAGCGCGCCGAGATCCGCGAGAACATGATGAAGGCATATCTCAACCAGCAGCAGGAGCTCAAGCATCAGGAGGAGGTCATCACCAAGCTCAAGCAGTTCAACCGTGAGAAATCTATCAAACGTGCTGAGAGCCGTGAGAAGATGCTCTCACGTATAGAACGTCTCGACAAACCAACCGAGGTGGCATCCGAGATGAGAATCACACTGGAGCCTAACGTACTTAGCGGTGAGGATGTCCTCACGATTGAGGGTCTCTCCAAATCATTTGGCGACAATAACCTGTTCTCTGGAATAGATATGGACATCAAACGCGGTGAACATGTTGCCCTGATAGGGGGAAATGGAACCGGAAAAACCACCATACTGAAGATGATCAACAGACTTGTAGCAAAGGATGCTGGAGCCATCATACTGGGATCCCGTGTTAAGATAGGCTACTACGATCAGGAACATCAGGTGCTCACGATGTCCAACACGATATTCGATGAGATAAGTGATGCCTACCCTGATCTGTCAAACACCAGAATACGCAATGTCCTTGCAGCATTCCTCTTCACCGGCGAGGACGTGTTCAAGAGGATACAGGATCTGTCAGGTGGCGAGCGTGGACGTGTATCACTTGCCAAGCTGATGCTCTCCTCCGCAAACTTTCTCATCCTTGATGAGCCGACGAACCATCTGGATATCACATCGAAGGAGATACTTGAGAACGCGATAAGGAATTACACCGGAACTGTACTTTATGTCTCCCACGACAGATATTTCATCAACCAGACGGCCACAAGAATCATCGAGCTGAAGGACAAACAGCTCACGAGCTATATAGGCAATTACGACTACTATGAGACTCACAGAGCGTACTCCACAGATTCAGGAAGTCCATTCACTCCAATAAGCGGTACTACGGCAACTGCGGAAACTGCAGTACCCACGATATCCCAGGCAAAACTTTCATGGCAGGAAAGCAAAGCAGAGGCGGCCAGACAGCGTAAAAAGGCAAACGATCTGAAGAAACTTGAGGCAGCCATAGAGGAGCTTGAAAACAATATAGCTGAGATCGATGAGCAGTTTCTTCTTCCTGAAAATGCGACCAACGTCGGACTTCTAAATGACCTTACAAAGCAGCGAAACGAAGCCGACTCAAAACTCAACGAGCTCTACACCAGATGGGAAGAGATGTCAGAAGAGGACTGATGATCGAATCACATCTGTCATACCTACAGGTCATACTATATCAGCAAATACAAAAACACCATATACGAATACAGTAGGAAATCCCATCACTGTTTTCATATATGGTGTGTTCTTTTTTCTAATGCACAGTCTCCTGTGCATCTATGTTCATCCAGGTCTGTTCTAGTGTCTAACATGGATTATCTTTCGTGCATACTGTCCTGACAGATCATAAGCAGAGTTGCTTATGTACACCTGATTGCTGCTGCCCATTCCACCCTGCAATATCCAGTACTGCGGCCTGTTGCCACTGTCAGTACCCCAGTCATGCACATATGCCTCACAGGCAGCCGCGGATATTCCAAGCTTTCTGAGATACTTCTTGAGCTCGGCAGCCGATTCATACTTTCCAAAATATATTCCTACATGGGTTGGTTCGCTTCCCGTGTAATATACAATAATGTCTCCTGGTTTCAGCGCATCATATGAGAAATTTTCCCTGTTCTGTGTAAGCACATACTGTTTTGATGAAAGCCATGCCCCATCTGATGACAATACAGCCTTTGCTGTAACCTTTCTAACTGCCCAGTCTGAACACATATTTGAGGAGTTTACCACAAGTCCGCCTCTTGAATAATTTATGTATCTGACAGACATATCATTAGATGGATCAGCACCTCCTGCATACCTGAGTGCCTTTGCAACAAACACATTGCAATATATTCCAGTCTTGCCGAGATATGCTCTGGTTACCCTCTTCATCCATGTAGTGTAATCCCAGTTTATACCGCTCTCCATATAACATCTGCCGTATCTGTCAAATTTGTACTCCACTCCGTCTACTATCTTCTTTGCAGATCTAACGCAACGACCATCGGACTCACTGTAATAATAAACCTCTTTGTTGTTTATCACTGCTTTCTTGATTCCTGCAGAACTCTGAAGTTTATTTCCACTTCTATATATCGAATATCCAAGTCTCGGATCGTAGCTCACATACGCTGTAACCTTCGCATTGTCATCAACACAGACTGAACTAAACTGATTTATGGTATACCATCCAGCCTTTCTCACCACTCTGCCGGTCTTGTCAAAATAGTAATATCCTCCCGGTACATATAATACTGAATTCCTTTTCGTACTCCAGTTTCCGAAATCATAGACCCTGTATGTATCCGCATATCCTTTGGACGCATGCTTGTTCTTATAATACAATATGTCTGACACACCTTTTGAATCAGAATGTATAGCCACGTTCTTGTACGACGGCAGCCAAGTCTTACCTGTTGGAATCCACTTTCCTTCACCTGCCGCCTTGAAACATTTGTATCTGACCCCATATGGTCTTACAAGATATACCGCTTGACCATTTCTCAGGTATAATCTCCTGCCATTTCCCTTGACATACCATTTGTTGCCCTTGTATCTCGCACCTTTAACAAAATAAGTATATGTACCATTTATATTATACAGACCTGTTGCCTTACTAACCCAATTTCCAGATGTAAGCATATATAATCTTCCAGCATAGTTTGCATCCGGGAAACTATCCCTGTAATATATTCTTGTAGCCCTGCAGTTTCCCGAAAAATATAATTCATAATCTCCGGTCCGTACCCACTGTGATTTTACTGCTCTTCCATCTTCGCCCAGATAGTAGTAATTATCTCCTATCTGCCTCAACTCGTTTGTGAGGGGAATACCTGCCTCATAATAGTATATACCACCTTTTTCCCTTGACATGCCATTCTTCGCATTTCCTTTGCTGTCATATATCACCTTTATACCAGCTATCATGGCTGTGCCATTCCTGAACAATGTCTTTTTCATTCCGGTATAATTATATAGTGTCTCACCCTGATATGTACTTACCACATGTCCGCCACTCACTCTTACATACTTTATGGAGGCACTGCCCATACTTGCAAATATATCCGCAGGTGTCATGGCATTTACCAGCGTACTGCTTCCATACTTATACCATCCATCACCTGTCACAGCACGTCCCTGTACGAAATAATCGTAATATCCAGCTCTTCCAAGAAGCCCTGTTGCATATACGCCATCTAAATAATATATACCATTATAATATCCGGAAAACTTTATCGAGTAATCTTTATCGTATGTAAAACTACCTACGTCAACGCTGTTGCCTATCTTTATTCTCAATGATACCTGTCTCTTCGAGGAATTGTAATTTTTTGATTCCAGCATGTCAAAACTTGTGTCAGTATAGCTTCCATTGAACTCTGCGTTGTCCTCATTATCGTCAACTGCTATAAAGTAGAATTTGGAATTATATTTGATAAGGGCATACGTTATCATCGTATCATTATCCCTGCAGGAACCAACATAATAGTCCTTACCCACAGCAAAACTGAGGTGGAACATATTATCTGTTGCATTTGTAAATACAAGCGACGTACTGTCCATTCTAAGATCTCTTGCCTGGATTACACTGGCAACCGATGCATCACCATTTCCAGCTCTTTTCTCCGCTGCCCTGACACTCGTACACATTGTCACAAGTGCCATAAGCATCACTACAATAACTACTGTTGTATTATATATCGCCTTTTTCATACGTTTCATACCTGATATTATCCCCCTGCTTTGCTGCCCTTTTTATCATTATAGAAGTTCTGATAGTTACTATAGTACACGATTTTCACTGCAAGTAAAATATATTATCTGATATTTTTTCGCCAGAATATCAAGCATATCCAACGCTCCAGATATGTTCCTGTCATCTAGATTGACAAATGGGTCATCGCATATAAGTACCGGCTTCTCTTCAGTGTACATCGCATCTATTATAGCTGCCCGGAGGCATAAGCCCATTATATCTTCATTACCCTTACTCTGAGTCCGAATGTCCCTGTACATGCCAGCATCCCTGTATTTTAGCTCCATATTGCTGTCGAGCCTCACCTGATCCGCCACCTCTCCGTCAAAGCATCTGTAATATACATCAAATGCATTTTTTACCGGACTCATATATCTCGCAGTAAACTTCTCTCTGGACTTCTCTAACAATTCATATGTCATGGAAATCATGTCATACCTGTGCATATTCTTCTCATATAACTCACGTCTTGCTGTGAGCTCCTGGCTGGCATCGTGTATGGCATCCAATTCTCCCTGCAGCTGTAAAATTCTTCTGTCATACTCCGCTATATGATCTTCTATTGTTATGTCTCCGGAATTTGTAACATTTCCTGTTTTTTTCTGTATATTAATATATCTTTCAATCTCATTACATCTTCTCATGTATTCATTTAATCCGCTTCGTATCTCCACAAGCTGGCTGAAAATATCCCCATCAGGCATAAACCCAAGCTTTGATACATACTCATCAAGCTGATATCTCATTTCCTGAACATGTTGTCTTTTTTTTCGATGAGCCGCACCTGAACATATATACATTACAAATATAAAAATCGCAAAGCCTGCACAGACCATTGCAAATGCAGTTTTTCCAGAGATCACAAATGCCACGGACAACAGCAGCATTAACACTATAATCACAATTAATACTTTACCTGTAATTGATATATTGTCCTGAGCCTTTATTGCAGTGTTCTCATATTCCCTGGCCAATGTTATCATGGATCTCAGCTCACCGGCATCCGGAACCCTCTTAGGGAAATATGCCTCTGCCCTGTCCCTTTCCTCGATCAAATGTCTCCGTTTTGCATCATCAACCTGATTCTGCAATATAATCTTCCTGTCATTTTTCAGCTTACTTATATCAGCCTCCACTGATTGCTGCCTTCTTATATGTTCGTTCAGCTCCAGTATTCTGCGTTTCTCTTTGTAAAGTTCTCCTGTTCTCTTATTCGGAGATTTGCTGTTTATGACGTCCTTCAAAATCCTGCGTGCACTGTCATAATTGGCCATATCATCTAACTGCTCTGATATATTCCCGATCTTTGCCCTTACTCCATCTGTTGTCTCTCCCAGACATCTGTTATGTTCTATATATACGGTATTTGCAAACGACTTCGAATCTATACTAAAAAGCTCTTCTCCAATATTTTCTGTATAGTCCCGACTTATCACATGCGTATTGGCATCATATAATGCGAAACTGTCCTCACTCTTTTTTGCTCCAAATGTCCTCTGAATCAGATATTTTCTATTTCCAACAGAAAATACAAGCTCCCCACCATATACAGTTCCCGCCCAGGGCTTGTATCGTCTGCGTTCATTTTCTATGTCATTACGTTTTGCTTCTCCTTCAAATCCATAAAACATCACCCTTATAAAAGCTGCAAATGTACTTTTTCCCCATCCATTTTCTTTTACAAAGGTATTTAATCCATCTTTGAAGTCACATGTCACTCTGTTTAATTTTCCAAATCCCTCTATATAACATGATTGCAGCTTCATTCTGTCCATATCTCCTCACCGGCAAGGGCCTTTAACCCTGTCCGAATTATAAATGTCTTATCCTCTTCCGGGATGTCCTGTTGCATAACCATACGGACAAATTCGCCCTTGAGGGTTGCATCACGCATGTACTGATTTATGTCAACACATGTATCAGTCATGTTTCTTATCTCTAAATAATAAAACATATCCTTGAATTCTTTCTGTATATAATCTGTGCTGACTTCGTTGTCTGCTCCGATCTCACCACGCAGGGTTATTCTGGCGATATCCTTTCCAACCCTATCTTTTTCGGAATATATGTATGTGTATATCTGATCTTCAATCACGGAATCAAGTTCTTCACCACTTTCTATTTCCGAGATATTTATATCCAGATCATACAACACTCTGTACGCAAATGGAACAAACTCCGCACTACACCTCCTAGTGTCCTCATCTATATCCAGCACAACGAATCCATGTTGACCACACTCATCGAAGCCTCTTCCCTCCAGGCATCCTGGATAACAATATATCCCTCTGTGATCCAGTCTGGCTTTTTTACTTTTGTGTATATGTCCCAGTGCAAGATAATCTATGTACTGATCTCTCAATCGTTCCATACAAATATCCTCAGGGCTGTGGGCTTCTCCATATTCCCGTTCCTGTCCATGGAGTGTCACTATATTGAAATCGCTCTCCCTGAGATCCAGTTCACGGTACAGATTGTTGCAGTTCTCTGCATCCATCACCACACCGGCAAGAACTATGTTACTTTTCTCTGTTCTCACATCATCAGTGTCATCGTTCAGCAGATAATAACTCCAATTATCATCAAACATATGCAGATTGTCCGGTGTTCTGATAGCCCCCCAGATGCTTGTACCTGGATCATGATTGCCTCTCAGATAATAAACATCCACTCCTTTATGTCTTCCAATCTCGTCAAATACCGCATCTATCGTTCCGGATGAAACAGTATCTGCGTCAAACAGATCTCCTGCTATTATCACTGCACATATATCATTTTGTTCTGCATATATCATCATTCTTCTGAATGTGCTAAATACCTCTTTTTTTCTCTGCCTTGCTCTATCCCTATCAAAATGTGCTGTAAATGCAGAATCAAGATGTACGTCTGCACAATGTATTATCTTCATAAAAATCCTCCACATCGCTAAATAAAAAAAAGCCGAAAAGCATTAAATTCGCACGCTTTCCGGCTTGTCTTAGCAGGGGATGAGAGAATCGAACTCCCACCAAAGGTTTTGGAGACCCCTATCATACCATTTGACCAATCCCCTATA
>CAKQTZ010000010.1 GCA_934277375.1 uncultured Coprococcus sp. | reverse complement strand
GGGGTCAGGGCTTATCTAAACTTCCGGGGTCAGGGCTTATCTAAACTTCCGGGGTCAGGGCTTATCTAAACTTCCGGGGTCAGGGCTTATCTACAATATATTTTCATACTTCCTGATACCTATCATTTTCAGAAATGTAAAGTTCTACTGCCGCAAGCTGACTTCTACAGTGTCATATCTTCTGTATCCACCTGTGTCAGCATGATCTCAAGGTTGCCATTTCTCACCCTGAGCTTATCTATCATATCCTTCTGATTTGTGTCATTCTTAAGCTTCACCACATATGTAAGCTTGAACAGACTTCCCATATTGGTTGTCTTCACATTTGTCAGTCTGTAACTGTCTGTACAGTCGGCAAGTATCTCATCAAATGCCTCTGTATAGTCGAGATTCTCAGGCACGGTGATCTTCAGGGTTCTCTCTCCTTCATCCCTTCCACCGCCAAATCCAGTAAGGCTGCAAATGAACATCGCTCCGCCAAGTATGACGGCAAATAATACTGCATATCCTATAAATCCCATCCCGGTCACAAGTCCAGCTCCCATCGCAAGGAATATGGCGCATATCTCCTTTGCCGAACCCGGAACTGATCTGAACCTTACAAGGCTGAATGCGCCTGCCACAGCAACGCCCGCGCCAACATTGCCATTTACCATCATGATCACCACGCACACAACCGCAGGGATAAGTGCCAATGTCACCAGAAAACTCTGGGTGTATTTACTTCTGAATGCGTAAACCAACGCAAGAAATACTCCTATTACAAGGGATACCGCTATGCAGATCAGAAACTCCCGCACCATTATCGTCGTTGCCGTCCCAAATACACTGTCAAATAATCCTGTCATCTTCTATATCCTCCTGCTTATGCTTGTCACTTTATTATTTATATAATTCGTCTTTTTGTAATTTATGGTTTTAATTTTATATAATTGCTATTTATTTTTACTAATTTTGTTCAGTCACACTTTTTGCACCCACTTTTTGTTGTGAATGTCAATTATCTACGACTTATGTCAACCAATCATCTGCTTATAAGCCTCTCCATATTTTGAAAATGACGTCTTGTATGCGCCATACTTTGTCAGAATATGTGACAGCCACAGCGGGAAACCTCCCGCCATCTTGATCTCCATGAGAACCTTATACTCCGGTATAACCTTGTGCCCATATGGTTCTTTCTGAAGTGTCAGATCGTCATTCTGCCACAGTATATTATAGTCAAATGTGATCCTAAGTTCCGGATCGTCTATCCCTTTATAGGAATCTCTCTCATACGAAAGAACCACCGCAGGCTCCAGATCTTTGTACACCTGCATGAAATAATCGATCTCTCTGCCGATCTGACAATCCTCGTGCAGCCGCTGACCGCCCACCAGATAACCCATAGCCTCCTGTTCAGGCACCTCCAGCCTTCTCTTGTACACAACAGATTTGTATTTCTTCTTGAGCTCAATAAATACCTCTGAATCGTCATCCGGGACTCCATAGCTTCTAAGCCTGAGCTTCTCTTTGTAAACCGGCTTTTCTATGGAGTCTCTGATAAGCCTGTGGGAAGGAGTGTCGAAATATATGTTAATGATCTGGCTGTGTGCAAACCTGTCCGGCTGCATATACCTTATCATTTCGCTCATTATCTGTTCGTACTGTTCTCTGTCTAACATGTACTTAAGTTCATATCTTTTAAACGTGTTGTCTGCCATAAGCATCATCCTTTCTTGTCTTATCTCCTCTTGATGATGCTATAATAACCTGCCAAACTTAAACGAACTTTAAATATAAAAAATTGTCTTCGGTGACTCCTGTTGGTGTGTATTCTCTATGTTGTATATCCAATCGGTAGTGCCGGCGACCGAACTTTGACGCTTCTGTGCCGCCGCAGAGAGCTAGGCGCCCTTATCGTGCTTGGTGCGGCGTGCACGATGGAAGCAAAGCCAAAGTGAGGGTAGACAAACGTGATTGGATATACAACATAGAGATTACACCAACAGGAGTCACCGAAGACAACCGCAACGCAAAAACGCCCATCTGCGGATCACTCCACAGATGGACGTCTATAGTCTTATATTATAATCTTATGTCTAGTTGATTTGAAGATACGGCTCCCGTCTATTGCTTAGGATTAGCAAACACCCTGAGCAAGCATAGCGTCAACAACCTTCTCGAAGCCGGCGATGTTAGCACCTGCAACATAGTCGCCCTCTACACCATAACGCTTTGCAGCATCGCTGATGTTAGCGTAGATTGTCTCCATGATTCCCTTGAGCTTGCCATCGACTTCCTCGAATGTCCATGAAAGTCTCTCGCTGTTCTGGCTCATCTCAAGAGCTGATGTAGCAACACCACCTGCGTTTGCAGCCTTACCACCAACGAAGAGAACACCGTTCTCCTGGAGGTACTTAGTAGCCTCAAGAGTTGTAGGCATGTTAGCACCCTCTGTTACTGAGATAACGCCGTTAGCAACAAGCATCTTAGCGTCGTCAAGATTAAGCTCATTCTGTGTAGCACATGGAAGAGCAAGGTCACACTTGATTGACCATACACCGTGATCATTTGCATCCTTCTTTACATGGTACTCAGCTGATGGTCTTGCAGCAGCGTAAGCATCAAGACGTGCTCTCTTAACTTCCTTAACTTCCTTAAGGAGCTCAACATCGATTCCCTCTGGATCGTAAATCCAACCTGTAGAATCTGAACATGTAACACACTTAGCACCTAACTGATGAGCCTTCTCGATTGCGTAGATTGCAACGTTACCA
Organism: uncultured Coprococcus sp.; assembly: GCA_934277375.1. Taxonomy (GTDB): domain Bacteria; phylum Bacillota; class Clostridia; order Lachnospirales; family Lachnospiraceae; genus Coprococcus. Next base: position 84,589 of record CAKQTZ010000010.1, on the reverse strand, counting down.
GCACCTGATACTGCGCAAGTCTTGCCTGCGATATCAATGTCATGATCCTTTAACAGTGCATTTGTAAGGTAAAGTAATCCGTAACCTGTAGCCTGTGTACGAGCAAGTGATCCACCATATGTAAGTCCCTTACCTGTGAGAACTCCCTCGAATGATCCGCGGATTCTCTTGTACTGACCGAACATGAAACCGATCTCTCTAGCGCCTGTTCCGATATCTCCAGCTGGAACATCGACATCAGCACCGATATACTTTGAAAGCTCTGTCATAAAGCTCTGGCAGAATGCCATGATCTCTCTGTCTGACTTGCCCTTAGGGTCGAAGTCTGAACCACCCTTACCACCACCGATTGGAAGTGTTGTAAGTGAGTTCTTGAAAATCTGCTCGAAACCAAGGAACTTGATGATACCAAGGTTTACTGATGGGTGAAGTCTGAGACCTCCCTTGTATGGTCCAATGGCATTGTTGAACTGTACACGGAAACCTCTGTTGACCTGTACCTGTCCGTTGTCATCTACCCATGGTACTCTGAACATGAGCTGTCTATCTGGCTCTGTGATTCTCTCGAGGATAGCATTCTTTCTGTAAAGCTCCTCATTTGCCTCGATACAAGGTCTGAGTGAATCAAGAACCTCTGTTACTGCCTGTAAGAACTCAGGCTGATCTGCATTCTTCTTCTGTACTATCTCGAGTACTTCATCAACATATGACATAGTAAAAATCCTCCTAAACTGATTATATATCGTGACCTGTTAATTATTTTCTGACCACGCTCCCTATTATAGTATAGGAAATTAATATTGTAAAGAAAAAACTTGTGAAATCTAAGTATTTTTTTGTTTTTGCTTAATTTTCCCCTGTTTTTATCAAATACGCTTATCATTTGTAAACATTTTCTACTTCTTATCCTCATCATGGTGAAGATCATTTTTCCAGTATCTGCATCTGTGCTTTACATTCGTAGAAAATACTATCTGTGTCTTTGTTTTGCCAAATCTCTGAAGCTCTCCTACAAAATGATCGAGATCCGCTGTTGTCTTGAAACGAACCTCTATGAGCATTGAGTAGTCTCCAGTCACACAGTTGCACTCCACTACGTTTAACACACTGTCAATATAAGGATAGAACTCAGCCTTCTGCTCCGGTGAAACCTCAAGATTGATGAATGCCTTGATATAATGTCCCATGGCCTCCGGATTCAGCTTGGTTGTAAATCCCTCAAGCACGCCCTCGGCAAGCATCCTGTCTATTCTTGTTCCAACTGCTGTAGGTGACATGGACACCTCAGCTCCTATATCCTTGAGTGATACACGTGCATTGTCCTGAAGCATGGCAAGTATCTTCTCATCCACCTCGTCCAGTCTGTAGTATATCAGTTCTTTCTTTTCCATAAGATATATTCTCCTTCTCACTTTCTCAGGCAATTACAATAATTATGTTTAAAATAACGGAGTTTCCCTGATATATCAACCAGTCAGGCACGCCCCTCTTATCCAGCATAATCCACAATTGTCCCTTTTCCTAATCAAGCACCTTATATCGGGGTGCAACTTGTGTTTCACAATCATATCAGCATATTTACTTAAGATTATAAATGTGTAGTGTCATTATATACCCTGCTCTGCGCAAATTACAACCTGATTTTTATGTATATTTGCCGTTATACGCAGCCCGATTTTTACCCATAAGTTTTTCGTCATTTTACCATATAATTATCCTCAAGCCAGTGCGCCACCCCATCCTCATCATTGGATGATATAACCGATGTAGCATACCTTTTAAGCTGCTCATCAGCATTGCGCACTGCGTAGCTTTCGTCAGCAAGTTCAAACATATCTATATCGTTTCTGCCATCCCCAAAAGCAACCACTTTGTTGCATTCCAAAAGTTTCTGCAACTGTTTTATCGCATTGGCCTTGGATGCCGCAAGCGGCATGATCTCCAGCCATTGTTCATCCGTATAAATGTCTTTCTGATATACACAGTGAAATTTATCCTTATACTTATCGTACAACGGCTTTAATTTTTCCGGACTGTCAATGCAGGTTATGTAAAAAATATCTCCTGCTTTCAAATCCTCTGCAGACTTTACGATATTTGCCCTGACATCCCCCTGCCTGCTGAGCAGGAATTTCTTCATTCCATCCGTACACAATGCCGGAACATACGAAAACTTTTCCTTGCCATCTATCCGCGCATAAACTATCGGAAATATCTGATTGCCGAACAGATCATCAAGCACCGCTCCTACCGATTCGTCAAAGTAATTTGCAGCAAGAACTTCACCGGTAAGATTGTCTACTATAAACGCCCCATTGTATACGATCAGTGGAATTTCTGCCCGCAGTCCGCTTGTCACCTTCTTCGCTGTGATAAGTGAGCGCGCCGTGGCATAAGAGAATATCATTCCTCTATCTGTCAAATTGTTGATAACACTATTTGTGTACTCAGACGTCGTTTCATCACTGCGAAGAAGTGTACCATCCAGATCTGATACATATAAAGTTTTCATGTTGTCACCCACCTATCTCAATTTTTCTGAAATACATGCTATTTTTCTACAACTCACACATTTTCATACAACGTACACTATTCCTATAACGCTTTCGTTTTCCCACAATTCACTCGATTTTCAATTTTCTACTACATACTATTTTCCATAACATTCTATCTTCTGTACAGGATCTCCACATCCCCATCCACGAATCCGGCGGCAACAGCCTCATACTTCTTCAGCTCATCGGCATATTTTCCCTCTGTGAGATACTTTCTGATCATCTCACAGGAAATATCAAGTATCTCCTCCCAGCCGGTATCCTGCTGCCATCCGTACAGGTCCTCCCCGGTGGTGAACTCCTCGTAACAATTCCAGTCCTCATCCTCCTCATCAAAATAAGTTGAGCTTATCAACTGGATCGACCAATGCAAATCCACCTCTTCATATATATTGAAGTTGATCGCCACACCCGGCAGCGGCATATTCTCGTCCAATATCCGGTCTAACCATTTTGCAAATTCATCGTACATATCTATTCCCCCTGTTCGTCACGTTTTTTCCTACAAGTCTTTACTGTTATTTCTATGTTCAACCTTCTAATCCTTCTCATATATAAATGTCATATCTCCTATGGTGCATTTCAGATATTTTCCATCTATCGTGCCCGTTGAAAAGCTAAGAGTATCCGTCATCTTAAAGTTGTACTGATTATCCCCCGTCTGTTCCACCTGCAGATTGATAGTCTTATCCCCCATCGCCTTACCGGAATAGTAAAATGTTGCAGTATCACCACTTATTTCATAGATCTCTTTTGTATCCTCACTCTTGACCTTATACGTCTTGCCATCTGATGTCTCACTTTTTACAAGCACCCATTTTCCATCCAGCGTCTCAGTCTTACCACACGCTGTAAACGCAAACACACATACCACTACCAGTATCACTGATATCATTTTCTTTATATTCCCCATTTTATTTCCTCCCTTTTGAATATCTGTCATCTAAGTTATTTTATCAAAAAAGGCTAATGTGAAGTCTTCACTCTTACACATCAGCCTCATTTTTATGATTCTATTTAATTACTTGTTGTTCTTGATGTACTCATCAATTCCCTTTGCACCAGCTCTGCCAGCTTCCATTGCAAGGATAACTGTTGCAGCTCCTGTAACGGCATCACCACCGGCATATACGCCTTCCTTGGTTGTCTGTCCGTTTGCCTCTTCTGCAACGATACACTTCCACTTGTTTGTCTCAAGTCCCTCTGTTGTCGATGAGATAAGTGGATTTGGTGAAGTTCCAAGTGACATGATGACTGTGTCAACATCCATTGTGAACTCTGAATCTGGAATCTCAACAGGTCTTCTTCTGCCTGATGCATCAGGCTCACCGAGCTCCATCTTCACACACTTCATACCGCATACCCAGCCGTTCTCATCCTCAAGGATCTCTGTTGGGTTTGTGAGGAGATCAAATATGATTCCCTCTTCCTTAGCGTGGTGAACCTCCTCAACTCTGGCTGGGAGCTCCTCCTCTGAACGTCTGTATACGATATGTGTCTCAGCGCCAAGTCTGAGCGCTGTTCTCGCTGCATCCATAGCAACATTTCCACCGCCGACTACGGCAACCTTCTTACCTCTCATGATAGGTGTATTTGAATTCTCGTCAAATGCCTTCATGAGGTTGCTTCTTGTGAGGTACTCATTTGCTGAGAATACGCCGTTGGCATTCTCACCCGGGATACCCATGAACTTAGGAAGTCCTGCGCCTGATCCGATGAACACTGCATCAAATCCCTCATCCTCAAGGAGTGAGTCAATCGTAACTGACTTTCCTACTACTACATTTGTCTCTATCTTGACACCAAGTGACTTGATGTTCTCGATCTCCTTGGCAACTACCTTCTCCTTTGGAAGACGGAACTCTGGGATTCCGTATACGAGAACTCCGCCTGGCTGGTGAAGTGCCTCGAATATAGTTACATCGTAACCCATCTTTGCAAGATCTCCGGCTGCTGTCACACCTGAAGGGCCTGATCCGATGACTGCCACCTTGTGACCGTTCATCTCCTTTGCAGGCTCTGGCTTGATTCCGTTCTCACGAGCCCAGTCAGCAACAAATCTCTCAAGCTTACCGATGGATATCGCCTCGCCCTTGATTCCTCTGATACACTTCTGCTCACACTGTGTCTCCTGTGGACATACACGGCCACATACAGCAGGAAGTGCTGATGACTCGCTGATGATCTTGAACGCCTCAGCGAAGTTGCCCTCCTTGACCTGAGCTATAAATCCAGGGATATTGATAGATACAGGACAGCCATTCATACATGGGGCATTCTTACATCCTATACATCTTGAAGCCTCAGCCATAGCCTCCTCTTCATTATATCCGTAACAAACCTCTTCAAAATTCTTTGCACGTACCTGTGGCTCCTGCTCGCGAACCGGCACTCTCTTCCAAACATCTACTTCTATAGCCATTACTTGTCACCTCCACAGTTTCCACATCCGCCATGATGTGTATCGCCCTCTTTTGCTGCAAGGAATGCTCTGCCCTCTGCTGTCTTGTAGATCTGCTGACGCTGCATAGCCTCCTCAAAGTTCACCTTGTGACCGTCGAACTCTGGTCCATCTACACACGCGAACTTAACCTCTCCGCCTACTGTCACACGGCAGGCACCACACATACCTGTTCCATCTACCATTATAGGGTTAAGGCTGACAACTGTAGGAATCTCAAGCTCCTTTGTGAGCTTACATACGAACTTCATCATGATCATAGGTCCGATGGCAACACATACATCATACTTGTTGCCAGCGTCTACAAGCTTCTGGATCTCATTGGTAACGACACCCTTGCTTCCATATGAACCGTCATCTGTTGTGATATACAGGTTGCCGGCTACCTTCTTCATCTTATCCTCAAGAATGATGAGTGACTTGTTTCTTCCTCCGACGATGACATCAGCATCGATACCCTGCTCGTGGAGCCACTTTACCTGTGGATATACAGGCGCTGTTCCAACACCACCTGCAACGAAGAGAATCTTCTTTTTCTTGAGCTCTTCTATATCTTCCTTGCAGAACTCTGATGGACATCCAAGTGGTCCAACGAAATCCGCAAATGAATCTCCAACCTTCTTATTCTTCATCATCTCTGTAGCAGCTCCAACTACCTGGAATACTATAGTGATGATTCCGTCCTCTCTTGAGTAATCGCAGATAGTGAGAGGGATTCTCTCTCCATCCTCTGAACCTCTGACAATTACAAACTGTCCTGGAAGACATTTATTTGCAACTCGTGGTGCAACCACGTCCATGAGGTATATGGTCTCTGTCAACTGTTCAACCTTAGTAATCTTATACACTCTGTGCTCCGTCCTTTCCGACAGCCAAATTATGACTGTTATGATCATTTTATTCTGTAAATGGGTGCAAACGCCCCTATTTATACACGTACGTACTTAATTTAGCAAAAAATATCAACAAAATCAAGGTATATGTAAAATATCCATCTTCTTACATATTTAATTACCTACATTACTATATCTTCTTATATCTTAATGTTTTTGCAACCGTACTATTTTTGATAATTCTCACATAAGATTTATATTTTGCCCTTGGGAGCTTTATCACCGCCGTTTTCTTTATTCCGGAAAATGCATTTTTACCGATTCTTACAACCTTCTTGGATGATATAGTCACACCTGACAGCTTTGAGCACTTATAGAATGCTTTGCTTCCGATAACTTTAGTATTTTTGCCAAGTTCCACGGACACCAGCGCAGGACATGCCGAAAATGCATTTGCACCAACGTTCACTACACCATCGCCAAGTCTGACTTTCTTCAGCTTTTTGAATCCTGAAAATGCCTTTGCGCCAACCGCTGACACCTTAAACTTCACTCCACCTATAGCAACAGATGCCGGCACCGTAAGTGATGTGAATTTACTATCTGTCTTCTTGTATGTTGTTCCGACAACGGTCACTGTTCCTTTACCATTTGCAGCGGGATTTGTCACTTTATATCTGAACCTGCCCACCGTGTATGTCTTACCTTTTAGTATGCTTATGCGGAATGTTTTTCTGATGGTTCCACTGTAATTGCCTTTTCCCGATATAACAACAGCTGCAGTTCCCGGTTTGACATTTTTCTCGTACCTGACTGAAAAATCCCTGTCTTTTACAAGTTCCTTCCCATCCCTTGTCACCGCAACACTTCTCTGTGTCTGAACCTTTCCGGTATAAGCCTTATTCGAGATTCCTGAGACGCTGACATTGTCAGATTCCTGATTTATTGTGAGTGGAAGTATCTTAAATGTCTTGGTCAGTGTTCCTGTGTAATTACCTTTACCAGTTATCACTATTGTAGCTGTTCCAGCATTCGTGTTGTTCTTATAAGTATATGAAAAATCACTGCTGCCGTACAGAGTATATCCCTTTACACTGATACTGAATCCCGGGCCCCAGCTATTATTAAACCGTATCGCATTTCCTGTATAAGTCATGTCTCTTGTGCCTGAAATCTCGGTATCAGCGGCATATTTTGAGATATCAACTTTCTGTGGCTTTTCCGGAGTTCCAAATTTCACAGTATAACCTTCATATTTTTTGTGCACCGACGAAAATGGAACACAGTATATTGTCGCAGTTATGTATTCGGCAAATCTCCAGTCATCAATATAAGTATCTCCCTCAAATACAATACTTGCCAGATCAGTGCATCCCGAAAATACTCCACTTCCAATTTTTTTCACTGTTTTTGGCAGTCTCACACTCTTAAGCTTTTTACAACCACTGAATGCCGACTGCTCAATCTCTGTCACTCCATATGGTATGATCACACCTTCCAGATTTTCACAATATGCAAACGCACTGCCAGCAATTGTTTTGACGTTTTTAGACAACTCAACCGAAGTCAGGTTTGAGCACATAACAAATGCACTTTTTTCAATACTTGTAACTGTATCCGGTATTGTTATTTTTTCCAGTCCAGTGCACATCCTAAATGCATTTTCCGGGATCGTTGCAACACTGCTTGGAAGCTTGACTGTTTTAAGACTGTCGCAATTATGAAACATTTCTTTTCCGAGGGTCGTCAACCCCTCTGGCAATGTTATGGCTTTCAAATTCTTGCAGTTGGTAAACGCACACTCACCGATTTCCTTGACTGTATATGGAAGTTCCACAGTCTCCATGTTTTTATTTTTGAATGCCCAATCACCGATTCGGGTCACAGTATACCCATTAATATTATCCGGTACAACAACATCTGTGTCGCTGCCGCTGTACGAATATATGGAAGCTGTGCCATCAGTCTCATTGGTGTTATACCCAAAATCTCCATACCTGCCTGAATATGCCATGGCATCTACAGGCTGGCAGAATACACACACCACCGCCAGTAACAATATGTATTTAACCAGTCTTTTCATATAACATACATCTCCTTTTTTCATAAACTTTATCACTGAGTATCAGATTTTCATTCCCGCTTTTTTGAGCAGTCTGTTGTATGCCAGCCTTTTTGCCGCAGGGAACTTTACAGACGCCTTTCTTTTCCAGCCCCCAAAGGCATTTTTTCCTATTCCAGTCAACTTACATGACAACATCTGCATCCTGGATACCTTTTTGCATCCATAGAATGCATTTGCACCTATAGTCGTAATATTACGTCCACAGCGAATCGTTTTTAAGCTGCTATAACCTTTAAAAGCATTCTTCTCAACAGAAGTTACCTTGTATCTTACGCCACCAGAAGTAACCACATCCGGAATATTCAGAGAGGTAAACCTTCTGTTACCTTTTTTATATGTACTTCCAATCAAAGCAACTGTTCCGCTCTTTGAAGAAGAGACCCTTGTAACCTTGTACCTGAGATTATTAACCGCAAATACATCCCCTTTACGATGAAGTATCCTGAATGTTTTTACTATTCTTCCTGTACATGAATTTTTGCCTGTTATTATAACCGTAGCCTTGCCTGATTTTACATTGTTCTTGTATTTAACACTGTAATCTCTGCCCTCTTTCAGTCTGTATCCGTTATATCTTACAACCATATTTCTCTGAATACACTTCTTGCCTGTGTATTGCATATCTTTTATCCCGGAGATCTTAACCTTATATAAATCACCAGACAAACGGCTCTTGGTAATCTTAAACGTCTTCGTTATACTTCCTACGAAGATTCCCTTTCCAGTGATAGTGACGGATGCTGTTCCTGCATTCACATTATTCCTGTAAGAAATAGAATAATTTTTTCCCTCACCCATCAGCATATCTACATATTTGACTTCAATGTACTGTTTTATAGGTTTACCTGTGTACTCATAATTACATATACCATCAATCTCTACCAATTCTGATTTTTCATCTAACACATATTTGAAATCGTATTTTATATTTGGCCGCACCAGATTATCTCTGGCCTTAAATGTATTCAAACATCCTATTGTGATGTTACAGCCTTCAAAAGCATCATAACTCATCGTCTCCACGCTTGAAGGAACCCATAGATATGTAAGAGATGTACAGTTCAAAAATGCATAATCGTCAATACTTTTTGCTTTATCTCCCATGTCAAATTTACTAAGCTTTTCACAATACATAAATGCTCCTCTGCATATATCAACGGCTCCATCAAGTATAACTACTGACTTAAGCTCTGTATCATTGCTAAAGGCTGCCACACCTATACTTGTAACTGTGGACGGTATTTTTATCTTCTGTAAGGCAGAGCAATAACGAAAGGCTTTTTCTTCTATATCCGTAACACCTTTGGGTATCGTTATTTCCTTTAGTCTCGTCTGATGGTCAAATGAACTATATCCAATGACCGCAACACTTGATGGTATCACTGTATTTACACATCCCTGTATCAATTTGTCCCCATCAGATTCTATGATAGCATTACAATTGCCTCTGCTGTCATACACTGTGTTTCCACTTTCAACCTGGATCGACTCTAATCCCTCGCATCCAATAAATGCCCATTTATATATCTTCTTCACGCTTTTAGGTATCTTTATTCCAGTCAACTTCTCACAGTATGCAAACGCACCAGCACCAATATACTTAATTCCCTCAGGTATCGTGACGCTCTGAAGATTATCGCAATTCATAAATGCATAATCACCAATGTTCGTCACCTTTCTTCCGCCAATTTCTATCGGAATTGTTACAGACGAAATATTTTTATCTGTACATCCCCTGATTGCAATCGTTCCTGTTTCTGAATCTATCTTATATGTCAGATTACCATACGTCAGCATTTCCGAATCTGCCCTTGCATCCAGCATGTCCAGATGCAGAATCATACATATCAGCACCAGAAAAACAATCCAAGCAATTTTAATTTTTCTCATGTATATCCCTCCTGCTCACATTATATAAAACATATAGTTATGGTAACACAATCCCCATATGTGTTCAACGCTGCAATTGGAATTCCTCTTTTTTAAATGCAAAAAAGTGAGAACACCTGGCCCTGAAGGCCGACATTCTCACTCCATCTGCTCTGTATATGATTTTCTGTGTATCACGTTTTCCGTTTATCTTTTTCTCTTCATCTTTGCTTTGAACGCTTCTTCTCTGCGTCTTTCGTTCTCCTGCTGAATGAGCTTCTTCATCGCATCAAGTTTCTTCTGATTCTTTTTTATCTGTTCCAGTTCCAATTTTGCAGCGTGCTGTGCCTCCTCACTCTGGAAGCTCACAAACTTGTCAAATGCCCCCGGATAGGCAAATGTCTTTTCTACATTATTGCAGGAAAATACAATTCTTATATGACTTCCATCACATTCCATCACGCTGCCTTCACCAAACTTCACATGGTTCACTTTTTCATTCTCAAACATTATTACATCCTCCTATCCATATTATTTCCATTTACAATACTATTGAAACAAACTCACTAAAATCGCCATATGATACGCCTGCCTGTTTCGATTCGCAAGGCTTACTCTGGTCACCAAGTGTTCTTCCTGCTACTAAATATACTGTAACAAAAAAATCGGCACTTTTTCCAGTTAAAAATGCCGACTTTTTTATTTTCGTTAAAATAGTCACTGCGAGTCATAGTTTTTTGGTCATTATTGATTTTTCAAACACATGAGCCATATAAAATGTACTCATATTTTTACCAACCCATATTGTGCACTTTTAATCTATCTTGCATTTGCCTTGAGCAGTTCTGCAACCTCCGTCTCTGTTGCAAGTGAGAGTGCCTTTGCTGCCAGCTCGTCTGCTTCAGCCTTCGACCACTTTGCTATGGTTCCTCTTGTCGCAAGAACTGAGGTGGCACTGACTGAAAACTCTCCCAGTCCAAATGATATAAGGAGCGGTATAAGCAATGGATCTGCTGCTGCCTCACCACACATGCCTACCATGATGCCCGCTGCATTTGCCGCCTCGATGATGTTCTTCATAGAGCGAAGAACTGCAGGATTGTAGGACGAGTACAGATAAGCAACCTTCGCATTGCCTCTGTCGACCGCCATGGTGTACTGTGTCAGATCGTTTGTACCAATACTGAAGAAATCAGCTTCCTTTGCGATCAGATCTGCTATGAGACTTGCCGCAGGAGTTTCTATCATCGCGCCGACCTGGATATCCTTGTTGTATGCTATATTCTCAGCATCAAGTTCCGCCATAAGCTCTTTCACAAGAGCCTTCACGCTTCTGATCTCATCAACACATGTGACAAGTGGTACCATGATCTTGATATCGCCAAATGCACTTGCGCGGAGGAGTGCCCTCAGCTGTACTCTGTATGAATCTTTATTCTGCAGACAATATCTCACAGCTCTGAAACCGAGGAATGGATTGTCCTCTTTCTCAAGTCCAAGGTATGGGATATCCTTGTCACCACCCACATCGAGGGTTCTGATGATGACCTCTCTGCCCTCCATGGTCTCAGCGGCTGCCTTGTATGCCTGGAACTGCTCTTCCTCAGATGGGAGCTCCGATGCGCCCATGAACAGGAACTCTGTTCTGAAAAGGCCAACGCCCTCTCCGTCGCATGCAGCAACCTGCTTTGCATCCTCCGGATTACCGATATTGCCATACAAATGTACTTTTACACCGTCGGCTGTGACTGTGTCTTTGCCTCTATATACCTCAAGAAGAGCCTTGTCGCTAAGATACTTCTCTCTCTTTGCCTGATATTCGTCTATCTCTTCCTGGGACGGATCAAGTATGCAGATTCCATCGCATCCGTCAACTACGGCTGTCATGCCATCCGAAACCTTGTCAACTATTCCGTCCACGCTGAGTACCGCCGGTATCTCAAGCGCCCTCGCAAGAATAGCTGAGTGGGATGTCTTGCCGCCAACCGCGGTGATGATTCCTGCCACATTCTCCTTGACGATTCCCGCTGTCATGGAAGGGGTAAGATCCTCAGCCACAAGGATAGTTCCGGCTGGAACCTCTGATATGTTCATGTCCGGCGTGCCAGTAAGTATCTTGAGCATTCTCACCTTGATGTCGCCGATATCCGTTGCTCTCTGTCTTGTGAGCTCATCATCCGCCATCAGGAACATTCCGGCAAACATATCGCATGTACTCTCAAATGCAGCCTCTGCACAGGTTCCGCTCATGATGGCACCTTTTGTTATCTCATCCATTCCCGGGTCTGTGAGGAGCAGTATGTGTCCCTCAAGTATCTCCGCATTGTGCTCTCCGACACTCTCCTTCATGGCCTCTGCCATGGCATGAGTCTTCTCTGTAAATGCTGCAACTGCATCGTCATATCTCTTGATCTCCGCATCAGTATCTGTGATCGTTCTGTTCTCATATTCCGGCTTTGCGTCAGATATGATCACAACCTTTCCAACGCCGTAGCCGGCTGAACCCGCGATTCCTTTATTCATAAGAAAACCTCCAATTATTCTCTATACAACAAATGGTACTCCAGTCGAGTACCATTTGCCTGTAACATGTACTGAAGTCTGATTTCAGATTTCATATATAAATAGTCCGCTTCGACGTCAGGGCAATGTACTTATATTACTCGCCAAATCCTGACTCGATGAGCTCAACTGCCTTTGCAAGAGCCTCCTTCTCGTCTGCACCATCGCACTCTACTGTAACCTCTGCACCACACTTGATGCATGCTGCGATGATGAGCATTACGCTCTTGGCATTGATCTTCTTGCCTGCTACGTCGAGAGTTACTGCGCATGAGAACTTTGTCATCTCCTTTGCAAATACTCCTGCTGGTCTCATATGAAGTCCCTGTTCATTTACTACTTTTACTGTCTGTGCTACCATAATTTCTTCTCCTTCTTTTACGGACGGACCACCGGTGTTCATTATGAAGCTTTGGGCTAATGACACATCCTTTTCAGGGTCGCTCCCACTTATTTCGACCTGCAGCGGTACTAAGGTGCCGCTTATCGCGCCACCTAAGGACCGGCGGTCTCAAATTCCCTTCAAAAGACATGTACTACCACTTACGCCATATACTTTTATGAGTGGTTCTGTCTCTTGATCAAATCTTGTGTTAATAGAATTTCGTAAAATAATCCGATCTCAATTTACCTCTATGGCATCACAGCCAGATGACCTGCCATCTTTCCTTGATCCATATTTTTATCAGATTTCTTTCACAAATCCCAATTGTATAAATTATAACATTCTGTCGTTTTTTGTGCATTACTTTTGTGCATTTTTTACTCCTGCACGTTTCTCTTGATAAGACCGAGCATGATACATGTGATCACCGATCCTACAAGCCATGAGATGATATATGGTAACCAGTTGCCTACAGTTGCGAATACGAAGATTCCGCCGTGAGGTGCCATCAGTGTACATTTGAACGCTGCTGACATTCCGCCTGCAACTGCTGCTCCTACAAGTGTACATGGTATTACGTGGAGTGGATCTGCTGCTGCAAATGGTATTGCGCCCTCTGTGATGAATCCACAAGCCATTACGATGTTTGATACTGTTGAGTTTCTCTCTGCCTTTGTGAACTTCTTAGGGAAGAAGATACATGCAAGGGCAATTCCAAGTGGAGGTACCATACCGCCTACCATGATAGATGCCATGGAGATGTAGCATGCCTGAACTGCAGGATCTGTTATCGGTGTGCCTGCTGCTGTAAGTCCGGCAGCTGTAGAAAGTACTGTGACTCCATATACATATGCAGCCTTGTTGATAGGGCCACCCATATCTATCGCCATCATTCCGCCGAGGATGATTCCAAGTGGAATGAGAAGGTTCTTATTTGCCAGTGCTGTCAGCATATCTGAAAGTCCTGTGTTTACAACTCCGATGATAGGGTTGAGTACAAATATCATAAGCACTGCCATGAGGAACATTCCGACAAGTGGATATATAAGTGTCGGTTTAACTCCCTCAAGTGACTGTGGGAACTTTGAACAGATTTTCTTAAGAAGAAGTACTATATATCCTGCGAGAAATCCTGCCGCGATACCGCCGAGGAATCCTGAAACTGTGCTGCCGCCGCCTTCTGCGACGAAACCAAACTTTGATATAAATGACTGGAAGCCGCCAAGATTATCTCCTGCCCATACATAACCGGACAAGGCTGCATTTCCGGAAGATGCCAGGATACCACCGAGGAAACCGACTGCAAGTCCAGGTCTGTCCGCTATGGACTCTGCTATAAATCCTGCAAGCACCGGAACCATCACGCCCATCGCCAGACCACCGGCATACTTGAAGAATGCTGAGAGCGGTGTCATGGAACCGAAGTTGGATCCACCTGTTGCACCAAATCCGCAAAGTGTATCTATAAGGAATGCAAGAGCTGTGAGGATACCACCGCCGATTACGAATGGGAGCATGTGCGATACTCCGTTCATAAGATGCTTGTAGATCCTGCTTCCCACACTGCCATTTGCACTGCTCGACTCTTTTCTGCCACCCTCCTCGTGGTGAACTGGAACCTGACCATCCACAATCTTCTGTATGAGTTCCTCAGGCTTGTGTATTCCATCTGCCACTCTTGTGAAAAGAACCGGCTTTCCATCAAATCTTGCTGTTTCAACATTCTTGTCAGCTGCAACTATGATACCATCACAATTTGCAATCTCTTCATCAGTAAGTATATTTTTTGCTCCGCCTGAGCCATTTGTCTCAGCCTTTAAAGCATATCCCATCTTGGCGCCGGCCTTCTCAAGTGCCTCGGCTGCCATATATGTGTGAGCTATTCCTGTAGGACACGCTGTAACGGCAAGGACTCTGAACCCTTTCTTCTCAGGAGCTTTCTCAACCGTCTTTTCCTCAGTCTTCTCTGCTGTCTCCTCTGGGAACTTTGCGTTCTCATATTTGTCAACGACTGCAAGGAAGGCATCCTTGTCAGCTGCCTTCAGAAGCTCTGCTCTGAAGTCCTCATCCATGAGAAGCATAGACAGTCTTGAAAGTACCTCAAGATGTACATCTGATCCGCTCTCCGGTGCTGCGATCATGAAGAACAGGTTTGATGGCTGTCCGTCAAGTGAGTCGTAATCAACTCCATCTGGAACTGTCATAGCTGCAAGTCCAGGTCTCTTGACTGCCTTGTTCTTGGAGTGAGGGATTGCTATTCCTTCTCCTATAGCTGTTGAGCCCTCTTCCTCTCTCTTAAGTATTCCTTCTTTGTATGTTTTCTTGTCTGAGATGTTGCCCGCTGCATCGTGCAGGTTGACAAGGTAGTCAATCGCCGCATCCTTTGAATCTACCTTTACACCCAGAGCAATGCTTTCTTTTGATAAAAGCTCTGTGATTCTCATAAACGTAACCTCCTCTTAAATAATCAGCCGCATCCACATATGCTGCTGTGCGGTATCTGAATATCCTAAGTATTCCCTCTCACGACGGAACACCTACGTTTTACTATAACTGCTTGTAGAGTTCTTCTACTTTGTCCGCTGTGGCAAGGCCTTCTGAAAATGCTGTGGCACTTCCGGTTGCTGTTCCTCTCTTCAGCGCTTCCATGTAATCGTGATCCTTCAGGTAGCTTGCTGTAAATCCTGCCACCATAGAATCACCTGCCCCTACTGAGTTCACAACTGTTCCCTTTGGAACTCCGATCTTGTGAACCTCTCCTGTCTCTGTTATGAGTATTGCTCCGTCCCCTGCCATGGATATGAGTACATTTCTTGCACCCATGACCTGGAGCTTCTTCGCATACTCAACGATCTCGTCATCGCTCTTTAAGACTACTCCGAACATCTCGCCAAGCTCATGGTTATTTGGCTTGATGAGGAATGGATGGAACTTCAATACATTGAGCAGAAGATCCTTTGTCGCATCCACCACGATGTCGATGTTCCTGTTCATAAGCTTCTCCATGATCTGCTCATATATGTCAGATGGAAGTGAAGACGGTATAGTTCCCGCAAGTATCAGGCAATCTCCCGACTGGAGCTTGTCCAGCTTGTCAAACATCTGCTGCAGCTCATCTTTCTTAATGTCGGGCCCCTGTCCGTTGATCTCGGTCTCCTGCTCCGCCTTGATCTTGACATTTATCCTGCTGAGGCCATTCCTAAGCTGGATAAAATCTGTCTTAACTCCCATGGCCTTGACTCCGTCCTCAATCTCCTTACCGGTAAATCCAGCAACAAAACCGAGAGCTACGGAATCAACTCCTATGTTCTTAAGTACGGTTGAGACATTGATACCTTTACCGCCATAGAATATGGCTTCTGACTTACTTCTGTTCACCATTCCAAGCTCAAGGCTGTCCATCTTGACAACATAATCGAGCGCCGGATTGAATGTCACCGTATAAATCATTATCTGAGTACCTCCTTTACAACTGTGGCGTCTATGTACTTATCATTTACAAGTCTGTCCGTGATAATACAGGCTTTTTCGATTGCCGCAAATGTCACCGCTGTAACCTTGTCAAACTTACTGCTGTCGGCAAGGACTATGCTCGCATAAGATCTGTTCACCGCTTCCATCTTCACCATAGCCTCTTCCACGTCAACCGTTGTGAATCCATAATCCATATGTATTCCGTTTGTTCCAAGAAAGCACTTTGTGAAATTGAACTTTTTCATGGAATTGACTGCCTCGGCTCCGATGATCGCCTCTGTGATTGGCTTTACAAGTCCGCCTATCATATACGTTCTGAGGTTCTTCTTGAGAAGCCGTTTGGCATGTGCTATTCCATTGGTGACAAATGTAGCATTTGTTTCGCCGATATAGTCGATCATGAGCGCCGTGCTGGTTCCTGCATCTATAAATATGAAATCTTCATCATTGATCATCGTTGCCGCATATTTTGCAATGGCACTTTTCTCTTCAACGTTGAGCTGTGCCTTGGCTGAAACCGGTGCCTCATTGGTGATGTATTCATGCTCGATCGCCTTGGCGCCACCATGGAACCTCTTGATCTTACCCATATCGTCCAGAGCTATCAAATCTCTTCTTATAGTAGATTCGGACGCTCCCGTGATCTCCGTGAACTCTGCAACTGTCATAGACTTTTTCTCTTTCAGTGCTTCTAAAATCGCTGTGTATCTGTCCTCTGTCATCATAATAATTGCCTCCTGTACAACAAGTACGTCTCCTGTATGTGTGTTAGTCTGTGTGTTTTCGTAGTAATTTCACTGAAATATATTTATATCCGTGATCTATAACTTCGTTTTCTTTAGGATATCATACCTTTTGACTGTTTTCAATTGTTTATGATTGTTTCAAGGTGGTTTTCACTTGATTTCAGTCACTTTCAATCAATCTACATGCATAATATCACCTCAAATGAAGATTGTCAATCATATTTCTGGAGTTTTTTGAATATTTTTGATTGTTTTTGACTGTTTTGTTGTTTTGCAACTCAAGGAGAATTCGGATGGGGTCAGGCCCCCAAGGAAAGTTCGGAGGGGTCAGACCCCCAAGGAAAGTTCGGAGGGGTCAGGCCCCTCCGTTCCTTCCGGCTCCCGACATTAATAAAACAAAAGGCGTTGACCCCACCGGTCAACGCCTTATACTTTTGAATTATTTTTTTATATTACTATGCAACATCCGCAGGATTTACATGCACCATCACATGCTTTACCTTTGGAAAATTCTTCTCTATGCCCTCATGAACCTCCTCCGCTATCTCATGCGCATGTCTTAATGTATATGAACCATTTACACCTATCTCCACATCTACATATATCTTGTTGCCAAATATCCTTGTGTGGAGAAGGTCAACACTGAGAACCTCATTCTGTGCGAGCACAAAATCCCTCATCTCTTTCTCTGTCTCATCATCGCAGGAGTGATCCACCATCTTATCCATGGCATCCTTGAAGATATCGTATGCCGCCTTAGCTATGAATACAAAGATAACAATACTTGCAATGGAATCCATGACCGGAAATCCCATCATCGCACCGCCGATACCGACAAGTGCGCCAACTGATGACAACGCATCTGAGCGGTGATGCCATGCATCTGCCATAAGTGCGCTTGAATCTATCTTCTTCGCATAGTGTCTTGTGTACCAGTACATTATCTCCTTTGTGACAATAGATACAACAGCCGCCACCAGTGCCAGCACCCCCGGTTTCTGCAGGTTCTGGTAATTGCCACCGATTATGTCCTTAACCGCCTGTGAGCCGATCTTGATGCCGGTATACAGCAGCACTATAGACAACACGATCGCTGCCACGCACTCAAGTCTCTCATGACCGTATGGATGTTCCTTGTCGGATTCCTTCGACGCCAGCTTCACCCCGATTATGACTATGATCGTACTGAACACGTCTGATGCAGAATGTATCGCATCACTTATCATTGCATTTGAATGTGCAAATATTCCCGCAAATAATTTGAATACTGACAACAGTACGTTCTGCACTATTGTTATAAATGATACCTTGTTCGCAACCTTTTCAAACTCATTCTCTGACACGGCAGATACCGCCGCCATCATGTTTTCCTTGTTTGTGCTTTCCATATAATCAGCCATCCTTTCTTAATGAATACCAGTCTATTGATAATCACCATAGGCGAAAGACCGGTGCTGCGCGATCAATAAATTCCAGAAAGCTCTTATCACTAAATATATGTGGGGGATTTTATAGAATGCCTAAAAGAGTATAAAAAAACACCCACGACTCAGTATTAGTAACTACTGTCCCGTGGATGTAAAGATTCCACTGCCATGATGGCCCGACTCCTTGGCTTTCACCAATGGTCTGCTCAGTTTGTACTGTAGATTTATATGCAGTGCAAAGAGTTAATTTAGGTTACCATCTATGGCAGTCTATGTCAATATTTATTTTCAGATCAAAACTCTTTTTCAAAACTGAACTTAATATCCTTGAGATCAAGTCCATTCGACTTCACATACAGTCGGAGCACATTGAATCTGCCGTAAAATTTGACCTCTTTCCTGATCACAACATCCTTGCCACCCGTTCCGTTAAATGTAAAGTTGCTCACAGGGAACCCGTTGAAAAACAGGGTACACGGCAGCTGGGCAAGCTTTTCGAGTGTCGAGCTTCCCCTCAGGCTCACGGCATACTCTCCCGGATGTTCAACATCAAGAGCTATGACATAATTCGTGTCGGCAGTGCTGGCCTTCTCTGTCAGATCTATGAGTATGTCTCTGTCGACATTGATGTATTCCACATCATCTATTGAAAAATCGTCCGCCTGCTTTGGACGGTTTATTATCTCTATATTTACAGGTTCTCCCACAAGACGCTTAAATGCATTCGTATTCATGGCAAAGTTACACACATTCTTTGCGATCCTTTGAAGTTCAGCTCTCAATATACGTCCGTCCTGAAGTGCTTCTATGACATTATCTCCACCCATATTCTTCGAGCCGTCCGGGCAGCACATATACATGTCATTCTGTGCCTGTATCATAGTCGCAAAGTCATTTGCATCCGGCTCCATACCCCTGCGGTTGATGGATGCCCACCAATCTGTCATGACCACGCCTGTAAATCCCCACTCATTTCTGAGTATTGTGGTATTCAGATCATAACTTCCTGCTGTGTAGAGACCATTTACCAGACCATATGTTGTCATGACAGAATCGGCATATCCTGACTTGACAGCTATCTCAAATCCCTTCAGGTATATCTCCCTGAGTGCCCTCTGGGAGATGACCGAGTCTGTTGTATGGCGGTGATACTCCTGATTATTTCCGCAGAAATGCTTGATAGTTCCGGACACGCCGCTGGACTTAAGTCCCTTTAACTGCGCTGTTGCCATAGCGCCTGTGAGATACGGATCCTCGGAGAAATACTCAAAGTTTCGTCCATTAAGCGGGTGACGGTGGATATTCATTCCCGGTCCGAGAAGAACCTCAACCTTATTTGCTGTCATCTCAAGTCCGAGAAGTGCGTAAAGCCTTGTATTCAGTTCCCGGTTGAATGAGCACCCGCACAGGGTGCCATTTGGAAGTGAGAATGTCTTCATACCTGAGTCGAGTCTCATTCCCGATGGTCCGTCATCACAGCACACCGACGGAATCTTATGTGCGATCAAATTGGGCGATACCCCGGCAAATGCGGACGCTGTTCCCGCCGTCACAAGAGAGCTTCCCATTCCCTCTCCGCGGACAAAGCATGCCAGATCCTCATCATCAAACTGTGCGATGAACTCATCCATGGAAGCCCCGCCTTCATTTACATCAAGAAGAGTGATCCCCTTGTCACCGGTAACCGGTATCTCCTCCGGCAGCTCCTGCTCTCTCCTGTCATACATATCAACAGTGACTAGAGGTGTCTCCTCATACTCTATAAGCATCCTGCCATTCTCATCACAGAATGGTTTCATGCGGTCAAACTTCTCATACGGTGCAAGTGCCTCCTGAAGCTTCTGAAGCTCCACTGTCTCGGCAAGCTCAAAGAACAGACACTCTGTTGTATTTCTTATGCTGTTTCCCACATGGATAGTGTAGTCTCCAGCTTCAAGCACATAGCAGTTTCTGTGGCCCGTGACTCCCGAATCGTCAAATGATGCCATGCGGTCAAGCGGGATCTCAAACTTCAGCTCATCGCTGAGTCCTGGAACAAGCTCCTTTGTCTTTGCAAAATCAATGAGTACTCTGGCTGGCTTGCCAAGCCTGCCCTGAGGCATCTCACCGTACACCTGGACAACCTCTTTGCCAAGTCTCTTTCCTGTATTTGTGACTTTGACACAGATATTCGCCACGCCTTTTTCAAAATCCAGGCTTGCATGCTTTACGCCAATCTTGAAGTCTGTGTATGACAATCCGTATCCAAACGGATATCTGACCTTATCCTTTGCAAATGTCTCAAAGTAACGATATCCCACATAGATATCCTCTGCGTAGAAATTTCTCTCTTCGCCGCCGAAATTGTCATACGCAGGATAATCCTTGATATCATAGGCTATCGTGTCTGTGAGTTTTCCTGAAGGGCTGACATCCCCTACGAGGACATCAGCCACTCCATATCCGCCGACCATTCCGCCCTGCCATACATACATGCAGGCATCTGGGGAAATCGTGTCAAGAAATGACATATCTATAAGACCGCCGACATTCAAGAGAACGACCATTTTCTGGAAATTCTCTCTGACAAGTCTAAGCATATCAGTCTCTATATCAGTGAGCATAAATGCTCCTTTTTCAAGTGTATTGTCCTTGTCCTCACCAGCTGTTCTTGCGATTATCACTATGGCCAAGTCCGACTCGCCGGCAGCCTCCTGCACGAGTTCCTCTGTAACCGGCATCTCCGCCTGTGACCACGGCTCCTGTCCCCAGCCAAGTCCCAGCTCCACAGGATGTTCCTTATCCCATGCGGCGTAAGTCTCTGCCAGCTTCTGATTGACATTTACATCCTTGCACTCATTAAGTGCGTCCAGGATTCCTACCACTCTGGCAACATTCACCATGCCGCCTGAACCGGTTCCACTCTTATAATAATGGTTCTGCATACGTCCAAATACAGAAACCGTCTCTCCCTGCTTAAGCGGCAGAGCTTTGTTGTCGTTCTTTAACAGAACCAGTCCCTCTGCAGCCATCTCGCGGGCTGTCTTCTCGTATACTGCCCAGTCAAGTACTCTATCTTCCATGTATTAACCTCCAACGTTTTGAACACCTATTTATTTCATGACATAATCATGTTATTTATTTTACAAGTTTTAGCCTTTTATTGATATGGAAAACTTTTTTTATTTACTGTGCTGATAGCATTTTCATCTTGCTTATTATCTTGCTTATTATCTTGCGTACTATCTTTCCAATTTATTATGAGTTTTATATGCGTCATTCAAAAAAGTATTTCATAAATTAGCTCAAAACATCACTATACAATGTATATCTCACTCAACAACGAGATCGCCGCATCTTTTTCAAAAGGCAATCCCAGTTGAGAAAATGGAATATTTTCATCTAATATAATGTCCAAGTACTCCAATATGCTTTTTCTCACCAAGCCATTTGTCTCTATTCTTGCATCATTTTGCACGATTTGAAGCAATCTAAATACATCATACTTATGTTTTTTCAAATCTTTTTCATTCACATGTTCCCCTAAACTCTTTTTGTTTCTTAAATCCAACCATGCAAACATTTTGAATGGTATAAGATACTCAGCTCCCAACACACTGATTCCATTTACAACTGTTCTCCCCTGCATCATAAAATTATAAAAATCATCATTTAGCAAGATAGCAGATAAACTTGAAGTGTTATCATCTATGTGAATCGGTATAATTCCAGTCCCAACATCCAAATGATATCCGGGCAATCTTGAAAACAACTCAATCATTGCAGGATATCCTGGATTAGGTTCAGTAAATCTGTAAAAATGCACTTTATCGCTATTTTTCCAACCGCACTTATATCCAGCTTCTTTGATATACTCCCAAAACACCTTTCCAAACCCACGAGAATTATCTTCCAAGATCAAAATCATATCAATATCTTTTGTCGCTCTAAATTCTGCACCATTTTCCGACATAAGTATATCGCATGCCGCGCCACCAATAATCGTATAACAATCTACATAGTCTCTGAATTTATCACGAAACGAGTTCATTCCTATTACCATTTGTACCCCTCCATCATTTCCTCTAATGCTCCCTCTATTCTCTCATCCTGATGGTCAGACAATGTCATATATAAAGATATCGGATCTACTACTCCTTTTTTTGAAAACTTGTTCGGATCATATTTCCAAGATTCTATCCTTATAAGTTCTTTGTCCTCATTCCATATTTCGTCCACTTTCTCGGGACTATATGATTTTGCTAGTTCTTTATCCATTGCCACGCTTTCTATCCGTGATGGATTCAGCATCGAATATCTTGATAACGCAGTCTCTCCCGATATGATTTTTTCCTGTATGGAAGTGTTTTTTTCTATTACAAATGACTCTTGAACTGGGTTGATGAGATATTTCTTCGCCATCAAAAACAGTTTGTATCCATCTGCAACAGTACACATGTAAATCTCTTTTCCTGTCTTCTCCTGCTGTATCAATCCCATTTTTTTTAGTTGTTCACTTGCTCTTGTTATAGACGTCTTAGTAACATTCAATTTGTCAGCAGCCTGTTTCTTCAACACCTTTTTGTTTGCGCATTCATAGATCAAATATAAAAACAGACTTTGTGTAACAGGCATCATCTTATCGGTTTTGACATTACCTGTATTATTCTTAAAAGAATTCTGTATTGATATTCCTAAAAACGGAAGATATAGCTGCTTATCTTCTGCCACAAAAGGAATATGATGTCCTATTAACGAGTCTCTTTGTGATCTTGTCAGCTTGACAAACCAATAAGCTATTTGCATATCCGTTTTCTCTTCATACATTCTTCGCTGTTTCTCCAATGCAACAACCCCAAACTTCTCATCATCAGAGACTTTTACTAACAAAAAACTATCCACACCATTACTAGCTTCATAAAATTCTCGTTTTATTGTCATAAATATAGGCACGTTTCTTATTTTTTCTTTTTTACTTATTTGAAAATCTAATCCAAACGCTTTATTAATTTCATTTATCATCATATCACCACTTTAGTAACTTATTTTTTATACAATAACATTTTTTATGTTACTAATCAATATTTTTTGTTACTATACACAAAATGGACTGTCATCAATTGACAGTCCATTCTTCTATGTTACATATAACTTATCATTCTACAACTTTATATGTCTACGAACGATAATCCCCATTGATCTTCACGTAATCATATGTCAGGTCACAGCCCCATGCCTTGGCTGTCACTTCGCCGATTCCGAGATCTATGTTGATGTGTATCTCATCTGAGCTCAATACCTTGGCTGCCTTCTCCTCTGAGAATGGCACTCCTGCGCCATTGCGGCATACAGGAACCACGCCAAATTCTGACTCAAGGTCAACTGCAACCTTATCTATATCGAAATCAGCCTCCGCATATCCGATAGCACAGAGGATACGTCCCCAGTTGGCGTCCTCGCCGAACATAGCACACTTTGTAAGTGGGGAGCGGATAACGCTCTTTGCAACTATGATGGCTGTGTCAAGGTCAGGTGCTCCTGCAACTGTGCACTCGATCATCTTGGTTGCGCCCTCACCGTCCGAGGCAAGCATCATGGTCATACACTCCATAACTATGTAGAGTGCCTTCTTGAACTTCTCATAAGCTTCGTTCTCCGTGTCGATGAGCTTGTTGCCCGCAAGGCCATTTGCCATGACTGTCAGAGTATCATTTGTGGACTGGTCTCCGTCTACAGAGAGACAGTTGTATGTCACCTTTACGATCTCTGAGAGTGCCTTCTGGATAAGCTCTGATGTGATAGCTATGTCTGAGGTGATGAAGTTAAGCGTTGTAGCCATGTTTGGATGGATCATTCCGCTTCCCTTTGCCATACCGCCAAGGGTGCATGTCACACCATCTATGTCGAACTGGACAGCAACCTGCTTGTCCACTGTGTCTGTGGTCATGATAGCATTTGCCGCCTTGTCGTTGCC
Organism: uncultured Coprococcus sp.; assembly: GCA_934277375.1. Classification (GTDB taxonomy): domain Bacteria; phylum Bacillota; class Clostridia; order Lachnospirales; family Lachnospiraceae; genus Coprococcus. The sequence continues at coordinate 60,199 of CAKQTZ010000010.1, read as the reverse complement.
GTCTGCCGAGAGACCGTCGGCAAGTTCCTTCATGTGCTCCTCAAATGGCTCGATAGGGATGATCTGTCCGATGACGCCTGTTGAAGCATTGATGACAAGGTTCACATCTATACCCAGGGCATCCGCTGCAAGCTGGGATATCTTCTCAGCTTTCTCTATTCCATCTGCGTTGCATGTGTTGGCATTCTTGGAGTTCACGATGACTGCCTGTGCCTTGTTGCCGGACTTCTTCAGGTGCTCCTTGGTAACTGTGACCGGTGCGCCCTTCACCTTGTTCTGTGTATACACGCCTGCTGCCACACATGGCACCTCAGAAAATACCATTCCGAGATCATTCTTGTTCTTGTCAGAGTTCAGTCCACAGTTAAGGCCATTTGCTGTGAAACCCTTTGCAGCGCACACGCCACCATCTACATATGTATAACCGTCATATATCTTCTTATTCATAATAATCCTGTCCCTTCTAAAATATATTTTGACCAAGCATCCTCACTTGGCTGCGAATAAGTATATTGTACAATCTGTAATCGTTTTGACATTAACTGATGCAGGACATAGGAAAGCGCCGGCTCTCAGTGAGCCTGCGAGCGCTAGTGCCGCTGCAGCCTGAGTTGAGCGGGAGCGCTCCTGCATGGTTATGTCAAACACGATACAGACTGTGCCAACTTAATGTTCGCAGCCAATTGATATATCCTATCTATTCACCCACGCAAGGAACTTGTCCAGTCTGCCCATGGTCTTGTCTTTTCCAATCACGTTCATGATGGTGAACAGATCAGGTGAGTTCTGCTTGCCTGTGATGGCAACTCTGACTATAGTACATACATCTGTGATACTTCCCTTGTATCCGTCAGGATTCTGCTTGTACTCCTTGACATTTGGACAGTAGCCGATCTTCTCGCCCATGACCTTCATGCTTGAGAACCAGTCCTCTGAGTCAAGGAAGAGATCCCTCTTGTACTCCTCGATGATCTCTGTGATCATCTCCGGTGTGTACTTCTCGTCTATCTCATACTGGAGATCCAGCTCGTCCTCAGGTGTGTACAGATAACCGAACATCGCGCGCAGATCTGACCATTTGCCGACGTCCTTGCGGACCTTCTTGCCTGACATCTTCCACAGGTTGATGGTCTTCATGAAGCCATCCTTGTCCTGTGTGCCAAATGTATATATATTCTCGTCATGCTCCTTTGCCCACTCCATGATGAGGTCGTAGCACTCCTCGACTGTGAGCTTTGAGATCATCTCCTTGCTGACATCGTTGAGCTTCACCATATCAAAAAGCGCACCGCTGACAGGCATCTTCTTGAGTGAAAGTGTGAAGTCGTCTATCGTCTTGTCCGCATGGGCTGCATGCCACTCCTCGTAGTTGGAGTTTGCTATTGTCATAAGGTACTCAAGCACGCTGACTGATGGAAAGCCCTGCTCTGCATAGAAGCCAACCGCAGCCTCCGGATCCTTTCTCTTGCTGAGTTTTCTCTTTCGCTGGTGCTCGCCCTCCTCGTCCACAGTGACCTCAAGCTTCATGATAGGTGCGATATGCGCATACTTTGGAAGTGCAAATCCGCACAGGTCAAAGAGCTGCTTGTGAAGTGGATATGACGCAAGCCACTCGTCACCTCTGATGACAAGATTTGTCCTCATGAAGTGATCGTCAACTGCATGTGCAAAATGGTATGTAGGTATTCCATCTGACTTCAGAAGTACCACATCCATGATATTCTCAGGCATCTCAATCTTGCCCCTGATAGGATCACTGTAGATAACAGTCTTTCCTGCCTCACCCGGACTCTTGAGTCTCACAACATAAGGCTCGCCCGCAGCAAGCTTCTCCTCTATCTGCTCATATGTCAGGTTTCTTCCAACCGCATACTCACCGTAATATCCTATGTCAACCTTTGCAGCCTCCTGCTTTGCCCTGATCTCGTCAAGCTCCTCGGCTGTTGTAAAGTCAGGATATGCATATCCCTCCTGCATAAGTTTCTTGACACAGGTCTGATATATCTCTTTTCTCTCGCTCTGCTTATATGGACCATATATGGTCTCGCCGCCCTCAAATGGTCCCTCGTCAAATCCAAGATCAAACTTCTTCAGCGAATTGATGATCTCATTTACACCGTCCTCAAGCTCTCTCTTCCTATCGGTATCCTCTATTCTGAGGTAGAACACGCCACCGCTCTGCTTTGCAAGCTTTCTTGAGATCATGGCAGCATACAGTCCGCCGATGTGCATGTATCCTGTAGGGCTTGGCGCAAATCTTGTCACCCTTGCTCCCTCCGGAAGATCTCTCTCAGGGAATCTCTTCTCAAGATCATCCACTGTATCTGTTATATCTGCAAATATCAAATCAGCTAATTTGTTGTAATCCATCTCCTGTTTTCACCTTTCTACCTAATTACTTCATGGTTAAAAATCTTCTAAATATCCCGCACCATCTGAACTGTACTGCGAAACAATATATATACTCCATTTGTACTATATCCTGTCTGATTATAAGTTGTTATACGATCTTCGTCAATTCTTTAAACTATCAGGATGATTTATTCCGTATGCTTATCTTCTGGACTTACATGTGAAGCTCTCCACTACTATCTCATACACATTTACCGCTGCAAGCATCTGGTCTGAGTAGTTGTATTTCTTCTTCTCTATCTTGTCAAATGACCTCATATTATCAGTATTTCTCATGAGCTGATGATTCATGAGGCAATTAAGCGCCGCACACTTCTCCTCCGGATCTGTGAGCTTTCTGGCTGTGCCATTTCCCATGATACTGCTGTAGAGATAACCGAAGCTGCATGCATTTGGTCCCTCGACCAGATAATGATCCGTGTCCATCTCTATGGCAACCTTCGGATCTGCTGCCAAAGCATCCACCTTCCTGCCCTCGCCGGCAGAGTGGAAGTAAAGCTTCAGGACATCCTCTTCGTAGGTATAGCCGAAATTCAGCGGAACTATGTACATTCCCTCTTCATCGTGCACCGCCACACGAAACACCTTGCACGAATCAAGTACATCCACTATCTCTTCACGATCTGTTATCATCCTGTCACTTCTCCGCATCTCCCGCATACAATACCTCCCTCTTTCATCATACAGTCTTGTTAAATTCTCTTTTTCTCATCTGCTATCTTAATCTTAATTCACTCTTAGAGCAAAATATAATCTAATAAAATAGTATAAATGACGCCGGCATATTTTCAAGTTCTTTGGACTTTATATTATTCGGATTTTTACAATCTTTTTAATGCTCCATCCCACTCTTTTCTAATATCATCCATAAGCTTCATCATATATATCGACTCAGACATAGGCATCGACTCACTCTGCGTACGCCCCTGTCTGATCATATCCAGACTTTCCATGATCTCATACTCATAACCACTTATCTGTTCCGGTACATCCACGTGTCTGATAAGCCTGTCCTCACAGTCGAACACATCTATCCCCTGCGGATTATTTATATTATTGACTATCATATATCCCTTCTCGCCATAGAAGATTCCTTTTCTGTCCGATCTGCCATATATGCTGTGGGTCGTCACTGCCATCCTTCCGTCTTCGTATTTGACTGTTATGCTCTCCTGTCCGTCTACCCCGGTCTCATGCATCACGACAGACGATTCGATAGCTGAGATCTCCTTACCCATATGCATGACAATGAAGTTCAGCCCATAAACTCCCACGTCTAAAAGGGCACCTCCTGCCAGTTCTGGTCTGATCAGACGCTCTATCTTTGATATCGGATAGGACAGATTGCAGGTCATTGTCCTGATATCCCCTATCACACCTGATTCCAAAATTTCATTTATTATCTGTCTGGACGGCATATACCTCGTCCATATTGCCTCAGCCACATACACCTTCTTCTCCGCTGCCAGAGCTGCGATCTTCTCAGCCTGCGCAGCATCGTAGGTAAATGCTTTCTCGCAGAGTACATTTCTTCCATGTTCTATGCAGAGCTTCATATGCTCATAGTGATGCGAATGCGGCGTTGCAATATATATAAGATCTATCGCGTCGTCACCGACCAGTTCTTCATAACTTCCATAAGCCTTATCTATATCAAATTCCCTGGCAAATGCATTTGCCTTTTCCAAAGTTCTTGAACCTACCGCATACAATTCTACATCAGCCATCTTATTTATCGTATCTGCCATAACACCGGCAATCTTGCCTGCGCCCAATATTCCTATATTCACGTGCTGTCCTCCTGTTATTTCTATATGTTTCAAGTGCTGTCGCTGCATATAGCAATCTTCCCAAGTATTTCTCTGGTTGTTTTTGACAAATTTGACACTACACATCCGATTATAACACACAGCCCGAAAAAAAGAAGAAAAACTCCTGATGCCAGCGATAACTGACACCAGGAGTCCTCCCCTTTATCTTGAACACCATTACCTGTGTCCAACCCACAATATGTATATTATTTTGTTTTATGTTAAATACTGTATCAACACTTATTATAAGCTATTGCCATGACATATATCAAGACATTTGTTCCCTCTCTGTATTGTATACATTCGCAGCAACTGGTTACTCACTGTATGGCATACATTCTTAGCAGCTGGCTACTCTCTGTACATAAGGTAGCTGTACATATCTGCATAATCGTGTCTTTCATTCTTGATGAAATCAATGGCATCCCTTGGGTGCTGATTCAGCATTCCGGTCAGCATGTATGGCACATCATAGCCCCATACTGCATCTCCCTTTGCCTTGAGCGGAACCATGTACTGCTCTATGAACTTCAGTATGTGGTACAGGTTGTACTTTGGATTTCTGAGGAATCCAAGAAGAAGCTCAAGTGCACAATTTCCTGCGCCTCTGCCCATACAGCTTACAGTTCCATCGAGCATGCTCGCACCACTCCTCATTGCCTCAACTGTGTTGGCATAGGCAAGCTTTAAGTTGTCGTGTGCATGTATTCCTATCTTCTTGCCATACTTCTCTCCAACTGCGACATATTTCTCCGCGAGCTTCTTGATCTGCTCAGGGTACAGTGAACCGTAGCTGTCAACAATGTATATTCCATCTACATTGCTCTTGCCAAGCATCTCAAGGGCAAGATCTATATCCGACTCCTGATCCTTTGAAACCGCCATGATGTTGCATGTTGTCTCATATCCCTTTGCATGTGCATCCTCGATCATCTCTATGGCTGCCGGCATGGTGTTGATATATGTTGCAACTCTCACCAGATCGATGACACTGTCGGCCCTGTCGATTATGTCCTTCTTGTAGTCGCATCTTCCGACATCAGCCATAACTGAGATCTTCAGATCTGTATTGTTCTCTCCGACGATGGCTCTTATATCCTCCTCGTTACAGAACTTCCATTTGCCGAATTTGTTCACATCAAACATTTCCTTGGAGGCCTTATAGCCGAATTCCATATAATCAACCCCCGCCTTGATGTTCGCTTCATAGAGGGCTCTTATAAACTCGTCAGTAAAATAGAAGTCATTGACAAGTCCTCCATCTCTTATTGTTGCGTCAAGTACCTGAATGTCAGGTCTGTAGGTGATCAAATCTCCGCCTATCATAATAGTGTCCTCCTTCTTGTTTTTTTGTTTTGTTTTTCTCTCTGATATTTCTGAGTTTATTTTCTACAAATCTGTTTTCCAATTTGTATCTTATAGACATTTCCCCAGTTTTTCTCAGTTTAAACTTACGTCACTTTAACGCGTTGGTGTATGTTAGTGACTTTGTTTAGTATAGCACATAAAAAAATTAATGCAAGGACTTTTTTCCGCGTGCAAGTTCATTTGCGAATAGATTCGTCTCAACCATAAAATATCCCCAAGGATACCATTTTCAAAATTTTGTATCCTTGGGGCTGTAATTTCCTAATTTTGTGAGAATTTTGTATCTATTCTCTTATCTTCACTATCATTTGAGATAATCTGACTTCATCTAGCCGATTCCAATAACTCTCAAGCAACTCTCAACCAGTCTCCCAGTGCTTTTTACTCAACTACAGACTAGCTCAGGTCCTCGCCGTTGGTCTCGATAACCTTCTTGTACCAGTAGAAGGAATCCTTTCTGTATCTCGCAAGATCCTTCATGTCAAACTCATCTCTGTTGACATAGATGAATCCATATCTCTTGGTGATTCCCTCGTGGGTGGACACGAGATCAATTGCTGACCAAGGACAGTAACCCATCATCTCTGCGCCCTCGTCTGCTGCCAGCTTAATCTGCTCTATATGCTTTCTTAAGTACTCTATACGATAGTCGTCGTGTACCTTGCCATCCTCTGTAAGCTTGTCATATGCGCCAAGACCATTCTCTGTCACGATCATAGGAAGGTGATATCTGCTGTACATCTCTCTTATAGTTGCCCTGAAGCCGTCAGGGTCTATCTCCCAACCAAACTCTGTGCGGAGAAGATTTGGATTTGGATACGCCTTGTATACCCCCGGCTCAATACCGGCTGATTGCTGATCCTTTTTTTCTGAGTCCGTCACAGCAACCGGGCTGTCATCCCACTCAACAGTTGCAGTGTTATAATAATTGAAACCTATAAAATCTGGCTTTGCCTGCGCCATGATATCCATATCTCCAGCCTCAATAACAGGGATAGCGTCATGCTCTTCAAGGAACTTCCACACCAGGTCGTTGTATCTTCCATACACTGCCATATCAAGGTAAAGCCAGTTTCTTATCGCATTGAAGTTCTGTGCTGCAAGCACATCCTTTGGCTTACATGTTGCAGGATATACCAGAGAGATGTTCGGGGCAGGACCAATCTTTGCACCAGGGCACATCTCGTGGAGAAGTTTCATGGCCTTTGCCTGAGCAAGGAGCATGTGGTGATTCTCCTGATAAAGCTTCTTGTATTTATTTGTCACGCCCTCCATGTTGCAGGTTCCGATCACGTCACCCACAAGTGTGAGCATGTTCTGCTCATTGATCGTCAGCCAGTACTTTACTCTGTCGCCATAATTTGTGTAGAGAAGCTTTGCAAATTCAACAAACTCGTCAACACTCTCTCTTCTTGACCAGCCACCCTTTTTCTCAAGAGCCGCAGGAAGATCAAAATGGAACATTGTGACAAGCGGCTCGATTCCGTACTTGAGACACTCATTTATCACGTTGTTGTAGAAGTCGATTCCCTCCTGGTTGACTCTGCCTGTTCCTTCAGGGAGAACTCTGCTCCACGCGATGGAGAATCTGAATGTCTTGAAGCCCATCTCAGCCATGAGGGCTATATCCTCTGCATATCTGTGGTAAAAATCAGCGCACACGTCCAGCTCACTTGTTCCCGCTGGAACTGTCTTGATATCCTGCACACTTGGACCCTTGCCGTGTGACAGATTGGCACCCTCAACCTGATATGCGCTTGTTGATGCTCCCCAGAGGAAGTTCTCTGGAAGTCCATGTTTCTTTGTGATTATCATAGTTTTGTCCCTCCATATTTTATTTATAATATTTCCAGCCTTTATTTCACGCCCTCATACTTCTGTTTATAGTTGTATAACGCGCCAAGAAGATTCGAGTCATTGCGGAACTTGCATGTGTCGATAATCATGCCATCGTAGGTCTTGGTCATCTTTCTTATCTTGTCCACATACTTCTTAACCCCTGGAACAAAGTTCGGGTTGGCACTCATTCCGCCTCCAATAAGTATGACATCCGGATCTATCGTCATGTACAGATTACAGCAGAGCTTCGCTATGGAGAAGTATGAATCCTCAATCATATCTGTGATCTCCTGATTGCCCTCATCTATCCACTGATATACCATCTCACCTGACACCTCTTCCGGCTTCATATGCATGATCTTGGATGCCTTGTATGTAATGGAGCTTGCAGTACATGTTGAGGTTACCATGAACGGGTTGTATTCAAACGTCTCCTCAACAGTCAGCTCTTCACAGCATCTGACATTATCAGCTTCTTCCCTTGTCATGTTCATGAGTGCATATGACAATTCACCGGCCAGAAGTCTCTTGCCTCTGTGAATCTTTCTGTCAATGATTATTCCACCGCCGATTCCTGTACCCACTACAACGACCGCTGCATTTGTAGCCGTGCTGGCATTGCCCAGCCACACCTCTGCGAGAGCCGCACATTTGCCATCGTTCTCAAGAGCTACAGGCACACCGCCGCATGCCTCTGATATCAGATCGCCAAGATGTGCTCCGTCAAGATACTTGATCCCGCCACCGCCGTACACTATGCCACGCTCAACATCTATCTGTCCAGGAAGCCCCATGGCAATTCCTGTTATGTCACAGTCCAGTACTTTCTCGTCATACACCTTCTTGATCTGCGCCACAAACGCCGGAGTCCCAGCCTCAGCATATCTGTCGGTTGGAGTCTTACCTTTTCCCGATATATTGCCCTCATCGTCCATTAACGCATACTTTATAAATGTTGCTCCTACATCAAATACTAAATACATAAGTCCCTCCTGTTTTTCTCATTTACCAGTCCATAACAATCTCTGCAATCTCCTCATCATCCATTGTGCCCTTTGTGTTCAGTATTATTTTTACTGTATCATCGCCAAGTCTCACACTTTTTGCGCCTATAGCCTTGTCTATAGTCTTTTCCAATTCCGGATATTTTATCTTACGTATCTTTATTCCAAGTATACACTCCAGTAAGGATTTGCACTTTCTTGGATTCTGCATAACCGCACCAAACACAAAATTGTCTTTTATTGATCGTTCTTCTAAACCTTTTCTGTTCATATTTCCTCCTCTGTACACGCCTCTCCAAACGCATTCTTCGCAAGAAATAATCACAATTTCTATGTATTATTATAGATAATAATTGGCATAACGGCAACCATATTATCTGCTCACTCTCGTCCTGTCCACAGCATCCTTCCAGCCAGAAAGCAACTTCTCTCTCTGTTCGTCATCTATCCCCGGCTCAAATCTTCTGTCGGCCTTCCAGTAACCCTTGATCTCATCCAGGCTGTCATAGTAGCCAACCGCAAGTCCAGCCAGATATGCAGCTCCCAGAGCTGTTGTCTCCGTGATCACTGGCCGCACTATCTCGGCATTCTCTATATCTGCCTGGAACTGCATCAGGAAATTGTTGGCGCTGGCGCCGCCGTCCACTCGAAGGCTTGTGATAGAAAGTCCTGCATCCATCTCCATAGCCGCAAGAACATCCGATGTCTCATATGCCAGCGATTCAACTGTCGCCCTGACAAAGTGTGCTCTACTGGTTCCCCTTGTAAGGCCAAACACTGCCCCTCTGGCGTACGCATCCCAGTAAGGGGCGCCAAGGCCTGTAAATGCAGGTACCACATACACTCCGTTGCTGTCCGGTACAGACAGGGCAATGCGCTCGGTGTCCGCCGCACTGTCTATGAGCTTCATCTCATCCCTGAGCCACTTGATGGCTGCACCGGCCACGAACACACTTCCCTCAAGCGCATAGCTGACTTTTCCGTCAAGTCCTATGGCTATGGTGGTGAGAAGTCCCTGCTGTGAGTCAACTGCCTTATCCCCCGTATTCATGAGTAGAAAACAGCCTGTTCCGTAAGTGTTCTTCACATCACCGGCCTCAAAACAGCACTGTCCGAACAACGCAGCCTGCTGGTCTCCGGCAACTCCCGCTATAGGCACCTCACCGCCAAATATCTCCCTGTCCGTGTATCCATATATCTCACTGGAATTTCTCACTGCCGGAAGCATGCTCTCCGGGATGTTGAACTTTGCAAGTAATTCCCTGTCCCACTCCAGTGTATGAATGTTGAAAAGCATGGTACGCGATGCGTTTGTGTAGTCCGTTGCGTGAACTCTTCCGCCTGTGAGCTTGTATATAAGCCATGTGTCAACTGTTCCGAACATCAGCTCCCCCGCCTCGGCGCGTTCCCTGGCTCCCGGCACATTGTCAAGTATCCACTCTATCTTCGTTGCAGAGAAATACGGATCAACTATCAGTCCCGTTTTCTCCCTTATCACCTTGTCATATCCTTCAGCCTTAAGCTGCTCTATCCTGTCCGCAGTTCTCCTGCACTGCCACACTATGGCATGATACACCGGATTGCCGGTCTTTCGATCCCACACTATGGTTGTCTCTCTCTGATTTGTGATTCCTATGGCGGCTATATCCTCGGTACGGATTCCCATAGTCTCCCTCGCCTCCATCATCACCGACATCTGGGTTGCCCATATCTCCATAGGGTCATGCTCCACCCATCCGTTATTCGGGAAATGCTGGGTGAACTCCTTCTGTTTCACTGAGCATATCCTGCCTTCCTTATCAAATATTATCGCCCTTGAGCTGGTCGTTCCCTGATCCAGCGCCATTATATAATCTGCCAAATTGTCCCTCCTATTAACACGGACGCTCGGTTCTAGTGTTGTGCAACCAAACTGATGGGTATGCCTTCTCAGGGGACGCTCCCGCTCGTTTCGCCCTGCAGCGGTACTAAGATGCTGCTTGACGCACCATCTAAGGACCGGCGGGCTCAAATGCCCCTGCGAAGGCATACCCATCAGCTTGGTTTATATACACTGTTAAGCCTCGCTGTTCTCCGTAATTATGTATGGTTCGTCGGGCAATTTTGCCCTGACAAACCTTTTAACCTTCTTCTAAGTATCTGTCAAATAAACCATAATCAATATATCATCTTAATTGTTTTGATTAAATTTTATCAATCATTTTTCAGATAATTATCTCTCAGATGTTCGTTCACCCTCTCAACCTCTGCCTTGAAGTCCCGTGAGGACATGCGGATCGCGCCCTGTCCCATGGTGACTATCTGCTCCAGTCCGTCCGATGTGACCACAGTGACCTTGTGCTTTCTCGCAAGCTCATGTGTGAGTTTTTCTATGTGCGCATCTGCGGTCTCGCCCTCTTTTGTGTACACAACCTCTATATCGTCATATGGGAATCTCTCGCCCTTGTTGTCCTTCACCTTGTAACCGTCAAATACCACTATCAGATGACAGTTCATATATCCCTGATAGTTCGACAGGATATCCATGAGTTTTCCTCTCGCGGAGTCTATGTTGTGCTCCGACAGTTCCCGAAGTGTATCCCACGCAAATATGACGTTGTAGCCATCCACTATAACGTAGTCCTCGCCACTATTTCTGCGCTTGAATGCTCCAGGTGTTGCTATTCCCCTGTCGGCCGGCCTGCTGCCCACAAGAGGCCCATTCCCTGGCTGTCTGTCTCTGGACTGACTCTTATTATACTGTCCATTTCCGCGATATCCCGAACTTGAAGAACCTCCTGCCATACCGTCTGCTGCACCGGCAGACGCGCCGCCCCCAGCCGTGCCTTCTGTCACACCACCGGCTGCTGTTCCATTTACTTTATACTCAGACGTGGTTCTCCTGAACCTTCCGTTCAGCGCCACATCCTTATCCTTGTAATCACCGCCAAATGTCCTTGCAAATATCTCGCTGAGTTCCTCGTCCGTGATGGACATATCCGACACTCTCTTTCCCGGTCTGTTCACCGGAATATCCGTAGCATCGCCATCATCCGTGTAGCCAAGCTGACCTGAGATCTCAAATCCCGGATCCTCCTTCACATGCATGTTCTCATACACATCGTACCAATCGACCAGATAACCTGCACCGTGGGCACAGAATACCGATGATGATGGATTAAACCTGTCAAGCTCAGGATCATAATGTCTCTCAGCCAGAACCTCTTCCGTGTTGTGGCACGGCTGATAGCCATCTATATCCACCTGAAGCCTGCCTGTACCTCTGGAAAATGCCGTGAGCTCACTGTAATACTCTCTCATAGTGTATACCGGTGCATGTCCAGTGATAACCGTTATCTCGCCTGTGATCTCCTGTCCGTCCATGCTGCCGCTCATCTTCACTATGTCAGCAAGCACTCTGCCCGCATACTCCTGCGGTACCTCTATTTTAAATGCATATACAGGTTCAAGCAATACACTTTCCGCCATCATAAGCCCCTGTCTCACAGCCCTGTATGTCGCCTGTCTGAAATCACCGCCCTCAGTGTGCTTCTGATGTGCCCTGCCTGCGGTTATAGTTATCTTCATATCCGTGATCGGGGATCCCGTCAGCACCCCTCTGAATTCCCTTTCCTGTAGATGAGTCAGTATCAATCTCTGCCAGTTCTTGTCCAGCACATCCTCGCTGCAAATGCTGTCAAAGCACATACCACTGCCATTCTCCATAGGTTCAAGCAGCAGATGTACTTCAGCATAGTGTCTGAGCGGTTCAAAATGTCCCACTCCCATGACCGGAGCTGCGATCGTCTCCTTATATGATATTCTGCCCTGACCGTACGTGATGGCTATGCCAAATCTGTCTCTGACCATCTGCGCCACGACCTCCAGCTGCACCTGTCCCATGACCTTGATGTATATCTCACCGGCTGCCTCATTCCACTGCACCTGAAGCAATGGATCCTCCTCCTCAAGCTGTCTGAGCTTTGACACCATCGTGACCGCATCCACATCTGTCGGGTACATGACCTTATAGCTGAGAACCGGCTCCAGGCTTGGGAGCTCTCCATCCGGACAGGCACCTATTCCCTGTCTGCCGTAGGTATTCACCAGCCCCGGGACAGCACATACACAGCCCGCAGTGACATGATCCACCATGTCATACTTTGCGCCGGAGTATACCCTTATCTGATTTACCTTTTCAAGTGTTTCCTCGCCCTGTCTGCCTATAAGCGTGATTACATCCTTTAGTCTCAGGGTTCCCCCTGTGATCTTCATATAAGTCAGTCTCTCTCCCTTGTCATCACGGCCGATCTTAAATACCCTGGCTCCGAATTCATCCGTTCGCCGAGGCTCAGTCACATATCTGTTCATTCCATCCAGCAGCTCAGCCACACCATCATTTTTAAGCGCTGAACCAAAATAACAAGGAAACAGCTTTCTGTCTGCCACAGCCTTAGCTATGTCATCTTCCCGGTTTTCCCCAGTCTCGAGGAATCTCTCCAGCATGTTCTCATCGCACATAGCTATGTGTTCACCAGCATCTTCACATAAAAAATCGACACAGCCATCGCTCAGTCTGTGTCTGATATTGTCCATGAGGTACTCCCTGTCATACCCCGTCATGTCCATCTTATTTACAAATATAAATACAGGAATCTCATATCTCTCAAGCAGCTTCCACAGAGTCTCCGTATGGCTCTGCACTCCGTCCATGCCATTGATGACCAGAACCGCATAATCAAGAACCTGCAGTGTCCTCTCCATCTCCGTTCCAAAATCCACATGTCCCGGAGTGTCAAGCAGTGCTATATGCATATCACCATAGGTAAGCTCCGCCTGCTTGGAAAATATCGTGATTCCCCTGTCCTTTTCCTGACGGTCCGTATCAAGATATGTATCCTGATGATCCACACGTCCAAGTTTTCTTATCCTTCCAGTCTGGTAGAGCATCGCCTCGGAGAGTGTGGTCTTGCCTGAATCAACGTGGGCCAGTATGCCCGCGACTATGTTCTTCATATGTATCTTTTCCCTTCACCAGCCGATATATATCACCTGCCACGCATCTTGCTAACCATTGGTATATATCGGTTCTTTATAAACCCATTTATCGGTTCAGCTATGAGTCTGTATCCGCCATACTAGATTCCCTGTTTTTCATTCTGTGCCGCCTTATATCTCTTGAACCTCTTAAAGAATATGGCTGTAAATGCGCCTATGATAAATGGGAACATGAATGTTGCAAATCTATAGAGAAGTGCCATGGCTCCGGCTGCAGCAGAACCCACGAGTCCCGAATAGATCGCTGTCATAACAAGCTCACTTGACCCGATCCCACCAGGCATAGGAATGACTGCCGCCAGCATGACACTCATGGCTGTTATACCTATTGACGTGATGATATTCATATCACACAAGTTGTGACACACTATATAAGGTATGGCAAACCAGCACGCGAACTTACATATATCAAGCAGCATGACTACCACTATAAGCCACGGTTTCTTAAGCACAACACTGGTGGCATCCTCCATCATGGCTGTCTGTTCACTTAAACTGTCAATATGCTTTGCAAATCGTCCTTTGAACAAATCATCAGCTTTTTCAAGAAGCCATCTGAGAAATCTGTGAAACGGCGGCCAGCACGCAAAGAGCACTATCGCCATAGTTATTAGTATGGTCGCTATAACGCCAAGGACAACATATGAACTGTATTTGCCAAATACTCCAAGCATATATTCTCTGTTTGCAAGAAACAATGCCACCGCCATAACACATATGGTCATCTTGTGTATCGCATAATCAATAGAGTACAGACCTAGCGCTTTCGACGGCTGTATTCCGCAGTGTTTCATGAACAATGTGGATGCCACTATGGTACCGCTCCCAAGCGTTGATACCCTGTAAAATGACACAAAATACGTCATAATATTTGCATCGAAAAATGTCATATTGTTCTCCACCTGTCGCATGAGGATAAACGTTATGCAGCTCTCTATCACTCCATATAAAAGCGTCGCTCCAAGAATGGCTGCCACAACCACAGGGCTTGTCTTTACAAGCTGCGACAGTATAGGGCCTGCCATGTCACGGAATACGTAAATGATAAGACCTACAAGTGCCAGAACGCACAACCATTTTATAAGTGTTTTCTGTCTATCTGATAGTTTTTTCATAGTCTTATATCCCTTTTCCCCTAATATCAATTCATTCAGATCGGTCTTATCCCAATCTACCCACCATCTCAAATGCACCGGCAATTAGCGACTGATCTCCTGTTTCGTACAATAGATTAACAAGCTAAAGTGAAAAAAACAAGCATTTGTTATTTCATTCTGACATAATAGGTAGACTTGCCCGTACCACCTCTACCTATATCGCCCTCTTTTACGAGTTTTCTGAGTGCTCCCTCTACCGAACTGATGCTGAGGGTCGGGCAAAGTTCCATTATATCCTGCTTTGTAAACTTTCCTATTTTCAGCAGTATCGCTTTTCGCACCATCTCAATCGCCGGCAGCTTTTCCTCTACAATTGCAAAGCGATCCTCAAAATCCTTATAAGCAGCAAGTATCGTTCCAAGGAGATACTTTATAAACGGTATCACATCCTCCGTGCCCTCATGCCAGCCTGCCTGCGCTTTTCCAAGTGACTCATAATATAACTCCTTATTTCCTGCGATCTTAGCCTCAAGGGAAATATACTTTCCTACATAGAATCCACTTCTATATAACAAAAGCGTTGTGAGCAGTCTGCTCATTCTGCCATTGCCATCATTAAACGGGTGTATGCACAGAAAATCATGTATGAAAACAGGAATGACGATCAGCGGCTCCACCTCGAAATTACCGATCACCCTGTTGTATTCCCCACATATCCTGTCCAGCGCTTCCGGTGTCTCAAATGGAGCCATCGGCGTGAACAGGACTTCCGTATGCCCATCAGGATAAGTTGCGCTGATATAATTCTGCACAGTCTTTGTTCTTCCTGCAAATGGGTTATTCATATGACTGTACAACATCTTATGCAGCTGAAGTATATAATTCTGAGTTATAGGTATCGCATCAAAGCTTTCATGTATAACCCCCAGCACATCCCTGTAACCTGCTATCTCCTCCTCGGCTCTATTCTTCGGTGTGGTCTTCTCCTCAACCAACTGCTTTATTCTTGTTTTTGTTGTAACTATACCCTCTATGGCATTGGACGCCTCCGTGCTCTGGATCTTTGCTATCTCCACAAGCTTATCCAGCTCATCCGGACGCTGCCTTAAATACAGTTCCTGTTTACCTGCATATCTATATATTGCAGCTATGAGTCCAAGCACTTCAGAATCCCATTTTTCTTCTTTTATTTTACTGTAATTAAAAGTTCTCATTCCCTTAGTCCGCTCCTTTTCCCTTAAATATTAACATATTTTAATGGAAAGTCAACCCAATTAAGGGCATTTCCCCTCAAAACTCTCTCAGTTTTAAGGTTATCCAATTGTATACTATTTATGCAGCTAATTAAGGGTACTTTCAAAAAAGCCACCACATCATATCACGATGTGGTGGCTTTTTCATATAAATTCTATATCACAGCAATTACTTTATATCCATTTAGCCGAATAACGGAGTTGAGTAATATCTGTCTCCACTGTCTGGAAGAAGAACTACGATGTTCTTGCCTGCATACTCAGGGCGTTCTGCGATCTGCTTTGCTGCAAAGTAAGCTGCACCTGATGAGATTCCTACGAGGATTCCCTCTGCTGATGCGATCTCCTTTGCTGCTGCAAATGCGTCATCATTCTCAACGGCGATGATCTCGTCATATACCTTTGTGTTAAGTGTGTCAGGAACAAATCCTGCACCGATTCCCTGTATCTTGTGTGCTCCTGAAACGCCCTTTGAGAGGACCGGTGATGTGGCAGGCTCAACGGCGATGACCTTTACGTCTGGATTCTTCTCCTTCAGATACTCGCCAACACCTGTGATAGTTCCACCTGTTCCGATACCGGCTACAAATACATCTACCTTGCCGTCTGTGTCCTCCCAGATCTCAGGACCAGTTGTGAGTCTGTGTGCCTTTGGATTGGATGGATTTACGAACTGTCCAGCTACAAAGCTGCCAGGGATCTCCTTTGAAAGCTCATCAGCCTTTGCGATGGCTCCCTTCATTCCCTTTGTTCCGTCTGTGAGAACTATCTCAGCACCGTATGCCTTGATGATGTTACGTCTCTCAACGCTCATGGTCTCAGGCATAACGATGATCGCCTTGTAACCCTTGGCTGTTGCTATGGATGCAAGACCGATACCTGTGTTGCCTGATGTAGGCTCGATGATGGTTGCGCCCGGCTTAAGTGTGCCGTCCTTCTCTGCATCCTCGATCATCTGGAATGCGATTCTGTCCTTAACACTTCCTGCTGGGTTAAAGTACTCCAGCTTTGCAAGGATATTTGCCTTGAGATCATTCTTCTTCTCTATGTTTGAAAGCTCCAGAAGTGGAGTCTTACCTATAAGCTCTGCTGCACTCTTATATATTTTGCTCATTTTATTTACCTTTCCTTTCCTGTTTTAAACGACGCCAAGCTCTAACATGTCCGTCAAAGCCAGCGCCGCTATATATTCATTATTTATATCGATTACTCCTGGATTGCCTTGAATGCCTCGTCAAGATCCTCGATGATATCGTCTATGTTCTCAGTACCGATTGAAAGTCTGATCGTGTTCTGCTTGATTCCCTGATCGATAAGCTCAGCCTCATTCAGCTCTGAGTGAGTTGTTGATGCCGGGTGGATAGCCAGTGACTTAACATCAGCGACATTTGCAAGAAGTGAGAATATCTCCAGATTGTCGATGAACTTCTTGGCTGTCTCTGCATCTCCCTTGATCTCAAAAGTGAAGATCGAACCACCGCCGTTAGGGAAGTACTTCTTGTACAGTCTCTGCTGCTCAGGATCTGTGGATACTGAAGGGTGATTTACCTTCTCAACAAGTGGATGGTTGTTCAGGTACTCAACTACCTTGAGTGCATTTGATACATGTCTCTCAACACGGAGTGACAATGTCTCAAGTCCCTGAAGGAATATCCATGAGTGTATTGGTGAGATCGTAGCACCTGTGTCACGGAGAAGGATAGCTCTGATTCTTGTGACAAATGCTGCAGGGCCTGCTGCGTCTACAAAGCTTACACCGTGGTAGCTCTCATTTGGCTCAGTGAGCTGTGGGAACTTGCCTGATGCCTTCCAGTCGAAGTTACCGCTGTCGATGATGACACCACCGATAGTTGTTCCGTGTCCACCGATGAACTTTGTCGCTGAGTGAACTACGATGTCCGCACCGTACTCGATAGGTCTTACGAGGTATGGTGTTGCAAATGTGCTGTCGATCACAAGTGGTATCTTGTGTGCGTGAGCGATCTTTGCAATTGTCTCGATATCTGAAACCTCTGAGTTAGGATTTCCAAGAACCTCGATGTAGAGGGCCTTTGTGTTCTCCTGGATAGCATCCTCAAATGCCTGTGGATCAAGTGGATCAACAAATGTTGTATCTACATTGTAATCCTTGAGTGTATGTGCAAGGAGATTGTATGTTCCGCCGTAGATGTTCTTTGCTGCTACGATGTGGTCTCCTGCAAGTGCAAGGTTCTGAATTGTGTATGTTACTGCTGCTGCACCTGAACCAACTGCCAGTGCTGCAACGCCGCCCTCGAGGGCTGCGATTCTTCTCTCAAATACATCCTCTGTTGGATTTGTAAGTCTTCCGTAGATGTTGCCGGCATCCTTGAGTGCGAATCTGTCAGCTGCATGCTGTGAGTTGTGGAATACGAATGATGATGTCTGGTAGATTGGTACCGCTCTTGCATCTGTAACCGGATCTGCTGTCTCCTGTCCTACGTGTAACTGTAATGTCTCAAACTTTAAATTTCTCTCTGCTCTTGTCTTCTTTGCCATGATCTTATTCTCCTTAAATTCAAATATTTTATCTGTCATGCGCACCTGCCCATTCATCTTATCATGTATGTGAGCTCATGTGGCATTATACTCTTCTTTATTATTCTCTGTCTATTATGTATGATCTGTTATTTATATCTTTGTCATGATTATTGGTTCTGTGTTCGCTTTAACAGCAGCAACACATGACTTCTATGCAACACATTCGTCTGTCTTCGTTAAGGTACTGTGGTTTAAATGTCCTTCCCAGCATATCAACACCTCTTTCTCGATTTTCGTCTTTGAAATTTGACTTGATCGTATCATTTCTGTGATTATTTTTACTTTTCACATAATTCCTACTCGGAAACTATGAATTAGGCATAGCTGTATATTACAACCTAATTCCCACTTTGTCAATAGGTTTTTTATGAATTATCTTGATTGTTTTTTTCCAGATGTTATAATAGACGTGTAAATGATGTGAAATCATCAGTAAATACAGGCATTTGGGAGGTTTATATTATGAAAGTATCCACAAAAGGACGTTACGCTCTGCGTTTCCTTATAAATATAGCGGCAAGGACAGACGGCAAACCCGTGAGCATCAAAGATGTTGCCGCACAGGAAGAGATATCCGAGAAGTACCTTGAGCAGATCACATCTGTTCTGAACTCAGGTGGACTGGTGAAGAGCACCAGAGGACCGCAGGGAGGCTACCTTCTCCGAAAAGCCCCAGAAGACATAACAGTGGGCATGGTCTTAAGGCTCACCGAGGGCGGCATATCACCTGTTGCGTGTCTTGATGCAGATGAATTCCAATGCGACCGCGAGGCAAGATGCTCCACCATAGGACTGTGGCGCAGACTGGATAAAGCGATCCGAGACGTGATAGACACCACCACCATCGCTGACCTTGTGGCAGAAAGACCTGAAGCGACAGATAACTATTGCATCTGATATAAAAACAGCCCTGTGGGGGCAAAGATCCAAGACCTGTATGTGTATATAGCTGGCTCGGTAGTGCAGTCGACCGAGATTTGCCGCTCCATGCTAAGGCGGTGCAGGCAGCGACCTTATCGCCTGCAATAGCCGCATGCATAGGAGCAAAGGCAAAACGAGGGTAGACAAACGTGAGCCGATATATACACATACAGTCGGATCACCCCCACAGGGCTGTTTTCTCGTCACTTCATCAATATCTGTCTATTTTTCAAACTGTTCTATCTTGCAATCATGTTTCCTGGTCTTTTTATCGTAATTTATTCCCACCAGCAGAATGTCTCCTGTATACTGAAGAATCGATTCCGGATACTTTTTATCTTTAATCTGCATCAGAGCCGTTTGTGCATCTTTGTTCCATTTTAATTCTACAACCAATGCAGGATATGAACCTCTATGCTCCGGCTTTGGTACATATACAAAATCAGCAAATCCAATACCTGCCGGTAATTCTCTAACCGGCTTAAAATAATACTGCATTGAAGCCAAATACGCAATCGTAATTGTGCTGCTCAGCAAATTCTCATCATTATAACGTATAGCTGAAGCGTATTCCGAATGTATTTTTTCTATTTCTAACGCAACACTGCTTTCGTCTTTCGCCAACGTTGACATTAGCAACTGTCTGGATGCCTATTGAAAAGATATCATCTCATCCCACTTGCTGCTTCTCACCGCATTGATCAATTCCTGCCTAATCTCCTCATTCGGAACAAATGCCGTTTCACGGTCTTCATTATACCCCAAATAGCCTAGGTGTATCAGATATGTAATCACGTCATCTCTATTCATTATCTTTGCCGGATCATTTTTAAATGTTGCAGTGTTTACCTCAACCTCTGAGCCTAAAAGCATCTCAATAATAGCTGTCTTCAAACCATCAAAATCCATGTCGATCAAAGGGATCACAACCTCATACGAACCTGTTTCTGACCAATAGCTTCTGAACTTCCCCTTCGTCATCAGACTTACAACAGCTTTGGGATTATATATCTGATAACCATCAAGCAGATAGCCATCATACCAACGTTTTACTTTTTCAAAATCTCTGTTATATTTTTTACACAGCTCTTTTACTTCTCTTTCAGTGAAACCGATAAACGGAGCAAGACCGTATGCCTGCAGCATTGTAAATTCATCAAGATTGTTGACTGCAGACTGTGCTTTCTCTTTTTTAATAGGCAAAATTCCCGTAAGATACGCCAGCTGTATATACTTTGTAGGCTCCGTTCCCTTAAACATTCCTCTCAGGAAATTCAAATACTCCTCCTGTATCGCCTCACTTGCCACACCATCACGGATCAGTACATCCCATTCATCGATAATTACAACATTTTTCTGTCCTGTACTGTCTTTTACATGAGATAGGGCATCCGGTATTGTGACTACATCCTGTGGTAATACATTCGGATATAAAACACGGAGTTCATTCAAAACACTCTTTGTTATGAATGCAACAACCTGTTCAGCATTCTCACAATTTGCCAAAAACCATTGAATATCAATATGGATTACATCATACTTATTAAGATGTTTCTTGAAATTCTCTGCCTTGGCAATCTCAAGTCCAGAAAACATTTCTTCTGAATCGCAGCCTCTGCTATAGTACGCAGCCAGCATATTAGCCGCATAAGATTTTCCGAATCTGCGGGGACGACTATTACAGATATAAGCATCTGATGTATCAAGAACGCTATTCGTATATTCTATCAACCCCGTCTTATCCACATATATTCTTGAATTAAGAGCCACTTGAAATGCGCTATTGTCAGGATTCACGAATCTTCCCATTCTTTCCCATACCCCTTTCGTTTTAGTGTAATCTAAGCTCTAAGACCGCATAAATATAAATTGATTTTATCATTGTTCACTGTGACTGGCAATGCGTCAATTTAAAAGGGGAGGATAGTGTCAGGTACAAATAAACCTATGTTCATCTGTACCTGACACCGATTATTTGCAATATTAAGAGTATATTTTGATGAAAATGGTGACTTAATAAAAGATAATGTTGATACTATTAATAGTAATAAAATTGCATATATGACACATAAAGATCAAACGGTTGATGGTCAAGGATTTTATGCTTCATCTGTTGAAAATGAATATTTGAAGGATTTATCATTATTAGTTATTTATAATGTAAATGTTAAAAATAACTCAGAGGTAGATTTTACAGGTAGATTAGCTAATTTATATGTTGCAAGTGATATTTCAGGAAAGGCAAGTGCTCTTCCAACTGAAAACTTGTATAAACAGATGAAAAATTCAATGAATGCAGAAGACTTTGATAATTATTTGGAAGAGGCAAATGGAATTTCAGGTGATTCAACATTGTATAAATTATTAGAGCTATATAATAATGGTACAGCATCTGATGCTAGTTTGAAAAAATTATTAGATGGAACATCACGATTATCAGACGACCAAAAGAAAGATGATTATATAAGACCAGAAGTTCTTGTATATGGTGCATATGTTGGTAGATATTATTATGAGAATAATTTATGTGAAAACGAAAAAGCATATACAATAACAAATTATTCTTATAGAGTTGATGCTGCAGATATAAATTTAACATATTTAGCTGATAATGTTGTTAAAACAACAGTTGATAAAGTTGTTGATTATATTGATGTGAATACAAGTTCTGATTATGAATATAATGAAACTAACTATACAGATCATACATGGGAAAAAGTTGGCATTAAAAAGATTAATGACAACAATAATGACAAATACGTTAAAGATTTTGAAACAATTAATGGGTTATTATCTGATGATTCATATAGTGATTCAAATAAAAATCAAATTCTAGATGAAAAGGGAAGAGAGTTAGTTACAGATAATAAATATAATATTATTGCTTCTGTAAATGAATATATTCAATATACTAAGCAAAATGATAACAAACTAAGAGCAGAATATATTAGTAGTGATGATGAACATATTAGTAAATACAATGAAAGATTGACAACAGGTTTGGTTCCTGAAGTTTATAAAAATGTAAATGATAAAAATGCTAATAATAAACCATATTATTCTATTGCTAATGTTTCTGTTGCAACTAGAAAAAATACTTCTTCAGATGAGGAGGCAAACGAAGTTGGATTGGATAATTTAGTAGAGATATTGGTTTATTCAAATTCAACAGGTAGAAGGGATACAAATTCTGTGCCTGGTAATGCAATGAAAATTGCTAAAACTTCAGGTTTCTGGAATGCAGGTTATAATGTTTATTCTGATACTAATAAAGAAGTTGAAAATGATGCATATGCAGCTGATTATATTACAATTATTCCACCAACGGGTATTGCGATGAGAACATTTATACGTAATAATATTTTGAATATTGTTGGTTTAATGATTGCATTAATTGTTATGAGTGTGATATTTGGATTTAAACAGTTTAGGATAAAAAGACAATATGCTAAAAAGTAATTAAAATAAATGCAAAAAGATAGAGTTTTGTAAGCTCTATCTTTTTTGTATTTATAAAGAATAGTTTATTTAGCGGGTCGCCGGGGACGTCGACTCCTACGGTTAATTTGAGGTAAGAGAAGATGCTTAAATGAAGAGTTATTTAGTTGGTGAAGAATATTATTATGTTGTTATTAAGAATAATTATGATAATTAAAATGATTTAAAAAATAAAAAGTAGTGTAATATATATGAGAAATAAAAAAGCAAGGCGAGACCGTTTCAAGTTTTGTGTAAACGTTAAAAACCGATATAAGATTTGTGAATAGTTACAAATGGGCAGAGCCGACTTCGCGGGTTCTGCCCATATCTGCATTATACAGGAGTTTTTAGGCATGTCAATAAGACCTGCCTAAAACTATCTGTTTTACAGGTTCCGTCCTGCCAGGCGTTCTTCAAAATAGATTTCCAGCTGAGAGTGAATCTGCCCCCAGTCGTGCCTATGACCTGTCCATTTTTTCGTGATATCCATAGTTGCCAAATACAGCATTTTTAAAAGGCTGTCATCTGATGGAAAAACAGTCTTGCTTTTTGTAACCTTTCGGAGCTGGCGGTTAAAACCTTCGATGGCATTTGTAGTGTAAATCAGGCGCCTTACTGCTTCTGGATACTTGAAATAAGTCGACAGAGTTGCCCAGTTATCATACTAGGATTTGTAAATCTTAGGATACTTGGAATCCCATTTATCTCTAAACAGCTCTAACTCATTTAATGCTGTTTCTTCCGTTGGTGCAGCATATACGAGTTTCAAATCAGCCATCAGCTTTTTGATGTCTTTATATGAAACAAATTTTGTTGAATTACGGATCTGATGGATGATGCATTGCTGAATCTCTGTTTTAGGATAAACAGTCTCGATTGCCTGTGGAAATCCATTCAAACCATCAACACATGCAATAAGTATATCTTCAACTCCGCGGTTTTTTAATCCATTCATGATTGAAAGCCAAAACTTTGCACTTTCGTTTTCGCCTACGTACATTCCAAGGACATCCTTTTTCCCATTCATGTCGATACCAAGAGCGATATAAACCGCACGTTTTACAATACGACCTTCGCTGCGAACATGATAGTGGATTGCATCCATAAATACAACTGCATACACTTCTTCCAGAGGGCGCTCCTGCCATTCCTTTACAATTGGCAGAATTTTGTCTGTGATCCTACTGATTGTACTATCAGAAATATCAATATCGTATAATTCGCGCATGTGAGATTCAATATCGCCGGTTGTCATTCCTTTGGCATACATGGAAAGTATTTTTTCTTCCATGTCCTGAGTTACGGTATTTTGATATTTTTTAATCAGCTGTGGTTCATAATCACCGTTACGATCCCTTGGAATGGCTACATCCATATCTCCATAACTGGTATGCATAGTTTTATGGGAATGTCCATTTCTACTATTGTCCGTTTCTTTGTTTCGGTAGTCATACTTTGAATATCCTAATTCCTCATCCAGTTCTTCATCCAAGGCACCTTCTAAAAGGACAGACATCATGTCGCGCATGATACTGTTTACATCGGTGCCGTCTTTAATGCTGATATCATTATTTTTCAGATAGTCACGCATTATTTCTCTCATTGCTGCTTTTTGTGGGCTGTCTTTTCTTCTTGCCATAAAAATAACCTCCAAACTGAGTAATTTTATCTTACATCAGTTTGAAGGTTTACACAAACTTTGGGATGCTCCTGGCAAGGCAGAGAAAACTCTGCCTTGCTAGATATATATGAACTTTTTTACGTCTTGTTTTGACGATTTGAATTAAACATTTTTATTTAGAAAAATAGCAATTTCCAGTATTTTTATCAACATATAATATTTTACTATAATATGTAGTTAAATTACCATTATTTTCTACTATTGCGTATATTCTAAATGTGGCTGTTTCTAGCGAATCCCAAGAACTATCAAAACGTATAATCTTGCAACTTATGTTAGAATTACCATCAATAGAACAAGGAGTAGAATTACATTTTTCATATACCATTTCAGCTTCAGGTGGGCAATATATTATTCCCCAATTTTTTATAGTACCAAATGAATTTGGCATACTTGTGGATGCATAAACTGAAATATAGGTATCATATGATGATACTTCTGCATATTGTCCAAAGAAATATAACCAATCAACTTCCTGACCAACAATTGGTGTTGGATCTGGATTTACAGTTCCGCCATCAATTATCTTATATGAGACAGAATAATTGAAGTTACCAGAGTTTGATGTGACTTTTACAACAAATTGACCTGCAAATTCTCCTTCACCGTTGGCATAGACTGTTTCTGGAGCAATAAATTCATATTCTTTACAAGCTTCTTCATGCTGATCGCCATAAATGTCGAATACATCAAAAAGCTTTAAGAAATCTTCCTTTGTATAACTTGCTCCTTTGGTTAATTCAAAAGATACCGAAGTATCTTTTGGATGAACTACTATGCCAGTAATGACAGGAATATAGCATTTTCCTGTGATGTCGTCGCTATAGTCAACATCAACTCTGAATCCGCCACTTTCACCGGTATAAACAACAACACGTGTAACAGTTCTAACTTTATATAAATTGCTATCTAATGTTTTGGTACTACCATCAGACATAGTTGCTGTTACAGTAAGACTGTTTTCTATTGTTGCTTTAAGTGCGTCGTCAACTTCTATTCCATTATATAAGTATGGTATATTGCTTGAAACAGTAATTTCGGATATTGTTGGTTCAGGTGTTGGGTCTTCAGCTTTTACTACAGGTATAGCAACTGTGGCTGTTTTACCAGCAAATATAACTTCTACAACAAATTTACCATTTTCGTCAGCTTTGACAATTGTGCCATTTGCAACTGAGATGGTGTAATCTTCAACCAGTTTTTCTGTTGAACCGTAGTGAGCGATTACATTTACGCTACTTCTGAAAACAGATTCATCAAAAGCCTGATCAGCCTTTAATGTATAGTTTTCTGTCGGTTTTGCATAAAACTTGTCAATCTTTTTTACAGGTACAGCAAGTGTTGCCCGCTTACTGCCAGATTTAATTGTAATGTTGAACTTACCATTAATATCTGGTGTAATTGTTTTTGCTGCTGATACTGTAAAGTTTGTAACAGGTGTCGTGCGTTTGCTGTTTGTGTAAGTTTTATACACAGTTACATTTGACTTAAATGTTTCAGCATCAAAGGTGGCTCCTTCATATAAAGGATAAGCTGTGTTGTTGAGCTTTGCATTTATCTGCTTGAATGAGCTAACAGTGATAGGAACGGCAGTTGATTTTTTACCATATTTAATGGTTACAACATATTTACCATTTTTATCCGGTTTAACTGTTTTACTTGGGACAGATACCGTATATCCTGTGATGTTCTTATTAGCAGAAGATGTCTTATAATAAGATCTTACTGTGATGTTTTTCCGGAAATCTTTTTCGGAAAAAGTGCTTCCTTCATTTAATACACCTACTGTATTACTGGTTACGGCAATCTTACTTAATGGATTTATTTTCACATAAGCATACGTTGCTTTACTGCCTGACTGTATCTTAACACCTACAGAATTAGGATAAGCATTGCTGTTAAAACGAACTGTTGATGGTGGATTTACCAGTTTGAAACTACTAGATGGTATTACCTTTGTTTTACCATTTGCCAAAACACGTTTTGCTGTTACGGACTTTTTAAATGCTTTAGCATCAAGCTTTTCACCTTCATTTAAGGTTTTTAAGTTTGATGTTGCTTTTATTCCTTTAATAACATCAACATATTTTGCTGTTGATCTACCGCCATATGTTACTTTAACAACAAATTTACCTTTGTTTTTTCCGGTTCCATTGGCTTTAACATATGTTCGTGCTGACACTGTATAAGCTTTAACGGTATAAATTTTACCTTTTTTCTTTACTTTCACAGTGGTGTTTTTCCGGAATGAAGTTTCATTGAACTTCTGTCCTTCATATGCATAGTTATACGTTGAGCTGACAAATATCTTATCAACTTTTGCGGTCTTCTTTGCATTTGCAGCCTGTACGCCTGCAGGCTGAACTGTGGCGGTTCCGGCATAAGCCTTGACAGAGCCACCTGTCATCAGACAACTCAGAACCATAGCAAATGCCATAACATACGCACACAGCCGTGTTAATTGTTTTTTTCTCTCCTTCATCATAGGCCTCTCCTCTTTTTTATTTTTTCAGGCACACAAAAGCCGGGAGTCAAATCAAATCTATACGACCTGACTCTCCGGTTTTTTTGTAATGAATATAAAATGGTATACAAAAGAAAGGCTACATTAAGCCTGCTCTGCTCTGCATATCCTGTCAACCCCTGCCTGAAAATCACTGAATGTTACTTTTTAGTGTAACACCTATTGAATGCTGTTACAATACTCTGTGTGGCATTTTTTATGCAGCCCTGCAATAACATATATTGCAGGACTCCTTTGTATTTATCATATCTGCTCTTACTTGTGAGCCATTATCTTGATTTCAGTGTCGATCTTCTGTACGAACTCGTCAAGCGGAAGCACTGTTGTGTCAGCCTCACCATGGAGTCTGTATGATACTGTTCCGTTCTCAGCCTCGTTGGAGCCGATTACGAGAAGGTATGTGCTAAAGGGGGCAGGCACTTCTGCCACGTTAAATTGTTAAAGTACCAATTTGTCTGCAGTTTATACAAATTTAACATTCTCCTAAATTCCCCGAAAATTATACAAATTATAAAATTCCACTGACATAAAATTTTCAGTCAATTCAATGTTTTTACGGTAACACAGTGTAATAAAATACACGTATTTTTTTCGTTTTTGTAAAGTGTGTCTTTGAAATAGGCCTATTGACTTAAGTCTTATGTGGTGATACATTCCGCATATCAGATATGCATATCTATAAAAGCAGTCAGCCGGGGGGAGAAATCGATCATAAAAATGGCTGGCTGATTCCCCCAAGAACAATCCAAATATCAAGAGGCCGGATACTAAGCAGCATTTCAATCTGCCGCTTGATGACACGAAGCATAAGCCACTGCATTTGCCCTGAAGCAAATTTTACATGGCTTATAATTATCACAAGGAGGAACTATGCCTATAGAATACAAAGACAAAACACCTGACAGGACGCAAAATAAAATACCTAGTACTGCACTTGAGAAGCCACATGATAAAACGTCCGACAGAACGCAATATAAAATACGTGATACTGTACCAGAGGAGTCACACGATAATACGCTGTATATTCCAGACATCACTGCACAGGATAAATTGCCCGACGCACACAATAATATAAGCATACTGTTTGAACCCAAAGATAGATACGAGGTGATTTCAGAGCTCAAGAAAACGCCAGAAAATTACAACAGATACATAAGATTGTCGGATAATCTGAGGTCCAGACTTCTTGACTTTCTCTGCGGAAAGAAAACTCTTCCGCTCACATACGATCCATTTTTCAAGAAACTATTCAACACCGATATAACTCCGGAGAGGCTCGAAAGTTTCATCGGAAGCATAATAAAGCGAAAGGTAAAGATAAAAAATGTACTGACTCAGGAGGAGAGTCTGCTTCAGGGTGCTTCTCTTCTGATAATGGATATAGTGGTCGAACTCGATGACGGTTCGTTTGCGAATGTTGAGATACAGAAGATATCCTACCTCTTCCCAGCGCAGAGAATGTCATGCTATTCGGCAGATCTTCTGCTAAGACAGTATGCCAGAGTAAGGGGAGAGAAAGGCGATGCATTCACTTACAAAGATCTCAAGAAGGTTTATACGATAATCATCTTTGAGGACAGCCCGAAGGAGCTCAGAGAAGATTCAATGAAGGATACATATGTCCATATAGGAAAGACCGTTTTTAGCTCCAAGGCAAAACTTGATATGCTGCAGGAATACTATCTGCTTCCTCTTGACGTGTTTCAGGAAAGTTATTATTCTAAAGGAAACAGAGATATTAACACACTTAACGGATGGCTTGCCCTACTTTCAACCGACACCGTGGACAGACTTGATGAACTCATATCTGACTATCCATGGCTGGAAGGAATCGTAGCAGATATGGCTGGCTATCTGGAAAGACCCGAGGAGGTAATCGGTATGTTTTCAGATGCGCTTAAAATACTTGATGAGAATACGGTACATTACATGATAGAACAGCAGAAGGAAGAGCTGGAGAAAGCGAAACAGATGCTGGCGGAGAAAGACAGTGCTCTGGCGGAAAAGGAGCTGGAGATGACAAGTGCTCTGGCAGAAAAGGAGCTGGAGATGACAAGTGCTCTGGCAGAAAAGGATAATGAAATACAGGCACTTAAAGCAAAACTTGAAAAAATGCATACACCAATACAAAACTAGGCTTCATATAGCTTCAACCATGTTCTAAGGGATCAGGGGAGCTGTTTCATGCGGGCAGCTCCTGTAAGTATTTTATAAAAAATAATACCCTGTCCTTGCGGACAGGGTAAGTAAACCTGTGGTGTAAAATTTTCACTCTTACTTGTGAGCCATTGTCTTGATCTCTGTGTCGATCTTCTGTACAAACTCGTCAAGTGGAAGAACTGTTGTGTCAGCCTCACCGTGGAGTCTGTATGATACTGTTCCGTTCTCAGCCTCGTTGAATCCGATTACGAGAAGGTATGGAACCTTCTGGACCTGACCCTCACGCATACGATAACCAAGCTTCTCTGCTCTGTCATCGAGCTCTACACGAACGTCGATGGCATCAAGGGCATCAACAACCTTATGAGCATAAGCCATGAGATCCTCGTTGTCTGTCTTTACAGGCATAACTCTTACCTGTACAGGTGCAAGCCATGTTGGAAGATTGCCCTTTGTCTCCTCAAGGATGTAAGCCATGAATCTGTCGAGAGATCCAAGTATAGCTCTGTGGAGAACTACAGGTGTCTTCTTCTCGCCGTCCTTGTCGATATACTTCAGATCGAACTTGGCTGGCAGACAGAAGTCGAGCTGACATGTCGAGAGTGTGTACTCATTTCCTACGGCCGGCTTAACATTTACATCAAGCTTTGGTCCGTAGAATGCAGCCTCACCGATCTCCTCTGTGTAATCAATTCCTATATCATCAAGAACTTTTCTGAGAGCGTTCTCTGCTGTGTTCCACATCTCATCGTCATCGTGATATTTTACCTTGTCCTCTGGGTCACGGAGTGACAGTACGCATCTGTAATCTGTGATTCCGAAATCCTTGTATGTGTCAAATATGAGCTTAACAACTCCTGCAAATTCTTCCTCGATCTGGTCTGGTGTCACAAATATATGTGAATCGTTCTGACAGAAGTGTCTTCCTCTCTCAATACCCTTGAGTGTACCACTTGCCTCAAATCTGAAGTCGTGTGCGATCTCAGCGATCCTGATAGGAAGATCCTTATATGAGTGCATCTTGTTTGCATATATCATCATGTGGTGTGGGCAGTTCATTGGACGAAGTACAAATGACTCTCCCTCCATCTCCATTGCAGGGAACATGTTGTCCTTGTAGTGATCCCAGTGACCTGATGTCTTGTAGAGGTTTACTGTACCTACACAAGGTGTCATAACGTGGAGGTAGCCAAGCTTTCTCTCCTTGCGCTTGATATAGTTCTCAAGCTCCTGCCATACTGTATATCCCTTTGGAAGGAACATTGGAAGTCCACGTCCTACGAGGTCATCGACCATGAAGAGCTGCATGTCCTTGCCGATCTTTCTGTGGTCTCTCTCCTTTGCCTCCTCAAGTAACTGAAGATGCTCCTCAAGCTCCTCCTTTGTAGGGAAGCACACACCGTATATTCTCTGGAGAACCTTGTTCTTGCTGTCGCCCTTCCAGTAAGCTCCTGAATGTCTGATGAGCTTGAAGTTACGGCAAAGCTTTACATTGTCTACATGAGGTCCACGGCAGAGGTCTGTGAAATCACCCTGCTCATAGCATGTAATCGTTCCATCCTCAAGTCCATTTATAAGATCGAGCTTGTACTCGTCATCCTTGAACATCTCAAGAGCTTCTTCCTTGGATATCTCCTTGCGGATGATCTTCTTGCCGCTCTTGGCAACCTTCTTCATCTCTTTCTCGATAGCTGCGAGATCTTCCTCGCCTCTGATAACGTCATCGCCGAGATCTACATCGTAGTAGAATCCTTCAGCAACTACTGGTCCTACCCAGAACTTTGCCTGTGGGTACAGATGCTTGATAGCCTGTGCCATAAGATGTGCACAGGAATGATTCAGTGTCTTAAGCTGTTCGTCTTCTTTGAAATTAACCATGTCAGTTCTCCTTTTTACTTCTTATAAAGTGAAAATACGTTGCAGACGCAGCAGACATCAATATATATTCTGCCCGGCGTCTGGTTATACATGAGCTTCCTGTATCAACTAAAAAAGCACCCCTAGATATAATCTATCTAAGGGTGCGTATGCACGTTTCCACCTTAACTTTTAACTCAATTATGCCTTTAACGCAGCTACGCGGTGACGCTTATATCGCGCACGGCTCGGGAGTGGTCTTCATGTGATATATCATAAGCTGCTCCCACCATATGTTCAGAATTAATATCTGATCTCTGTCTGTTTTCTCTGACTGATCTCTATCTGATTCACATATGCAGCTCTCTCTGGATGCCTCCACCACACTACTCTTTCCGTCTATGCCTTTGTCATATCTGCCACCTAGTGTAGCACGATATATTTTTTTTCACAATAGTATTTTTTATTTTTTGCCTTTATTTTTTCAGCCATTTTCAGCCAATCAAACAGCCAACAGGCTTCTCACTACCTCATCTCCATGGAAAGGCTCATATCCTGACCATCCACCATAAGAGTTCCCATGCTGCCGCATACCACTGGCATCATCGGTGACAAATGTCCAAGGTCCACATCCATCACAACCGGTACATCATACTTTCCAATGATTCCCAGCACAGCCTGATACTGGTCAAGACCCATCATCTCCTGTCCGAACTGCAGCGGTCTGCCGATCATAAAGCCCTTACAGTATCTGAACCAACCACCGTTGTCCATCTGCCACATAGCACGTCTTATGGACATGACGTTCAGATCGCAGGACTCGAGGAACCAGATAAAACCATCATCCTTATATCTCTCAAGGAATTCGCCAACACGGTCAAACTTTGTTCCTATAAGGTTCACCAGACAGTCCATGCAGCCGCCTATCATTCGTCCGCTCACCTGGAACTTCTCTGGATATCCCTTTATCACCCTCGGCTCCGTGATGTTATACGGCAGGAATGGATGCTCCTCATCCCTGAGGGACTCCTTCTCCCATCCGTCGTATCCGGCAAATGACAGTTTCTGTCCCTGAAGGACCGCCATAGCATCCGCAACTGATCGGTGCCACGGCTCCTGTCCAAATGCCGCCGCGCACGGACCATATATAGATGCCGTGTCGCACAGTGTTGTGAGCAGGAACGTGAGGTTCGTGTTGTCCGAATATCCCATGAACCACTTCGGATCTGCTGCCCTCAGCCTGTCAAAATCAACATAGTTAAGTATCTCACACATGAGCTCTCCGCCGCCGCAGGATATGAGTGCATCGTTCTTCTCCGATGTGTAATAGTCATTTATCTCCTGCCCGCACAGCTCAGGCTTATTGCTGATTCCTATGCCTTCACCGGTATAACAATTTGGCCCGATCTGTATACCAAAGCCCATATTCCTGAAGTTCTCCTGCGCCCTGCCAAAGGCAGTCTTATACGGCTCCGTATCACAGCCAAATGATGGCGCAACGAAACCTATCGCATCACCTCTTTTTATAAATTTCGGAAATCTCATATATTATCTGCAGGTATCCCTGCCTGCCTCCTTCTTATATAAATTCAAACAACTATGTCTAAGTAACTCCAATTCATAAATTCTACATCAGCTTCAATATCCACTCCACCACGAACACAGTCACACATGCAGCAGCAGCGACAACTATAAGTCCCTTCTGCTTTATTCCAAGTATGAGTGCAACCACAAATCCGCACACAGCGCTTATGATGCTCTCCGTACTGTATAAAATGGACGGAAGCGTCAACGCCGTGAGACACGAATACGGCACATAGTAGAGGAATGAATTGACAAATTTGTTCTCTATCTTCTTGCGGAACGCCACAAGCGGCACCATTCTTATGAGGTAAGTGACGACCGCCATGGTTATTATATATATGTATATATTCATCACTGCACCTCCACGTCGTTATTATCTTTTGTCTTTTTTATAGCATCCTGCTTTTCTTCTTTCCCAGCTCCCACAGGGAAGAATATAGCACCTATCACAGAGGCTGCCACCGTGCTTATGATTATGGCAATTCCAGTCGATATGAACTTGAATATCGGAACGTAATACAACACGCATGATATAGCAGCAGCCACAAGTGCCACTATGGCAACCGGTCTGGACTTCTTCGCAACCGGCATGACTATGGCGACGAACATTCCGTAGAGCGCCAGGCTGAGTGCGCTGCTGATGGACTTTGGAAGAATCCCCGATGCCACTGCACCGAACAGTGTTCCGCCCGTCCAGCCGACTATCGGCAGCAGCTGAAGGCCGATCATATAGCCAAATGTCAACTCCTTGACATGTCCCATGGCAACCGCAAATATCTCGTCAGTATTTGCAAATGCGATCACAAGCCTCTCCTTAATGCCCACTGCCTCCCCAAGCTTCTGCGAGAGTGACAGACTCATAAGGGAATATCTCAGATTGATTATGAACTGTGTGAGTATCATCTCAACCAGTGTTCCCCCCGCAAGGATGATCTTAAGTCCTGCAAACTGTCCCGCACTGGTTACATTTGTCAGGCTTATGAGAACCGCCTGAAAACTTGTGAGTCCGCAATTTACCGCCAGCAGACCAAAACTAAAACTTACTGCGAAATACCCCAGTGCTATCGGTATTCCATCCTTTAACCCTTTTCTAAATTCCATGTTTCCTACTACTCTTTTCTTACATGTTTTTTCTTTCTCCGAGGTGCCGGATCAAAGCATCTCACATACGACCACCTGAACTTTCCCCGGAGATTCAGACTCCAATACGAATATGCCCTGACCTTATTATATAACCGTCTGGCGGCCTTCATCTGCTCATCATCCGGCTCATGCTGTCCATATACGGCTGCCTGAACACATGCGATAAAACTCCTGAACTCATCGCCCTTTATCATGCGGCACTGCTGTGTCACAGCATCAGCATATTCCATATCATCAGGGCTTACCTTATCTATCATGCCTGCAAAGCACAGCATATCATATATAAGAGCCGACATTTCATACACAGCATTTATCCTGTTTCTGCCTGTAAGTCTCTGGTGTCTGCGAAGCACCGTGATCCTGCGCCGCCACCACAGTACCGATGCCGCTGCCAGCAGGATCAATATCGTACATATCACAATATAGAACGCCTTGCTGTGTCCTGCCTGTTCCAGTCCTGTTCCATTGCCGTCACCGGCATTTGCTCCGGTCGAACTGTCGGCATCACCAGTTCCCGTTATCTGTCTTTCCTCAGTGCTGTCAGGTTCGGCTTCAGTTGTGACTTCAGAATCAGTGATCTCTGTCTCACTTGTAACCTGTTCTGTGCTGATCTCTGTACTGATATCAGCCTCCGTAGTCAATGTCTCGGATGTTATATTCTCATCGTTATTTCCACTGTTCTTATCTGGCTCCTGTGGTATATCAAGCACATCTGCCCTGTCTCCCAGAGGGGTTGCATCCACGATCGTCCAATTGTCCGCAGAAAAATCATACGCCTCTATCCATGCATGACTGTATTTGTCCAATATAGAAGCACGGTAAGTACCATTTGCCTGTCTGACCCACGCAGAAGACGGCACCACATATCCGGTATTGTAACGGGTAGGGATCCCCACCGTCCTGAATCCTACGGCTGCAGCAGTGGCAAAGTGTATACAGTACCCCTGGTGTCCTGTATACAGTGCATACATGACCGGATCCTCCCCGGCTGCAAATTTACCGGGTGAAGTTGTATAGGACATGTGATCATCTATGTATGTCACTATCTCATTCATAACCTCATCTGAGAACTCCTGATGTCCACCAGTGATATTGTTTAGTTCCGACTCATACCTGGAGAACACTTCTTTGTCGTATCCCATGAGTGTCTTGTCATCAGGACTTAAGCCCGTATCCCTGTTGTGCCATGTACCGTCCTCATACACAACATAGCTCCTGACCTTTACATACAAGTTGCCATCGGGCTTTTCTTTCCTGGTAATCTCGTCTACCACCTCATCTGTGGGATTCACCTCTGAGTCGTCTATCTTATAATATTTTGAATATCCCTTGCCATTTTCACCCATGACGAAATACTCTATGTTGTCAATTAATTCAAGAAGCTTTCCCTGTTTCTTTATACCACTGTCGTAGACGTTCTCATAGATAAGCAGTGCACTGGTTATACACAGCACAAGTGCCACAACCGGGATTGCAACATTCCACACCGGTGATATGAGCTGTCCTTTCCGCATCAGTATATATCTTGTGATAATAAGTGCGAGGACAGTCAATACTATTCCCTGCGGTCTCACATGAACACTTATCGCTGCGCCAGAGGCGATCACCAGAAATGAAAGGGCCACCGCTATCATTATGCTGTTGCACCTGTATATCATATACGCAGAAAAGAACATCACAATTGCTGTGGCGAACAGCACGAACTCAGCTATAGCCTCCACACTTACATAATCAATCTCAGCCATTCCGGTCTTGATCCCATATGTCTTCTTGAGACCGAAAGCTATACTGTATATCATTCCATTGCCACCGGCATACAACACTTTTCTCCTGGCAAGTCCCCACACAGCCAGAACGCATACAGGTCCGGCTATGTCCAGCAGCCTGTTCTCCCTTCTGAGCATATACCACAGTGCATAGACAAGCGCTATCATAAGACCGCCAACTATGTACACCGGTGTGAGATCTGCCATATTGATATACGAATCTATGTCTGAACTATACGCAATATCTCCAACCAGATATGTCAATCCAACTGACAGCATCCACACTGCCAGGCTCAATACAATTCTCAAATCAGCACCTCTATAACCTAGGACATATTCCCCAGAGCATTCTTCAGACAGTGAGATAAGCCCTGGCAAGATCTCTCTTTATCGTCTTGAAATCTACATGGAATACACTGTCCCCACATTCTATATTTCCTTTCATATCTATATCAATAAATGTAGTAAAATCTTCGCCTCTGTACCTGTCTCTGTACATGCCTATAACATCATAGCTGTCCGCACTTCTGGCATCTATGTATGATAATTTTGCCGCAGCATCATACACATCCTCCTCGCGGAGTATCCTGTATCTTGTAATAGACATCTCCTCCGGATCGTACCACGCGATAAAATGCGGAACCCTGACGTCTATCAGAGAAAAACTGAGGGACACCATGGATTCAAGCGTCACTGACATAGCCTGTCCATAATGCCGGTTATCCTTGCCATCCAGATTCATACATATGATCACAGGACAGGACAATGTCTTTGCCATATCCCTTACCATTATCTCATCCTGTCTGGCAGAAAGCTTCCAATGTATGTTCATCATACGGTCTCCCGGCTGATATTCCCTAATCTGATATGTCTCTGTGCTGTCATCGCCCCGTACATCCGAATAATATATGTCACTGTCTGTAACAAAATCCCTGGTCTGTTTCGTAACCTCCACCGGCAGCATATAGCACTGCGGCAGAACATATATATATGCATTATTTTTCACACGTTTTCTGATATAAAACATGTGAAACGCATCATACACCCTGACATCCACTGCCTGTATCTCATATCTGCCACACACTGACAGACTCATGCTTCCGACACATCTGCCATCATGGTTATCCATCTGCCTGAATGTGCTGCGTTTCTTCCTGTTCATACCGGCTGCCATCACCCTGAACATGGCAGATACATATGGAACCTGCCCTCTGGAAGATCGAACCGTAAGTTCCGGATAAAATGTACTGTTCTTCTCGACAACAGGGATATTCATCTGCATCTTAACTTCTGTCTGCACATATTTTACAAATAATCCTGCCAGCAGACACACAAGCACTGCAGCCATAAGCATCGCAGCATAAAAATAAGCTTTCTGACTGTTCACTATTCCTATATATATACACATGCCCAGCATGGCTATATACACCAATCCTCGTTTCATACATCATCCCCACTGCATCTGACTATCTGACTATCTTTGCTGTATTCCTTTTCCTCACTGTAGGCTTATACACCTTCTCCATGATATCCTTGAGCACAGCTTCCTGTGTTATATGATTTACTCTGGCCTTCGCATTCAGTATGATCCTGTGCCTTATGACATCAGTCCATACCATCTGTACATCCTCAGGTATGACAAAATCTCTGCCGCTTATATACGCCCAGCTTTTTGCCATCTTAGTCAGCGCTATAGTTCCTCGCGGGCTGACGCCAAGCTCTATACTTGGATTATCCCTTGTCGCCGTCACAAGCTGTCCTATATATGAATACACATCGTCGCTCACCTTGACCTGCTTTACTTCCTCCCTTATAAGTCTCAGATCTCCATCTCCCATAACAGGACTGACCTCGTCAAAACCATGTGCCGAGGTTCTGCCCTTAACTATATCAAGCTCATTTTCTATAGATGGATATCCAAGCTTCAGGCAGACCATAAATCTGTCGAGCTGCGAATCAGGAAGCAGCTGAGTACCGGCGCTTCCTATAGGATTCTCTGTTGCTATCACTATAAACGGATCAGGCACAGGGTACGTCACACCATCTACAGTGACATGTCCCTCCTCCATAACCTCAAGGAGAGCTGACTGTGTTTTAGGTGAAGTTCTGTTTATCTCATCCGCCAGAAAAAGGTTGCACATAACCGCTCCCGGCCTGTAGATGAATTTATTTGACGCCTTGTCATACATTGTGAAACCTGTTATATCTCCCGGCAGTACATCAGGTGTAAACTGAACCCTTTTATTGTCCAGCCCCATTGCATTTGCAAATGCGATGGCCATCGTTGTCTTACCCACTCCGGGTACGTCATCCATCAGAATATTTCCACCGGCTATTATCGCCGCCATTATCTTAGCAACACATATATCCTTACCTATGACGACCTTCTTGACCTCGTCTATAACATCCAGAACTTTATCGTTATAATTCATCTCCGTCTCCAATCTAAATATATTTCTCTATACGCATCAGGGAGGAAGCCAACAGACCTCCTCCCTGTATACATGTACACCATGCACTCTAAGGCAGCCATCGCCGCCCAGCCACCTTCTCCAGATCACTGCTGAAGTTTTGCCTTAACTGGTATATCCTCACGGCTTCATTCAGCCTGTCCTTTGCATCACCGTATCTTCTGGTATCCTCCCTATCTTCTTTTTGGGCAAATCGGAGAGCCTGTCTGCAGAAATACAGAGCCTTGTCGAACTCCCCTGTCGTTCTGTGAAAATTGATCAGTTCATCATATATAGTCATAATGACATCCCGATCATTCTCATATTCTGCTTCACTTACGCTATCATAACACAGTTAATTGATCTTAGGCAACGAATAGTAGACTTTTTAATCTATTTTACTACATTTGCCCCGCATATCTGTCCATCAGCATACGAAACAGCATTGTCAAGGGTAGTCCGGCTTATGGCCTCAAGAGCCTCCTCTGTCAAAAATCCCTGATGGGATGTCACTATCACATTCGGGAATGACAGAAGTCTAGCCGTGACAGAGGTCTCAAGTATATCGTCCTCCCTGTTTTCAAATACATTCGGAGTCTCCTCCTCATACACATCAAGTCCGACACCGAAAAATTTCCTGCTTCTTATACCTGCTATCAGATCGTCAGTCTTTATAAGAGCTCCTCTTGATGTGTTTACAAGTATCACATGATCCTTCATCTGAGAAATGGTTTTCTCATTGATCATATGATATGTGTCATCTATCAGAGGACAGTGCAATGATATGAGGTCCGACTTAGCTAACAGTTCATCAAGCCCCACATATGTCACAAAGTCGAGATCAGGATTCGTATACTTATCATACGCTATTACATTCATTCCGAATCCCCGGCAGATACGCGCCATGGCAGCACCTATCTTGCCTGTTCCAACTATTCCGGCAGTCTTGCCATGGAAATTCATACCTGTAAGTCCCACCAGGCTGAAATTGTTCTCCCTTACCTTTATATAACTCTTGTGAAGTTTTCTGTTTACTGCCATAGCAAGTGCCATGGCATGCTCTGCTACGGCCTCCGGTGAATACCCAGGGACGCGCATAACTGTCATGCCACACTCTTCGGCGGTCTGAAGATCCACATTGTTGTAACCTGCACACCTCATAAGTATAAGCTTCACACCGGCTTCACTGAGCGATCTTACCACCTGTTCCCCCACATCCGAACTCACAAATGCACATATGGCATCATAGCCAGCTGCAAGACGTGCAGTTCTGGGTGACAGATCTGTCTTCGTGTAGTCTATATTTATCTGTGGATATTGATCCTTTATCGCATCAAATGAATCCACGTCATACTTTTTAGTATCATAAAATAAAATATTCATCACATCACACCTCCATTACAATGTAGTATGTGTTTTATCAGCACCATTTATGAATTTATGTTCCCATTACCACTGGAAAGTATAGCTGTAAGCCCCTTTTTGCCTATGTGGTTATCTTCACCGTACAGGACATTTGGAAGTGTAAGTGCAGCCTCATACATTCTTCCCTTTTTGCTGACTGTAAATGAGCCATCCATCTCCTCAGCCATCTTCTGGCAGGTCAGTGTACCTATATGGGTACTCTCCACATTCTTGTTATCAGGGTTGATATAATTTCTGAAAAATATCCGGACTCTTCTCACATCGATATGTACCCTGATATCAACAGGTTTTGATTTGTCTGAATATTTCCTGATATTAGTGAATACGTTATCAGTAATTCTCTTCATACCCTGTACATCCACTGATATCTCTGCCTCACGGTCAGATATATTGATGTTGAACTGATATCCATTTTCCCCGAGAAGCACAACATACTCTCCCAGCATCTGGTCAAGGAAGGATCCCGCAGGAAATGTCTCCATCTTAAGCTCATCATTGCCCTTTGAATATACATAGAAATATCTGAACATCTTGTCTGACATCGTCCTGAGCTGTTCCGCCTTCTCTGAACTCACACGTATATATTCATCAAGCTCCTCCTGTGATGAATACTCCTTATTCTTTATGAGTTCCAGATATCCGGTCATAACTGTGAGCGGAGTTCGTATATCGTGTGCCATAGCAGTGACCAGATCACTGTTCGCCTGCCACGCTTCCCTTTCACGGCTGAGCTGCTCGATGATAGTCTGCCTCATGGTATCTATATTCTCAGCCAGCATACATATCTCATCCTGTCCATGTATCGTGATCGGTCCATTGATATCAACGTCTTTTATATCCATGACTTCTTTTGTCAGTCTCCTCATCCTGCCTATCTCTCTGCCAAAATAATATATTATTATGGCTATAAATATGGCACAGCACAATACGAACATGACGATCTTGCCGACCTCTTTCAGTGTGTCATCAGAATAATCCACTATACATACATCAAACACTCCGTCCTTGAACAGGACCGGATAAAAGTTATAATCAAACTCCAAAGACCTGACAGCACTGCTGTCTCCCGGTATCTCCACAGCAGATTCCGTTGACGCATCATACAGGGTCTCATCACCTGCGGTCTCGGATGAATCTGACTTTTTGTTGCCGATTCTGCCGGTTTTCCTGATCTTCCTTATGGTTCCATATGAGTCCTGTATAAGTATTATGACCTCTCCTGTATCAGAGTTGGTTATTATATATTTGTATGCACCCTTCTTCTGGATCACCCAGTCCGAGTCAAACACTATATCATCGTTATTGTATATGAGTATATATACATCGCTTCTCTGTTCCTGCCATGCGCGCAGTGCCCTTGTGTCGGTACCCTTTATTGAATGGCTGGTTACATACGATGCAAAACTCTGTATCTCCCGAGCTGCTCTTCTGGATGTGTGCTCCGGGCTCATATACACATCGGTCACATATTTGTTCAGTGCAAATATTCCACCAAAGTATATTACTATAGATAGCAAAAGCCCCAGCACCACCACTATAAACATCTTCACCCTGAGGGTACGTCTGAATGTTCCGTTCATATCAGTCTACCTGATATCCCTTTCCGTATATGGTCCTTATTATCTCTGGCTGTGCAGAATTGTCCTCGATCTTCTGACGCAATCTGAGGATGTGTACCATAACCGTATTTGATGAAGACGGCAGGTACTTCTCCTGCCATATGTTTTCGTACAAAGCCTCAAGTGACCATGGACTTCCTCTGTGCTCCACAAGGAAGAACAGCAGTGCATACTCTTTGTCAGTGAGCTTGATAACTTCCCCGTTCTTCGTCACAACACGCTTGAATGAATCTATGCTTATATTGCCCACAGATATATTCTTCGGATCAGTCTCTGACTTGCCTCTGTATACCTTATATCTTCTGATAAGCGCATTTACCTTTCGATTGAACTCACTCTGGGTAAATGGTTTCGGCAGGAAATCATCTCCCCCTACATCGTAGGCTTCATTCTGATCAGGCTCCTTCGTCTTGGCCGTCAGAAACAGCACAGGTATAGCAGAAAATTCTCTTATCTTCTCACACGCCTCAGTTCCAGAAAGTTTTGGCATCATGATATCCATAACTATGAGATCTATGTCCTTATCCGCCCTCACAGTCTCAACAGCCTCGAGGCCGTCAGCCGCCATGACCACCTCGAATCCAAGTCTCTTAAGATATATATTGAGCAGGTTCCTTATGTCCTGCTCATCATCAACTACAAGCACTTTTACCTGTTCTTTATCATTCTCCATGTTTTTACTCCTTATCTGTATATAAAAATATATATGTATCCCCAGGAAGACACCGTCTCCCAGTTATGTCCCATTATAACAAATCTCCAAAACTTTGCTCTATGCAAGTTCTCTTTGTAAGGATATTTAAGTCACACCTTCCACAGTGATCTGAAAAAGAAAAAACGGAAGCCCATCATTTAGTAATGGACTCCCGCCTTTTCTTTATAAAATGATTGGAAGAGCTATAGTTAGGTGTGTCTAACTACTTGTAAGTATATCCATAACCTTCCAATATGTCAACGGTTGTCCCGCCATTTGTAATGATAACATTTATCAACATTCTTTTCTGCGTTCTATGCGTATTCTTATGTGTCTTAAAATCCCAACAAACATGTCTCTGTAGACGCATGGATTGAATATCAGCAGAAGCGGGAACAGCTCAAGTCTGCCCGCAAGCATGTCGAACATCAGCACATATTTTGATAATCCTGTCAGTCCACCATAGTTCTGTGTCGGTCCCACCTGTGAAAGTCCCGGTCCTATATTGTTAAGACACGATGCAACCGCCGTGAAATTCGTGACCAGATCCCTGCCCTCTATGGATACAAGAAGGACTGATATGGTGAATATACCCATAATGGTTATGAAATATACATTTACAGCTCTTACGACCTCATGCTCCACAGGCTTTCCATCTATATTTATCTTTTTGATATTCTTAGGATGGAAATACGAACTGAGCTCCTTCACAACTGTCTTGAACATTATGATCAGCCTCGACACCTTCATACCGCCTCCGGTACTTCCGGCACAGGCTCCAATGAACATGAGCATCACTATAACCGTCTTACACGTCTGTGACCACTGGTCAAAGTCTGCCGATGCATATCCCGTTGTGGTTATGATCGAAGCGACCTGGAACGCTGCGTGTCTGAGCGCCTCCCACACACTTGACATAGTGTTCATCAGACTCACAAATAATATCGTAACAGCGCCAAGTATGATTAGGAAGTATGTTCTGACCTCCTCCATGGACAATGCCTTGCGGACATTCCTGAACAATATGAAATAGTAAAAGTTAAAATTCACACCGAACAATATCATGAATATCGTGACTACCCACTGTATATATGGAGAAAAGCTTGCAAAGCTGTCATTTTTTATTCCAAATCCACCAGTACCCGCCGTACCAAACGCCGTACACAACGCATCGAACACTGGCATATGTCCAAATAGCAGGAATATGACCTCCAGAACTGTCATGCCGAAATATATGATATACAGTATCCTTGCGGTATATTTCAGTCTCGGTACAAGTTTTCCCACCGCAGGCCCCGGGCTCTCTG
Organism: uncultured Coprococcus sp.; assembly: GCA_934277375.1. Lineage (GTDB taxonomy): Bacteria > Bacillota > Clostridia > Lachnospirales > Lachnospiraceae > Coprococcus. The sequence continues at coordinate 17,208 of CAKQTZ010000010.1, read as the reverse complement.
CCTTCATCAGGTTCATATTCGATCCCGATGCACTGTTCATAGGGATTATCGCCAGGAGGAATACGAGTACACCCATACCACCTATCCAGTGTGTAAAGCACCTCCACAGCATCATACCGTGAGACATGCTCTCCACATCGCTGAGTATGCTGGCTCCCGTGGTTGTGAATCCGGATATGGTCTCAAAGAGGGCATTTGTGAACGATGGAATCTCCCCCGATATGACAAATGGCATACAGCCAAATATACTGAGCAGTATCCAGCTGAACGCTGTGGCTATGCAGCCCTCCTTAAGATATATTGTCTGATTCCACGGTTTCCTGATGGTCATAAGCGTACCTATCACTACACACGCTGCTATGACAACCAGAAACGAAAACATCTCATGTTCCTGATATATCAGAGATGTAAAACATGGTATGAGCATAAGAAGGCCTTCCAGCCTTATGATCTGTCCCAGTATATATATGATCATGGAAATGTTCATAAGTGCGCCTCCTAAGCTAATATATCGCGTATGTCTGTAAATCCGGTCTCTGTAGTTACGATCATAGCTGTGTCGCCGACCTGTATGGAATCCTGTCCTGTAGGAAGCAGTATAGAACCATTTCTGTTGATAAACGCAATGAGCAGATTCTTCTTCAGGTTGAGATCCTTAAGCGGTATTCCTGTGACATCAGACTTCTCAAATACCCTGAATTCGATCGCCTCAGCCCTTGAGTCAAACATGTGATACAGAGTCTCTATGTTATTACTGTTGGAATTCTTCTTGGCTCTTACATACGCCACTATGGATTCCGCAGTTATACTGCACGGATAGACCACACTGCCAAGGTCAAGGCTGTTGATGACCTCACGGAAATTGCTCCTGTTTATCTTGGTTATCGTCTTCGCATTTGAATGTTTTCTCGCATGCAGCGTGAGCAGTATGTTCTCCTCATCTATACCAGTAAGGGATACGAATGATTCAGCATCAGCCAAGCCTTCCTCATTCAGTATCTCCTGATCCGTTCCATCACCATTTATGATTATCGCCTTTGGGAGCAGAACAGACAGTTCCTCACAGCGCTTCTTGTTCTCCTCTATGATCTTCACGGATATTCCCATATTTATAAGCTGTCCGGCCAGGTAATACGCTACGTTGCCGCCACCTATGATCATAGTATTCTTCACTCTTGCCGTCTTAAATCCTATGTGCTCCATGAACTTTCTCGACATCTGTCTCGTACCAACACAGGACATTATGTCACCAGCCTTAAGCACAAAATCTCCTGATGGAATATAGAATTCTCCATCTCTCTCAACCGCTGCAATAAGTATGTTTATCGGTTTCTGCCTGCTTGACAGATCCTTACCAAGATCAGCTATACTCTTGTTGTCCAGCACATTCTTCGCAGGTATCTTGATCCTCGTCATCTCAGCCTGCCCATGTGCAAATGAGTTGATTTCAAGCGCCGTCGGCAGATATAAAACCCTGGACACTTCTATCGCAGTCTCAAGCTCCGGATTGATGATCATGGTAAGTCCTAGCTTCTCCCTCAGATAACTTGCCTCCTTGCTGTAATCCGGATCACGCAGTCTCGCTATGGTAGCACAATCGCCCACCTGTTTTGCTATAGTACAACACAGAATATTGAGCTCATCGGATGATGTCACAGCAGCAATAAGATCCGCAGTCTGTATGCCAGCCTCAAGCTGCACACTGTGGTTAGCTCCATTTCCAACTATTCCCATAACATCGTACTGGTTGGAATATGTAGCAACCTTCTGCGGATCCTTATCTATTATCGTTATATCATGTCCTTCATTCGCAAGCTGCTTCAGTATGGCAACTCCGACCTTGCCACACCCAACTATTATTATCTTCAGTCCTGTCTTCTTACCCGACTTACTCCCAAACACAGGTTTATCCTCCTTAATCACCTACATTAACTAAGCCAAGTATATCATGTAGATTTTAAAAATCAACACCAGTTGTTTTTCTTTGCCAATCCTTACACAAACAGCCTGATAATACAGCATACAAGCACAAATATCACAAATACTATTCCCACGATCATATTCGTTTTTTTGCTGAAGCCCTTTGAGGGTCTCGTGTATACTCCATCATTTTCCTTCTTCTTACCCATAACTGCCACTCCTGTCTATATAAAATAATCATCTGTCACCAGCCATATCCATAAACCGTTTTATCAGCAGATTTACATTTGTATGCCTTTTCAATGAATTCTCCCCCTGCCTTATGTAATCCCACGACTCGTCATATGTCATACCCGAAGTCTCTTTCTCATTTTCCTCAAAGAAGCGCTTCAAGGATCCTGAGTCCTCATGCGCCGTAGAAAATTCCAGAGCCTTTCTGATCTTATCGTGCTCATTGTAATTGGCATCCCCATGGAGGAAATGGTCAAGATTGCACGAAAAATAATATGTGGAGTACTTCACCTTTTTGCTTCCGATCTTAACCGAATCCAAGGATGTGAGCACATCCAGATTCTCACTCTTTCTATGATTCCTCTCCACTACATGATCCGGGTTCCCTGTTACTATATAATCCGGATAATACAGCGGGGCATCACTTTCATTCCCACTTGACGCAACCAGCGCATCATCAATGTACACCCCATCTGTGTCAACAAAATGCACGATCTCCATAATATCCTTTGGATATAACCCCGTCTGCTTCAGAAATGGACTGACCATGATCTCATCTATAAAATGCTCTATATTCTCAGGATATATCCCATTCTTAGATGTGATATCACCACCGAATGTGCCATCCCCCTTTGCAACCATGGCAAATTCCAGCAATATGTCGGAATCGACGTCATCCAGCAGCTGTCCAAATGGTATCTCCAGAGCGTTTCTGTCGGACATTCCCTCAACCAGGAACAGGACTATCTTCTTCCTAGGTCGTTTCCCCATCGTCCATCCCCGCCTTTCTGAATGCTGACACGATCTTGTATTTCTTGGTATTCCTGTACAACTCCTCGTCCTGCTCGCCTATAAGTATCTCTCTGAAGTACGTGCTTCGAAGGTTATTCGTGCTTCCTATACCCTTCATCCGGATATATCTGTTCTCCGGATTTGTCGTTGTAAAGCATATAAAATCTTTGTTGATAACCTCAAGAGGTCTGAGATTATGTGAAGTGAAAATGAGCTGTCCCTTGCCAGACTCCTGGAATGTCTGAAGAACCTCCCCCAGAAGATATTCAAATACCCCCGCATCCAGCTCATCTATTGCTATGGTACATGACTGCTCATTGTACGCATCTATTATGAGGCTCAGCACCGACACAATCTTCCTTATTCCGTCCGATTCATATCTGAACGGCATGACCAGACGTCCATCCGGATCCGCATCCACATTGTGCTCACTGCTCATATCAAATTCATTCCTGCTTGATACTATCTCAACCACATGCCCCACACTTCCATCCTTCATCATGGCAGGAGACAGTTCATGCATGTTCACATTCAGTCCCGGCACGATCTGGCTGAGCACGATATTTATGTTCTTAAACTGCTCTTCAAGCTCGCGGAACACCAGCTCCGGCATTATGTTCGGCATATCAGTCTTAAGGAGATATCTTCCACTCTGGGTATACAGAGGCAGTCCATAATTCAGTCTTATATAACCTGTTGATTTCGTGTCAACCACATGAAAATAGAGCTGACTGTAATAAGCCAGTTCCATCACGACCTGATAAAACTCTGAATACAGACCACATTCATCGAATACCTTCGCCGCACCAAATGAGAATATAAATGAAATAGACTTCTCCTCAGCAAGTCTCCTCACTATATTGAGTTCATCCGCGCATCTTCTGTCCCCTTTAATAAAAAATTTCTGTTTTGACACAGGGCCAAATGGTCTCTCCTCAGCAGTCGTGTCAATGACTGGCTGGAGTATGATCTTTCTGCCTCCAAAGTCCCCCGCCATACTTAATTTCTCATCCTGTATTCTTACCCTGTATTTGGTGTGGCCTCCGTTCTCATCCGCGCCATATTGTCCAAATCCACCCGTCTGTTCATTCTCAACAGCCGACAGGCAGAATTCGTATATCACCTTCCGGATACATCCATCCGGATACTGAAGGTCAAATGTAAATTCAAGCCTGGACTTCTCCTGTCCTTTTGCAACACACTCTGCATACACTCCCGGAACCTCTGCCCCCATCATGAGCAGTTTAAGTATCGCCAGAGCCTCTATAAAGCTTGTCTTACCGGATCCATTCTGACCGTAAAGTCCCAGTATATCCGCCTCCGTCCCATATGGAACGTATCTCTTTCCGCAGGAAAATACTATCTCGCCGTGCTCCACGCTCTTAAAATTCTCCAGAACCGCTTTCTGGATCCTTATAGTCGGAAGCCGATCCCAATGGTCATCTCTAAATTGTCTGATTCTCATATGTGATCACCTCAGATGTTCTAACTTTTGATATTGTCATTATATGTTTAACCCCTGTTTTCGTCAACAAAGATGTGTTTTTTCATATTTTTTATATATTTTTTTATTTGTCTATGTGCAAAATCTCCGTTTCCAGTGAGAATACAGGTACAAAACCTCCGTCCCCAGTGGGCATAAATAAAGCCCCACAGCCTTGCGGTTGTGGGGCGGAAAGATGTCCTGATCCGGAAAATCAACCAACATATATGTCAAGATCCTGTACGACCACAAAGTAACCTCTGTCACCATCCTCGTCCACCGGGATAACATGTATAATACTTGCACCCCCATGGTTGTTTGCACAGCTGACTGACAAAACCCCTCTGCGAAGGTTCTCTGTCTGATATCCCGTATTGCCGACTGTGTAACTCTCCATGCGTTCGCGGCTGAGAAAATCTCTGACTATGCATCTTGACCGATCCGACTCAAACCGGTTACTTATCAATCCAACCACTTCATCGTAGTTATTTGCACAGGATATATCATTGTTCAGCTCAGAATCACCTTTGATAACACGATATGTATCGTTCTCATAATTAACATATATAATATCAGTATACATATATGCGATCCTCGCCTCTACCCTGGATTGAGCCTTTTTTATATCAGACTCTAGCTTGTCAAGTACGGTCACTCTGTCCGTACCATCCTTGCTGATGCTGTGGATCACGCTGGCATTCTTGCCCTTCTTCTTTGCTTCATACAGCGCATTGTCCGCGACACTCATACACTCATCTGTGCTGAATCCGGAGCCATGGATCTGACATATACCGGCACTGCAATGGACGTTCTGATCTCTCTCCATTGCCTTGCGCTGAAGCTTTCTGGCAAGTCTTCTCGTCTTTGACTCCAGAACAGATATATCTGATAAGCCCTTATGAAGCACTACATATTCGTCTCCACCATATCTGCAGGCAACATCCTCTTCATAGCAGTCACTCCGGAGAAGCTTTGCCACCTTCTCAATCCAGTAATCACCAACTGCGTGACCATATGTATCATTTACACTCTTGAAATCATCTATATCCACAAATACAAGAGAAGCACTGTCTTCGTCAGTCATGTTATCTATATACTCTCTTATCCTCTGCATTCCGGCCGTCTTGTTGTACATGCCGGTCAGAAGATCATGCTCAGCCTCATACTTTGTGCGCTCAACCTCCTGTCTGGATCTCGCAAGTGATCTGTCCATCTCGACCATATCAACTGCAAACATGATCTGTGTAGAAACCACCACAGATATTGTCTGAAATGAAATTCCATAATAGAATATGACAACAACTGTGGATATACACGGCAGGATAAAATACAAAACACTTGACCAGAACACTCTTTTTTCCAGTCTTTTTTTATACTGCAGAAGTATCGAAAAACTTAGAACAAGTCCTGCTGCTGCAATAAGCTGCGACAACAGATAACCGCTGCTCCTGTGATAGAAATTATTGCCATCTATATAATAGAACAGCTTGTCACTGAACTGGGATATGATGAGCAGGACTATCCCCGCAGCACTCAGAACTTCCACGCCCCTTGCTCTCGCCGGCATCTTCGTCTCTCCTCTGTTGAGAATGACAAGAAGATAAAACGTAAACAAAGTCATATATAAATAGTTGATAAAGAACACGGTAAAATTGCTTATCTTTAGCATGTAATAGGCTGTCTGCCCTGTTTTTCCCTGATAATACCATGACAGCATATCTGCAGTCAGCAGAATGATACATGCAGCCTCCATACACAGGCTCACACTCTTTTTATCTCTATTATTATTCTTCTGAAGGAATATAACCGCAAATGCAAACAGACAAATTAATATTCCCCACATTTCAAATGCTATATTAAATACAGCAGTCCTATCCACTAACTATGCGCCCCCTTATACATCCTGGCGATTCATCGTGACAATTGTACAATTTGATTTGTGCAACTTTTTCAAAATTTACAAGTTTACATGAGAATCATTCTAACTATCATACTTTCATTTGTCAATTGCAAGATAACACATATTTATGGAATTTTGTCGCCACCGGGGACATATATGTCCTGTTGTCATGAACAACATAATAAAGCCTGTCAACCGGCTGGTGTTTTATGCTTAGGACCTTCACATCAAGCCTTTTGAGCATATCCATGTAAGGAACAACCGCTATTCCAAACCCCGCTGCCACAAGTCCGGCTATGACCTCATCCTCCTCCGTTTCGCATGCTATCTCAGGAGCTTTGCCAAGCCCTTCAAACATCTCATCCACCAGACTTCTCATTCCAGATCCCTTCGAAAAATATACATGTTTATATCCGAGTGTATCCTCAAGTGTCACCGAATCTCTGTCTGCCAAAGGATGGCCTGACGGTGCTATGACAACAAGATCCTGTCTGCCGACAGGAATGGCAGAAAATCCCATCGTCTCAGGCGGTCTTGAACAGAAAACCATGTCATATTTTCGGGCTGCAAGATCATCAAGCAGTTGTCCTGTGGTTCCTGTGTGAAATGTAAACGACACATTCCTGTTTTCATCCTTCTTCAGGTATTCTGCTGCCAGACGCGGTACAAATTCCATTCCAAGAGGTCTTATGAGACCAAGCCGTATCACACCATCCCCGGCAGCCTCTTTTTGTATGGACTCCACCCCCGCATCAAGCGTGCCAAGCGAATGCTCTGCACACGCAAGGAATTCTCTGCCAAATGCAGTGAGCTCTGTATTGCGCCCATTCTTTTCAAAAAGCATTACCCCAAGTTCTTCCTCAAGCTGGGATATTGCGTGACTGAGACTTGGCTGTGTTATATTCAGATTTCTGGCAGCATTTGTGTAATGCTGAACATGTGCCAGTTCAACAAAATATCTAATATATGACAGGTTCACTTATAACGCCCTCTTTTCATTATTTATATATGATCCTATTCATATTTTAATACAATCCGAATATTTTTTATAGATAAAATCTATCAAACTATAAAAACTATTTATTTGTTATGTGGTGTTGTCGGTGCTACAATCAAAAACCGCAGGGATATACATATATGAAGTCTTAGACAATTAAAGTGCCCGGATGCTGGGGAAATCAATGGATATGTTTTAAAACACACTATATAAAGAATGAAATGAGGAAAAACAGAAAATGAAAACTCAACCAGGAAATGCACATCTGCATAACGTGTGGGGCGAGATCGCCCTGATAACAGCAGTCACCATCAACAGTTTCGGAGTGGTTCTCATGCTCTATTCTGCAGCGGGAATATCAGCAATATCCAGCGTGCCATACGCATTCTCGCTGGTTCTTCCAAGGCTGACTCTCGGAACCTGGACATACATATTTCAGGGCGTACTTATTCTCACCCTCATGATCATGAGAAAGAAATTCGTTCCCCAGTATCTGTGCAGTTTCATAGTTGGTTTTGTATTTGGCAAGATGCTGGATATCCATGAGATGTGGATCGGGGTTTTGCCAACTGCCCTCCCATGGAGAATCCTTTACTTTGTGATAAGTTATATTTTGATATGCATCGGAATCGCACTGTCCAACAGATGTGGGCTTCCGATCATCCCGACAGACCTTTTCCCAAGGGAGCTGTCTGAGATAATATCGGCAAAATATTCCAAGGTGAAGATTTCGTTTGATGTGATATGCCTTGCAACTACCGCAGCCCTGACAGGCTTCATCCTCGGCCGCATCTACGGCCTTGGAATCGGCACCGTCCTCGCCGCATTCACCATGGGCAAGGGAATCGCCATAGTTGGGAATGTCATGGACAAACACATCGCCATTGCGCCATACATAACCGAGCACATCAAGCACCACGGCAGCCACAAGGCCCAGTACGCAGGACACTAAACAATGCTTGATGACAGTTCACGCAGACGCCGCGCGCAGCGCATTGGAATGCGTCTGCTCCATTTCTACATATTCCACAAACAGGCACGCAGATAAAAAAACCATATATATGCCAGTCGGTAGTGAAGGCGCCATTGGTTCGATCAGTTACCTGCTAAGGCGAAGCAAACAACGCCCTTATCGTTTGCGTAGCCGCATGCATATGTAACTGGTAGAATCAAGGGAAGCCGAACGTGACTGCATATATACGGTTATTTTTTATCGTCCGTGCCGTCCGTCAATCAGGCATTTGCCAACTGACGTCCAAGCTCCTTACACTCCTCAAGACCTTCTGCGTCCGGTGTCTCATGGCACATAAGTCCGGCTCCGCCTACGAGCTCTGCGCCTGCTGACTGCATTCTCGCCTCCCAGTCGCGCATCCACTCGCCATCTCCCCAGCCGTATGAACCGAAGAGTGCGATCTTCTTGCCTGAAGCAAATCCCTCTACTTCAGCAACGAATGGCTCCATCTCAGCCTCCTCAAGAACCTCAACTCCCATAGCCGGGCATCCAAGTGCAAACACCGGCTCATCCTTGAGTGCATCTGGTGTGATGCTGCTTACGAATACTACCTCAGCTTCCTTTCCTGCCTCTCTCACACCGTCTGCGATAGCCTCTGCCATCATCTGTGTATTTCCGCCCTGTGTCCAGAATACGATATTAATTTTGCTCATAATAATCCTCCTTTTGAAATTATATGTTATAGAGTTTTACCCTATACATCCTTGTAAACTGTGTTTATCTGCATCTTTCTACATACTTCATTCATGAAGCAGACGCATTCCAACGCGCTGCGCGCAGCGTCTGCGTGAACTGTCATCAGACAACTCTTGACGACCTACGCCGCACTTCTGCTCGCCGTGTACATCCCCATGATATCTCCCATGTGAAGCCCATTTGATAGAAGCTGGATAAGACGTTCCTCCGCACATTCAAATATATGAAATGTTCTCCTCTTTGATTCAGCATCCTCATACACCTTCCAGTAACCGGAGCAAAGGGCATTTCTGCCATTCTGCTGAATAAATCCCTCCACATCCTCTGGCGGATATCCCAGCAGCAGTCCCATCTCATGTGGGAACCACTCCTTGCCAAGAGCTCCATCGCCATCAGCCTGATCTGTCTGTTCCGGTTGTTTCGAAGTGAATCTTCCTCTGCTCTTTAAGTACTGCTGATATTTTTCACGAAACGCCGCAAGTATCTCAGGCAGATCCATGTCCTCATATCCCAGATCATACATAAGTCTCTGTACATCGTCCCTTTGGACAAATGCCCTGAGCTTTGCCGCATTGTAGATAAATACATTTACCCTGCCACAGGTTGCTCCCAGTGTGTACATACATATATCGCTGTCCTTCAGTATCTCCACCATCTGACGATATCCGCTGAGCTTTATGTTCAGAAGATTTGACACCTTAACTCCCGTTATCACCGGCGCACACTGAAGTGCCATCTGAATTTCCACGTCACCGAGCTCCATGCCCTTCATGATCTCCCATGTATTTTCACTCATGCTAAAGCCTCCTTGTGACAAATAAATCTTTAAGAATCGTTTGGTTAGTTTCGTCTAACTCAAATAGAAATACTACAGGATTACCCTCTGAACGTCAATAACCCGGAGTGAGACATTTTCTCACTCCGGGTTATCTTGTTGATTAAAATTATGCAATTATAAGCTTATCTTCTTAGTAAGCAGTGTCGCACTTCCTATATAACTGCCGATCATGCATACAACATAGAGAATAAGCTGCGGTATGTTCTTATACATCGCGTCAAGCATAGTCTCCACCTGCACGTTCTTCCCAAGGTGTGGAAGCTTGTATGCTATGTAACTCATCAGCGCATAAAGAGCCACAAAAAGTATAAAGCTGACAACACCCTTTATCTTCTTGTTCTGAAGTACTGTTGAAGACAGTGACACTGCAAGGTACGCTATAGTGATCATTGTATAAAATTGAATAAGTGCTATTGCTATGAGCCCTGCAACATTTGCAATGACACTTCCTATTGACAATCCTCTTGTTCCCAGAATCTCATCCAGCACAATCTCAGCGCCAGCTACACCGCCGTTATGTGCCTTGAGCAGGTTATAATCAATAACTATAAGCAGTCCAAGAAAGGCTACGAGCGTCGCACCGGTGAGTAGGATTGAAAGCAGCTTTGCACCGATAATCTTGTAATTTGAGATCGGCGTCATAAACACCATATACCCAGTCTTGTTCTTCAGATCCTGACTGTAGATTATCACACCATATATCAGAACGAACATAAACGAAGCGAAGCCTCCTAGCATAAGGAAGGTGATGCCAAGTCCAGCTAACAGATCCTTTTCTGCAAATATTCCAATCACGAACAACATTTCTGCTGCGGCAAGAGCCGTTATAACCACCAGAAGCGGAAATACTCCACGTCTGTATTCATATTTCATCATCTTTAACATAATATCTATCTCTCCTTCATCAACAAATTTAACTATCCAATATGTATCGCCTCCTAGGCATATATTTCCTTATACATATTAACTATCGACTTGCTCCTGCTCACTCGCAGCTCCTCTGCATCTCCCTGAAGCACGCAGGCTCCGTTCTTGATAAAGAACGCGTGATCCACTATCCTCTCAAGCTCATCCACAAGGTGGCTTGACATGAGCACGGCTGTGTCATCCGATATATTCCGGACTATCGTGCTGATGATCTTCTCCCTAGCTATGATGTCTATTCCGTTCAGTGGCTCATCCAGCATGATGATCCTGCTGTCCCTTGCCAGTGTCACCGCTATCTTGAGCTTTGCCAGCATTCCCGATGACATGCTCTTCGCCTTCTGATCCGGATTCAGCTCCATATCAGTGAGCAGCCCCATGTATTTGTCATAGTCAAAGTCATCAAAGAAATCTTTGTAATACTTTCCTATGTCTTTACAGTTCATATATCCGAAGAAGAATGCCTCCGTTGGCATATATGCTATGTCTTTCTTGGATCTGTATGTCATAGGCACTCCATCTATTGTGATAGTTCCTGAATCCGGCTTGACCAGACCGGCTATGATCTTCATAAGTGTTGATTTTCCACTTCCATTTGGACCGAGCAGCGCATATATGTGTCCCGGCTCTACCTCCAGTGACAGATCAGATATCGCTGTAGTCGTGATATATTTCTTAACAAGATGTTCGCATTTTAACATTGTATCATTTCCCTTCTTTTTTTATTACTTCTTACCTCTCAAAGTGTTCTTTTAGCAGTTCAAGGATCTCGTCCTGTGAAAACCCCATACCGGTGAGCTGTTCATCAAAGCTCTGTATAATTTCCTCTGTCCTCTCCTTTTTCAAGTCGTCTATGACCTTGTCATCCTCCGTCACAAATGTTCCTATTCCACGTCTGGTATAGGACAACCCCATAGACTCCATCTCACCGTAAATCCTCGCTGCAGTATTCGGATTTATCTGGTATTCTATGGCAAGTTCTCTTGATGACGGAAGCTTAGACCCCAAAGGCAGTGTGCCCGCTATGATCTTCTGCTTTATATCATCTATGACCTGAAGATATATAGGTATATTCGTCTTAAATTCCATCACACACCTCCTTATGTATCTGTTCTGTACTGCTGTACTAGTTGAATAGTACACTAGTATTACAGTGTTGTCAACTGTAATTTTGAAATAATATCTTTTTTTAGTTTTTAACCATCTGGATGGCAAATCGTGTGTCCGGACATCTCATCTGGCTGTTTTATCGCCCTGCCTTTATCTCATATGCACTATTTTCCCTTGAAAAGATAAAAAAATTATCCTTAAACACATTATTCTGCGCCGTACGGATAATTTTCTAGCAAGCTCTCAGCACCAGCTCTCTCAACTCACATACGTTCATGTAAAGCTGCTCCACTCTGTCCGCAAATGTCCTTGTGGAGAATTTGTCAGCCGACTTCACTGCATTTTTCCTGAGCTGCTGTCTCTCCGGCTCACTCATCTCAAGCCACTCTGATAAAATATCTTCAAATGTCTCCTCGTCTGCGAATTCCCATCCGTTCTTTCCATTATCCACCACATCTGTAAGACACGGATCCTCCTTGCACAGAAGCGGGATTCCCGCTGCAAGAGCTTCCACATATGTAAGTCCCTGCGTCTCACTTGTGGATGCACTCACAAAGAAATCTCCGGCCTGATAATACTCAGCGACCCTATCCGGTTCTATCATACCTGTAAATATCACACTGTCTGATATGCCAAGCTCTCTGACCTGTTCCTCTATCTCTTCTCTGTATGGTCCATCTCCCACTATCATAAGAACCGTTCCATATCTGCTCACTCTCTTCTGGCACCTGAGAACCTCATCCACATTCTTCTCCTTCGCAAGTCTGCCCACATAGAGGAGAACTGTCTGGTCATCACTGAGTCCGTACTGCTGTCTTATCCTGTGTCTGGTATCTGTTCTTATATACTTTCCAAATTTGTCTGTATCGATTCCAGATGGAATGACATCCACAGGACACAGCACTTCATATCTATCAAGCACATCCTCTATCTTACTGCTTGGCGCTATCATGGCATCGACCCTTGACGAAAGCATCCTTGTAAGCTTCTGTACTACCTTTCGTCCCCATGCAGCATTTGGCGAAAAGTAATGTGTGTAATCCTCATACACTGTGTGATATGTGTGCACTATAGGTGCCTGGGTCTCGTCAGCGATCTTTTTAGCCATGAAAAATGTCGAGAATTCGCACTGTGAATGAATGATATCCGGATGCCACTCTATGAGCCGATCTATAACCGCTTTGATGACGGGCATCTTGAGCCGCGCCTCCGGGTAGATCTTTCCTGCCCCCAGCGACGCCGTATATATCACATCTCCGTCTATATATGTATGGTGATTCCTCGACAACGTAAGTATCTTCACCTCATGTCCTCTTTGCCTAAGTTCATCTGACAAATTCACCACCGATGTCACAACTCCATTTATAACCGGCTGATACCAGTCCGTAGTAATAAGTATCTTCATAAATAATCGTCTCCTCCTTGAACTTCAGCTCACTTAAAACCGCCTCCGGCCAGAGCTGAAGTTGCATGTCAGGTTTTCACAGAAAACTTGAAACATTTCTTATCTGTATACCACCTTCAGGCAAATGCCTTTGTGTCATTCTTTATGCCTATACTGTGCCATATATATATAAATTTCTGCTGTAACAAATCTAAATATTGTCTAAATTATTTATGAAAATACCTGGGATTTTTCTGTGAAAACACTGGACTAGTATAAAGTCAAATGATAGAAAACTGTATTCAGCCTAACATGAACACCTATCTGTTTCAAGCATTATAAATAAAATAATGGACAGCCGAAGCCATCCATTACACCTATCATCGTCTGCCAATACAGATAATCATCCCACGCTCTATCAGCCCATAGTTTTTTCATTCATCTATCTCAAAAAGTTCATGCTCCCTGCCATTTCCAGCCTCAAGTTGTGCAATTCCTCTATCAATCATTGCAAGATACTCATTATTTCTAGCCGCTTTTTCCAGCTGATTGTATTTATCAAGGCTCATAAGGACTATATTTTTTTCATTTTTTCTCGTCACAATTATTGTCTCCTGAAAATCTGAAGCCTTATCACAATAATCTTTTAAATTATTTCTAATTGTTGAATAATTTACTGCTAACATTTTTAACACCCCTCTTCTATAATATAGCAAAATTATTGTACTATTTTCTGTACAATAATTTTGCTATATTATTATGCGCACGTTAAGTTAAGTGATTCTCTCAAAAGCATAAAATATACTTTTTATCTAAAAAAATATGATAAAAGGGGCTGTGCAAAAACTCGATCGAGTTTTTCACAGCCCCTGAAAAGTATTAATAAGAAACGAAAATAAAATTATCTGTAATCTCTAATGGTTAAAGGTAATACGGTATTGCTGTAAAAGAAATACTGCTTTGGTGTGCTTGAGGTGTCTTCTTTTCTTTTTAATGCAAGATATGTCCTAAAGTATACTAAATCTCCGTTTTTAAGTGGAGCACGCGTATTATCAAACAAAAATTCAAAAGGCAAAGATTGATTAAAACTATTTTGGAGAACCAAAGAATAATTTTCATAAGAATCCCATGTCGGAGTTGAGTTCGTTCTTGAATAAAGAATACCCCAATGAAGGATCTCATATTCATCTGCATATTCTTCAGGAACATTTATATTTCCATAGATACTAATTGCTCCATCAATGTATTCGTCTTCTATATATGATTTCCCAGCCAATGTATAATAACCCAGCCAGTCAACTTCCTGGCCACCGCCAACCTCTGAATCCCCCGGATCCGCAGTTCCACCTTTTACAACCTGATAGGCAAGCTCATATGACCACTGTCCTGAAGTTATCGTGATGACGAATCTGCCCGCATGATCACCTGTACCATTTACGCGAACTGTATCTGGGGCTTCTATCTTATAGTCTGTACATGCTTCCCAATCAGCATCTACAAATAGATTGTATACCGAAAGAGTCTTTTTAAAAGCGGATTTGTCGAATGTAGCACCCTCAGTGAATGTCCCGTCGAAAGTTGATTCTGCATAAATTCCATGTAATACTGGAATATAGCACTTTCCATAATTATTTCCATATTCAACATCAACTCTAAATCCTCCACCTTCTCCGCTGTATGATGTAACACTACTTATGACCTTTAATTTATATGCGTCGCTATCCAAGACCTTCGTGCTGCCATCTGACATTGTTACACGTACAGTAAGACTAGCCTTTATCTGGGCTTTAAGCTTATCATCAACTACCTTTTCATTGTCCAGGTACGGTATAGTGCTTGACACAGTTATCTTTGACACCGTTGGCTGTGGTTTGTCGTCTGCTACAGGTATCGCAACCGTTGCTGTTTTACCCGCATACTTCACAGTCACAACATACTTGCCATTCTTGTCCGGGGTCACTGTCTTGCTCGGAACAGACACCGTGTATCCTGTTATGTTCTTATTCGCTGATGTGGTTTTGTAATACGCCCTGACCACTACCTTGCTCCGGAAGTCCTTCTCGCTGAAGATAGCTCCCTTCTTGAGTGCGGTCATCTTATTGCTTGTCACTGCTATCTTAGTCAGCGGATTTACCTTCACATATGCAAATGCCGCCTTATTTGCCGACTGTACCTTGATTCCCATATAGCCCGGATGTGACGCACTGTTCGCCTTGACCGTGGATGGACAGTTCACCAGCTTGAAGCTGCCTGCCGCTATCTTTTCTGTTTTTCCACTTGCATAAGCCTTGGCTGCTGTCACTGTCTTTTTGAAGGATGCCGCGTCGAACTTGTCTCCTTCGTTCAGGGCTTTTGAGCTTGATTTTACTCTTATTCCCACAAACACCGGAATATACTGTGTTGTGGTGTGCTTTCCATATGTCACCTTAACGCTGAAATATCCCTTGCGTGTTGCCTTCTTCGTAGAAACCTTCTTTGCAGCGGATACGGTATAAGTAGGAAGCTTCATATCCTTATAGCTGCTGCCTGTTTTGTATCTTGCATAAACCGTGGTGTTCTTCTTGTACGATGCGGCGTTAAATGCCGAACCATTTTCCACCGATTTGACACTTGATTTCTTCACGTAGATCTTACTGATCTTCCGAATACTTACCACCTTGCTGACGGATTTGCCGCCGTATGTAACTCGGACAACCAGCCTGCCTTTGTTCTTTCCGCTTCCATTTGCCTTGACATAGGCCGGAGCTGAAACTTTGTAGTTCTTGACAACCTGTGTCTTCTTACCCTTTGTCACCTTGACGGTAGTGCTGCTGCGGAATGCACTTTCGTTGAACTTCTGGCCCTCATACGCATAATTGAACTTTGAACTGACTGAGAGCTTACTGACATTCGCCGCATTGGTCGTCTTCGCATACGATGTGATGCCATCACTGACAAATACACACGTCAGCACCATGACAACAACCAGCGCCGCGGCCAAAATCCGCTCAAATAAATCTCTTGTTTCCTTCTTCATTTTTATCCCTCCTCTTCTGTATTCAGCCTAACATGAACACCTATCTGTTTCAAGCATTATAAATAAAATAATGGACAGCCGAAGCCATCTTTTACATCAAGCATCTCTTCGATCTTTACCGCAACATTTGCAGTTACTCTTTCCCCATATTCTGGTTTTTTCAGCGAACATCGCGTTTATTGCTCCCGGCTCTTTTATATTACAAATAATTAATATTTCTGTGTAAATGATGCTTTATTTGACTTTGTGTATAGCTAAAATTCCACAGACAATACAGCCCAAACTTTGCAGTTGTAAGTAATAGCAAAATCCATACATTGCATATATGTGCTGACCATTTGCGTTTCTGTATATTGCTAGGCCCGATTGGGGCTGTTGACTACAATATCCCGCAGTGATAATGTGTCATTTATCAGATGTGCATATCTAAAGGGGCTGGCCTACAGCAGCCGTGTATTCCGAAATAACATTCAAAAAACGATGTTCAAAAAAGGATAGTCTAATAATGACATTCTAAGAAAATTTCACCCATTTTACAAAACTTACTTTTTACAAGGAGGAACCATGCCTATGGCAGAAAAAGCAGAGATAAGCACATTATTTAAAAGAAAAAATAAAGACAGTGTTGTACGTGAACTCCAAAAAGATCCGGATATATATGGAAGATATAAGTGTCTCACGGATGATCTGAAAGAACGGCTGACAGGATTTCTGTGCGGAACCAGGACTTTACCACTTACATACGATCCATTTTTTAAGAAAATGTTCAACCCCGATGCATCCCCGGAGAGGCTGTCTGGATTTATAAGTAGCGTAATCGGCAAAACGATGAAAGTGAAATACGCCCTTCCGGCAGAGGAAAGCCTGTTACAGGGAACGTCACTTCTCGTGATGGATATCGTGGT
>CAKQTZ010000009.1 GCA_934277375.1 uncultured Coprococcus sp. | reverse complement strand
GAAGTACTAATAGGTCGAGGACTTATCCTTAGAGGTTTCTAAGAGATAAGCTTTGGAGATACGCAAAAAGCGAAGAAGAAAGTTTACTTAGAGATGGAAGAGATGACATACTTTCTGTGTGAAATTCTGAAGGTACAAGCAAAAAACGCTTGCATTTTCAAGTCAAATGTGTTAATATTGACTAAGACGCCGTGGTTTACCAGGTGACATTCCTCGATAGCTCAATGGTAGAGCACTCGGCTGTTAACCGAGGGGTTGTAGGTTCGAGCCCTACTCGGGGAGCTGCTTTAAAAAACCTGGCCCCATGGTCAAGCGGTTAAGACATCGCCCTTTCACGGCGGTAACACGGGTTCAAATCCCGTTGGGGTCATTTGACAATTTAATATGCCGATGTGGCTCAATTGGCAGAGCAGCTGATTTGTAATCAGCAGGTTATCGGTTCGAGTCCGATCATCGGCTTTTTGCTTAAAGCAAGAAGTTGCCAAAAAGCAATAAATGGGTGGATTCCCGAGTGGCCAAAGGGGACAGACTGTAAATCTGCTGCGTAATGCTTCGATGGTTCGAATCCATCTCCGCCCATTTTATTTTTTTGCCGCGGGGTGGAGCAGTCTGGAAGCTCGTCGGGCTCATAACCCGAAGGTCATAGGTTCAAATCCTGTCCCCGCTACTTTTATGTAAGCCCAGATAGCTCAGTTGGTAGAGCAGAGGACTGAAAATCCTCGTGTCGCTGGTTCGATTCCAGCTTTGGGCACTGAGGAAGCTGAAATCATTATGGTTTCAGCTTTTTTTTGTAATATTAAGATACTATTCCAATAATGGTCGTTTCAGGTGCTCTCATTAATTCAGGGGCGACAGATGCTCTGCTAATTGAGCAATATAGGCATATTAAAATGCCTGAAATTTTTAATCAGGAGGAGACGGATATATGGTATTTGAAGTTGGGCAGGTGATTAAGATGAAAAAAGCACATCCATGTGGCACAAATTCATGGGAAATACTTAGAGTTGGAATGGATTTCAGACTCAGATGCACAGGCTGTGATCGACAGGTTATGGTGACAAGAAAACTGGTTGAAAAGAATTTCAAGGGCTTTATAAGTAAAAATGAATAAAAAAGAAGCAGAATCAGCGGTTAGGCATCCGCGATTCTGCTTCTTTTTTTTATATAAGGTTTTTTGTGAGCTAATAAGTGAAATATGGTTCATAAACTAGCTTTACTCTCTTTTAAGGGAGGAGCGCAGCCGCTTGGCGACTGCGCCAATTAAGGGATTGGGGGTGTAGTCATTACTGACTACAAAAAAGGGAGTAAATAACAAAAAATAGTAAATTGTCAAAATTCATGTGTAAGCACTTATTGGAGATTTATTGTTTACTTAGCTCTCTTGCTTACAAGCTGATAATATGATAAAAGGAAAAATAATGCAATAGCATTTTGCACTTTCAAGTCATAATGCCATATATGTTGGCGATTATGACTGTTTTTGACTAAATGCAATAACAAATTACTCAAAAAATGATTGCAAATAATGCACAAATGGATGTTTGAATATAAAAAGTCATAACAATAAATATAACATAGTGAAATTGCTCATGTTGCGCATAAGATAGTTGCGCAACTTTATGAGGCCTTTGGGATGGAAGATATTGCAGTCAGCCACCAAGGTGATCATACTTAAATGGTTACAGGATAAATACTATGGGTCGTTGCAGACATAATAAAAGAGCAGAAACATGATTAGGCGATCACGATTCTGCTCTTTTTATATAAGGTTTTTTGTGAGCTGATATGGGAATATGTCTCATAAACTAGCTTTACTCTCTTTTTTAGGGAGGGGCACAGCCGCTAAACGGCTGTGCCAATTAAGGGATTGGGGGTGTAGTCGTTGTTGACTACAAAAAAGGGAGTAAATAACAAAAAATAGTAAATTGTCAAAATTCATGTGTAAGCATTGTGGAGATTTGCTGTTTTTCTTAGCTCTCTTGCTTACAAGCTGATAATATGACAAAAGTGATTATTATGCAATAGGATTTGACTGTTTTCCGTCATAATCACATATGTATAATAAATTTTGACTGTTTTTGACTGAAAAACAATAAATAACTTATTTCTACTGTTCAAAAGACATGATTATATGATATAACTTTATTTATATGAAGTGATAATGCATTATCTCGCAGCTGGATTATCACTTATAATACGACACAAAAAAGATCAGGGAGGATCAAGATGAAGAGCAACAAGAAAAATCTCATTGCTATCGCCGTGGTAATTCTCATTATTGCGGTTCTCGGAATTCTGTCTATATATGTAGATAAGATTCCATCGCCATCAACCTATGCAACTTTTTGGGCACTTGTTCCATCGGTTGTGGCTATCACACTGGCACTTATAACAAAAGAGGTGTACAGTTCACTTTTTATAGGAATTGTAATAGGTAGTGTGTTTGCCTCAGGATTCAGCTTTACGGGAAGTATATCGAATGTACTTCAGGACGGACTGATTGCACAGCTTTCAGATTCCTACAACGTTGGTATACTTATATTCCTTGTTATCCTGGGAACTATAGTAGCGCTTATGAACAAGGCTGGAGGCTCAAAAGCATTTGGTGACTGGGCGGCGACCCATATTAAGACAAGACAGGGGGCACAGCTATGTACAGTACTTTTGGGTGTGCTTATATTTATCGATGATTATTTTAACTGTCTTACAGTTGGCAGTGTTATGAAGCCGGTTACTGATAAGCACAGAATATCACGAGCAAAGTTTGCATATGTTATAGATGCAACAGCAGCACCTATATGTATCATAGCACCTGTATCATCATGGGCTGCGGCGGTCAGTGGATTTGTAAAGGGTGAGGATGGATTTGGTCTGTTTATAAAGGCTATACCATATAACTATTATTCATTCCTCACACTTGCAATGATGATCGCGATGATCATTATGAAGGTTGAATTTGGTTCCATGGAGAAGCATGAGCTGAATGCACTGAAGGGTGACCTTCTCTCAATTGGGGACGGCAAGAAGACTGTAACAGCAGAGGAGACAGATGTGGTCAACAGCAATGGTAAAGTAATAGATCTGATCATACCAATTATATGTCTTGTTATCTGCTGTATTATAGGAATGATCTACACCGGTGGATTTTTCAGCGGTGCCAGCTTTGTAGAGGCATTCTCAAACAGTGATGCATCTGTTGGACTTGCAATTGGAAGCTTGTTCGGACTGCTTATTACAATTCTTCTGTATGTGATAAGAGGAGTCCTGGATTTTGGCAAATGTATGGAAGCTATACCGGAGGGCTTCAAGGCAATGGTACCGGCTATACTGATCCTTACATTCGCATGGACGCTCAAGGGAACTACCGATATGATGGGGGCAAAGGATTTCGTACAGACAGCAATGACATCGGCATCGGGAAGTCTGTTCAGTTTCCTTCCTGCGGTTATATTTATAGTTGGATGTCTCATGGCGTTTGCAACAGGAACATCATGGGGAACATTTGGAATACTTATCCCTATTGTGTGCGCAGTATTTGAGGGCAAGAATAATGAACTCATGATTATAGCTATATCAGCATGTATGGCTGGTGCGGTATGTGGAGATCATTGCTCACCTATATCAGATACCACTATCATGGCTTCAGCGGGAGCACAGTGTAACCATGTAAACCATGTGTCCACACAGCTTCCATATGCGATAACAGCAGCTATCATGTCATTTGTGGCATATGCGATAGTTGGGCCGATTACATATCATCTACATGTTAAGTGGTTTATCATGCTTCCGATATTCATTGCAATGATGGTTCTTCTGATATTTGTACTCAGGGTCATCAAGCGCAGGAATCCTGCAAGTTATGTGAATGCGAATACAAGGGTTGCTGATATGGAGGAATGAAATAATTCCAATATAAAACAAAAAAAGTGTTGACTTATGAAGATGCATAAGTTAATATGTGAGGGTAGAGTTTTCATTTATTTGAATCCTCTCTCCCCTCATTATGGTGGTCAGGTATCCCCTGACCACTTTTTTTTTATAAAAAGTTGAAATCACTTCATATTTGTTAATTTGAGTTATAAAGAATAGTGTTATATTCTATATAACGCAGGTGGGAGATACAAAAATAACAGTGAAAAGAGAGTTGATATGAAGGACAATAGAGATATAACAAACGAAGAAGTGCAGAAGGCGACCAGTATAATCAACCGGATGCTGAATTATTACAACAGTAAAGTTGTGGGACAGCCATATCTTGGATATTCCCTTCTGGTCGCGATGATGAGCAATGGCCATGTACTGCTGGAGTCTGTTCCCGGACTTGCGAAGACAACAGCGGCGAGGGTTATGACAGAGTCGGTCAATGGAACATTTTCGAGAATACAGTGCACGCCGGATCTTATACCCAGCGACATAATAGGTACCCAGATATATAACATGTCCACAAATACTTTTGAGGACAAGATAGGTCCTGTGTATTCAAATTTTGTTTTACTGGATGAGATAAATCGTTCAAGTGCTAAAACACAGAGCGCTATGCTTGAGGCCATGCAGGAAAGAGAGATAACCATAGGGGGAAAGACATATAAACTCCCGGAGGTGTTTGTGGTCATTGCAACACAGAATCCGATAGAATCAGAAGGAACCTATGTGCTGTCGGAGGCACAGCTTGACAGATTTCTTCTGAAGGAGACATTGACGTATCCAAATTCATCGGATGAACTGGAGATTTTAAACAGGATAGAATCCGATGTATTTTCAGAACATACATCTGTGGCCAGCGTAGAAGATGTGGTATATCTTCAGGAGCTGTGCAGGAGAGTATATGTAGACCCTTCAATAAAGAAATATATAGTGGATATAGTCCAAGCATCAAGAAATACTGACAAATTCATGGACCCAGCACTTGCACAGTATGTTGCGATGGGGGCAAGTACAAGAGCGGCCATTGCATTTATGGAGGTTGCCAAAGCTGTGGCATTGATCAATGGAAGAAGATACTGTGTTCCCGATGATGTGAAGGCACTCAGATACTCTATACTGCGCCATAGAATCATGCTTACGTTTGCTGCAGTGGCGGATGATGTGAAGATTGAGACGATAATAGACGCGATAGTCGGCGCGGTGAGAACTCCATAGATATTCTATAGGAATTAGAAAGTGGATGAGTATATGAAGATGACATATATACCCAGGATTAAGGGGAATATGAGAGGATATAAGACAATACATACATCGAAGACAACATCAAGAATTATAGATGGTTCATACAATTCTATTTACAAAGGAAGAAGCATGAATTTTGATGAGCTGAGGGAGTATGTTCCCGGGGATGATATAAAGGATGTTGACTGGAAGGCTTCTGCAAGGAGTCAGAAAATGCTGGTGAGGGAGTATATAGCTGAGAAGAAACACAATATCATGCTGGTTATGGACACATCAAAGCGTATGAGAGCAAATGCAAATGATATCCAGGAGAAGTATGATGTGGCGATCCTGGCGGCCGGAACACTTGCGTATATGGTCAGCGAGAATGGTGATTATGTAAGTGCCACGTATATGGCGGAGAATGGGGTCAGACATTATCCATTTAAAACAGGACTTATGAATGTGGAGAACATACTTGCGGGCTATCACAGGGCCGTGATGGAAGGGAACCGTACATCTATAGTGCAGGCGCTTGAATTTGTAGCAAAATCCTTTCGGAGAAGAATGATCATAGTGATAGTTACAGATTCCAATGGGGTGATGGAACTGCCTGATACCGTAGTCAGACAGTTAAAGGTTCTGCATGATGTTATTCTGATAAATATCGATGATGCGGGCGTTATGGGACGCAGTGTGTTCGATATAGATGATGGTGTGTATATTCCTGATTTTTTCACTGCTGACGGCAAGCTTGAAAAGATCGAGGAAGATTATAGAAAGAAGCTCAGAAGCCGGTGTGATAATAAACTGAAAAAAATGGGAGTGTCATACTCGGTGATGGGAACATCTGACGGGATGGATGAACAGATTGTGGCTTTGCTGGAAAAGCATCGGACCCAGAGTCTTGTGAGATGAAGTATATAGTAAAAACAGGAGAATGTTGATGGAAAGTTCAGTTAGTCTGCAGGATTCATTTTCGTATGCTGTCTGGCCAGTGATTTTGACCGGAGGTATTCTGGCTGCGGTGATCTGCTATTTTGTAGTGACGAAGATTGTGAAGTCCAGACGTGAGAAACAGAGAATACAGATAAAAGAAATTCCTGCATTGGATATACAGGGAATAAAAAGCAGATATCTTGGTGAGCTGATGAAGATACAGGAAGAGTTCGACGGGGAAAATATAGATATAAGGCATGCATACCAGAGAATGAGCCGGTGCTCACGTGGATTTGTCCACGCTGTGACGGGGATAAAAGTTCAGAATTATACATTGCAGGAGATCGCAGCCCTGAATATTCCACCATTATATGAGCTGGTGGCAGAGTATTACTCTCCGGAATTCTCAAGACATTCCGAAGGTGATGTGAGACGTTCTCTTGCTAAGACAAGGAGCTTGATAGAGACATGGCAATAAAATATCATTTTGTTCTCATAGCAGGTCTGGTGGTCTGGGCAGCACTGGTAGTAGCGGTGATATTACTTAAGCGTGGAAAGCGAAGTTATGCCGGTGGCAAAAAGGTTGTCGGACTTATGTGCAGGGAGGATAATGAATACTATAAAAGAAAATACAGGATATATAATGCTGGTATTAGTGTGATTATTGTGGGAATGCTTTTGATGGTGGCAGCTATAGTTTTGTTGATGGCAAAGCCATATACCAAAGAGCGGATACAGGATGAAAGATATTGTAGAGATATAATGCTCTGCATAGATATATCGACATCTGTGGATTATCTGAACGAGAATCTTCTGGATGAGCTTAAAAACACGGTTGACGAGCTGAAAGGTGAGAGGTTTGGAATCGTTTTATTCAATACAAGCCCGGTTATGCTGACTCCACTTACAGATGATTATGAGTACGTCAAGGAACAGCTTGATCTGATAGCAAAATGTCTAAAGAGCAGAAACGGTAATGGCACAGGGGATATTTTTTCAGGTGGAGATGCAGACTGGCTGTATTATGAGGCATACATATCCTCAGGAACGCTGGTGGGAAATGAAGAAAGAGGAAGTTCCCTGATAGGAGATGGACTGGCAGCAGCTGCCTGTGATTTCTCAGATACAGAGACGGACAGAGATCGTACAAGAGTAATTATATTCTCGACGGACAATGATATACAGGGCAACCCGGTTGCAACTCTTGATGAGGCTGCCAAGTTATGTGTTGAGAACAATGTCGTGGTTTATGGGATTGGAACGAAGGAGATGACAGATGAGAATAAGGCTTCCATGAAAGATGCGGTGGAGAAGACAGGGGGAAGCTTTTATCTCGAAGAGGAGTCCGGATCATTTAAGGACATTGTTTCTGAGATAGAGAAAATGAGCCGGAGCCTGGTAAAGGTCAGCGGTATTGATGTTGAATATCCGGAGCTCGGAGCTCCATTTGTCATGCTGATAATGCTATATATATTGACACTTGGCGTGGCAAAATGGCTGAAAATATAGAAAAGTGGAGAGGATTATGAGAATTGAACCGATAATACCTGTATGGATAATGGCCGTACTGTGTGTGGGAATACTGTTTCTCAAGAGACGAAGTAAAGTCGCGTTCATAAGACAGATATTTATAGTGTTATTGATATTTGTTATAAATCTGCGGATTATGGTTCCAAGTGACTCAGTCAGGACAGACGTACATAAGCTTGATACTTATGTATTGTTTGTCATAGATGACACGATAAGTATGCTGGCCAGGGATTACGATGGTGATACGGAGAGACTTACAGCCGTAAAGAAAGATTGTGAGCGCGTAGTTGACAAGATGGATGGAGCAAAATTCGCAGTGATCACATTTAACAATAATGCGAATTTGGTGTCACCATATACTGATAATTCAGAGTATGTGAGGACACTTATAGATTCTATGTCTCCAATTGACTCGATATATGCCAAGGGAAGCTCTATGAATGTCTGTCTTGATGTGATGACAGATACGTTAAAGAGAGCCAGTGAGAAAAAAGATGGAAGTGTGCTGGTATTTTTTGTGAGTGATGGCGAGATAACCAATGATGACAGCCTGGAATCATTCTCAGAGGCAGGAAAATATATTGATGGCGGTGCGGTCATGGGATATGGAACGGCAGCAGGAGGAAATATGTATGTCAGGTCATATTATGATGACCAGGAGGAACTGCTTATGGATACATCTGATTATCCATATAAACCGGCGGTTTCGCGTATAGATGAAGGCAACTTGAATGATATAGCAGATGATCTGGGAATCGGATATATAAACATGAATGACGGTGATAAACTGGATGATGTTATAGACAGGGCGGTGGCCACAGCGAAAAGCGATTCTGACATAAAAAGTGGCAGGGGATATATAGATATATATTATATATTTGCTCTTGCGCTCATGATTCTCGTGTCATATGATCTGCTTGATATAAAGAGGAAATACTCACTTGGTAAAAGACGATGAGGTGCAGCGATGTTAAAAAAGATTGTGGCGGCTGCTGGCATTGTCAGTGCACTTGTCCTGGCTATGCTGACTGTCAATTATGCGGTAAATGAATATGAGATAAAAAGGTGTGCCGATGGCAGATATGGACACAGCAGTGTGAATGCTCTACTCGGATTTACCCAGCCATATATATATCCTTATAATATGGGAAATGAATATTATATGAAGGGTGATTATGAAGGGGCAGAGCAGCGCTACAGAGAAGCTCTGGAGAAAACTCCGGGAGGAGACAGAGATTGTAAGATAAGAATAAATCTGGCACTTTCAGTAGTAAAACAGATAGACCCTGATACTGTGACTTCAGATGAACTTGACAGCGTGATAGAGAGGCTGGAGGATGCCAAAACGGTGTTGACTGAGAATGGATGTGCGCATATGGACGATGCAGAAGGACACAGTGAGGATGCCCAGACATTAAAGGATGAGATTGACCGGTTTGAGGAGACACTCAGGCAGCAGTCGCAGCCACAGGAACAGCCTGACGATAAGAACCAGTCAGATGGAAATGATACAGATGAAGATCAGGACGATGAGACCAGCAAAAAAAGTGATGAGATAAAGCAGAAACTTAAGGAGATACAGGGGGACAGTATCGAACAGAGAAATCAGGAAATGGATGAGTATGAGTCATATAAGGACGGATATACTTTCTATAATGGTGCCACATGGTGACAACTGCGGTATATGTGGGTCACCTTAATAGTAATTAAATTGTAATATAAAACTTGCGCATTGCTAATAGGGGGGGTATAATACTGCTAGTTATGGTCATTTATGGCAATTGACTGATATAAGGAGATTGAGATCAAACAATGTTAAATGAAGAAAAAGTCATATTGATGACAAGAATAGCCATGTACAAGGAGTCACTTGGACGTGAGGATCTGGAAAAGGGAAGATATTTTCAGAGCGATTATGTAAAGCTCAACTGTCTGAAGACCATAGTGTCATCTACGGTTCTCTTTATTGTAGTTGCGGTTGCATACATATATTACAATTTGGCATCTATAGTAGAGCAGCTCACTGAGATTGATTATCTCAAGCTTGCCGGGAGACTCGTAGGCGGGTATGGAGCTGTGTGTATAGCATTTGCATTGATAGCATGGGCTCTGTACACATACAGATACATGAGAGCTAAGCCAAAGCTGATCAGATATAATCAGGATCTGAAAAAGTTGATCGAGTTCTATGAGAGAGAAGAGGGAACGGCAGGTTCCGCTAATAAAAAGAAGAGGAGGACTCACTAATTATGGCGACACTTCTGGAGTTTAGAAACGGGATAAAGAATTTCTGCAGTAAGTATGATAAGTTTGTATCACCTGTATGCAAGTTTGTGCTTGCGCTGGTGATGTTCTGGTCAATATCACATCTGACAGGTTATAACAGCACTATAAACAGTATTGTGGTGGTGCTGGCTGCTGCTTTTGTATGTGCGTTCCTTTCGGAATCACTTACACTTGCGATCGGCGGTATATATGCGTGCATGCAGGTTGCAAGCGCAAGCATGGAGCTCGGAATATCATTTATTGTCATATTCATAATTATGTATTGCGTATATATAAGATTTTTCCCTAAAGCATCATGGGTTATCATGTTCATGCCTTTTTTCTATATTATAAAGTTCCAGTTTTTCATGCCGATACTGGCTGGCATGCTGCTTGGGGCTGCAGGCATGATACCGGCGGCTTTTGGATGTATCTTTTATTTCTTTATGAAGTATACTGGCGATTATGTTAAACTGAGTGATACCACACCATCGGATAAGATAGTGGAAGGTTATAAGTACATATTTGAACATCTTGTTCAGGATAAGACACTTCTTATCACGATAATCGTATTTGCCGTTGTTATAGTGCTGACGTATATCATTTACAGAATGTCATTTGCATATTCATGGTATGTGGCAATAGTCACAGGCGGAGTCGTAGAGCTTATACTTTTCCTGGTAGGAACATTGTCTATGGATATTGAGATATCACTTGCAGGTGCATTGCTTGGATGTATAATTGCAATTCTGGTGGCTGTAGTGGCACAGTTCTTCAAAACTGTGGTGGATTATTCAAGCGTTGAGAATACACAGTTTGAAGATGATGAATATTATTACTATGTAAAAGCTGTTCCTAAGATCACCAGCGGACCAAAGAAGGCGGTAAAAACTCAGCAGAATCCACAGAGACCAGCTCAGAGAAAGCCGGCTTCACAGAAAAATGGTTCAGCGCCTCAGAGAAATGGTGCTGCATCACAGCGAAGCGGATCGGCTCCTCAGCACAGAAAGCCTGAGAGAAGAGGAGACTCTGTTACAGGCTCGACAAGATAGATACATTGACACGAGAGTATATGTGACCTGACGTTAGTCAGGTCATATTAATTCTACAGACATTTTTGAAAGGAGGATAAAATGGAAAAGATAGTAACATTTATATCAACATACTTTGACTGGTTTTATATAACGGTTCCAAGTACAGTTGATATAATAGAGATTCTCATTTTGTCATTCTTTATTTACAGGATCATGCTGTGGTTCAAGACCAGCAGGGCCTGGACGCTGCTCAAGGGTATAGTTATGATCGTATTGTTTACGGCTATTGCGGCAGTATTCCAGTTCAATACTATTCTATATATTTTGAAGAATGCATTCAGTGTGGGAATAATAGCGGTTGTTATTCTTTTTCAGCCGGAGTTCAGACGTGGTCTTGAACAGCTTGGAAGAAAGAAGCTTATCAATTATATAATCAGAGATAATGAGGAAGAGGGCATTATATCAGATAAGACAATATATGAGCTTGTGAAGACAGTACAGGTATTGTCGGCAAACCGCACAGGTGCGCTTATAGTTATTGAGAACGAGGTGGCTTTAGGAGAATATATCGATACAGGTATACCAATAGATGCGGTTGTCACAAATCAGCTGCTTCTCAATATATTTGAGCATAACACCCCTCTCCATGATGGCGCGGTTATCATAAGAAGGAATCGCGTGGTATCAGCTACGTGTTATCTGCCGCTTTCGGCAAATGATTCGATCAACAAGGAGCTTGGAACAAGACACAGAGCCGGTATTGGAATCAGTGAGGTTTCAGACAGTATGACACTTATCGTATCCGAGGAGACCGGATCAATATCCATAGCCCAGGGCGGAGAGCTTTTCAGAAATCTTGACAGTGAAGGAGTGAGAAGCCACCTTCAGACCCTGTGTAAGGAATACAATAGCAGGAAACTCCACAGGGCAGCAGGAGGCAGACCTGTGAAGAAGAGAAGAAAGAGAGTTGTAATAGAGAACAGGGATAAGGCTTCCAGAAAGGAGGCTGATGACAGTGAAGAATAATGGCGTAGAGAAGAAAAAAAAGAACAAGATATACAGTAATCTTGGACTTAAGCTTCTATCGGTTATACTGGGTTTCCTGGTCTGGCTGTTAGTACTGAACATAGATGATTCAGCAGTCACCAAGACAATAAGCAATGTGCAGGTTAATCTTATCAACACAGATGCAATAACAAGCAAGAATCAGTTGTATACGATTACATCAGGAGACACGGTGGATATCGTGATAAAGGGAAGAAAATCAGTTATAAGCAATCTGGATTCATCTGATTTCAAGGCGGTGGCTGATATGTCCAAGATATCAATAACCAATGCTGTGCCGATAACAGTTACAGCCAACAACAATAATATAGCAAAAAAGGTAAGTGTAACAGTTGTGGACAATGTGATGTCTGTTGAACTTGAGAACGAGAAAACGGTGTCTGTTCCGGTTAAGGTGGTCACTACGGGTGATGTAGCCAAGGGCTATACTGTTGGCAATAGTGTAGCAGCACCAAACCTTATAACTATAAGTGGAGCTGCAAGTGTTGTATCCAGCATAGACAGGGCAGAGGTCACAGTTGACACCAGGAATGCAAAGGATGATATAACGACTAACTGTGAGCCTTCATTTGTCACTTCGGATGGAGAGAAGGTTTCGGACAAGACATTGTCATACGATGAGATGTCGATATCTGTTACGGTGCCGGTATATAAGATCAAGAATATTCCGGTAAGCATAGATGTGAAGGGCGAGCCTGATTCGGCATATGTAGTTTCCAGTGTGACCTATGTTCCTGAAACTATAGATATAGGTGGAGACACATCCGTGATCAAGGATATAAAGAGTCTGGAGATAGATGACGTGGATATAAGTGGCTGCACAGGTGATGTTGAGACGACATTGGATGTGTCCAAATATCTGCCAGACGGTGTGGTTGTTACGAAGGACAGTGCATACATCAATGTAAAAGTGGCTGTAGAGAAATCTGTTACGAGAAACATAGCTGTCTCGGCAAGCGATATAGCTATCAAGAATAAACAGAGTGGATATAACTATGAGATCACAATGAGCGACAGCAATACCATAGCAGTGAGCGGAATATCAAGTGCGGTATCTAAGGTTACTGTTAAGAAGTTGAGATTGTCGATAGATGCATCAGAGCTGTCGTATGGCGACAACACAGTGACACTCAGTGTTCCTGATGGAGAGGATTATACAGTAAACAGCCAGTGCACAGTGACAGTAAAGGTGACAGTCTCACAGTAGACATATAGTGAGGAGGTGTACATTTCGATGGATATGGAGAAGATAGAGAAGCTCCGTAGAATTGTAGATGAATCGGATAATATAGTGTTTTTCGGTGGAGCCGGTGTATCTACAGAGAGCGGCATTCCGGATTTCAGAAGTGTGGATGGGTTATATAACCAGAAGTATAAGTATCCACCAGAGACTATAATAAGCCATAGCTTCTATCTGCGTAATCCGGAGGAGTTCTATCGGTTTTACAAGGACAAGATGATATTTGCAGATGCAAAGCCGAACAAGGCTCATATCAAGTTAGCAGAGCTGGAGAAGCATGGCAAGCTCAAGACCGTGATAACACAGAACATTGATGGACTTCATCAGATGGCAGGCAGTAAGAATGTCATAGAACTACATGGTTCAGTTCACAGGAATTATTGTGAGCGCTGTCATGCATTTTACAATCTGGATTATATAGTTAATTCGGACGGTGTCCCTAAGTGCGAGAAGTGCGGCGGCACCGTAAAGCCTGATGTCGTACTGTACGAGGAGGCTTTGAATGATGAGAATATGTCAAATGCGCTCAGGTATATATCGGAGGCGGATACGCTGATAATAGGCGGGACTTCTCTTGTAGTATATCCAGCTGCAGGGCTTATCAGATACTTCAGAGGCAGAAAACTGGTAGTTATCAATATGTCACCGACACAGTCAGATGCCAATGCAGATCTTCTTATTGCGGATAAGATAGGCGATGTGCTTGGCAGTCTGTAAAATACGATAAAAAGACATGGAGAAGGCATGTCTGATATAAATACAATATGGAGGGTGTTTTATGTATTTTGAGAAATCAAATGGCTTCCCAAATGACTTCTTGTGGGGCAGTGCATCTGCCGCATATCAGGTTGAGGGAGCATGGAATGAGGATGGAAAAGGCCCATCCAACTGGGATGAATTCGTAAGGATACCGGGCAAGACATTCAAGGCGACGACAGGAGATAAGGCTGTGGACCATTACCACAGATATAAGGAAGATGTGGCTCTCATGGCGGAGATGGGACTCAAGACATACAGATTCTCCATATCCTGGCCGAGAATAATCCCTGATGGCAACGGTGAAGTCAATGAAAAAGGACTTCAGTTCTACGATGATCTTATCAATGAGCTTGTGAAGAACAATATAGTCCCTATGGTGACTGTATACCACTGGGATATGCCGCAGGCGCTTGAAGAGCAGTATCACGGATGGGAGAGCAGACGTATAGTCGATGATTTTGTCAGATATGCAAAGGTTCTGTTTGAGAGATACAGTGACAGGGTAAAGCACTGGATAATCATGAATGAGCAGAACGTATTTACGGGGCTTGGCTGGAATGCCGGAATGCATCCACCAGGAAAGGTTGATGACCAGAAGATGTTCTATCAGATAAACCATCATGCGTTCATGGCACATGCGAAGAGTGTCATAGCACTCAAGGAGATCTGTCCTGATGCAAAGGTTGGTTCATCGTTCGCATTTACTCCTGCATATGCATTTGACAGAAAGCCGGAGAATGCCATGGCGAAGATGGATTATGATGATCTCGAGAACTTCTACTGGATGGATATGTATGCGTATGGACGTTACCCAAGGGCTGCAAGAGCATATCTTGAGAGTAAGGGGCTTATGCCGGTTGTAGAAGATGGCGATGATGTGACACTGAAGAAGGCTGCTGCGCTTATAGACTTCATGGGTGTAAACTATTACAGAACATGTGTTGCAGAGTACAATCCGATAGATGGTGTTGGCACAACACATGAGATGAATACCACTGGCAAGAAGGGCACTGCAAAGGTTCAGGGGATTCCGGGACTTTACAAGAATCCGGCAAATGAATTCCTTCCTACGACAGACTGGGATTGGACCATCGACCCTATGGGACTCCGAATGTGCTGCAGACAGATCACATCGAGATACGATCTTCCTATAGTTATATCTGAGAATGGACTCGGTGCATTTGACAAGTTCGAGGATGGGGAGATCCATGATCCTTATAGAATAGATTATCTCAGACATCATATCGAGGAGCTCAAGAAGGCCTGCGATGATGGCTGCCGTGTGCTGGCATACTGTACATGGTCTTACACAGATCTGCTCAGCTGGCTCAATGGATATCAGAAGAGATACGGTTTTGTGTATGTGGACAGGGAAGAGGACGAGAACAGCGGAACCCTGAACAGATACAAGAAGGATTCTTACTATTGGTACAAACATGTTATAGAGACCAATGGTGAGGAGCTGTAATAACACGATTATTCATATCAAAGTTATTTTATAGGATACTCTGAATACGCTTCCCTGACGGATGCCTGCTAATGGCGTCCAGGGGAAGCTTTTTATGTGTGTGGACAAAGATACACAGGAAGCAGATTAAAATACAAAAAAAATATTAGCACTCATGCTTGACGAGTGCTAACAGGTGTGTTATATTATCATCAGACAGGGAAGTGATATTGAAGTATCAGTTCCCTGAAAGTTTAGTTTAGGAGCTAAGGAGGTAAACAGCTATGGAGATGGATAAATACACACGTAAATCGTTGGAAGTTGTAGAGAAATCAAAAGAAAAAGCTCTGGAGTACGACAATCAGGAACTTACGCAGATGCACCTTTTGGCTGGCTTGCTTGAGATAGATGACAGTTTGATAGCCAAGATATTTGAGAAGATGGGCGTGAATGTTACTGATGCCGTGAATGCGGTGGAGGATAAGCTGGCAAGGCTGCCGAAGGTCAGCGGTGGCAATATGTATGCCGGAAATAACTTCTCAAAGGCTCTCATCCAGGCAGAGAAGGAAGCAAAGCAGATGGGCGACACATATGTGTCTGTTGAGCATTTGTTCCTCGGTATGGTGGATAAGGCTGATTCGGATGTCAAGGAGCTTCTCAAAGGCTGGGGAGTCAGCAGGAATGCATTCCTCAAGGAGCTGGCAGAGATCAGAGGTAACCACAAGGTGGACAGTGATGATCCGGAGAGCTCATATGAAGCGATGGAGAAGTTCGGATATGATCTGGTCGAGAGGGCAAGACAGCAGAAGCTTGACCCGGTAATCGGACGTGATGCTGAGATACGAAATGTGATCAGGATCCTGTCAAGGAAGACCAAGAATAATCCTGTCCTTATCGGTGAGCCTGGCGTAGGTAAGACTGCGGTTGTAGAGGGACTCGCACAGAGGATACTCAGAGGCGATGTGCCAGAGGGACTTAAGAACAAGAAGATATTTGCACTGGATATGGGAGCTCTTGTAGCAGGTGCAAAGTATAGAGGTGAATTCGAGGAGAGACTTAAAAACGTTCTGGATGAGGTGAAGAAGTCCGAGGGCGAGGTTATTATGTTCATCGATGAGCTTCACACCATCGTTGGAGCCGGCAAAACTGACGGTGCCATGGATGCGGGCAACATGCTCAAACCTATGCTTGCCAGGGGCGAGCTTCACTGTATAGGTGCCACAACACTGAATGAGTACAGACAGTATATAGAGAAGGATGCGGCTCTCGAGAGACGTTTCCAGCCTGTTATGGTAGATGAGCCAACGGTTGAGGATACCATATCTATCCTCCGAGGAATCAAGGAGAGGTACGAGGTGTTTCATGGAGTCAAGATATCAGATGGCGCCCTTGTAAGCGCGGCGGTTCTATCCAATAGATATATAACAGACAGGTTCCTGCCGGATAAGGCCATAGATCTTGTCGATGAGGCGTGTGCCATGATCAAGACAGAGCTTGACTCAATGCCTGTTGAGGTGGATGAGATCACACGTAAGATAATGCAGCTGGAGATCGAGGAGACAGCGCTCAAGAAGGAGGAGGATAATCTGTCAAAGCAGAGGCTGGCAGACCTTCAGGCTGAGCTGGCAGAACTCAAGGATCAGGCAAATTCCCTGAAAGCAAAGTGGGAGAACGAAAAGGCTGCAGTTGAGAAGATAAGAACACTCAAGGAAGAGATGGAGCAGGTCAAGGCCGATATACAGGCAGCTCAGAGGAACTATGATCTGAACAAGGCTGCAGAGCTTCAGTATGGCAAGCTTCCTGCTATCCAGAAGGAACTTGCAGAGGCTGAGTCCACAGCTTCAGATAAGGAGAGGGAGCTCGTACATGAGGTGGTTTCAGAGGACGAGATATCCAAGATCGTATCCAAGTGGACGGGAATACCTGTTGCAAAACTTACAGAGAGTGAGAAGAGCAAAACTCTTAATCTTGCCAGTGAACTTAAGAAGCGAGTTGTAGGTCAGGATGAGGCCGTTGAGTATGTCAGCGATGCGATCATCAGATCAAAAGCAGGAATAAAGGATCCTAGCAAGCCGATAGGTTCATTTATATTCCTTGGACCAACCGGCGTAGGTAAGACGGAGCTTGCAAAGAGTCTTGCTGCGGCGCTGTTTGACAATGAGCAGAACATGGTCCGTATCGATATGAGTGAATATATGGAGAAGCACAGCGTGTCAAGACTTATAGGAGCGCCTCCAGGATATGTAGGATATGATGAAGGCGGTCAGCTCACAGAGGCTGTCCGTAGAAAGCCGTATTCAGTTGTACTCTTTGATGAGATAGAGAAAGCTCATCCGGATGTGTTCAATGTCCTCCTTCAGGTGCTTGATGACGGACGTATCACGGATTCTCAGGGCAGAACTGTTGACTTTAAGAACACGATCATCATCATGACATCCAATATCGGCGGTGCGGATATTGCAGCTGCCGGTGGAGAGATCACGGATGAACTGAAGAACAATGTAATGGCTCAGCTCAAGAGCAGATTCAGGCCTGAGTTCCTGAACCGTATCGATGAGATCATCACATTCAGGGCATTGTCCAAGGATAACATCAGTGGTATCGTTGATCTGCTCGTGGCTGACCTGAACAGCCGATTGGCTGACAGGGAGATCACGATCAAGATCACTGAGAGTGCAAAGCAGCACATCATCGATCAGGGATATGATCAGGTATATGGTGCAAGACCTCTTAAGAGGTATCTGCAGAAGAATGTGGAGACACTTGTTGCAAGAATGATACTTGCGGGCAGTGTGAGCACGCAGTCGGCTATAGTTATCGATTATGATGGATCTGAACTTACAGCAGAAAATGAATAATATAAGATGGGCACGTGTCAGTATATGGCATGTGCCCATTTAAGTTGACTGTTATGACAATAAAAGTTATATTAATACATGAGCAAAGGGGGATAGATCAGTGAGTGTTGAGCGTACAGAATTAAAACAGATAGAAATGGATGGATATGTGCTTTTGGCACGCCCGTGTGTGAATATAACAGAGCAGTCGGCAAGACAACTGGCAGAGGAAGCGGCTTCGAAACAGCTTGACTTTGTAGGTGTGGTCAGCGGACGGGTTGATGTTATAGGCAGGGTTGATTACAACACTGTGATGGATCTGTCTCAGAATCCGGTCATGTCGATATTGATCCGCAATATATGTGCCGGAGTGTACAGCAGAAAGTTTTTAGATGAACACGGGATAGGACTGAGGATGAATGATGATACGATATTTCCAGATCTGGATATCCTGTGGCAGACATTTGTGTATTCACAGCAGGCTATGCTGGTGTCTGTTGAGGTATGTGACAGTGTTGGAAGTGACACGGTCTGGATAGATGAGGCCGCACCGGCATTTGATGTAAACAGGCGATACGATTTTGTGAAGGATATACTGATGAATGACTGGGATCTGTGGCAGAAGTGGAAAGCATATTATTCACTTCAAAGGTTCAGGTGCTATTTTGAGATGCTACACTGGATGACGGAGGAGGTCGGCTGGGTATTTGCCGAGAGGATGGTTGTTGATTTCCACAGAAGCCTCGAACTGGATGAGATAGATCCTGCGATGTTCAGCGCTGAGGAGAGAACAGCTCTGTATGTACTCGACAGAGATCCCGGATTTCTGAAAAGATTCTATCTTGGAAAAGTAATCCTGAATAAGAAAATATATGACCAGAAGATGCAGCTTCAGAGAGAGGAAATGCTGCAGAGTGAGCAGGCCAGACGTATAGCGGAACTTACCCAGAGCGTAAAACAGAAGGATGGCAGGATCGGAGAGCTGGACAGGCAGTTGAAGGAGCTTGATGCCCAGCAAAAGGCAGCGGAGGAACGGTTCAGACAGGATATAGAGAATCTGGAGGCTGAACATAGACAAAAACTGGCTGATGAACTGGACAGACAGAAGATGACGTATGAAACTTCAACAACATTCAGAGCCGGCAAGGTGATAATGGCATGTCCTATAGCCATTAAGAAATTGGTGAAGAAGATTCTGCGAAGATAACAATCGAGATAAAGGCGGTAGTAGATAATGGTCGATGTATCTATAGTTCTGCCGGTATATAATGCGGAGGCATATATAGCAAATTGCCTGGACATGATAACCGGACAGACCTTGAAGAATATAGAGATAATATGTGTGGATGATGGTTCCGTGGATGCATCATACAGTATCATGGAGAAGTATGCTGCGGGTGATCCGAGGATCAAGCTGATCCGTGAGGAAAACGGCGGAGGTGGAGCAGCCAGAAACAGAGGGATGCGCGAGGCAGCCGGGAAATATATACTGTTTCTTGACTGTGATGATTTCTTTGAACCGGATATGGTTGAGAAGGCTTATACGAAGGCGGAAAGTGACAGTGCAGAGATAGTCGTGTACAAGTCAGACCAGTACAACATGGATACGGGTGAGTATGTGTATGAGCCATGGGCTATGATAGAGTGGGCGCTGCCTCCTTATGAGCCGTTCAGTTACAGACAGATATCGACGAATATATTTAAGGCATTTGTAGGCTGGGCCTGGGATAAACTGTACCTCAGGGAGTTCGTTGAGAGAAACAATCTGAAATTTCAGGAGCAGCGTACCACAAACGATGCATTGTTCGTGTTCAGTGCGTTGGTTATGGCACGGAGGATATCAACCGTCCGTGAGATACTTATTCACAGAAGGGTAGATACGAGAGATTCACTGTCCAAGACGAGGGAAAAGTCATGGGACAATTTCTACAGGATGTTGATCGCGCTGCGGGATGTGCTCAGGCAGCAGGGAATCTACAGGGAGCTGGAGAAGGATTATATCAACTATGCGCTTCATTTCTGTCTGTGGCACTACAATTCACTGGCGGAGCCGACGAAGACCAAACTCAGACAGATACTTTTACTTGAGTGGTATGGAGAGCTGGGAATATCGGATAAGAGCCGGGAATATTTCTATGATCAGTATGAATATTCACAGTATGAGGATATGATCAGGATTGACACGGAAGAAAGGTAAGTTATAGGACGAAGAACCTTTAAGAATTACAAATGAACGTTTGCATATTGAAAAATGTGACCGTATAAGAGTATAATAGGAACAAATTTTTAGTCGGAGGTATATAAGATGTTCAGTTTTGACGAGATAACAAAAGCAGACCCGGAAGTAGCAGCAGCTATGACAGACGAGTTTAACAGACAGAATAATAATCTGGAGCTCATAGCTTCTGAGAATATCGTATCAAAGGCGGTTATGGCAGCAATGGGAAGCCATCTCACCAATAAATATGCAGAGGGATATCCTGGAAAGAGATATTATGGAGGCTGTCAGTACGTTGACGTGGTTGAGGACCTTGCAAGAGAGAGAGCAAAGAAGTTGTTCGGATGTGAGTATGTAAATGTACAGCCTCATTCAGGTGCTCAGGCGAATATGGCAGTATTTTTCGCAATTCTTAATCCTGGAGATACATTCATGGGAATGAATCTTGATCATGGTGGACATCTTACACATGGTTCACCGGTAAATATGTCAGGAAAATATTTCCACTGTGTTCCTTATGGAGTAAATGATGACGGATTTATAGATTATGACAAGGTTCTTGAGATTGCGAAAGAGTGCAAGCCTAAGCTTATCGTGGCTGGAGCTTCAGCATATGCCAGAGCTATAGATTTCAAGAGATTCAGAGAGATCGCAGATGAGGTAGGAGCATACCTTATGGTGGATATGGCTCACATCGCAGGACTTGTCGCAGCAGGACTTCACATGAGCCCTATTCCATATGCACATGTCACAACTACAACAACACATAAAACACTTCGCGGACCTCGTGGTGGAATGATCATGTGCAGTAACGAGATAAATGAGAAGTTCAACTTTAATAAGGCAGTGTTCCCTGGAATACAGGGCGGTCCGCTTATGCACGTTATAGCAGGTAAGGCGGTATGCTTCAAAGAGGCGCTCACACCAGAGTTCAAGGCATATCAGGAGCAGGTAGTAAAGAATGCTGCAGCTCTTGCAAAGGCTCTTATGGCAAGAGGTTTTGATATAGTATCAGGTGGTACGGACAACCATCTTATGCTTATGGATCTTAAGAGACTGGGGCTTACAGGTAAGGAAGTAGAGAAGCTTCTTGATGAGGTTCATATCACAGCCAACAAGAATACAGTTCCAAATGATCCTAAGTCACCATTTGTCACAAGTGGAATAAGACTTGGAACACCTGCAGTGACAACAAGGGGTGCAAACGAGGCCGATATGGAGACCATCGCAGACGCTATAAAGGCAGCAGTCCTTGACAATGACAAGGAGAAGGCAGCAGCTCTTGTAAAGAGTATCGTAGAGAAGTATCCATTGTATGCATAATTTCCGGATACAGGATGAGTATATATATGTATTATGGCGGCACGGATCAGTCCGTGCCGTTTTTTGATAACTGAGGAAAGATGTGTGTATGAAAAAAAGCGCTGACGGTAGCAGAAAAAAGAAAATATGGGTGATAGCAGCGGTGGCATCTGTCATAGTAGTCGTTGTGACGGCCGGCATCTGGAAGGTGGCGCAGTCCGGGCAGAGCATCAGAGACGGGAAGGCCGGTGTATATCCGGATATTGCTGCAGCTACGACCGTGGATAACGGGAGAACAGTGCGGTATAAGGGACAAACTTACGAATATGAAGATAACAATATCAACATCCTGTGTGTCGGTGTTGACTCCAGAGGCGCGGACAGTGATGTGGGACAGGCTGATATGTTGGTTCTGCTAGTGATGAATACAGCAACTGGAGAGATAAAGTGCATAGATATAAACAGAGACACCATAGCTCCGGTTAAGGTGTTTGGTGTAGCACATAAATATATAACCACACAGGACATACAGGTAGCGATTTCCTTTGCATATGGTCGTAACCCGGCTGAAGGCCGGGAACTTGTGAGTGATTCGGTGTCACAGCTTTTGGGAGGAATTCCGGTTCATGCATGTGTGTCGCTGGATTTTGACGGCATAGGAGTGCTAAACAGTGTTGCAGGCGGAGTGACGGTCACAGTTATCCAGGACGTTGAAAAGGCAGGGATAACAGAGGGAGAAGTGGTTACACTGACTGATGAACAGGCTGTATATTATGTGACGGAAAGGGACAGCAAATCCAGTGAGATTGGCACAAATGCACCGAGAATGGACAGGCAGAAACAATACATCCTTGGGCTGAGTGATATCCTGAGAGAAAAAATAAGAAGAAAACCATGGAAGATCACCGGTATGTACAAGCAGATGATGCCGTATATAAGCACAGACCTGACAAAAATGCAGATTATATATCTGGCGTGGAAGTATAGTAGATCGAGCCTGTCACAGGATGATATATATGAGCTCCCGGGCAGATATGACCGCACAGGATACTATGATGAGTATAAAGTTGATGATAAGAAGATGACGGACATGATTCTTGATGTTTTCTATAGAGAGGTGGAGTGATGGGCAGTATGGCTGACAATGATGAACAGGATGATCTTGAGATAAGGATTGCGGAGGCAATTGCGCTTGCGGAGACTGTTGTCGGACAAAATATAGATACAGAAACGGCGCATTCACAGATCAAAGAAACCATATCTGATCAGCATGCGGAGAATACAGAGGACAAAAAAATATCAGAGCCGGAGCCTGACCGTACACATGAAGCTGTGTGGAAAGTCGTGTTGGTGTCAGCCCTGTGTGTGCTTGCAGTGTGCGTGGTACTCACGGTAAGACATATCACGGCGCATTACAGGAGTGTGAAGGTGAATGAAACTCTAAGATCGTACGTCGATTATAGTACTGATGATAAAAATGAGAATACATCGGAGGAGACAACTTTGTCGGAACGAAAATTTTCAGGAGAGACATATCCAGATGTGAATGTTGATTTCGCAAAGCTGCAGGCGGTAAATGCGGATATATGTGCGTGGGTGTACATCCCGGGAACAGATGTTGATTATCCGGTCATGCAGGGGGATGATAATTCCTACTATCTCACGCACGATGCTTACCGTGAGTACAGTCCGGATGGATCTGTGTTCATGGATTGCGCAAACAGCAAAAAATTCGTGGATTTTAATACGGTTATATACGGACATAATATGAGCAGTGGAACCATGTTCAAGACTCTGCACAATTATGAGAATGAGGATTTCTGGAAAACAAACAGGAATGTATACATATATCTGCCGGATGCGGTGATTTGTTATAAGGTTTTTGCGGCCTACAGGACAGATGACAGACATATATTTACATACAATGATTTTGGAATGCTCGACGTGAGACAGACATATCTTGACAATATATTTGACGGGAATTTTGACACGGGCACTGTGAAAAATGACGAGAAGAT
This sequence comes from uncultured Coprococcus sp., assembly GCA_934277375.1. GTDB lineage: Bacteria > Bacillota > Clostridia > Lachnospirales > Lachnospiraceae > Coprococcus. The sequence continues at coordinate 72,200 of CAKQTZ010000009.1, read as the reverse complement.
AGATGTTGATAGTCGTATATTGACACTTTCAACATGTTGTGGAATGGATGGAAAAAGGTGGCTCGTGCAGGCTGTTTTAAGGGACAAAATAAAGTATGAATAATGTATGTGATATGCAATTAAGGTTAAATTGCACAATTGACGGAGCCTGAGACAGATGATATTATGTGAAATAAACAGGGATCAGGGAAAAAGAATCCTGACAAGGAGTGGAGGTATATAAATGAAAAACATGGGAAAAGTACAGAGCCATATAAGAAAAGGCATGGCATGTGTTGCTGCGCTGGCAGTTATGCTGATGTCTGGAACTTTTGCATTTGCAAATAACAGTCCGGATGACAATTATGTGACAGATTCGTCGCATGTGCTCATATCTGAGGCAGACACATCAATAGAGGATATAAGTAATCTTATGCTGGGAGATTCACCGGCTGAGGTTCTGGGGGACAGTTCACTTGCAGGGTATTCAACTCTGGCGGTATTTTCAGTTACAGCCATAGATGATTATGATTTCCAGGATGCGGAGATGACTGAGATAAGAGGAGCGTCTCTTACAAGTGATATGACAGTCCAGGTAAGATTTCTTCCTACCGGCGGTGATTGGAGTAATATAAAGTACACTGTGTCGGATGACGTCCTGGAGGTACAGTTCCCGTCTGAGGGACAGATTGCTATATTTGTAAAGGATGAGATAAATATTGCAGATATGACGGAGGATGCAACCACCGGGAAGACTGGCAGTGAGGATGTAACTACTGAGGCGGTTTCTACAGAGTCTGTTTCAACTGAGGAACAGAAGCCGGATTATGTCAAGGCTCCACAGACCGGAGATGCACTTCCGCTTTATATCGGAATGGGAGTGATCGCACTTGCTGCTGTGGCTGTATCTGTAAAGAAGATAAAGAAATAATCAGATAAATTAAATACAACGACACAAAATGGATTGCCGCATGGCGATCCATTTTGTCGTATATAGGAGAAAAGAGCTGGCCACGACGGTGATCGGCTCTTTTTAAGTGAATTATTCATAAAAGTAATTGAATAACACATTGATTTTTGGTAAAATTCCATATAAATAGGGCATTTATACGGTTTTATAGAGTGCGATATTTACAAAAAGAAAGGCAGGGAGTAATTTATGAGAAGGAATTATGGAAGAAGAGTGATGGCATTCGTCATGGCGTTCATCATGGCGCTATCCGTGGTGTTCCAGGGAGATGGAGTCATAGGGGGACTGGCGCAGGCTTTTGCCGCACAGACACAGGAGAGGGTGGCAACCCCGACGGATGCCTACGCTTCAGATGACGAGGAGACCGCGGTGATAGCTGCGGACGATGTGATAGATCTGGAAGCAGATGGGTACACGATAAATACTGGTGCGCCTACCGGAAGGACCTATTCAGGAGAACCGTTGGAACTGACATCGATGAAGGTGAAAAGTAAGACGAACACGGTACTTGATAAACAAAAATATACCGTGAAATATCTCAATAATATAAATGTAGGTACTGCTACGGTCATAGTAACAGGTAATGAGGAGATGAACTGTACAGGAACCCTGACAGCTACATTTCAGATAAAACCGATTACTATAAATAGTGCATCCAGATTCTATCTGAATGGAACGGCAGCTGCAAACAAATACAGCACGTCGAATTATCCGACGTATAAGTATGAGGCTGGCGGAGTATCGCCAAAGGTTTATATCAAGAAGTCTTCATCGTCTTCATCAAAAGAATTCCTTGTGGAAGGACAGGATTATGAGGTCGAGTATTATAATACTGATGAGGCATCTGATGCTACTCCAGAGACCGATGGCAATGGTCCGAGAATCATAGTAACTTCACTGTCGCCTAACTATAAGATCGGAGGAGACGATGGCTACTATATATATTACGGAATAACGGCGTCAAAGCTCGATGAGCAGACGGTTGATGTCGTGCTTGAGGGCGACACATTTGAGTATTCAGAATATCCGATAGAACCGAATGTTGATGTTATAGATAAGAGCAACGGCAAGAGCCTGTATAGACAGGAATCATCAGGGGTTGGAAAAACTGATTACGATTATGCTGTCGAATATTCAAACAACACAGGGGTTGGAACAGCAACGATAACTATTACAGGAGCGCCAAAAAGATTTCCTGGAACAATAACGAAGACGTTCCAGATCGTTGAGGCCGGAAGTGATACCAGAAAGATATCGGATGCGGAGGTGACTATACCGGGCACCTTTGAATATGACGATACATATAAGAAACCTGAACCAGTGGTAACATACAACGGTGAGACACTCACAAAGGGCGTGGACTACACTGTGGGAATATACAGCAATAACAAGAATGCCACATCCAAGAACAGTATGGCCACAGTGACTATCTCGGGAAAGGGAAAGTATGTGGGTTCCAAGACAGTGGAGTTTGAGATCCTTCCCAGAAGCGTAGAGCACATGACTATAAAGGCTGGCGATGCAGTGTATGACACTATAAACAATAAGCCGGAGGCTGTAGTTCCAAGTATAGTTGTGAGGGATGAGGAACTTGACAAGACCCTGGTTTCTACCAAGACATACAGTGATTATGTGGTGGATTACGCGGCGTACAGAGACTCAAATGATTTCAATGTCGGATCACATACAATGACGCTGAAGGGATATGGCAACTACACAGGTACCAGGACATTTGAATTTAATATAGTGGCAAGGGATATATCTGATGCAGTCATAAAGTGCGATCCGGCAGAGTATACCGGACAGCCGGTAGAACCGGAACCTTCGTCGGTTACATATTCGGGAACAACCCTTGTAAATGGAAAAGACTATAAGATAAAGTCTTATAGCAACAATACGGAACTTGGAGACTCTGCGGTTATAACTATAGAGGGAATTGGAAATTTCAAGGGCACTGCAACGGGCAAATTCACCATATCTACAAGCAAGATAAGCATGAATGATGTTACCATGTCAGAGATCACGGCACAGACATACACCGGAGATCAGATAAAGCCGGATTTTACACTGACCTACAATGATTACACCCTGGTTGAGAATACGGATTATACTGTTGAATATGGAGAAAACCTGAACACTTCTAAGAATGGAACCTTGAAGATAACAGGTATAGGCCAGTATGCCGGAACTATAAGCAAGACGTTCAGGATAAAGACAAAGGGATTCTCGGATCCGGATATCATAGTCAAGGTCAACAGATCTGTATACAAATATACCGGAGATCCGATAAAACCGGATATAACAGTTTTGTATCACGGCCATGAGCTTGAAGAAGTTAAAGATTACATATTTTCATATACAGTTGATAAATTCCCTGCAGACCCGGGAACATATAATCTTATTTTGTTCGGTAAGGGCAATTTTTCAACTACAGCCAAGATCGTTGAAAATGCGTATACAATAACTGCTCCATCTGGGGATATGACAAAACTGGAGTTTGAAGATATCCCGGATCAGTATTACACAGGGGAGGATATAGTTCCTGACCTTACTATAGTGTACGATGGCAGCTATACCCTGAAGAAGGACACAGACTATACGGTGAAGGAGATCCACAATAACAGGAATGTCGGAACAGCCACGATCACCGTGGAGGGTGCTGGTTCTTATAAGGACCTTGAGAAGACGCTTGAGTTCAGGATAGTTGCAAAGCCACTGGATAAGTGTGTGATATCGGGCATAGATGATGAGTATTCATATGCTATGGGGGATGCCATCGAGCCATATGTTACGATCACGAACGGCAATGTGGAGCTGAAGCAGGATGTAGACTTTACAGTGACTTATGCAAACAATGTGAATGTCACAGATGAACCAGAGGTCCGCATAGAGGCTAAATCAGAGAATTATGAGGGGCAGATTATAAGAACTTTCAAGATCACCCCGGTGAACATAGTAAAATCGTGTAGTACGAACAGAAATAACCTGGCTGTAACACAATATTATACAGGAGATCCGATCACTCCGTCTGTGAGCGTATACAGGATGTGGCAGGGAAGTAGAAAGGACCTGGTAGCTGACACGGATTATGAGGTTGTGTATGGCAATAACACGGAAGTTGGGGAGCAGGGCTCTATAACGATCACAGGTATAGACAATTTCACAGGAAAGATGACAGTAACCTTCCCTATAGCAAAGAGAGAGATCAGGGACTGTGATGTGGAGGCGATACCTGACCAGCAGTGGACAGGAGAAGAGATAAAGCCGGATGTAGTCATAACCAACCATGGCAGAAAGCTTACGCCGGATGAGGATTATACTGTAACTTACAGTAAAAATGTGGATGTCGGAACGGCGACAGCCACCATAAAGGGTCTGGGTGAACACTACACCGGAACCCATACTCTTCAGTTTACCATCACGAAGGAATTCGTAAATATAGAGAACAATGATAAGCTGGTGCTTGAGGGACTTGAGGATCAGACTTACAACTTTGGAGATGCAGTTACCCCGGATTTCACACTGAGTTACGATGGTGAGACCATGACATCAGGAGATTATGACTATGCATTTGACAACAACACTGATGTTGGTGAGGCCTCTCTGACAGTTACCGGTAAGGGCAAATATAGCGGAACAGTAAGGTATACATTTGCAATAAAAGCCTATGATATATCAGAGGACAAGCTTGTACTCAGCATAGGGGCAGCGGAGTATACCGGTAAGGAGATCAAACCGGTACCGGCTGCGATAAATGTAGATGGAGAGAATAAGGTAATAGACTTCACAGGATTTGACGTGACCTACGGTGAAAACACAGAGGTCGGTACAGGAAGTGTGACTATAACTTCCAAGAAGGGCGGAAACTGCACTGGAAGCCTGACCCAGACGTTTGTCATATATAAGAAGGACATAACTGGTGCAAAGGTCGAGGCGGAGGATGTCACATATACTGGTGAGGAGCAGAAACCGGCGGTTACGGTTACATGTAAGGATGGAACGGTGGTTCCTAAGGACAGTTATACAGTTGCCTATACAGACAATAAAGAAGCTGGAACAGCAAAAATTATAGTTACAGCCAAAGAAGAAAGCAACTACGGCGGAGAGGCTGAGGGAACATTCCGCATAAAGGCTCTTGATCTTGGCCTTGCTGAGATAGCGGAAGTGGAAAACCAGATATACACTGGTGACGAGATAAAACCTGCTGTGTCGGTAGTATATAACGGTGAGGCTCTTGTACCTGATAAGGATTATGAGATATCCGGTTACAAAAATAATACCAACGTTACCACTGGATCTGTAAAGGCAGAAATCACAGTTAAAGGTATAGGAAAATATGAAGGAACACAGACAGTAAAGTTCGATATACTTCCGGCTCCAATAGATGGTGCGGTTGTTGATGGATACGAAGACAGCGTAACATATACAGGGGCTGCGATAGGATTTGAATCGCTTTCTGTGACGGTTGATGGCAGAACACTCGTGAATGGAACCGATTATGAAGTGAAGTACGAGAACAATACAAACGCATCAACTGATGATAAAAATGCCAAAATAATTATCACAGCAAAGGATGGAGGCAACTATACAGGGGAAGTAAGCCGGGAATTCACAATTCTTCCTAAGAGCATAGAGGAGTGTGAGGTTGGACAGATAGATGGTCAGATATATACCGGCAGTGCGCTGAATCCTGATGTAGTGGTTAAGGATGGCTCTAGAACTCTTGTAAGTGGAACAGACTACAGTGTAAGCTACAAAAACAACACGGCGGTGACCACGACAGATTCTCCAGCGGTGGCAACGATAACTGGTAAGGGCAATTATGCTGGCAGTGTTCAGAGAACATTTGCCATATCAAAGCAGATAATAGATATCAGCGGGGCAGAGATAACGATAACAGATAAAGGTCCGTTCGTATATAACTTTGGCAGCAGCATAGAGCCTTCAGTATCTGTGATGCTTGGTGGAAAGAAGCTGGATGCAGCGGCATATACAGTTTCATACAAAAACAATACAAATGCCGGAGAGGCTTCAATCATCATAACCGGTAATGATGAATATACAGGAACTGCATCAACGACATTCAGAATACAGCAGTTTGACGTGTCGAAATGTACGCTGGTTCTTGAAAGTGATGCATATGAGTATACAGGAAGTCAGATCTCACCTGCAGTGACAGCCATAATGGCAGGTGATAAAGAGATTGCTGTGGGCAAGGATTTCAGCACTGTATATAGTGGCAACACAAATGTTGGAACCGGTAAAGTCACCCTGACTGCGAGAACTGGAAGCAATTACACCGGAAGTGTATCAGGAAGCTTTACGATCACTGCAGTGAATATTGAAAATGCGGAGATAACGGTTGCCGATCAGACATATACAGGCACAGAGCTCACACCACTTGTTACAGTTAAGCTTGGCGGCAAGACGCTTACCAGAGGAACAGATTATGAAGTTTCCTTCAAGAACAATATAAATGCAGGAACTGCTCAGGTAATTGTAAATGGTACAGGCAATTATGCTGGTACCGCAAGCAGCAGGTTTGAGATCGCAGCAAAGCTCATAAGTTCCGCTGATGTGTCAGCTCCGGCTCAGGTATATACAGGCAGTGAGCTGGAACCGGAAGTTACAGTTACCATGGATGGCAGTGTTATACCGGCAAGTGAGTATGATGTGTCATACAGCAATAATACTGAGAAGGGTACGGCTGTTATAACAGTAACAGGAAAGCACAATTATAGAGGTACAGCATCAGGAGCATTTACCATATCTGCTATGGACATAAGCGGTTGCCTGGCAGCCTATGATAAATCTGTTGCATACAACGCTCAGGAACAGGAGCCGGTGGTTGTGATCAGCAATGGTGATATCCAGCTTGAGAAGGATACTGATTACGATGTCACATACAAAGATAACAGGAATGTGACAACCGCTGACAGGAAAGCGCAGATCATAGTTACAGGTCTTGGCAATTATTCAGGACAGAGAACGTTGACATTTGACATAACGGCAGCAGATATAGAGGATGCACTTATAACAGGTGTTTCAGAGGGTGTACAGTATACGGGAACAGAGATATCTCTTTCGGGATATGAGCTTAGAACTGATGCTGAGATACTTAAAGAAGGCAGAGACTATATTGTTACTTATGAGAATAATACAGAAGTCGGAAAAGCGACAATAACATTTACAGGTGCAGGAAATTATAAGGGCAGTGTAGCGCGTACATTCATGATAACCAGAGCTGACATAGTCGGTTGTACCGTGGATCAGATACAGGGCCAGATATGGACTGGATCAGAGGTAAAACCTGATGTAGTGGTCAGAAATGGTGATGTTGTCCTCAAGCAGGATGTGGACTATACAGTTGCATATGAAGACAACACGGATGTGACTGATTCAGCAAGGGTTATAATAACCGGAAAAGGCAATTATTTCGGTGAGAGAACAGAATACTTCACAATATCCAGAGAAGTAGTGGATATAAATGAGGCTGCTGTTGCTAAGATAAAGACTCAGGTATACGCACTGGGACAGGAGATACGACCATCTGTGACGGTGGTATATAGTGGTATGACCCTGAAAGAGGGAGAGGATTATACCCTTACATATAAAAACAATGTAAATGTTGGAACAGCCAGCGTGGAGATAACAGGAAAGGGCTATTACAATAATACGAAAACAGTAAGCTTCACGATAAGCGCTTTCGATGTATCTGCTGGAATGTTGATTCTGGATAGTGACAGTGTGGTTTATACAGGATCGGCTGTATGTCCGGAGGTAACAGAGATCAGACTTGCTGATACAGTGATAACTGACCTGGACAGTTTCGATGTTATCTATGAAAAGAATGTAGATGCAGGAACGGCGACAGTTACAGTAAAGGCAAAAGAGAATTCGAACTATACAGGAAGTCTCAATGCTGAGTTCACGATCACAAGGGCAGATCTGTCAAAGGCAATAGTCAAAGCGGATGATGTGGTATATCAGAACAAGGCGGTGGAGACGGATGTCACGGTTATATTAAATGGAAAGACTCTTGTTCCAGACCAGGATTATGAGGTGACATTCAGCGAGAATACTAACGCCGGAGTCGGTAAAGTTCATGTGGCTGGTATTGGAAATTATACCGGATCAGTTGATGCCGAGTTTAACATAACAAAAAAGTCTATTACCGGTGCAGATGTAGAGGTGGCAGATCAGGTATATACAGGAAGTGGGATCACCCCTGAAGTAAAGGTTACACTTTCCGGAACAGAGCTTAAAGCCGATGTTGATTACACAGTTGAGTATGATAAGAATATAAATGTAGGAACTGCGGTTGTCGTTGTCACAGGCCAGGGAAATTATAAGGACAGCGTCCAGGGTTCATTCCGAATTACAGCGGCTCAGATAGCTGGCGCAGAAGTATCTGATATAGATGACGAGATCTATACAGGTGAAGAGATACGCCCGGCGGTTAAAGTTACACTTAAGGATGGAACAGAACTGTCTGCAGGATCTGACTATGATATTACATATGCTGACAATATCAACGTTACATCGGATGAGACTAAAGCAAGAGTCATCATAACCGGAAAGGGAAGTTATACAGGAGTTATAAGGAAAGAGTTCAATATCCTTCCTAAGAATATATCCGGAGCTGAAATAAGCGGATATAGTGAGGTCCTGTCATATACAGGTAAGAATGTGACATTTGATGGACTTGTAGTTGAAGATAATGGCCATGTACTTATAAATGAAACAGATTACACTGTAACATATACAGGAAACAAAGATGTGACAAAGAATGATGGCACATATTTCACTGTCACAGGAAAGGGTAATTATACAGGAAGTCAGAAAATGCTGTTTGTTATCGAGCAGAAGGATCTGAGTGAATGTGAGGTTCACGATATAGGAAGCCAGGAGTGGACCGGAAAGGCTGTAGAGCCTGATGTAGTAATAAAGAACGGTTCTGTACAGCTCGTGAACGGAATTGATTACAGCATAAGCTATGAATTTAACACAGCACCTACTACAGATAAGGTAAAAGCTAAGGCGGTTATCACAGGCCAGGGCAATTATAAGGGAACTGTAACAAAAGAGTTCATAATAGCAAGGGAGCTTACGGATATTTCCAAGGCGGATATAGCTGATATAGAAGATCAGACATACGCATTTGGAAGAGAAATAAAACCAGCGATAAAAGTAAGCTACAATGGTACTGAACTCAAGCAGGGAACTGACTATACAGTTGTATACTATGATAATGTAAATGCTGGAACAGCAAGAGTTGTGATCACAGGTATAGAGGGTTATAACAAGACTGCTGAGAAAACATTCCAGATCAGACCGGTTGATATATCAGGTGCATTGGTGACATTAAAGGATACATCACTGGTATACACAGGAAAAGAGCTTAAACCTGCAGTTGTACAGCTCAGTGTTCCTGATGGAAGTGATACACAGATTATAAACGTCCTGACAGATTTTATAACTACATACAATAAGAACACAGATGCCGGCACCGCAGAGGTCCTTGTGTCTGCAGAAAAGTGTGTGAATTATACAGGAACAGCCAGAGGAGAGTTCATCATAACAAAGATGAGCATAGCTGATGCGGTTATAGAGACGGGATTGGCAGAGTACTCTGGAGCTACAGTCATCCCTGAGGTAAAGGTTGTACTCGGAGAGAGAGAGCTGAAACAGGGTGTTGATTACACTGTATCTGGAAAGAACAATGTGGATGCAGGCGAGAATGCGCTTATCACTGTGACAGGAACCGGCAATTACACGGGAGTCAGAGAACGGAAATTTGAGATATTGCCGAGAAGCATAGCTGATGGTGAGTGTACAATACCTGATCAGGTATATACCGGTGCAGATATCACACCGGATGTAACACTCAAGGTAGGCACAGCGATACTGGTATCAGGAAAAGACTATACAGTGTCGTATGAAGACAACCGAAATGTTACAACCGAAGAGAAAAAGGCATCGGCGATAATAAAGGCTATAGGTAATTATACAGGAAAGCTTGTCGTTCCATTTGAAATAACTGCAAGAGAGATCACCGCAGAGAATGTGGAGGATATAGAGGCTCAGGAGTATACAGGCAGTCAGATTCGTCCATCAGTTGTCGTCAAGATAGGCGATACTGTACTTGCAGAAGGCAGGGATTATGATGTAACTTACAGCAATAACGTAGATAAGACTGATTCGGCCAAGGCTGTTGTGACAGGTAAAGGCAACTATAAGGGACAGGTTACAAAGCTGTTTGAGATCTGCGGTGCAAGTATAGCGGGTGCAGATGTGTCTGGTATTGCAGACAGTGTCGTATACACAGGAAAAGCTATAGTATTCGATGGATTAAAGGTGATGGTGAACAGCAATGAACTGAAAGCCGGAACTGACTATACCGTCGATTATGAGAACAACATAAATGTTACAACAAGTACCGGAAAGGCTTATGTAGTCATAAAGGGTATAGGCAACTTTGGCGGAGTGCTCAGAAAAGCATTTGACATCACACCAAAGTCCCTGGAGTCCTGCACAGTGGATGACATAGGCGGACAGATATACACAGGCAAGGAAGTAACACCTGAGATTACAGTCAGAGATGGCGGTATCATCCTTAAAAATGGTACGGATTATACGCTTAAGTATACAAATAATACTCAGATCGGAGATAGTGCAGAGGTTATCGTCACTGGTAAGGGCAATTATACCGGAAAACTTACAGCAACATTTGCAATAGCTAAGGAAGTTTTTGATATATCGCTTGCGGAGATTGGTGAGATAGAGAACCAGTACTACAACTTTGGCGAGGAGATCACCCCGGATGTTACGGTTACACTTCCAGGAAAGAATCTGAAAAAGGACGAGGATTACCGTGTTATATACACATCAAATACAGATGCGGGTATGGCGGTGGTGACAGTCAGAGGAATCAACCAGAATAAGGGTGAGGCAACAAAAAAATTCAGGATTCTGCCTATTGACATAACAAATGCCAAGATAGCACTTGAAAATAATTCGTATGAATATACAGGAAATGCTGTGGCAGCAGATGTCAGCTCACTGACCGTTGTGAGAGAAAATGAAGAGAGGGTACTCACAGAGCTTGGAGCATTTACAATAGTATGTAGTGACAATGTAAATGTGGGAGATGCAGAACTTGCTGTGAGAGCCGATGGAAAGAATTTCACAGGAAGTACAAGTGTATCATATAAGATAGTACCAGCCTCTATGGCCAGAGCTGAAGTCACTGTGGACAGTGCAGTATATACAGGCAAGGCAATTTCGCCGGTATGCCATGTGGTACTGGATGGAAAGACCCTTGCAGAAGGCATTGATTATACTGTTACAGCAAGCGGCAATGTAAATGCAGGAAAGACAGCTGTCGCAGTTATAAGTGGTAAAGGTAATTATACAGGAAGCAAGAAGCAGCAGTTTACAATAGCAGCAAGAAAGCTTTCTGGTGCGGTGGTGACAGCTAAATCAGCTGAATACACAGGACAGCCGGTCAGCACAGATGTAACAGTAGTGCTGGATGGAATAACACTTAAGCCGGATGTGGATTACACACTCAGCTACAGTGATAATGTCAGGGCGACAACAGGAATATCAAGAGCCCAGGTGACAGTTACAGGTAAGGAAAATTATACAGGAAGTACAAAGGGAGAATTTGTTATAAATCCAAAAGATATAGCAAAACTCAGTGTTGATGAGATCCCTGCCCAGTCATATGATGGAGAACCAGTAAGACCTGATGTTACAGTAAGAGATGGCGATGTGATTCTTGAAGAGGGCACAGATTATACCCTTGAGTACGAGAACAATGAAAACGTTACAACAAATGCTGTTGTGACGATAACCGGTTGTGGTAATTACACCGGAAAGATACAGAAGACATATGTTATAGGTGCTTACAGTATAGCGGATGCAGATGTGAGTGGAGTATCAGAGACTGTTGTTTACACAGGAGATTCTGTAACATTTTCAGATATCAGCGTGCGCGTGGGTGGAAGGACACTTCAGGAGAATTCGGACTATACAGTAAGTTATGAAAACAATATCAATGTTACTTCTAATGATCAGAAGGCATATGTAGTGATCAGTGGTACAGGTAACTATGCCGGAGAGGTCAGAATAGCATTTGCGATCACTGCAAGAAATATTGCAAGGTGTATCGTTGAACCTGTCGGCGGACAGATATGGACAGGATCAGAGATCAGACCGAAGGTTGTAGTCAGGGATGGAGCGAGAGTGCTCATATCAGGAAAAGACTATACGGTATCATACAAGAACAACACAGACAGAACTGATAGGGCTGAGATTCTTATAGAAGGAATTGGCAACTACAGAGGAAGCACAGGTACCACATTCACCATAGCTGCTTCAGTTGTGGATATATCAAAGGCGGTTATCAGTCCTGTTGAGGAGCAGTATTATGATTTTGGCAGAGCTATAGAGCCTGAGGTGACAGTCACATATGATGGAAGAGTTCTTACGAGAAATGAGGACTACGAGCTTGTATATATCAACAATACATCAGAAGGTACTGCTACAGTACAGGTAAATGGTATAAATAAGAACACTGGATCTGTCAGCACGACATTCAGTATTCTTCCTGTGGATATATCAAAGGCAGTTGTGGACCTGGCAGGGGATTCATATGAATACACTGGTCAGGCTGTGAGACCATCAGTTACATCGGTTACCGTGAAGAGGGGCGACAGAGAAGAGACAGTTACTTCTATGGAAGCTTTCAAGGTAACATACAGTAACAACATCGATGCAGGTGCTGCACAGGTGACTGTGACAGCTAAAAAGTCCAGCGGATTTACAGGCAGTGTCAGTGCAGCATTTGAGATCACACAGGCAGATATGTCTGGAGCCCGTATTACTGCTGACGACGCGGAGTATACAGGTAAGCCTGTTACAACAGAATGTACAGTGATCCTGGATGGTGTGAGACTTGTGGAGGGCAGAGATTATACGACTGTCTACAGCAACAATGTGAATGCAGGAAAGGCGGCATTGATAACCGTCAAGGGCGCAGGCAATTACAAGGGTGAGGCATCTGTACACTTTGCTATAAGTGCTAAGAATATAAGCAAGGCAGAGGTAAAGGTGGCTGAAGCGGTATACACAGGAGATGCACTCACTCCGGCAGTATCAGTTGTGGTTGATGGAATAACCCTCAAGGAAAATGTTGATTACACAATAAACTACAGCAATAACACGGATGCGACGACAGAGACCTCAAAGGCTTCGGTTGTTGTACGTGGAACAGGTAATTACGAGGGCACAGCTATAAAAACATTTGATATAGCTGCAAAGTCTCTGACAGGCGCAGTTGTAAATGATATACCAACTCAGAGATATACCGGCTTAGAAATCAGACCGGAGGTAAAGGTTGCACTTGGTGGAAAAATGCTGGCTGCAGGAGTTGATTATACCATCACGTATGAGAACAATATTGCAGTGTCAGATGCCGCCAAAGTTACTGTAACAGGTAAGGGTAACTATACCGGAACTATAGTAAAGACATTTGCCATACAGAATGTAACACTTGATATGGCAGAGATAACAGGAGTACCTAAGAGTGTTGTATACACCGGACGGGAGATAACACTTACAGGCATAAAAGTCACAATAGATGGCAAGGAACTGCTGGAGGATGAAGATTATACGATCTCTTACAGCAACAATACGAATGTTACAACAAAGGCTGAAGTGATCATAAGCGGAGCTGGAAACTACAGTGGACAGGTAAAGAGAACATTCCAGATCACGGCAAAGAACATCGGAGCCTGCAGCGTAGATGCGGTAAATGGCCAGGTATATACAGGCAAGGCAGTCACACCTGCAGTAACAGTCAGAGACGGATCTAAGATACTTACAGCGGGTACTGATTACAAGACGGCTTACAGTAACAACGTTAATGTTACGACAAGTGCCAGCATGGCTGTCATAACAATAACAGGAACGGGCAACTATACAGGAAGCTGCAGTGCCAGATTTGCGATATCGAAGAAGGTAGAAGACATATCCAAGGCCACGATAGGCAAGGTAAGTGATCAACTGTACAATTGCGGACAGCAGATAAAGCCGTCAATAAGTGTGGCGCTTGCTGGCAAGACGCTTGTAAATGGTACAGATTATGCACTTGTATATGTGAATAATATAGACGAGGGCACAGCTACTGTTATAGCAAAGGGTATAAATGCATATAGCGGTTCGGTATCAACAACGTTTAACATTAAGGCTCTGGATATAAGCAGTGCGGTGATTGCGCTGGGTTCAGGGAAATACACATATACAGGGGCTGCGATAAAGCCTGATGTCACATCTCTTACAGTTACAAGAGCTGGAAAGAAGATAGTAGTTACAGAGCTTGACAATGTAGAGATAGAATATGCTTCGAATATCAATGCAGGTACAGGAACTGTCACAGTTACCGGACTTGCTGGCGAAGGATTCACAGGAAGTGTAAAGAAGACATTTACAATAACCGGAGCACCGATAGACAGTGCGCAGATCAGTATTGACGATGGAATGTATACAGGAAGTGAAGTTAAACCTTCTTATACAGTTACACTCAATGACAAGACACTGATAGAGGGCACGGATTACAGAGTTACATTCTCAAACAACATGAATGTGACAAATGCAGCGGTAATTCAGGTTACAGGAATAAATAACTACACAGGTACAAAATCTGAGAAATTTGCCATTACCCCTAGAAGTCTGGCAGATGCAGTTGTGACAGTGGATACGGCAAGATATACAGGACAGCATCTTACACCGGCAGTAAGAGTAACACTTGGCAGTCAGACTCTGGAGGAGGACAAGGATTACACTGTAGTATACAGCAATAACATTGACGTAACTACAGATGAGGACAAGGCAGAGGTTAAGATTACAGGTATCGGTAACTATACAGGAACAACAGCCTGGGAGTTTGATATCACACCTAGAGACATTTCATATGTCACTGTATCTGATATAGGAAAGCAGAGTTACACTGGCAGCCCGATCAGACCGAGACTCACTGTAACAGACGGAGAAAAGAGCCTCAAGGTTGGAACTGACTATACAGTAACATATAGAAATAACACTGATGTCACAGGAAGTGCAACGGTGATCATCGCAGGAAAGGGTAACTATGAAGGAACTGTCAGCAGGACATTCGAGATAGTTGCTGCAGATATCAGTAATGCGGTTGTCACAGGAATGAGCGACAGCATGACATACACAGGCCGCGACATTACATTTGCAGGACTCAGAGTTACATATGCCGACAGAGTTCTTTCGGCCGGAACTGATTACACGGTATCATACAGTGGAAACAGGAATATGACTGATAAGGCCGTAGTCAGAATTTTAGGAAATGGTAATTATACAGGCAGTATCATTAAGTCCTTCGCTATAACAAGAAGGAATATAAATGATTGTAGTGTGGGAGAAATTCCAGGTCAGGCATATACCGGACAGAAGATAGAGCCGGAGATCACGATCCTGTTTGACGATGTGACACTGGTTGAGGATGTAGACTATGAGATTGCATATAGCAATAACACAGAGCCAACTGATGCACAGAATCTGGCAAAGGCAGTTATAACCGGTAAGGGCAATTTTGCCGGGGAGATCGAGAGAGAATTTACTATAACCAAGAACCCGAGCAGCATTATGAATGCAGATATATCTGCGATACCAGATCAGGTGTTTGCAAAGAAGAAGATAGAACCTGAGGTTACAGTAGAATACGGACAGACAAAGCTTGTTGCTGGAAAGGATTACAGGGTATCATATGCCAACAATTATAATGCAGGAACCGCAACGGTAACTGTATCAGGATATGGCGATTATGTGGGCAAGCAGATAGTGACATTCAGGATCAACAAGAGACCTGTAAGCGATCTGTCAGCACAGCTTACTAAGAGCAGGATGACATATACAGGCAAAGCCATGACTCCTGGTGTAGAAGCCATAGCAGACAGCGATGGGGCATTTGTTCTCAATGATGAAGAGATAGCAGGATTTACAGTTAAGTATAAGGACAATGTAAATGCGGGAACTGCAAGAGCTGTTATCACAGCAGGAAAGAGTTCAAATTACAGTGGCAGTATCACAGCGGAATTTGAGATAGACAGAGCATCTATAGAAGATGCTGAAGTAGATGTGGAGGATGTTGAGTATACTGGCCATGCAGTTATACCGGATGTGGCAGTTACCAGAAACGGAATTGTATTGTCGGAGGATGACTATACTGTGAAGTGCGACAATAACACGGAAGTCGGAGTTGCCGATATGGTTATAACAGGTAAGGGTAACTATACAGGAACTATAACAGCCAAATTCGCAGTAAAAGCGAGAAGCATAAGAAACTGCAGTATATCCTACAATGCGTCAGCGGTATACACGGGAGAGCCTATAACGCCTGAAGTAACTGTACGGAATGGTTCGGTGGTCCTTGTGGAAGGTGAAGACTATGTGCTCAGTTATGACATGAATACACAGGTCACAAGCAGAGCGAAGATAGTTATCACAGGAATAGGGAACTATCGCAATTCCGTAACAAGATATTTTGCAATCAACAGAAGAAGCATGGCAGGTGCAGAGGTTGAAGGAATTACCGGAAAAACGTTCACAGGAAATCAGATAACCCAGAATATAAAGGTTATTCTGGATGGAGAGACACTTAAGAGAGGAACAGATTATACAGTTAAGTATGCAGATAACGTACATGCAGGAACTGCAACTGTGACTATATCAGGTGTTGGAAGTTACACAGACACTATCAAGAAGAGTTTTGTTATAAGCAGAATTGATATAAGTAAGACATCTGTTGTGACTGGAATACCGGCAGAGGCTGTGTATACAGGATCGGCCATAAAGTTCAACTCCATCAAAGTAACATGGGGCAACAAGGTACTCAAGGCTGGTACAGATTATGTTGTAAGCTATAAGAACAACAGTAACGTATCTGTGAACAGAACCAACAAGGCGTCATGTATAGTGAAGTTTATAGGTGATTACAGAGGAAGCGTGACAAGACAGTTCAAGATAAAGGCATACGATATCTCCAAGGTGTCAGTGACAGCTTCACCTGTGAACAACATAGTATATACAGGAAAGCAGATCATGCCGAAGGTTACTGTGAAGATGGGAAATACAGTTGTAAATTCATCACAGTATCAGGTGAGATACAGCAACAATATAAAGCCTGGTATTGCAACCATCACGGTTACCGGTGTAAATAACTTCTATGGAACAAGAAGGCTGACATTCAATATCAGCCCGGCTAAGATGACAAAGGTTACATATACCGGAGCATCGGCGTTGACAGCATCTATTAAGTGGGATAGCGTCCCATATGTAACAGGATATACGGTATACAGGTATGATGAGACATCGAAGAAATACGTCACGGTGGGTTCAACAAGCGGAACTGCATATACAGTGAAGAATCTTTCGGCAGGAAAGAATTATAAACTTGCAGTAGCAGCATATGTTAAGACTTCGGGCGGAAAGGTATTATATGGACAGCAGCTTACAGTGAATGTGGCGACAAAGACAGGTAAAGTTACTGATCTCAAGTGTACAGCAAAGACTGATAAGACTGTGACGATCACATGGAAGAAGGTTTCAGGAGCCCAGTCATACAAGGTATACAGATATGATAGCAAGAGCAAGAAATATGTATCAGCAGCAACAGTGAAATCATCGGATAACAAGCTGGTTATCAAGAACCTGAGTGCTGGAACTACATATAAGTTCAGGGTAAATGCGTATAGATCAGCGTACGGTAAGGCTCTCGAGAGCGATGGCGTGGAGATAAGCGTGCTTACCAAGCCGGCAGCGGTTACAGGACTTAAGGTAAAATCCAGAAGTAATGGTTCGATAACGATGAAGTGGAATAAGGTGAGCAGTGCTGATGGATATATTGTGTATCGATATACAGGTAAGACATTCAAGAGAATTAAGACCATAACATCGAAAAACAGTGTTACATTCATAAGCTCAGGACTTACAGCAGGCACTGAATACAAGTACAGAGTTGCCTCATACAAGAAAAATGGCAAGACTGTTCTTGAGGGAGGATACGCTGGAATATCAGACATCACTCTTCCGGTTGCACCTGTAGTAACAGCGAAAGCAGGAAGCAAGAAGGCAATGCTTGCATGGCGCAGGGTTAAGGGCGCAAATGGTTATGTTGTGTATATGTCAACTTCAAAGAAGGGAACATATAAGAGAATCGCAACACTTAACAGTGCGAAAAAGGTAAGATATACAAAGACCAAACTTAAGAAAGGCAAGACATACTATTTTAAGGTCAGAGCATATAAGCGCTATAAAGGAAAAACTTATTTCAGTTCATATTCGACAGTCAGAACTGCGAAGGTGAAGTAAGGATGATATGAAATAAAAAGCATTCTGTTCATCTCGGATCATGCAAAGTGATCCGGGATGACGGAATGCTTTTTTGTTATTATATATGTTCTTTGAGCATTTTGATAAATTGTTCTGCAGAAAGTGAAAGAAATTCCCTCAGGGCATCGTAAGGAAATACATTGGTAGACCTCTGAGGTACGGTGGCTGCCGGGGAGAGAATGTAGTTTTTTATGTCTGAAGACAGACGATCAAGGTAACAGAAACGGCATTCTGACACCGTGATATCTACAGGAGATATCACCGGAATGTGTGGGTGGTAGTCCCTCCGGAACATTGGCATAGTTATATCGTAATCTCCATAGAAATATTTGTTGGAGAAAAACTCGGCGAAATCTATAAGTGTGTCACTTGCGGCCATGCTCCCCCTCAGCATCCTCACATGATCTATGTCGGAAGTCACTGTGGTGGCGCCGCCAGATTTGTCCTCAAATCTGAAAAAATGAGGCCAGAACTCCTCAACATACAGATAGTCCATGTGCAGATGAGCTAGTATACCCAGATCAGCCAGTGTCATATGTGACAAGGGGTAAAGTTCCAATATGTGATCCACATCTGGATATTTTGTGATGAGATCACCCTGGTATGCAGGTCTGAAATGGGTGATGGATTTGTCATCTATTGCATCTGGAATGATGGTGCCGGTCAGAAATGAGTCCATGGCGTCTGGCAGGGATAGCTGGGCTGCCGCCACCGGGCAATTCTGCAGCACATTTTCTGACTGTTTGATCGAGTTGTATATTATCTGACCTTCACACAGATGCATAATATAGCAAGGCATATTAAATCTCCTTCTTGTTTGATATGGTAAGTGTACAGCTGTAATTTTGGCTGTGTCAAGAAATATAAACAATGGTTTACTTGACTTTCATGGAAGTATGCAGATAATATATGTTAAATGTTTGTAGAGAAAAAGCATGTGAAAGCGTATAAAACAGACTAAGAGAAGGAGACTTGAGTTGGATAACAGATTTCAGGATGAAAATAATGATAAGAAAAGTGGTGGGGATGGCAATAAAGGCAGAAATAGGAATGTGATGGTTCTTCTGGTGCTGTCGGTGGTTCTCACGCTGCTTTGCTGGAGAGCATATGACACCGTAGTGAATGGAACGAGGAAAGAGATCCCATATAGTGGGTTTGTGGAGATGCTTGCCGATGGTGAGGTAGTGAATGCTGACATATATGCAAAAAAGATAAAATTCACATCCAGGGATGAAGATGGAAATGTAGATAAAAACACATACGTGACAGTCAGGATAAGCGATGATAAACTGGCGGACAGACTGAAGGATGCCCATGACAAGCACGGAACAACGTACAAGGGCAAGGACGAGAGCGGGTCGGCAATGATAGGCACGGTATTGTCTTATGTGGTCATGATAGCGGCATTTTATCTTTTCCTGTCACTTATAACAAAGCGTGGCGGAATGATGGGAGTTGGAAAGGCAAATGCCAAGGTATATATGGAGAAGAAAACCGGCGTTACATTTGCTGATGTGGCTGGCGAGGATGAGGCAAAAGAGTCTCTGACGGAGATGGTGGATTTCCTGCACAATCCTAAACGCTATCTGGAAATAGGCGCAAAATTGCCAAAGGGAGCACTTCTGGTTGGACCTCCGGGAACCGGAAAGACCCTTCTTGCGAAGGCTGTGGCAGGTGAAGCCAATGTTCCATTTTTCTCCATGTCAGGTTCAAGTTTTGTGGAGATGTATGTGGGAGTCGGAGCTTCGAGGGTGAGGGATCTGTTTAAACAGGCCTCAGATATGGCTCCATGTATAATATTTATCGATGAGATAGATGCCATAGGGCAGAGCAGAGACAGCATAAGAGGAGGAGATTCTGAGCGTGAGCAGACTCTAAACCAGCTCCTTGCGGAGATGGATGGATTTGATACATCCAGAGGAATAGTTATACTTGCAGCCACGAACAGGCCGGAGACACTGGACAAGGCACTTCTAAGACCGGGAAGATTTGACAGAAGAGTCATCGTTGAGAAGCCGGATCTGCAGGGACGTATAGATACACTGAACGTACATGCGAGAAATGTAAAGATGGATGAGTCAGTTGATTTCCATGAGCTGGCGCTGGCGACAGCAGGAGCGGTCGGTGCCGATCTTGCGAATATTATAAACGAGGCTGCGCTCACTGCAGTAAGGTCAGGTCGTAAGGCAGTGTCACAGGCAGATCTGATAGGAGCTGTGGAGCTTGTATTTGCCGGCAAAGAGAAGAAGGGAAAACTTCTGGGAGAACAGGAAAAGAAGGTGGTCGCATATCATGAGGTAGGACATGCGATGCTGGTCGCTTTGCAGAAGCATACCGAACCTGTTCAGAGAATAACTATAGTTCCAAGAACCATGGGATCACTGGGATATGTGTGGCAGGTACCCGAAGAGGAGAAATACATGGAGACAAAGGCTGAACTTGAGGCCAATGTCATAACGACTCTGGGCGGAAGAGCAGCCGAGGAATTGAAATTCGATTCCGTGACAACCGGTGCCGCCAACGACATAGAGCAGGCAACGAAAACGGTCAGAGCGATGATAACCATGTACGGAATGTCGGATGAGTTTGGACTCATGCAGCTTGAGTCCATGCAGGGAAAATATCTTGACAGGAATACCGTCATGAACTGTTCTGATGAGACTGCAGCCAAAGTCGATACAGAGATAAAAGATATACTCAGAAAATCGTATGACAGGGCCAAAGAACTTTTGGCAGAGCATATGGAGGCGTTGGATGAGATCGCAAAATTCCTCATAGAGAGGGAATCGATAACCGGTAAAGAATTTATGGAGATATTCAACAGAGTAGAGAATAAAAATGGCAGCATGCCTGTTGATGCCACTGAGTAAGAGAGAAAGAGGATCGTCTGTTTACATAAATAGGTAAGCAGATGATCCTCTTTCTCTTTTTATTCAGCCTGCAGGTCGTCAAGAGTTTTTCCGTAGGCAGGTATAAACTGGCACACAAAATCATTCACCTCGGGAAGTTCTTCTGACATTTTGGACACGGAAGAGAGAATGGTGCTCATGGCACTGGAAAACTCTGTATTGCCAGACCCTGTCTCCTCCATGCATTTTATCAGGGCGGATAGCTTGTCAGCCGCTTTGACAAGTTTCCAGAGATATACGTCAGACTCATCATTTTCGTCTTTGAAGAAAATGGAAGAGTAGGCTGGTTTCAGATCATCCGGGAGTTTGTCCAGTAATGTATGGCAGGCTATATTTTCCACGTCCTTAAAAGCTGTCTTGATATCGTCGTTGTAGTATTTGACAGGGGTGGGCATATCGCCTGTGATTATCTCTGAAGCGTCGTGGTATAAGCCTATAAGTGCGGCTCGTTCGGCATTGAGACCGCGGTTGTAGCGCACGTTGCCTATCGTGGCAAGAGCATGGGCTATCATGCTTACCTCCAGACAATGTTCGCACAGGTTTTCCTCGCGGCTATTGCGCATAAGTGCCCATCGGTCGATGTATTTCATTCGTGATATAAGTGCAAAGAAATTATATTCCATAAAAAAATACCTCCTGGTTAAATAATCATTGTTAAGTGAGTAAATTGTGGCAGATGTCAACTGTGGAAGAAATCGTATACCGCACGGGCAGAAGCTTTGGTCATTCCCGATGGAATCTCAAGATCAGCCACGCTGGCATTCTTTATCTTGTCTATATCCTTGAAATATGCAAGAAGAGATTTTCTCCTTGCAGGACCGATTCCTTCTATATCATCCAGAACAGAGTGAATCTGGGCTTTGCTCCGGAGACTTCTGTGGTATTCTATGGCAAAGCGGTGTGCTTCATCCTGAAGTCTGGTGATCATGTTGAATGCCTGGGTTCCAGGCGGAAAATCAATCTCTTTGTTGTCATAGTATAATCCTCTGGTTCTGTGATGGTCATCCTTGACCATGCCACAGACAGGGATGTTAAGACCCAGTTCTCCCAGGACATCCAGGGCAATATTTACCTGGCCGCGGCCTCCATCCATCATAAGTATATCCGGGAATATGTTAAAGCGTTCATCTGTGAAACGCCTCATCAGAACCTCCTTCATGCTGGCATAATCGTCAGGACCATCGATGGTTTTAAGCTTGAACTTTCTATAATCATTTTTCTTTGGACGGCCATTCTCGAATACAACCATAGAGGCTACAGAGTGATAGCCGCTTATGTGAGATATATCGAACGCTTCAAGTCTTCTGGCAGATGATACTCCGATCAGGTGTGCCAGCTCGTTGGCGGCACCCTCTGTCCTGGCCTGCTCACGTTTTAGCTTGTCAGCGTCCTGGTTCATGACGAGGAAAGCATTATCCTTGGCCAGCTTCAGCAGCTTCTGTTTATCACCCTTTTGTGGAACTATGATGTGGACCTGGCTTCCTCTTCGTGTACTCAGGTATTGTTCTATCACGGCAAAGTCATCGATGGGCTGCTCTATTATGATCTCTTTCGGAAGATATGGCGTGGAGGCATAGTACTGCTTCAGAAATGACTCCATGATAGTGCTGTATTTTTCAGCATTCACTCCGCTCATATGGTAATGTTCTCTGCCGATGAGTTTGCCGGAACGCACAAAGAAGATGGAGATGACACACTCGTTTCCGAGATCCGTGGCCATGGCTATCACATCCCTGTCATCTGCTCTGGTGTCACCTGCTCTCTGGGTAGAATCGATGTGCTGTATGCTTTTTATAAGATCGCGGGTTTCACCGGCCTGTTCAAATTCCATGTCCTCTGCAAGCTTTTTCATCTTCTGTTCGAGATCTCTCACGACATGACCGTGGTTACCGTTCAGAAAGCTGATCGCTTCCTGAATATTACGGTTGTAATCCTCTTTTGATATATATCCCTGGCACGGAGCGTCACATTGTTTAATCTGGTGGTACAGACATGGTCGTTCCAGTCCGATATCCTTTGGGAGATTTCTAGAACAGCTCCTTATGTGATATAATTTTTTTAACAGCTCTATTATGTCCTTCACAGCTTTGGAGTTGGTATACGGACCGAAATACCTGGAGTGATCCCTTTTCATCTGATGGCTGTACAGTATCCGGGGATAATCCTCCTCTACGGTTATACGGATATATGGATAGCCTTTGTCATCTGTGAGCATAGTGTTGTAGTGGGGCCTGTGTTCCTTTATAAGGTTACATTCCAGAACGAGGGCTTCGATCTCGGAACCGCATACGATATACTCAAACCAGGCTATGTGCGACACCATCTTCTGGATTTTTGGAGACTTCTTATATCCGGCCTGGAAATACTGGTGAACTCTGTTGTACAGATCTATCGCTTTTCCAACATATATAATATGATCGCCAGAATCGTGCATGAGATACACTCCGGGAACATGTGGCAGTTTTTTTAACTCTTCTTCAAAATCAAACATATAATCACCTCAAAATCTTAGATAAGTATATCACTGTGCTGTGAGCCGTGTCATCTGTAAAATAAGAGAAAATGGAAATGCCATACTGTCAAAATATGGCTGTTTTTATGTCGGCTGGCTTGACAATACTTTGTGTGGGTAAGTATAATTAATTATAACTGTGGTGCCCTGGGGAGATTCGTTTTTGCAGGACGGAAACAGTGCAGAAATATGTATAAATAAAGAAAGGAAGCTGATGCTGGCAATCAGTCATCACACAGGATTTATATGGTTTACAGTGTTACAGTTACACAGCTTATTGAGAAGATGAGCCTGAAAAATCATACGCCGGAGATCGACACTGACAAGATTCTGATACAGGATCCGGGTATGAACAGACCTGCTGTGCAGTTTGGGGGCTTTTTTGAGCATTTTGATGCCGGAAGGATACAGATATGTGGTAATGTAGAGCATGCATATGTAGCAGCTATGCACACGGAGGAGGAGAATAAGAGAATCATGGATGAGTTCTTCTCATATAAGCCGCCATGTCTCATATTCTGCCGTGGTCTTGAGCCATATCCGTTTATAATAGAGATGGCCAAGAAACATGGAGTTCCGGTACTCACATCAGATGCGGTTACATCGGCATTTGTACATGAGGTGGACAGATGGCTTCATGTTGAGCTCGCTCCGAGGATTTCGGTTCACGCCGTTCTTGTGGATGTATATGGTGAGGGTGTACTCATCATGGGAGAGAGTGGTATAGGTAAGTCCGAGGCTGCTCTTGAGCTGCTCAAGAGAGGACACAGACTGGTTGCGGATGATGTTGTGGAGATCAAGAAGGTCAGTGATGCAACACTTGTAGGACGTGCTCCTGATATAACAAGACACTTTATAGAGCTCAGAGGTATAGGAATAATCGATGTAAAATCTCTGTTTGGTGTTGAGTGTGTAAAGATTGATCAGAATATAGATCTTGTAATAAATCTTGAGGAGTGGAGTAAGGACACAGAGTATGACCGGCTGGGACTAGAGGATAACTACATGGAATTCCTTGGCAACAAGGTCGTATCGCATAACATACCTATCAGACCGGGAAGAAATATAGCGATCATAGTAGAGTCAGCGGCCGTTAACCATAGACAGAAGAAGATGGGCTACAATGCTGCGCAGGAACTCTACAACAGAGTCACCCAGAATATCATGAAGGGCAATGGCGGAGACAAGCAATAGATATCAGATTTAAAATAAATGCGGAGAAGATGGAAGGAGAATTATCATGGCAAAGTATGTATTTGGAGTGGATGTCGGAGGAACAACAGTAAAGATGGGACTCTTCACAGTGGATGGAGACCTCATGGAGAAGTGGGAGATTAAAACCCGCACACAGGACGGTGGAAAGAATGTTCTTCCAGATATCGCAGAGGCCATAAAAGCCAAGATAGCAGAAAGAAAGCTTGACAATGGCGATGTGACAGGTGTGGGAATAGGTGTACCTGGACCTGTAAAGGAAGATGGAACCGTATTAAAATGTGTCAATCTGGGCTGGGGGATAATAAACGTAGAGGATGAACTTGAGGCGCTTGTGGGATTCCCTGTAAAGGCTGGTAATGATGCAAATGTTGCGGCTCTCGGCGAGATGTGGCAGGGCGGTGGCAAGGGCCACAGCAATGTTGTCATGGTAACTCTTGGAACAGGCGTTGGCGGTGGAATCATATTGAACGGCAAGATGCTGTTTGGTGTAAATGGAGCAGGCGGAGAGATCGGTCATATATGTGTGGACGATGAAGAGTCAGAGACTTGTGGATGCGGTAATAAGGGATGTCTTGAGCAGTATACATCTGCCACAGGTGTTGTTCGCCTTGCACACAGGGCTATGGACGCAACAGACAAGCCTTCAGCACTCAGAAGTATTGCCCCAGTCACAGCCAAGGATGTATTTGACCAGGCTAAGGCTGGAGATGAACTGGCTGGTGAGGTTGTGGATAAGCAGGCGAAGATACTTGGACGTTCACTTGCCCAGATAGCATGTGTTGTAGATCCTGAGATATTCGTTATAGGTGGAGGCGTGTCGAAGGCTGGCGCTATCCTTACTGATGCGGTACAGCGCTATTTTGAGCATTATGCATTCCATGCCTGCCGTGGAACAAAATTTGCCCTTGCAGAGCTGGGAAATGATGCCGGTATCTATGGAGCGGCATGCAGTATCCTTGGAAAATAATTGTAAAATATAAAGCCTGTTTGTAATTTAGGTAATATTTAACAGTTTGTTTTGTGAAAATATCCAAAGCAAATTCAAAAGTACACGAATTTCTATATATTTTTAATATTGAATTATAAAAGTCTTTAATGTATGATGAATTTATTATTGGCGATATAATACGCCATATCGGAGTGCATTGAAGGCTTTTATATATTAATTATCCTCTGGAACTGATGATATATTTTATATTGTAGTGCTGGAATGATATCAGGAATAATATGTATAAACAGATGATTATGAGGTTGATATGTCAGGTATAGATATATTTCAGAAGGCGGCAGACATCGTAGGCCGGGATAATATGTTAAAGGATGAGCCGATGAGGCTTCACACAACATTCAGGATAGGCGGGAGTGCTGATTATTTTGCAAAACCTGTTGGTGCAGAACAGATATCCGCGCTCATAGAACTGTGTGAGTGTGAGAATATACCATATTTTATATTGGGTAATGGAAGTAATCTTCTGGTTTCGGACAGCGGATACAGAGGTATGGTTATTAATATAATGGATAATATGAATAATGTAACCATAGATGGAGATGTCATAACTGCCCAGGCAGGTGCCATGCTGATAAAGGTCAGCAAACTTGCAAGGGAGAATTCTCTTACCGGACTGGAATTCGCATCAGGGATTCCGGGAACTATAGGCGGCGCTGTCTATATGAATGCTGGTGCCTATGGCGGTGAGATGAAGGATGTTGTTACGTCCGTAAAAGCTCTTGATAGACAAGGTAAGATGCATGTTTTCTCCGGAAGCCAGATGGATTTTTCCTATAGACACAGTGTCATTGAAACTGAAGAGCTTGTTGTTCTGGAAGTCACGATGAAGCTGGAACACGGAGTCCGGGAAGAGATCGATGCCAGAGTGAGTGAACTTGCCGATGCGAGACGCTCGAAACAGCCACTGGAATATCCGTCGGCTGGTTCCACATTCAAGAGACCTGAAGGGTATTATGCCGGAAAACTGGTCATGGATGCAGGACTCAGAGGGTATCAGGTAGGTGGTGCGCAGGTTTCAGAGAAACACTGTGGATTTGTTATAAACAAAGGATGCGCTACAGCTCAGGATGTTATCGATCTGATACACGATGTTCAGAAGAAGGTCGATGATGATTTTGGGGTTATGCTGGAGCCGGAAGTGAAGATGCTGGGTGATTTTTGATTCACCACAGGTGCATATGTAAAAGGAAGTGTGACATGAGATTTGTTATTGTGACTGGTATGAGTGGGGCAGGAAAAGCAACGGCACTTAAGACGCTGGAAGATGATGGCTTTTTTTGCGTCGATAATCTTCCTATTCAGCTAATAAAAAGATTTGCAGAGATAGCATATGATGCACAGATTCAGGTGGATGATGTTGCGATCAGTGTTGATATCAGAAGTGGAAGAGCATTGTCTCAGCTCAACTCGTGCCTTGCGGAGATAAAGCGTGAAGGAATGCAGTATGAGATATTGTATATAGACTGCTCGGATGAGACGCTGGTAAAGAGATATAAAGAGACAAGAAGGAAACAGCCATTGCTGCCAAAGGGTGGCAGGATAATAGATGGAATAAAAAGAGAGAGGGAGCTTATTGGATTCCTTAGAAATGAGGCAGACTATATCATTGATACATCAAATCTGCTTGTCAGGGAATTCAAGGCAGAACTTGATAAGATATTTGTTAAGAATGAGGAGTATGCCAATTTTATAGTGACGGTTATGTCGTTTGGCTTCAAGTACGGCATACCAAGGGACTCGGATATAGTTCAGGATGTAAGGTTCCTGCCGAATCCGTATTATGACCTTGAACTCAGAGACAAGACAGGAAATGATAAGGAGATTCAGGATTTTGTGATGAATTGTGCGGAGGGACCGGCGTTTCTTGATAAATTCATGGATCTGGTAACATTTTTGATACCAAATTATATAAAAGAAGGAAAAAATCAGCTGGTGATATCAGTTGGCTGTACCGGTGGCAAACACAGGTCGGTTACAATCGCAAATGCGTTATACGACAGATTGCAGAAGTCCAAATATACAGTCAGGATATTGCACAGAGATATAGCAAAGGATTCGATAGTAAAAAAGTTATAGATATATAGTAGGTGAAGATATGTCATTTTCTTCAGAAGTAAAGGCTGAGCTGGCAGGCAGTATATCAGGTGCAAGGCATTGCCAGATCGCAGAGCTTGCAGCGATGATATCCATGGTGGCATATGTGAGGTACTGGTCAGATGAACCGGAAAGGCTGGTTATAGAGACTGAGAGAAGTGTTATAGCCAAGGAGATCGCAGCACTTATAAGAAGGCTGTTTGGCTACATCCCTGAATCCAGTGTAAAAAGGACCGGTGTGAACAGCAGAGTATATAGAATGGTGATACCATCATCTGAGTTGGTAAGGAATGTTCTGGTAACACTTAAGATAGAACATGGGCAGGCTCAGCCAGGGAAAAATCCGTGCCAGCTCATGAAAGTAAGCCGTATGGTTGTCAGCCAGGATTGTTGCAGAAGAGCATACCTGAAAGGCATATTCATGACTTCAGGTTCGATAAGTGATCCAAACAAGGGATATCACATGGAGATCGTATGTGATAACGAGGGCCGCGCACAGTTTATACAGGAGATCATAAATGGTTTTGGTATCGAGGCCCGGATTATACAGAGAAAGAAATACTACGTTGTCTATCTGAAGGACGGAGAGATGATAGTAGACATGCTTGGTATAATGGGCGCACATATATCCCTGATGGATATGGAGAATATAAGAATAAGAAAAGATATCAGAAACAATATAAACAGGAGAGTCAACTGTGAAGCTGCAAATCTGAATAAAACGGTGAGTGCAGCAGTAAAACAGGTGAATGATATCAATTACATAATACAGACCCGGGGGATAGATTATCTTCCGGATAATCTTCAGGAACTGGCTATTGCCAGACTGGATAATGAAGATGCTTCGCTCAAGGAGCTGGGAGAGATGATGACTCCTCCGATAGGGAAGTCGGGGGTTAATCATAGATTAAGAAAAATAAGTGAAATCGCAGAAGATTTGCGGGGCTGCTGATAAGCCCAAGGAGGATGTGTAATGATCGAAAAGACAGTTGTTGTATCAATGAATGGAAAAACAGAGGAGAGACCTGTTGCTGTTTTGGTTCAGATTGCGAGTCAGTATGATTGCAAGGTTTATCTTGTTACAGGCGATAAGAAGATCAATGCAAAGAGTATAATGGGTATGATGAGCATGAATTTTGCAAATGGCAGTGAGATAAAGATTGTAGCCGATGGTGCAGATGAGGAGAAGGTAACTGAAGCTTTGGCAGAATACCTCACACAGGAGAAATAAATAGTACCTGATCTTGGCAGATTAAGTCAACAATAGACAAAACAAGGGGAAACGCTGATGATAAATTGGTAATTTTATTGCGCCGGATGGGTGTATGTGGTAAAATACAAATTATCAATGGACATTTGTCGGAGGAACAGGATATGGGATTTTTTGACGGATTATTAAAGAAGATACCATTCGTATCCAGGTTTTCCAAGAGAAAGGAACCGGTCAACAATGTAGAGCTCCAGTATAATAAGGCGATGAACCTTATGGATAATGGGGATGCAGAGGAATCGGTGACTATATTGGAACAGGTTGCTGATATTGGAATTATGGATGCGCAGTATAAGTCGTATGGAGATGATGCGCTTCTAGCGTTGGCAGAGTTCTACGAAAAGGGAAAGTACAGGAATGCTGTCATCGATGTGGATCTTAACAAGGCAACAAAGTATTATGAGAAGTATGTGAATCAGAACCATGATGGCGATGTGATATTCAAATTGGCCAAGATGCTTCTGGAAGTGCAGAACTTTTCTAAGGCTATCAAGTATTATGAGCTGGCAGCTACTGATTATGGAATAAAAGCAGCTTATATGAGTCTTGGATCCATCTATGAGAGCGGACTTAACCGCATAGATGAGTATGGTAATAAAAGTGATTATGTTGTACCTGTAGATCTTGAGAAGGCTATGATGTGGTACAAGAAACTCGCTGATACAGGTGATGCAAAAGCTAAGGCTTCGTATGAGAGAGTTGAATATATGAGTACGCACGGTGACAGCCTTGAATTCGAGGAGAAGGACAAGCTGTATACTGATATAGCGGAGGCCAGAAAAGCAAAGGGAAAAGAGCCTCGTTATAAAGTGATAGAGGCGTCCCGTCTTCAGTATCAGTACACATATGTACACGATCAGGTGGAAGGATTTATCCATAAACTTCCAAAGGGCTGGGTGAAGACGATCAATGAGTCCACCGGTGAGGAGTATTACGCACCAAGTCTTACATACAAGGATTTTGCTATGTATGTATATTATGACAGTGTACCAAAAGATTCCAAGATGACACTTGAGAACTATCTCAGATATTGTAATGATGCATTTGACGAGGAGCTTCAGCTTAAAGCTTATGTCACAGAGTATGCTGATGGAATATGTACCACATATTATCATAAGGATATGGAGAAGGGCATTGTGTCATTTGCATTCTACCATGGAAGAAGACTTGCATGTATGAGATTCGTATGTGCGACCATGGAGATTATAGAGCAGTACGAAGAGATCATATTCGAAACTGCCAACTCATTTGCATTTGTTGATCCTACACTTGCCAGTGAGCACAGTGCAAACAGAAAGGATATGCAGTATTATAACGAGGCTGTATATTGCTACTATCTGGAGGATTACGAGGGAGCCATGAGAGCCGCAAAGCAGGCGCTTAAGCTTGGAAGTATAAAGGCAAGTTATCTGCTCATAGAGCTCTACTACGATGAGGACAGCCCGTACAGGGATGTGGAGAAGACTATAAGTTATGCGAAACAGCTCTTTGAGGCCACAAAGGATCCGGAACTTGCGTTCCTTCTTGGCATGGTGTACGATCAGCAGCTCAAGGATTATGTCAAGGCGGTGAATTGGTATGAAAATGCTGAGAGACTTGGACATAAGCGAGTGGCGTTCTATCTTGGAAGAATATATTACTATGGACTTCTCAGAACAAAGAGGGATGGTGTCAAGGCACTGTCATATTTCAAGAAGGCCAGAGAGAATGGTATACAGGAAGCAGATGGATATATCAAGGATCTTGAGGATCTCAAGGGAGAGGATCTCCAGACTGCGATCGACAAGTGGGAGAGAGCTGTTGAGGCTGGAAGCGAATCTGCGGCGATCAAGATTGCTATGATGAAGCAGAGACAGATATTCTATATAGCAACACCGTATGAGATAGAGAAGGCATATCTTGAGGCGCTGGGTCTTGGAAGTGCTCGTGCAGGATATGAACTTGGTCGTATATATCAGGTTCAGGAGAAGCAGGAGAACTACAAGGGCGAGATCAAGAGCATCAAGTATTTTGAAAAAGCCTTCAATGCCAATTTTGATGACTGGGATAAGGAGAACCTGTTTAAGGTAATCAATTACAAGGTAGAGAAGGGGCTCTCACATGATGATGCGATCAAGCTCTATATAGAGAATGCGAGCATGGGTTATGTTCCTGCCATTGAAAAACTCATAGGACTTGTGCCTGTGGCTACACAGCAGATATGGAGTCTGTACGATGCACTTATAGATCTTGCAGAGACAGGTGATGAGTCGGCAATTGTAGCCATGAATAAGCTGGAGATGAACTATGTCGATCTTATACTCAGAGAACCTGCAAAGGGACAGAAGGTTGTGGAGAATAAGTTCTTCAGACTGTGTGTTCCTAAGGAATGTAATGCGGTTATCAACGACGAAGGCGGAACGATCAAGATGGCTGATTCCGTGGTTGAGTTTGCGGTGGCAGAGATGCCGGTGAATGCAACTGCTGAACAGGATTATCTCAAAATATATAAGCTCATTGTTTCAGAGTATCTGCCTGACGAGAATGCAGATGTCATAATCGCTAACTCAAGAATGATAGGCTCAGCGATCCGTGCTTCTAAGGACAATGTACATACATTCAGCATATTGTTGATAAGCTCCAAGAACCAGTATATATTCAAGCTGAGTTCAAAGGACAGACGACAGATGATGCAGTTTAAGGATGTTCTTATAGCTATAGCAAAATCATTGGTTGAGACTGGTGAGATATATAAGGCTACTGAAGAGGGCAAGAAGAACATAGGTCTTGCATTCCTGCTCAAGGCAAACGAGAGCGGTTTCCTTTCAATTGGAAAGGGAGAGTAGCGCACAGCGTGATGGTAAGTCATATATTTTGAACATTACGACCCGGAGGATTCACTCCTCCGGGCTTTTTATCTAAGAATCTGAGGAAAGGGAGCAGAATAATGCCGGGACTTAACAAAAGGGAACTTACTAATAAACCTCTTAGAATGGATTCAAGAATGGCTCGCGATGTGGAGCGACTCTCAAATTATACAGGCTATTCTCAAAACGAGATAATTATTATGGCGATAAAACGATATTTGTTTGAGAATCGTGAATATTTTCTTCGGGATATGGTAGAAGAGAAATGTATCTCAAGAATAGAGAGGGATGTTGTTGTGATGAGGGGAGAAGCACATCTGAAATATGGAGACATGACAGTTGATGTGGAAAAGTATGATTCGGATAAGGATCAGGCGAACCTTTACAATGCAACGATTAAACTCAAGAACAAACTTGGAGAGATATTTTATGAAGATAGGCAAAAGATAGACATATCTGGAGAAGACTGGGGGTATTACAAGGAATTTTTGTGTGAGGTGGTACTGAAGTACATGGATATAGATGAACCTGCACTGAAAACTTATTTCCGCGAAAAGTTCTTGTATGAGTGATAATAAGTGAGAGATAAACATGAAATTACAGTAAATTATATATTTACATTGGATTATATAAGTGATATTCTGTAATCGATTTGAAAAAAGTGACGGAACCGAGGTGAGATACTTGTTTAGAAATATAATGAATGATCTTGCAGCATGGTATGAAACTGGCGCAGATAAAGTGGCTGTAGTGCGTGGAGGAAAGCTTGTCGGTAAGACATGGGCTGTTGTAGACTTTGCAATGGGATTTTTTAAGGATTATATTATAATTGACATGAGCAAGTACACTGAGTTTTCAACGTATGCTGCCAAGGAGAGACGCCCTGAAAAGCTTCATGCAAAACTCACAACGTCGCTTGACAAGTATGATTTCAAGGATAAACTGCTTATATTTGATAATGCACAGAACTGTGACGGATTGCTGAAAAATCTTGTAGCATATGCAAGATATAACACCGATTGCAGGATATGCGTGATAGCTACGATCAGTGGTATGATGCCGGGGGAGGAAGAGTGCATTGACGATATAAATGTATATGAGATGATGCCGATGACATTCGATGAATTCCTGAAGGCGGGAAAGGGAAGAAAGCTGTGTTCATATGTGGAGAATCAGAGAATAACGGCTATCCCTGACGAAGTACGTGACAGCGTACAGATGATGCTTGAAGCTTTTTTTCTGACAGGTGGTATGCCAGAGGCAGTTGAGGAGTATTATAAGACAGGAGATTTTAAAAGAATTGATGTTGTATTGAAGTCTATACTTGACAGAATGACCGAATATCTGATAAACTCCACTCCGAAGAGATATCTCAATAAGGTGATTGCGATATGGAACAGCATACCTGTACAGTTCACGAAAGAGAACAAAAAGTTTATGTATGGTTATGTGGATCCTAAAGCGAGAGCCAGGGAGTATGAAGCATCTGTTGATCAACTGGTCAGGATGGGTGTTGTAAGGCAGGTATACAGAGTAAGAACCGGTGTTTTACCACTTGCCAGACAGCGCGATGATAAATCTTTTGAGATATATCATTTGGATCATGGTCTGCTGAGAATCATGGCTGGGATATTGGTTCAGGACATAGATAGAGAGAATGTTCTTGATATGATGGATGGAAGCATAGCAGAACAGTATGCACTTGCTGAATTATATGCGAACAGGAACATAGGAGAGTTATATTTCTGGATATCATCGGCCACGGCAAAGGTAGATTTTGTATATGAAGGTAATGGAGAGGCCATACCTGTTGATGTGCAGACAAGCCCTCATACAAAGGCTCAGAGTTCCAGAGTATTTAAGCAGAGATATGATAATCAGACATCCATAAGGATATCAACGGATGATATGTATGTAGATAAAGGATTGGTAAATGTACCGCTATATGGAATATGGTGTTTTTAACATAGGTCATTGGCAGTATTTTTATAGATGCCGAAATAGCTCAGTTGGTAGAGCAACGCATTCGTAATGCGTGGGTCGAGGGTTCGAGTCCCTTTTTCGGCTTAGAATTGAAACTGTCGGCAAAAGGTTTTTGCTGGCAGTTTTTGTGTCTATAGACTTAACGGCAAGACGGGGTTACTGGTTAATGGATGCAGAAGGAGACTGGAATATGGAAGCACCAAAATGGTACAAACATTTGAAAACTATAAACAGGCATAAGAAGATGGTTATGAAAAACTGCTTCAGATGCGGATTGTATAAGCAAGGATTACTGCATGATCTGTCAAAATATACGTGGACAGAGTTCTCTGTTGGCGCAAAGTATTTTCAGGGAAACAGAAGCCCAAACGATGCAGAGAGAGAAGAGAAGGGATATTCAAGTGCCTGGCTTCATCACAAAGGGAGGAATAAGCATCATCTTGAATACTGGATAGATTATAGCATAGATAAGAGTTGTAAACAGTTGATAGGGATGAAGATGCCTGTAAAATACGTCGTCGAGATGTTTTGCGACAGGGTTGCGGCAAGTAAGAACTATAATGGAGACAAATATTCGGATTCTTACCCTCTTGAGTATTATCTGAGAGGAAGATCCAGAAATATGCTTCACCCGGAATCTGCAGAATTGCTTGAACTCATGCTAAGAACGTTGGCAGAGAAAGGTGAGGATTATACTTTTGATTATATCAGACGCGAGATTTTACATAATAAACGATAACCAGAAGAAAACAGTGGAGCAGGAATGTACGAAATAGATTTTATAGGGAGGTATTGCATGGAGTTTACACATTTGCATGTCCATACAGGATATAGTCTGCTGGATGGAGCTGCAAAGATAAAGGATCTTGTAAAAAGAGCAAAGGAGCTCGGATATGATTCTCTGGCTATAACCGACCATGGGGTCATGTATGGCGTGATAGAGTTCTATGAGGCGTGTCATGCAGCCGGTATAAAGCCAATATTGGGTTGCGAAGTGTACGTCAGTCCAGGCTCAAGATTTGACAGAGAGATAAGCAAGGGAGATGACAGATATTATCATCTGGTGCTTCTGGCAGAGAATGATCTGGGATATCATAATCTGTCCAAGATAGTGACAAGGGGATTTACCGAGGGCTTCTACTATAAGCCAAGGGTAGATATGGAAGTGTTGGAGAAATATCATGAAGGAATCATAGCACTCAGCGCCTGCCTTGCAGGTGAGGTGGCCACCAACCTGAGGAAAGGTGACTATGAGGCAGCCAAGGTGACTGCTATAAGATACAGAAATATGTTCGGTGAAAACAATTATTTTCTGGAGATGCAGGATCATGGAATCCCTGAGCAGGCTACAGTGAATGCTGGTATCATGAGGCTGTCAAAGGAACTGGGAATACCTATGGTTGTGACGAATGATTCCCATTATATATATGCAGAGGACTGGGAAGCCCACGATGTTCTTCTGTGTATACAGACAAACAAAAAGGTGCAAGATGAGAACAGAATGCGCTATGACGGTGGACAGTTCTATCTCAAGTCCAAAGAAGAGATGGCGGAGCTGTTTCCTTATGCATTGGAGGCTCTTGAAAATACTCACAAGATAGCAGAAAGATGTAATGTCAATATCGTGTTTGGTGAGCAGAAGGTTCCGAGGTTTGATGT
Source organism: uncultured Coprococcus sp. (assembly GCA_934277375.1). GTDB lineage: Bacteria > Bacillota > Clostridia > Lachnospirales > Lachnospiraceae > Coprococcus. The sequence goes on along the minus strand of CAKQTZ010000009.1, from coordinate 36,330 downwards.
ACCAGAAGGGTATACCGCTGAGGAATATCTGGAACATCTGGTATATGAGGGAATGCATAAGAAATATGGAATAAGCTACGATGATGCACAGGATATGCCAGAGGGAACTCATGGATATAATGTCAGACAGAGAATAGATTATGAACTATCAGTCATAAAGAGTATGGGATTTGTGGACTATTTTCTGATAGTATGGGATTTCATACATTTTGCAAAGTCACACGGAATCGCTGTTGGTCCGGGACGAGGATCGGCGGTTGGTAGTGTAGTGGCATATTGTCTTGATATAACTACTATAGAACCGCTGCAGTATAACCTACTCTTTGAGAGATTCCTTAATCCAGAGAGAGTATCCATGCCTGATATAGATATAGACTTTTGCTATATCAGGCGTCAGGAAGTAATCGATTACTGCGTAAAGAAATACGGAGAGGAGTGCGTTACCCAGATAATAGCATATCAGACCATGGGTGCAAGAAATGTTATTCGTGATGTGGGACGTGCGATGGATCTTCCTTATGCATTGTGTGATTCACTGGCAAAAGCGATACCGGCCGAAAAGGATATTACCATAGATATTGCATTGAAGACCAGTAAGGATTTCAGAGATATGTATAACAGCTCTGATGACATCAAAAAGATGGTTGATATAGCCAAGAAGCTGGAGGGACTTCCGAGAAATGCGGGAATGCATGCCGCTGGAGTCGTAATAGGCAGGGAGGCTATTGAGGAGTATGCTCCACTGTCAGTCGGAGCCGAGGGAGCGGTAGTTACACAGTTTGAGAAAAATACGGTGGAGCACCTGGGTATGCTGAAGATGGATTTTCTTGGACTCAGGACGGCTACAGTTATACAGGACACTGTTAAACTTGTAAAGGAGACCACAGGAAAAGATCTGGATATAGACAATATAGACTATGATGACCCGAACATTCTGGGGCTTATGGGACAGGGAAAGACAGAAGGCATGTTCCAGCTCGAAAGTGAGGGTATGAAAAACTTCATGATGAAGCTTAAACCTCAGAGTCTTGACGATGTAATCGCCGGAGTTGCGCTGTTCAGACCGGGACCAATGCAGTTCATAGATGATTATATAAGAGGCAAAGAGAACAGAGAGCTTGTGAGATATGATACACCTGAGCTGGAGGAGATACTTGAGCCGACATATGGATGTATTATATATCAGGAACAGGTTATGCAGATAGTTATGAAGCTTGCCGGATATACACTTGGCAGAAGTGACCTCGTTAGAAGAGCTATGGCAAAAAAGAAGCCGGAGGAGATGGAGAAGGAGCGCCATAACTTTGTGTATGGCAATGAAGAACTTCATGTTTCTGGATGCATCGCAAATGGTATCCCAGAGGATGTGGCAAACAAGATATTTGATGAGATGATGAAGTTTGCGGAGTATGCATTCAACAAGTCCCATTCCGTTGCATATGCTGTCCTTGCAGCACAGACGGCCTATCTCAAGTATTATTACCCAGTGGAGTTTATGGCTGCACTCATGTCCTCGGTTATAGACAATAACGGAAAAGTTGCAAAATATATAAGCGTGTGTAAACATATGGGGGTAGAGGTTCTGCCGCCTGATATAAATGAGGGAGTTGCAAAATTCTCCATAAGTGATGGCAGGATAAGATATGGATTATCTGGAATAAAGAGCGTGGGTGGCGCTGTGGTTGACAGGATAGAACTTGAGAGGAAAGAGAAGGGTCCGTTCAAAGACCTGAGAGACTTCCTCACCAGAATGCCAGCAAAGGATACAAACAAAAAGACAGTAGAGGCACTGATAATGAGCGGAGCATTCGATGGAATGGGAGCCAACAGAAAACAGATGCTTATGGCACTGCCGGCAATATCAGAGGAGGCTGCAAGGGAGAGAAAGAGCCGGGAGTCAGGACAGATGTCATTGTTCGATCTCATGGGTGATGACTTTGCCCAGAGCAGTCAGGTGCCTTATCCCGATGTTGAGGAGTATTCAGATCAGGAGCGGCTGGCGCTGGAGAAATCAGTTCTTGGAGTGTATATATCGGGACATCCACTTGGAAAGTATGTAGATCTTATGGAAAAGATGTGTACTGCCCAGTCCATTGATTTCGTTGTGGACAGTGACGAGGATGACAATGGTGCACAGACGGAAGATGAGGGCACACGTCTTGAGGACAACGCATTTTACACGGTGGGAGGTATTATCACAAGGGTCACAGTGAAACTCACGAAACAGAATCAGAACATGGCGTATGTAACTGTAGAGGACATGATAGGGCAGATGGAGCTTATATTCTTTCCTCGTGATTTTGAAAAATACAGGGACAGACTATCTGTGGACAACAGGGTGTTTGTGAGAGGAAGAGCAAATCTGGGTGAGAAAGAGAACAAGCTTATAGCGTCTGATCTTATCACATTTGAGGAAGCTGAGCATGGCGCCGGATTCCAAAATAGGAATACATGGAACAGACAGGGCGGTCAGAACAGGCAGGCCAGACAGGTGGCGCAGAGTGACAGTCAGCTCTGGGTGCTGTTCGAGGATGTGGAGGAATATACGAAAAATGAATCTGCATTCATATCGATACTCGAGGAGCACAAGGGGAACTGTCCTGTATATGTGCAGCTAAAGAAGACAAGGCAGGCAAAAAATATGGGACGTGGATTCTGTGTTGATGAAAATTCAGGAATTGTCTATGCTCTGCAGATGGAGTATGGCAAGGATCGTGTTTTGTTGAGAAAAGTCTGAGTTAAGGAGATTGAAGTGGATATAATTACAGCAAACAGCAACCCAAGAGTAAAGGAACTCAACAAGCTGAGCAGGGATGCAAGGTATAGGAAACAGAGAGATGTATTTGTCGTTGAGGGAATAAGGATGTTCAGGGAACTGCCGGTCCGGGATGTAAAGGAAATATATCTGTCTGAGAGCGCGTATGAGGAATACGGATCAGATATCAATGACAGCGGGCTTGCTGGTCAGGAGAAGGTTTATGTTTTGAGTGATGGGGTATTTGCCAGCGTATCCCAGACAAAGACCCCACAGGGGTGCTTGGCAGTTGTCGGATGTGCCCATTATGAGCTTTCTGACATAATAGGAAGAAAAGAACAGGAGACATATCTGGTACTGGATACACTGCAGGATCCGGGAAATATGGGGACGATACTCAGAAGTGCTGAGGCAGCGGGAGTGACAGCTGTCGTGATAGGTCCTGGATCTTGTGATCCCTATAATCCTAAGGTGGTCAGATCCACCATGGGTGCCATATTCAGAGTTCCATTTATAATGTGTGACGATCTGGTACGGGTCATAAGAGATATGAGACGGCAAGGTGTTGTGGTGTATGGGGCACATCTTGATGGAGATGATCTGTATGATATACAGTTTCCTGATAAAGTTGCTTTTCTCATAGGAAATGAGGGAAATGGCCTGACAAATGAGGTTTCGGCAACCTCTGACAGACTTCTGAGAATTCCGATGGAGGGCAGGGTTGAGTCACTTAACGCTGCCATATCAGCGACACTTTTGTCGTATGAGGTTATGAGACAGCGAAAAAAAGCACGACAAAACTAGATTAAACAAGACAGCATATTTTTGAAATCCAGAACATATTCTTTAGAGTATGCAAAAGTTTGTTATAACGGAGGGAGAAAATATGACTGAAAAAACATTGAACAACAATCAGGTAGTAGTAGCAGGAGAGATAGCATCGGAATTCACATTCAGCCACGAGATATTTGGAGAGGGCTTCTATATGGTGGATCTCATGGTCAGCAGACTGAGCGATACATATGATGTGATTCCACTTATGGTATCAGACAGATTGTTTGATGTGAACGAGTCCCATATCGGTGAAAAGATCATGGCAAAAGGACAGTTCAGATCGTATAACAAGCACGAGGAGACCCGTAATAGGCTTATACTGTCTGTGTTTGTCAGAGAGATTGAGCAGATTGATGATGAGGAGGCAGAGGAAGAGAACCGGCCTAATCAGATATATCTGGATGGATACATATGCAAAGCGCCTGTGTATAGAATGACACCGCTTGGAAGAGAGATAGCAGATGTTCTGCTGGCGGTCAACAGGGCATATGGCAAGAGTGATTATATACCATGTATATGCTGGGGTAGAAATGCAAGATTTGCCGGAAAACTTCAGGTGGGTGAACACGTTGCCATCTGGGGACGTATACAGAGCAGGGAGTATCAGAAGAGAGTGGACAATGATCAGGTCATAAGCAAGACCGCTTATGAGGTTTCGGTAAGCAAGATGGAATGCCTGGATTAAAGTTGTTGACATTGTCCCTTTATGATGATATAGTAGCACTATCTAAGGTTAAACTGAATACAATATAGTAGAGGCGCGGGATTTAACAGTACGCAGGTTGATGCAAGTGGTTGCATAAGATTCCTGTCGAAAGGAGAGACCGCCGAAGTTGTGAACTGACCACGAGGTTCACTGCTGGTTGTGTAGTTAAGAGCTGCATGACTGTCATCTGAGGTAATTTTATGATGGAGAGCTACTTATAAGAATAAGATATTTTTATGGGTTGGCTTTTTGCCAGCCCATTTTTATGCTATGTGCTATATTGTATCGACTAATAATTTTTAAGGAGGACAATGATATGTCAATTTTTACCGGTTCAGCAGTTGCACTTGTAACACCATTTCTTGAGAATGGAGATGTAGATTATGATAAGCTCAAGGAACTTGTCGAATTTCATGTAGCACACAAGACAGATGCGATAGTTATATGTGGTACAACAGGAGAGGCTTCAACACTTTCTCACGAAGAGCACCTAGAGTGTATTAAAAAGTGCGTGGAGTTTGCTGATCACAGAATAAAGGTAATAGCAGGAACAGGTTCTAACTGCACAGCCACAGCAATATATCTTTCAACAGAAGCCGAGAGCTATGGAGTGGATGGACTTCTCGTTGTGACCCCATATTACAATAAGGCTACACAGAAGGGGCTTATAGCACATTTTACAGCAGTTGCAAACTCTGTTAACGTGCCAATAATCCTATACAATGTTCCATCGAGAACAGGCTGTAACATTCAGCCTGAGACAGCGGTATATCTTGCGCAGAACGTTGAGAATATCGTGGGAATCAAGGAGGCGTCAGGCAATATAAGTCAGGTTGTCAAGCTGGCAAGTCTTGCAAATGGATGCATTGATATATACTCAGGAAATGATGATCAGGTGGTACCGCTTCTTTCACTTGGCGGTAAGGGAGTTATATCTGTTACAGCGAATATCATTCCAGAGGATGTTCATGATATGGTACAGAAGTATCTTGATGGAGATGTTCAGGGAAGTCTTGAGCTTCAGCTTAAGGCAATAGATCTGTGCAATGCGCTGTTCTGCGAGGTTAATCCAATACCTGTTAAGAAGGCTGTTGAGCTGCTCGGAATGTGCGGTGGCACTATGAGAATGCCACTTACAGAGATGGAGCCACAGAACGTGGAGAAGCTGAAGAAAGCTATGACAGAGTACGGCATGTTTTAATTAGATGAGGATAGGCCATAAATAAGTAAAATGTCTGCGGTCGTATAGACTGCAGGCATTTTTACTGTTCAGGAAAATTGATATAACCATTGCACAATATGGTTCAAATGTGTAAAATGTAGTACATGTCATAATGTATGGATATATTATATGTATGATAATAAGAATATGCATAAGATAAATGAACTTGTTATATGGAGGATTAGCAGATATGGTAAAGATGATCATGCACGGTTGTAACGGTAAGATGGGTCAGGTTATAACAGGACTTGTGGCAAATGATTCCGATGCGGAGATAGTAGCCGGAATAGATGTGGTGGATAACAGAGATAATGGATATCCTGTATTTACAGATATAGATAAGTGTGACGTTGAGGCGGATGTGATCATAGATTTTGCTGCCGCTGCTGCAGTGGACAAGCTTCTGGATTATGGTGTCAGAACCCGGACACCTATAGTGCTTTGTACAACAGGTCTTTCAGATGAACAGTTGAAGAAAGTAAAAGAGTCAAGTGAGAAGGTGGCTATATTGAAGTCGGCGAATATGTCACTGGGGATAAATACTCTTATGAAGCTGCTCAAGGATGCGGCAAAGGTATTCTCACCTGCAGGATATGATATAGAGATAGTTGAAAAGCATCATAATCAGAAGGTGGATGCTCCATCGGGTACTGCTCTTGCTCTTGCTGACTCTATAAATGAGGCGTGTGGTGAGCAGTATGAATATGTATATGACAGAAGCCAGGTTAGAAAGAAGAGAGATAAGAAGGAACTTGGTATTTCTGCAGTAAGGGGCGGAACCATTGTCGGTGAGCATGAGGTTTTATTTGCCGGAGTTGACGAGGTTATTGAATTTAAGCATACAGCGTATTCAAAATCGGTATTTGCCAAGGGCGCAGTGGAAGCAGGAAAGTTCCTCAAGGATAAGCCTGCAGGCATGTACGATATGGCGGATGTTATAGGATAGGAGCGGCTATGGATATTTCAACGAGAACAGAGGACGGAGAGCTGGTTCTGTGTGCCAGTTCCATATATAATCAGAAGTTTTATCTGAATAAAGATTTTTCCAAACTTCCGGATGAGATAAAGGATGAACTCCATGCTATGTGTGGGGCATTTACCCAGGAAGTTGGAGGTATTTTTATGCTTGTGTTTGATGATGCGGGCAATCTTAAGATACAGACGAGGGCTCTTGAGGATGATCTGTTGTTTGATGATATCGGATGCGGACTTAAGGTGAAGAAGATACAGAATGAGAAGAGGGAGCTGTTCCAGAGTCTGGAACTGTTCTATAAGATATTTATACAGGGTGTAGATGTGAACAGTCTTGTATAGATCGTGTATATATAATATAGAATGATCAGGAAGGGAAGTAGGTCATGTTATTTGCAATTGATGCTGGAAATACGAATATTACTATAGGACTGTTTGATGGAGATAAGCTTGAGAAAACTTTCAGAATGACAACCGGAATATCCCGTACTTCAGATGAGTACGGTGTGTTTTTGTGCGATTGGCTTAGGATGAGGCAATTGACGACTGATGTTATAGATGAGGTAATAATCGCGTCTGTTGTTCCAAAGATCATGCATTCGCTGGTGAATGGAATAAAGAAGTATTTTGGAATAACACCACTTATCGTTGAACCTGGGATAAGAACCGGTATCAACATAGCCCTGCCAAATCCGAAACAGCTTGGAGCTGACAGGATAGTGGATGCGGTTGCGGCGTATCATATGTACGGTGGCCCTGTTCTGACTGTGGATTTTGGAACAGCTACAACCTATGATCTTATAAATGCTGAGGGGACATTTGAAGCAGAGGTTACCTCTCCGGGAATCAGACTTATAGCGAATGCACTGTGGACAGGCACGGCAAAACTTCCAGAGATAGAGATCAAAGTTCCAGAGACTATATTGTGTAAAGATACGATATCAAGTATGCAGGCAGGTGTATGTATGGGATATATAGGCCAGACGGAATACATAGTCAGAAGAATGAAGAAAGAATCCGGTCTGGAGGATATGAAGGTCGTTGCAACCGGAGGACTTGGAAAGATGATCTATGAGAACACAGATTGCATAGATGTGTATGATCCTGATCTGACTCTGCATGGACTAAGACTTATAATGGACAAACAGAAATAATATATTATAGAAGCAATGGAGAGATTTATGGAATTCAGAGATAAATTGATCCTGGCGCCGATGGCTGGTGTATGTGACCAGCCATTTCGTCTTTTATGCAAGGAACAGGGTTGCGATATCCTGTACAGCGAGATGGTAAGTGCCAAGGCTATTTTTTATAAAAATAAGAATACTAAGCCGTTGCTGGCTATGGATGACAGAGAGAAGCCGTTTGGACTTCAGTTGTTTGGCTCCGACCCTGTCATTATGGCTGAGATGGCGAAACGCATAGAGGGAAATGGATATTCATTTATCGATGTGAACATGGGATGTCCGGTTCCTAAAGTGGTAAATAATGGTGAGGGCTCAGCGCTGATGAAGGATCCGGTTCTGGTTGGACGGATCGTGGAGGCTATGGCTCAGGCTATCAACATTCCACTCACAGTAAAGATAAGAAGTGGTTTTGATTCAGAGCACATAAATGCACCTGAAATAGCACGGGTGGCTCAGGAAAGCGGAGCTGCGGCCGTTGCGGTACATGGCAGAACGAGACAGCAGTATTACCAGGGGCATGCAGACTGGGGAGTGATAGCGGATGTCAAGCGGGCAGTCAGCATACCGGTTATAGGAAATGGGGATATAAATATCCCGCAGGATATAATAGACATGAGGAAACAGACAGATTGTGATGGCTTTATGATAGGCAGGGGGGCACGTGGTAACCCTTGGATATTCAGAGACATGAAGTACTATTATGAACATGGAAGCCTCCCAGCCAGACCGTCTGCGGGTGAGATAAAGGATATGATATTGAGACATGCCAGACTCATGGTAGAATTTAAGGGTGAGTATATAGGTATCCATGAGATGAGAAAACATGTGGCGTGGTATTCTGTCGGTATGTATGATTCTGCAAGACTCAGAGGTCGTGTAAATGAGGTTGAGACTTACAGTGAACTTGAAGAACTTCTGGATAAATGGGAGGAATCTATACCTGAAAAAATGACAGATAGTTAACATAATAATAAAAATAATTAACAGATAATAAAGAAAAATTTAAAAATTAGAAAGTAAAAATATACAACTTGCCAATATGTTTCAAAAATGTTACGTGGGTTAAATGTTGAAAGTGCACAAAAATAGAGGGCTAAAATGTGGCATTTTTACATTAACAGAAATAAAGAATTTTGCGGCGTTGGCGAAAATTCACAAAAACGGCTACTTTGCTTGACCTTTCTTTTGACAGAGATTATAATAGCGTCATGAGTTAAGTTTTAACGGTTTTGTAACAATTCTGAAACCGTAAAGAAATTAAGGAGAAAAGGTTATGCAAAAGTTTTCAGGTTCATCACGTATGAAATCACAGAAACTAAAGAAGACATCACTGAAAAGGAACGTAAAGAGGTTGAGCATTGGAGCAGTGCTTTTAGCAGTTGGTGTATCATCATATGCAGTCGTTGCATCAGATGACAGCATGGTTACATCAAAGGGCAAAGCGGTATCCATAGCAGAAGCAGGAAATACATTATACGCAGACAGCACATCGGGATACGAGGATGTAACAGTATCTGCAAAGCTTGCAGATGGTGAACTTTCAGATGTAAACAAGACAGGTTCCGTAGCACTGTCAAGCAAGAAGTCAACAAGACAGGCCGTATCTATAAGCGGTGGGGTTCAGGAGAAAGCCACAGAGGCAGAGGTGGACATTCAGCCACTTGATATGGAGGCAGAGGCAATATATGTAGAGCCACAGACAGAGGAAGAAGTTACAACAGAGGCTGCTACAGAGGTGATAGTAGAGGATGACGATAAGTCAGCAGCAGGTATTCCTGATGATACGATCGCTGAGGATCCATCAACAGAGAAATCTACAGAGGGTCTTCCGGAAGATCAGGTTATGTATGTAAATGGAGCAGAATCCGGTACATATCTTGGAACATTCTGGGTAACAGCTTACTGTCCATGTCCTATATGCTGTGGAGAGTACAGTAATATGGACAATCCAACAACAGCATCAGGTGCACCGGCAGTTGAAGGTGTGACATGTGCAGCATCTAGCAACTTTGATTTTGGTACAGAGCTTATAGTTGATGGACACACATATACAGTTCAGGACAGAGGTGGAGCGGTTAATGGAAATCATCTCGATATCTACTTCTCAAATCATCAGGCAGCGCTTAACTTTGCAACAGGATATTATGATGTATATGCCAAGTAGAATTAAGGCAAAATGTTAAATAGATATAATAAAACAGGAAGTTCGCCATTTTGCGCGGACTTCTTGTTTTTTGTATATTGCTGTGTTATAATGCTCACGATTATCTGTGGATATATGGATTCACAGTGAGGTTAGTATACAAGCAGAGGTTTAAATATATTTATTAAGGAGATTGGCAAATGGAACTGATTTACAGAAGCACAAGAAATGCAAACGAGACAGCAACAGCATCACAGGCGATACTTAAGGGACTTGCTAATGAAGGGGGACTCTTTGTACCGGATTCTATACCAACACTCGATGTGTCTCTGGAAGATCTTGCAAAGATGAACTATCAGCAGGTTGCATACGAGGTTATGAAGCTTATGTTCACAGACTTCACAGAGGATGAGCTTAAGCATTGTATAAATTCAGCATATGATTCAAAGTTTGACACACCGGTTATAGCACCACTTGTGAATAAGGCAGGAGCATATTATCTTGAGCTTTTCCATGGATCAACAATAGCATTCAAGGATATGGCACTTTCAATCCTTCCATATCTTCTCACAACATCGGCAAAGAAGAATGGTGTAAAGAATGAGATCGTCATCCTCACAGCAACATCAGGTGATACAGGTAAGGCTGCCCTTGCAGGATTTGCAGATGTTCCTGGAACAAAGATCATCGTGTTCTATCCAAAGCATGGTGTAAGCCCAATCCAGGAGAAGCAGATGGTTACACAGAAGGGTGACAATACATTTGTTGTTGGTATCACAGGCAACTTTGATGATGCCCAGACAGGTGTTAAGAAGATGTTCTCAGATGCTGAGCTTGCAAAGTACATGGATGAGAAGGGATATCAGTTCTCATCAGCAAACTCAATCAATATCGGACGTCTTGTTCCTCAGATGGTATACTATGTATACGCTTACACAAGACTTGTGGCAGACGGGACCATCAAGGCAGGCGACAAGATCAATGTGGACGTTCCAACAGGTAACTTTGGTAATATCCTTGCAGCATACTATGCAAAGGAGATGGGACTTCCAATCGCAAAGTTTATCTGTGCATCAAATGACAACAAGGTTCTGTTTGACTTCTTCCAGACAGGAACATACGATAGAAACAGAGAGTTCATACTCACAACATCACCATCAATGGATATTCTTATCTCAAGTAATCTTGAGAGACTGATATACAAGATCGCAGGAAATGATGCGGAGAAGAACTCAGAGCTCATGAAGGAGCTCACAACAGACGGTGTATACACCATTACAGACGATATGAAGGCAAAGCTTTCTGAGTTCTATGGTGGATATGCAACAGAGGCAGAGACAGCAGCGACCATCAAGAAGGTATATGAGTCAGATGATTATATCATCGATACACATACAGCAGTTGCAGCTACAGTATATGACAAGTATGTGGCAGAGACAGGTGATAAGACACCTACAGTCATCGCGTCAACAGCAAGCCCATACAAGTTCACAAGAAGCGTTATGAACGCTATAGACCCTGAGTACGATTCCAAGACAGACTTTGAGCTTGTCGACGAGCTTGAGAAGCTCTCAGGTGTAAAGGTACCTCAGGCTATAGAGGATATCAGATCAGCAAAGGTTCTCCACGACACAGTATGTGATAAGGAGGATATGCTTGCAGAGGTTAAGGGATTCCTTAATATCTAATGTATATTAAACACAATAAAATAGATTGACAGTTCATTAGTACCATCCTGTCATTAAACAAAACTAGGACAAAAGAAGATCAGAATGTCCTATTCTGGTCTTTTTTTGTGGAAAATGAGGTGAAGGCAATTGCCCTAGCGGTATAGTGATGACGATGGTAGAACAGTCGGATGCTTGTAGGAGGAGTTATGTATAAGTTAAAGACAAAGGCAAGTTTCGACAGTGCCCACTTTTTGAAAGATTATGACGGCAAATGCAGCAATATCCACGGACACAGATGGACGGTGGAGATTGAGGTCGGTGCGGAGACGCTTGAGAGCGATACACAGAACAGAGGAATGGTGGTAGATTTCTCCAATCTGAAGAAGGATCTGAAGGAGATAGCAGATTATTTTGACCACAGTCTCATTATGGAGACGGGAAGCCTGAAGCAGGCGACGGAGGATGCACTGCTGGCGGAGAATCTGAGGATAGTGAAGATGGATTTCAGACCTACGGCTGAGAACTTCGCAAAGTATATATACGATGAGATGACAGGCCGGGGCTACAGGGTCATAGAGGCATGCGTGTATGAGACCCCGAACAACGTGGCATCTTATTGTGAATAAGTATATATGATAGAGTCCCGGTGAGAAGCTGACATATATAAGGGTGTGTACAAATACACCGGGAGAAAGGAAATACAGACGTGAGCACATACAGAGTAGTAGAGAGATTTATAAGTATAAATGGGGAGGCTGCAAGAGCCGGAGAGCTTGCCGTGTTCATAAGATTTGCGGGATGTAATCTTGACTGCGGTTACTGCGATACCAAGTGGGCAAATGAGGCAGGCGTTCCTTATGAAGAACTCACCGAGGATGAGATCATAGATTATGTCAGAAGGACAGAGGTGAAGAACGTCACCCTGACAGGTGGAGAGCCACTGATACAGAAGGATATAGATAAGTTACTTCTTGCATTTGAGCTGGAGGATGATATAAGGGTCGAGATCGAGACGAACGGAAGTGTGGATATCGCAGAGTTCAAGGCTCTTGGAGAAAATGTGTCATACACGCTGGATTACAAATGTCCATCCAGCGGCATGGAAAGAGACATGTGCCTTGCAAATTATAACTATATAGACAAGAATGATTCGGTGAAATTTGTGGTAGGTTCACAGGAGGATCTGGAGAAATGTCTTGAGATAGTCCAGGAGTATGCGCTGGATGAGAAGACGAGAGTATTCATCAGTCCTGTGTACGGCAGCATAGATCCTGCAGATATAGTGGATTTTATGATCGAGAACGATATGAATGATGTGAAGCTTCAGTTACAGCTTCACAAGTTCATTTGGGATCCGGAAGAAAGAGGTGTATAAGATGGCGATAGATAAAGAGGCTATAAAGGAGCACGTAAGAGGAATATTGATTGCGCTGGGAGATGATCCTGACAGAGAGGGACTTGTAGAGACTCCAGACAGGGTTGCGCGCATGTACGAGGAAGTTTTTGAGGGAATGAACTACACCAATGACGAGCTGGCTGAGATGTTCGGCAAGACATTTGCCGAGGACGGAGTGGCAAGACAGGCGGGCGACATGGTGTTTGTGAAGGATATAGAGGTGTTCAGCTACTGTGAGCATCACATGGCGCTCATGTATGACATGAAGGTATCTGTTGCATACATTCCGAATGGAAGAGTGCTCGGACTTTCCAAGATAGCGAGAATCGCGGATATGGTTGCGAAGAGGCTTCAGCTTCAGGAGAGGATAGGTTCGGATATAGCCTACGTCATATCCAAGGCTGCGGGAACCGAGGATGTGGCTGTTATGATAGAGGCACATCACAGCTGCATGACGGCAAGGGGCATCAAGAAGCCGGGAAGTAAGACCATGACTACCACTCTCAGGGGAAGATTCGAGAGTGACATGGCACTTCAGAACAAGCTGCTGATGATGTATAATGTGGGAAGATAGTTGTCGGTATACTGAATTGATAATGAAGAATTTATTTGCCTGGGAAATCAGTAATGTGACCCGGAATATCATATTTGATTATATATGGAGGATGAGATCATGCAGAATTTGAAGAATAAGGATGAGGCAGTTGTAGTATTCAGCGGTGGACAGGACAGCACAACGTGTCTGCTGTGGGCGCTCAAGAAGTACAAGAAGGTGTACGCGATATCATTTGACTACGGGCAGAGACATGCGTTAGAGCTTGAGTGTGCAAAGGAGATCGCAGACAAGTTCGGAGTGGAGCACCACATACTTGACATGGGTCTTTTAGGCCAGCTTGCGCCAAATTCTCTGACAAGAACGGACATGAAGGTTGATGAAAATGCACCTGATGAGGGCACACCGAACTCATTTGTAGACGGAAGGAACATGGTATTTCTTACATTTGTAGCAATATTTGCCAAACAGAGGGGAATATCTGATATAATAACAGGAGTGTCTCAGAGTGACTTCTCAGGATACCCTGACTGCAGGGATATATTTATCAAATCGTTAAATACAACACTTAACCTTGCAATGGACTACGAGTTTGATATAATAACACCATTGATGTGGATCGATAAGATGGAGACATGGAAGATGGCAGATGAGTTGGGCGGACTGGATGTCATCAGAGATATGACACTTACATGTTATAATGGCATCAAGGGCGAGGGCTGCGGACATTGTCCGTCATGCAAGCTCCGCAAGAAGGGGTATGATCTGTACATGAAGTACAAGGAGGATCATAAGTAAATAAGAAGTATCAAAGGGAAAGGTTGTGTTATTGAAAGTATGAAGAATATGCTGTTCATCATGAATCCCAAAGCGGGTAGGACTACTCTGAAGAATTCTTTGGTGGATGTGCTGGAAGTGTTCTGCAACCACGATTACGCTGTCAGGACATACCTTACGAAATCGGCGGATGATGCAGAAAGAATTGTTCAGGAGGAAGGAGCAAACTATGATGTGATAGTATGTGCCGGAGGCGATGGAACTCTGGGAAATACGGTTACAGGATATATGAAGAGCGGGATAAAGGTTCCGCTTGGATATATACCATGTGGCTCCACTAATGACTTTGCAAGGAGCATGGACATACCGAGAGAGACGGTTGAGGCGGCTGAGATGATAGTGAAGGCAGAGCCATTCTCCATAGATATAGGAAGCCTGAACGACAAGAACTTTGTATATGTTGCAGCTTTTGGAATGTTCTCAGATACATCATATGCAACGCCGCAGAATATGAAGAATATATTTGGGCATGCTGCATATGTATTGCAGGGGATAAAAAGTCTGGCAAATGTACCATCTTACAAGATGAAGGTTACAATAGACGGGGACGAGCAGGAAGGCGAGTTCATATTCGGTATGGTGTCTAATTCGATATCCGTAGGAGGATTTAAGAGTATAACCCGAAAAGGCGTTGAGTTCGATGACGGACTTTTTGAGGGCATACTGATAAGGACAATGAAGACGCCAGCTGATCTGGAGAGAGTTGTAAGGGCGCTTCTTACGGGAGATGTGAATGAGAGGAGCATGGTTTCATTCAGGGCTCATAGGGTCAAGTTTGATGCAGAGGATCCGGTTGCATGGACATGTGACGGTGAGTTCGGCGGAGAATATAAGGAGACCAAGATACACATCCACAGGAGAGCGATAGACCTTCTTGTTGTTCAGGATGACGAGGTTGAGGTTATAGAATAAGCAATATAAAGACAGTCGCTTGAGCGGCGATATTGTCTGGAAATGAGGATTTTACAATGGGAAAATATTTTGGAACTGATGGATTCAGAGGAGAGGCAAATGTAGATCTTACAGTGGAGCATGCTTACAAGGTGGGAAGATACCTTGGTTATTACTATGGTAAGCAGCATGAGGATGGAAAGGCTCATGTTGTCATAGGAAAGGATACGAGACTTTCAAGCTACATGTTCGAGTATTCCCTGGTTGCAGGACTTACAGCCAGCGGAGCCGACGTATATCTGATGCATGTAACACCTACGCCTAGCGTGTCTTATATAGTCCGCACAGGTGATTTTGACTGCGGTATAATGATCTCAGCCAGCCACAACCCATACTATGACAATGGTATCAAGGTTATCAACGGACAGGGTTACAAGCTTGAGGCTGCCATCGAGAATGAGATCGAGCAGTATATAGATGGTGAGCTTGGCGAGATACCATTTGCAAAGAGAGAAAACATCGGTAAGACCACCGACTACACCATGGGAAGAAACAGATATATAGGCTATCTGCTCACGATCCCTACCAGACCTTTTAAGGGAATGAGAATCGGTCTTGACTGTGCAAATGGTGCATCATATCTGGTTGCAAAGTCAGTGTATGATGCTCTCGGAGCAAAGACATATGTCATCAACAATGAACCAAATGGAACAAACATCAACACGGACTGCGGTTCGACACACATTGATAAGCTTCAGGCATTTGTCAAGGAGAAGGGACTTGATGTGGGATTTGCATTTGATGGTGATGCGGACAGATGTCTTGCCGTGGACGACAAGGGTGAGATTGTGGACGGAGACAAGATCCTCTATGTCTGTGGCCGTTACCTGAAAGATAAGGGCGAGCTGAACAACAACACAATAGTCACAACTATCATGTCCAATCTTGGACTTTACAAGGCACTTGACAAGAAGGGCATCAACTATGAGAAGACAGCAGTCGGCGACAAGTATGTGTTCGAGAATATGATGGAGCACGGACATTCTATCGGCGGCGAGCAGTCAGGACATATCATTTTCTCCAAGTATGCAACAACGGGTGACGGTGTACTCACCTCATTGATGATCATGGAGACGATACTTGGACGTAAGGTAAAGCTGTCAGAGCTGTTCAACAGTCTGACGATATATCCACAGCTCCTTGTTAATGTCAGGGTTTCAAGCAAGGATGCAGTCATGAATGATTCTGATGTGTTGAAACTGAACGATGAGATAGCAGAAGAGCTAGGAGATGACGGAAGACTTCTTCTCAGACAGAGTGGTACAGAGCCTGTCATCAGAGTCATGGTCGAGGCAGCCACAGATGAGCTGTGCGAGAAGTATGTATACAAGATGGTAGATCTCATAAAGGCAAAGGGATACGCTGTGGAGTAGAGAGTGTTATAAAAGCTCAAAAGATACAAAGTACTTAAAATTTGTATCTTTTGGGCTTTTTTTGTGTGTTTGGTGAAAAATTTGTGGCATAAGATACCGAGAAATTCAAAAAAGATACAATGTTATGGTAGCCACTATGGAATGATTCCAGGTGGAAGCCGGAAGGACTATGTGGTAACCTGCCGCGTCAGGAGAGAAGTACAGCGCGAACGGTGAGGCGAGATCGTGACAGAGAGATGTGGATTTTCTCAAGTCCAAATAGACAAATACTTGAGAAATACATCACTGTTGGTGAAAATGCATGAAAAAAGTGGGGCATAATCCTAAAAATGATAGAATTTATCTGTTGACATGTTGCGGTAAAACAGATAAAGTTTTATGTGGTGAAAGATATGACTGTTACCAGACTTACGATGAGATTGATGTGGCCGGGACAGTTACAATAATATAACATGAGAGGCATATATTTATGAACGAATGTTTAAGATCCCATTATTATGACGAGGACGAGATGCACGAGGAGTGCGGAGTCTTCGGTATCTATGATTTCGATGGAAGTGATGTGGCGAACACGATCTACTATGGTCTGTTTGCGTTGCAGCACCGTGGACAGGAGAGCTGTGGTATAGCGGTGTCGGACACAGCCGGTCCTAAGGGCAAGGTCAGCTCCTTAAAGGGCATGGGTCTTGTGAATGAGGTGTACACACCTGATTCACTGAGTAAGCTAAAGGGAAATATCGGCGTGGGTCATGTGAGATATTCTACAGCCGGTGCCAGCACTATAGAGAATGCACAGCCACTGGTTCTCAATTATGTAAAGGGAACTCTGGGACTTGCACACAACGGCAATCTGGTAAATGCTCCTGAGCTTAGACGTGAGCTGGAGCTCACAGGCGCTATATTCCAGACGACCATAGATTCTGAAGTAATAGCTTACCATATAGCCAGGGAGAGAGTTAAGTGCGGTTCCGTTGAGGAGGCTGTCACAAGAGCGCTCAAGAAAGTAAGGGGATCATATTCACTTGTCATCATGAGCCCTAGAAAGCTTATTGGAGCCAGAGACCCATTTGGCTTCAGACCGCTTTGTATAGGAAAGCGCGATAACGCATACATACTGGCATCTGAGAGCTGTGCGCTCGACACTATCGGTGCCGAATTTGTCAGGGATGTGGAGCCTGGAGAGGTCGTAACCATATCACCTGAGTACGGAATCCAGTCGTACAAGAACATGTGCCAGGAGCAGCATGCAAGATGTATATTTGAGTATATATACTTTGCGAGACTTGATTCAGTCATAGATGGAATGTCTGTGTACGATTCGCGTATCACAGCCGGAAGATGTCTTGCAAAGGACAGCCCGGTTGACGCTGACGTGGTAGTTGGCGTTCCTGAATCGGGAAATGCGGCGGCGATGGGCTATTCACTTGAATCGGGTATTCCATATGGAACGGCATTTGTCAAGAATGGATATGTGGGAAGAACATTCATAAAGCCACAGCAGAGCCAGAGAGAGTCCAGCGTGCGTGTCAAGCTCAACGTTCTTAAGGAGGCTGTAAATGGCAAGCGCGTCATAATGATAGATGATTCTATAGTTCGTGGAACTACGAGTGACAGAATAGTTGGTATGCTCAGGGAGGCAGGAGCGACTGAGGTCCATGTAAGGATCAGTTCACCTCCATTCCTGTATCCATGCTACTTTGGAACTGATATTCCGGACAGAGAGCAGCTCATAGCATACAACAGGTCTGTAGATGATATATGCAAGATCATAGGTGCCGATTCTTTGGCGTACCTGAAGATGGAGAGACTTCCTGAGCTCTCAGGCGGAAGGCAGTACTGCCACGGATGCTTCAGTGGCCAATATCCTATGAAACCGCCTACAGAGGACATCAGAGGCGACCACGAAGACTTCAAGAGAGGATCGGAGTCTCACATAAATTAATAATGTAAAAATTCGGAATCATATCAGCGGAAAAAGCGGATATTGATTCCGAATTTCTGGTTTATGCAAAAAAAGCATGGAAATAATCTGAAACCCATGTATAATAGTTGTGTGATAAGATATAAAAGCATTTGTCAGCCGGCAGATGCGGGAGACTACAGGAAGAAAGAGGTAAAGACATGAGTAAGGACAAGTACGAAAGCCCACTGTGTGAAAGATACGCTAGTAAGGAAATGCAGTATATTTTCTCACCTGATATGAAGTTTAAGACATGGAGAAAGCTGTGGATAGCTCTTGCTGAGACAGAGAAGGAGCTTGGTCTCAAGGACGAGAACGGCAATCCAAGAATCACAGATGAGCAGATCGAGGAGCTCAAGGCTCACGCTGATGACATCAACTATGATGTTGCCAGAGAGAGAGAAAAGCTGGTTCGTCACGACGTAATGAGCCACGTATATGCATACGGTGTTCAGTGCCCTAAGGCAGCAGGAATAATCCACCTTGGAGCAACAAGCTGCTATGTAGGCGATAACACAGACGTTATCGTTATGACAGAGGCATTAAAGCTTGTCAGAAAGAAACTCATCAATGTTATAAATGAGCTGGCAAAGTTCGCAGATCAGTACAAGGATCTTCCAACTCTTGCATTTACACATTTCCAGCCTGCACAGCCAACGACAGTCGGCAAGCGTGCAACACTCTGGATGCAGGAACTGCTCCTTGACCTCTCTGATATAGAGTACATGATCAGCCAGCAGAAGCTTCTCGGATCAAAGGGAACAACGGGAACACAGGCAAGTTTCCTTGAGCTCTTCGGAGGAGATCACGAGACAGTAAGAAAGATAGATGGGAAGATCGCTGAGAAGATGGGATTTGCTGAGTGCTATCCTGTATCAGGCCAGACATATTCAAGAAAGGTCGACTCAAGAGTTCTTAACGTGCTCTCAGGCATCGCACAGAGTGCACACAAGTTCTCAAATGATATCAGACTTCTCCAGCACTTAAAGCAGATAGAGGAGCCATTTGAGAAGAACCAGATTGGTTCATCAGCTATGGCATACAAGAGAAACCCAATGAGAAGTGAGAGAATCGCATCACTTGCCAATTATGTAATGTGCGACGCGCTCAATCCTGCTATCACAGCAGCAACACAGTGGTTTGAGAGAACACTTGATGACTCAGCAAATAAGCGTATCTCAGTTCCAGAGGCATTCCTCGCAGTTGACGGAATCCTTGATCTGTACCTGAATGTTGTAGATGGTCTTGTGGTATATGACAAGGTTATCTATCAGTGTTTCATGAAGGAGATTCCATTCATGGCAACAGAGAATATCATGATGGATGCTGTTAAGCGTGGTGGCAACCGTCAGGAACTTCATGAGAAGATCAGAGAGTACTCAATGCTTGCAGGCGAGCAGGTCAAGAAGTTTGGAAGAGAGAATGATCTCGTTGACCGTATCGCAGCAGACCCTGACTTTGGCATGACAAAGGAAGAGATCGTATCTATCCTTGAGCCAAAGAACTTCGTAGGTCGTGCTCCTGAGCAGACAAAAGAGTTCCTTGCAGAGGTTATTCAGCCTATCCTCGATGAGAACAAGGATATCCTCGGTGTTACTGCGGAGATCAATGTATAAAGATCTGAATTAAAAAATGTATATAGAGTAAATAAGACGCTGGCGCATTTGCGATGGTGGTATGTCCGTTTTGGCATGGATATATTAACAAGCTTATGTGTCAGCGTTTTTATATACAATTGAAAAGCAATTTTCTAAGATTCACATTTGCAGATAGATGTGTTAATATAGTTAGTGAAAACTAACTTGCATAGTCAGCAGACAAAGCAGATCATAGAAAATTTGGTTATGTGATTAAAAAGGGAGGGATATTGCTATGTTACAGTTGAAGGTATTTATGATTATGGCGCTGGTGGGGCATGTATTATGTGGAATTTCTGATGGATTTCTCACGTATGCACCGAATGGAAAGGTCGATCTGACGAATTTCAAAGATTATGATAAGTCTAAGGTGGCGTTCAGGGGGATGCCGCTTAAGAATCTGTCGATAGCCATGCTGCTTGGTGTATGTGCCATGACACTGGAAATATTTGGCTATCTGGCTATCTGCGACTGGATCCGCCAGTACTCAGAGACTTTTTATATGATAATGTATGTTGCAACACTTGTAATGTTCATCAATCTGGCACTGCATCATCTGTTCTGCTGTCTAGTCGAGTGGTTCTTCGTAAAGCTGGGTCTGACAGAAGAAGCTCTGAATGCAGTGTGGGATTTCTTCAAAACCACCTGCTATACGATGTATCTGGGCTATGCTGGTATGCTTGTATTTGCTGTAGCGTTTCTGATAGCTGTTGTCACGGGAAAAACTTCACTTCCAGTGTGGGCGTGTATCTTTAATCTGCTTCCGCTTGCGATAGTCATACTGCCGACCAAGATTCCTGCAAAGGCAAATGTGATCGGCGCGATCATGTTTGGCGGACTGATATTTTTGATATAATATTTGAATAGAGAATATAAATGGCTGGTGTATGGACGAAACGTCTGTGCACCAGTTTTTTTGTGCAGACAACAATACAGAGTTTGTATATGCACAGGATTTGGGCGGCTGGCGGGGCAACTATGAAAAAACTGATCAGCGTGATATAATGAGCATTGTGACGACAGGCGATAGGATATAATAAGCTAATTAAGGGGATATATTATTATGATGAAATTGACAAAGGAAGAACAGCACAGGCAGTGCATAAAAGAGATCAAAGCGACGCTGCTTGTGGTATTTATATGTTTTTTATGGCATGTGCTAACCGCGTTTCTGCTAAATGGCACCGGGTGGACGGTGTTCCATATGCCGGCGTGGTTTGTGGTCTCGGTGCTTGGAACAGTGGTGCTTGCGGTGATCGGGGTATTCTGGCTGCTTAAGTTTGTGTTCGTAGATTTCCAATATGAAGAGGATGAGAGTGAGGGTAAAAATGAATAGTAATCAGATATTGATCTTATCGGTTTTTCTCGGATATCTGTTATTCAATATTGTGGTGAGCTTTGTCTACAGCAGAAGGGCGGAGAAAAGTCTGCACACAACGTCCGAGAAGAAATATTTCATAGGCGGAAGAAATATGAACGGAATCGTCCTGGCCATGACGATCATGGCGACATACACTTCCGCAAGTTCATTTATATCAGGGCCGGGTGCAGCGGGTCTTACATATGGATATGCACAGGCGTGGATAGCTGCTATCCAGGTCCCGGTCACATTTCTGGTGCTCGGTGTGCTTGGAAATAAGCTGGCGATAGTGTCCAGACGAACGGGCGCTGTGACAGTGGTGGGCTACTTCAAGGCGAGATACAAGAGCGATGCGCTGGTGGTCATCACGAGCCTTGGACTTATAGTTTTCTTTATAGCACAGATGATAAGTCAGTTTACGGGAGGGGCTACACTTATAGCATCCATAACGGGAATGGATCATGTGAGTTCACTTTTGATATTTGGCACAGTCGTGATCCTGTACACAGCCATTGGCGGATTCAGTGCGGTTGTCATAACTGACACGATTCAGGGAATAGTAATGTGTATCGGAACATTCCTGTTTATATTCTTTGTCTTAAGGAGCGGGGGCGGTCTTGCCGCGATAGATGCCGGTCTTCAGACAAATCTGCCGGAGGTGTACGATGACATTTTCTCGAAATACACTCCAGGAGGGCTGCTCAGCTATTGGGTGCTTGTGGGATTTGGAACGCTGGGCCTTCCCCAGACAGCTGTGCGCGCCATGGGATTTAAAGATACGAAGAGCATGCACAGAGCGATGTGGATCGGAGTTCTCACATGCAGCTTTGTGATCGTGGGAATGCATCTTGCAGGAACATGGGCTGGCGCACTTGTCGATACGGACAATCTTCCAACTTCGGATTATTTTATACCATATATAGTACAGAAGATCATGCCGCCTGGAATAGCAGCGATATTCCTCGCAGCGCCGATGGCAGCAGTCATGTCGACAGCGGATTCGCTCCTCATACTTGCCACAGCAGCTATAGTGAAGGATCTGTGGAAGAATTACGTGGTGGGTGATGATCCGGTGAAAAATGAGAAATACGACAAGAATGTCAAGCTGGTGAGCACGATACTTACGATGTTGCTCGGCGTGGTGGTGATGGTTCTCACGATCAATCCGCCGGATATAATTTTCATGCTCAACATGTTTGCATTTGGCGGACTTGAATGCACATTCTTTTGGCCTCTTGTGGGAGGTTTGTTCTGGAAGAAGGGAACTAAGCAGGCGGCAGTGTGCAGCAGCGTAGGTGCGATCGCGACATATATATTTGCAACGTATTTTATCAAGATCGCCGGGATAAATGCGGTCGTGTGGGGACTGATGGTAGGTGCGGTGCTGTACTTTGGAATTGGATTTATAACGGGAAGAAAAGGACTTGATCCTGATATTCTGGACAAGTGCATTTGATATGTACGCAGGATGTCTGAACGTGAAAATAGAGTTGAAAGGTAAAATGAAGCATGAATGAGATAAACGACAACAAAAAAGCTATGTCTGAGGATGTGAAACAGGCACTGATAAGGTTTAACAAGGACAACATCTATGTCCAGAACCTGAAGATAGAGCTGGTTGATATGAGCCTTGGATATGTGAAGGGCAAGATGATGGTCACAGAGGATGTCCTGAATCCATATGGTTCTGTGCATGGTGGATGCCTGTACTCACTTGCGGATATAGTGAGCGGGATCGCGGCATGTACCTACGGAAAGTTTTCTTCAACTATAGATGGAACCATGACCTATATAGCTCCGGCTATGAACACAGAGTATCTCATATGCGAGGGAATGGAGATCCGTCAGGGCAAGAAGGTGTCACTGTACGAGGCAAATATTTACGATGACAAGGGGCAGCTTGTGGACAAGGCAAGGTTCTCATTCTACATGATGAACCGCTCTGTTGTGGAATAGATGGAGGATGTAAGGCAAGGTGAAATATACAAATGTTATCTCAGGCAAGTTCGTAGACAGGCCAAACAGGTTCACAGCTCATGTGGATATAGACGGAGTTACAGAGACCGTGCACGTAAAGAACACGGGGAGGCTTAGCAGTTTGCTGATACCGGGGAACACGGTCAGCCTTGAGAAGTCTGCAAATCCAAACCGCAAGACGAAATACGATCTCATAGCGGTGGAGGATCCGAAGCTTGGCTGGGTGAACGTGGACAGCCAAGTGCCTAACAAGGTGGTTTTGGAATGGCTAAAAACTAAGGATTATGACTTTATAAAGCCAGAGTATGTATACGGGGATTCAAGGATTGATTTCTATATGGAAAAGGATGGCACGAAGTATCTCATGGAGGTCAAGGGCTGTACGCAGGAGATCGATGGGATAGGATATTTCCCGGATGCACCCACCGACAGGGGAGTCAGGCATTTGCGGGAGCTGATGAAGGCGGTCTCCGAGGGATATAAATGTTATGTGGCATTTGTCATTCCGATGACAGGGATAACTGAGGTCAGGCCAAATGCGGAAATACACAGGGAGTTCGCGGAGACTTTCTATGAGGCGAAGACTGCCGGAGTGGAGGTGTTAAACCTCACGTGCCGGGTTACACGGGATGAGCTGGAAGTTGTGGATCTTTGAAGTTTGGTGATATTGTGAGAATTGTGGAAATTGGTGAATAGAAAAAGGAAAATGAGGAGGAAGAAATATGGTCAGAGAAATTTATGAAAATGAATTGAACGAAATATTGGAATTATATTTGCATTTGCATGAAGACACTGTTCCCGAGATGTCCGAGCATCTTAGGAAAACATGGAACACAATTATTCAGGACGAAAATCATCATATTATTGTCAATATTATTGATGGGAAAATCGTGACTTCCTGTGTGTGCGTGGTGATACCAAATTTGACAAGAAATGTACGACCGTATGCTTTTATAGAAAATGTTGTTACGCATAGAGAATATCGTGGAAATGGATATGCAACACAATGTTTGGATTATGCAAAAGGAATTGCGGAAAAAGAAAATTGCTATAAAATGATGCTGCTCACAGGATCGAAAAAAGAATCAACTATAAAGTTTTATGAAAGGGCAGGCTACAATAGTTCTGATAAAACAGCATTTATACAGTGGATCGAGTAAATAGGGGGAGTTATGGCGTTTGATTTTAAGAAAGAATATAAAGAGTTTTATTTGCCGAAAAATAAGCCGCAGATCGTAACGATTCCAAGGGCGAATTACATAGCGGTAAGGGGCAAGGGCGACCCGAATGAAGAGGGCGGAGAATATAAAGCTGCGATTGGTGTTTTGTATGCCGTTGCGTACACTCTCAAGATGAGTTATAAGACTGATTACAAAATAGAGGGATTTTTTGAGTATGTTGTCCCACCGCTTGAAGGCTTTTGGTGGCAGGATAATGTTGAAGGTGTGGATTATACAGACAAATCTGCATTTAACTGGATTTCTGTTATTCGTCTTCCTGATTTTATAACAAAGAAGAATTTTGATTGGGCGGTGGAGACCGCGTCAAAGAAGAAAAATATTGATTGTACTTGTGCAGAATTTCTGAGTATTGATGAAGGCTTGTGTGTGCAGATCATGCATATAGGAGCATTTGATAATGAACCTGAGACAGTAGCAGTGATGGATAAATATTTGGAAGAGAATGGGTATGTAAATGATTTCACTGATGAACGACATCATCATGAAATCTATTTGTCAGACCCAAGAAAAACTGCATCGGAAAAATGTAAAACTGTTATCAGACATCCGATAAAGAAGAGATTGTGATTCTATTTTGGAAAATAAAAAAAAGATTTTGTTTACTGATTCATACGAGAAAAAAATGCAAGCACCTATCATTACCACAGGAAATGAATTGGACAGTGAGAAAATAATTGCTTTTTCTAAAAAGGTAGATGTTGAGCAACTTTTGTCATATGGAAAGGTTGTTAAGGAATCTACCAATGCATTTTTGCCTAAATTATCCTATGATGACATAAAGCAAAAATTTACAGATGAGGATAAGGATAATGCAGGATGTTATGAATGTTAATCAGAAAGAATATAAAATTGTGAAGTTATTAGGACATGGAAAAGGTGGTTATTCCTATTTGGCAGAACGGGAAGGCAAATTTTATGTGCTAAAGCAGATACATCATGAACCATGCGAGTATTACTCATTTGGCAATAAAATCGCAGCAGAACAAAATGATTATAGTAGACTGCTGCAAACAGGAATTAGAATTCCAAGAATGTTAGACATTGATGTGGCAAATGAAAGAATATTAAAAGAATATATTGATGGACCAACTATATATGATTTAGTGAAAAATGATGCAATGAAAGATTTGTATTTGACGCAAATGAGAGAAATGGCAAAGGTAGTATATGAAGCAGGCTTGAATATAGATTATTTTCCGACTAATTTCATTGTACAAGATGAAAGGATTTTTTATATTGACTATGAATGTAATAATTACATGGATGAATGGAATTTTGAAAATTGGGGGATTAAGTACTGGTCTAAGACACAAGAATTTATTGATTATATGGAGCAGCATTAGTTATGTAACTCCAGATTTTCTTCAATCGGGAGTTGTTAGAGAGGTAGTAATATGATTCGAATTATGAAAGCAATTTCAACAGAGAAGTACCTTAAGTACATAGAGGAAAATAATCTTACATCATACATGAATAATACCAGATGGAATCAGCTTTTTGAAATAATCCATCAGATTGAGAGCGAGACAGGGCATGAGGTACAGATAAGCTACAAATTACTGGGAGAAGATGAAGAAAAATGGTATTGGACTATTAGTGGTGATGAAGAATTGCCTGGCATAAACAGTCGATGTTTTCAATGGTTCAAGATCAAACCGATATATGTAAAGCGAATTTATAAGGGGAGACTTATGGATGATGAATATATTAGGGAAGATTATACGAATTTGTTCTTAGAGAAAATAAATAAGACAAACCTGAGGTATGAGCCCGTAAATGATGATGATGGAGCTTTTATAATATATGGATATAGGTAATTGTTATTGGAGGCTTTATGGATTACACAATAAAAAGATTAAAACAGGAAGAAAACTGTATATTGAATACATTTTTATACGAGGCAATATTTATTCCAGAGGGCGTGGAGGCACCTCCAAGGGACATTATCAATCAGCCGGAATTGCGAGTGTACGTTGACGACTTTGGAAACAGAGCGGGGGATATGGCATTTGTCGCAGAGACAAATGATAAAGTTGTTGGAGCTGTGTGGGTTCGTATTATGGACGACTATGGGCATGTTGATGACGATACACCGTCTTTTGCAATCTCACTGCTCAAAGAATACAGGAATTACGGCATTGGAACGGAGCTGATGAAAAGGATGCTGGCGGAGCTGAAAAACTGTGGATATAAGAGCGGTTCACTGTCTGTGCAAAAGCAGAACTATGCAGTCGGAATGTACAAAAAAGTTGGATTCCAGATCGTGGATGAGAATGATGAGGAATATATAATGGTTTGCAGGCTGTCGTAGATGGTAAGTGATTTAGAAGATATAAGTAGCTTTGATGAGAAATATGTGACAAAAATAGATAAAATTATTTCATGACATAATTGTCAGGTGGAAAAAACGTCATTTAGAAGTAAAGAAAATATTAGAGCCGGATTTGTTGTGGTGCCATTGCTTATGACAGTGGTATGTTCAATTGCATTGATAATAAATGTAAGGGGATATGTATGGAATATTCAGGGGAAATAGCTTATTTTGCCTAGTCTACGAAGCGTAGAACCCGAATAGATTCACCATATTCTACGCCTCGTGGGTGTGATTTGCAATAAAAGGGGGAGATAATTGAGCCAGAAAGGAGGGAAACATATGGACCAGATTAAAATTGGACGATTCATCGCTGATGAGAGAAAGAGAAAGGGATATACTCAAAAACAGCTTTCTGAAAAACTTGGAATCAGCGATAAAACAATTTCAAAATGGGAACGAGGAAATGGTTTTCCAGAGGTTTCATTATTGTTGCCTCTATGTGATGAATTAGAGATAACAGTGAATGAATTACTGTCTGGCGAAAGAGTATCTGAAGAGGATTATAGAAAGAAAGCGGAGGTAAATATGGTGAATTTAGTTAGAGAGGCACAGGAAAGCAAAAAGAAAATTATTTTGTCTGCAATGGTCGCGGCACTTACGATAGTTGCGGCACTTCCATTGTTTTTGTTGTCAGGAATTCTGGAGATGGAGAACTGGCTGAGAGTTCTGCTTATCGCAATAGGGCTAGTAGTTATCTGTGGCGGAATTGTGATTGCGTGTATTCTTGATAGAGAGGCAGGAGCATTTGAATGCCCTGATTGCAATACCAGGTTTGTCCCTGATATGAAGTCATATGTAATGGGCGCACATACATTAACAAAGCGCAAATTAGTTTGTCCTCATTGCGGGGCACATAAATATTGCAAAAAGGTGCTTACAAAATAAAAAATAGAATTCAAGGAGAGGTCATGGAGATAAAAAAGATTGATGAAGAGTTTTCAGTGTGTCAGGTGGAAGATTACACATATGAGAATCTCGATTCTGAGTATTGCTTTATAGGGAAAACTGATGAGGAAAAGTCCATGGTATGCCCGGTGAGTGAAGTTCCGGCAAATGCAATAAAGCGTGATGACGGCTGGAGAGCCTTCCGCATTCAGGGAGTACTGGACTTTTCTTTGATCGGGATTCTGGCAAAGATCGCATCTGTTCTGGCGGATAACGGCATTTCGATATTTGCAGTATCCACATATAATACGGATTATGTTATGGTAAAGAAGGAGAATTTTCAAAAAGCACTGGAAGTTCTGGCGGCAGCAGGGTATGAAATTGTGGATTGAGAGTTGATAAACCGAAACTTAAAACCGGGATGAGAATCAGGGAGATACTATTATGAATATTCCTCACAATAGTTTAATGGAGAAAATCAAAGAACTTGTGCGCTTATGCGAACAGATTGCATCTGATTATGGTGACGATGCTTCATGGTTCAAACAACCTGCATCAGATGAAATGATTTCTAATTGGGAAAATAAACACAATGTTTTTATTCCTGAAACATATAAAGAATGGTTAAGTTTCACGAATGAAGCACAAATTAGAAACTCATTGGCACATTTTTATGGGCCGGACAAGTTTGTTATGAACTCTGGAGACTTACCAGAAGACTTGATTGTAATTGCAGATTTAATAGGTGATGGTGAACAATTATGTTTTTCAAAAATAACAAGAAATTTTGTTTGGGTTGACCATGGTGAGTTAGAAATAATAGATGATTTTGGTGCTGTTTTAAGTGAAATAATTAGAATGCTTAAGCCCCAAAGCTGCTTATCTCCTAAAATGGAAGAATTATTAATAAATATGGTTAAAAAAAATAATAGCTAGGATAAAAAGAAATGTATATGGATTATGATTTATTACAAAAAATATACAATATCAAGTCATTTGTAGGATATACAGATGAGGAGATAAAAGAGCTGAGAGCGGGA
Organism: uncultured Coprococcus sp.; assembly: GCA_934277375.1. GTDB lineage: Bacteria > Bacillota > Clostridia > Lachnospirales > Lachnospiraceae > Coprococcus. The sequence goes on along the minus strand of CAKQTZ010000009.1, from coordinate 7,257 downwards.
TTTGAGAGCATCCCACATACGCTATATGAGATATGGAAGAAATGTGGTAAAACAAGCGAGCTGTTTGATCATAGCAATGATCCCTGGATTACTCTTGATTTCCAGCGCAGATATAAATGGACAAAGAAGACAAAAGGATATTTTTATATCTTGAATGAGAATCAGGGAGTATATCAGGTCGCTATCAGAAGGGCGGATATGGCAGAGGATGATCCACCTGTTTATGTTGTGGAAACGGATGACGATGGCACGGTCAACGAGATCGGCCGGGCTGAAAATAGTTTGTCTGCATTTATGATGGGAATGTTGATATATGAGGCGGCAATATCTTGTTTTGAGTTTTGTGCAGAGGATATTATCTGGTATGATGATGGTGATGTTGAAAAGATAGATGGGATATTAAATAAATATCCGTATCATGTTTATAACTGGTATTCTGACAGAATTGATCTTTACACGAAAACTGATGAAGAAATCTTGTTTGTTATGCAGGGAGATTCTCCGAATGGTACATATTCAGCACGGACAGAAACGGCATATCAGGAGATTGACAGACTGATAGGTGGTATTGGGGAAAGATAAGAATGGCCAGCCACTGTGGATACAGGGTTCTTCTGACGAGGTGATCTGCCTTGGTTTCATGCTGGACATGGGCTACATAGGCGAGGATAGAATATTTCATCAGGCAGGGCAGGATAAAGGTTGTTGAGGGCGAGATGCCAGCAGTCTGGATGATGTTCAAATATATGGTGGCTTTTTCTCTCGGGTCATGTTAGAATCACATATGTATGCAAATAAACGTGGAAGGAAAGATTACGGGGATTAGTTCCAGGTAAAATATGGTGAAGGTATATGGAAGATATGAAGAATGGTAAGCGAAGTTCATTTTCGGGCAAGCTGGGGTACGTGCTGGCGGCGGCAGGTGCATCGGTGGGGCTTGGAAATATATGGAGATTCCCTTATCTTGCGGCAAAGTATGGCGGAGGAATTTTCCTCATAATATACATCGTGCTTGCACTTACATTTGGCTATACGATGATAGTTGCGGAGACGGCGATCGGACGAATGACGAGAAAGAGTCCGGTTGGAGCATTCAAATCATTTGGAAAGAAAAAATGGCTGTCGTTCGGCGGCTGGATAAATGCCGTTATACCCGTGCTCATAGTGCCGTACTATTCGGTTATCGGCGGCTGGGTCATCAAATATCTGGTGGAGTATTTCAGAGGAAATGCAAAGCAGCTGGCTGAGGATGGATATTTCACCGATTTCATATCAAATGGTGTGTCAACGGAGCTGTGTTTCATGGCATTCTGTGCATTTACACTTATCATTATATTTGCCGGTGTGCAGAACGGAATAGAGAGGGTGTCAAAGATCATGATGCCTATACTGATCGTTCTGTCAGTCATCATTGCGGTATATTCCGTGACAAGACCGGGTGCACTTGCAGGAGTAAAATACTTCCTTGTGCCAAATGTGAAGAACTTCTCGTGGATGACAGTGGTTTCTGCCATGGGGCAGATGTTCTACTCGCTTTCCATTGCCATGGGAATACTCATAACATTTGGTTCTTACATGAAGAAAGATACGGCGATAGAGGATTCGACCAGAAATGTAGAGATATTCGACACTGGTATAGCGATCATGGCGGGGCTTATGATAATCCCATCGGTATTCGCATTCTCTGGGGGAGATCCGGATACCCTTCAGGCTGGACCATCACTGATGTTTATCACTATTCCAAAAGTATTCCAGAACATGGGATTTGGAACTGTCATAGGTATTGTGTTTTTTGTTCTTGTGCTGTTCGCAGCGGTTACAAGTTCGATAGCACTTACGGAGAGCGCAGTGTCAACATTTGAGGATGAACTTGGATGGAGAAGAAAGAAGGCAACGGTGCTTGTGGGAGTTATCATGCTTGCGCTTGGAAGTCTGTCGTCCCTGGGATATGGCCCGCTGGCAGGAATCAAGATCATAGGCATGCAGTTCCTTGACCTGTTCGACTTCCTCACCAATTCGGTGATGATGCCTATAGCGGCACTCCTCACAAGCCTGCTTGTGTCAAGGGTAGTTGGAATAGATAAGATAGAGGAGGAGATAATTCACGGCGAGAGTGCCTTCAGGAGAAAAAAGGTATTTGTAGTCATGATCAAGTATCTCTGTCCTGTATTTGCCATCATTATCCTGCTCAGCTCTGTTGCAAATGCACTTGGCTGGATAAAGATGTAGAATTATTATAAAAGGGAATGAGGTTCTCCCTTGGAAAGCCTGAATGGGCAACCTAAACTGCTGATATAGCTGATGACTTCTACGATTATTTTTGTCGCAGAAAGCATCAGCTTTTTTATGCCTAACACTTTTCAATCACTGATGCGTCTGCTTAATTAAGGAGGTATTATTTATCATGTTGACATCACTTGCACTCATTTTCATAGTCGGATTGGCGATGGGCGCCATCTGTCAGAGGCTTAAGCTGCCGCGCATCATAGGAATGCTGGCAACGGGAATCGTTCTTGGCCCGTATGTGCTGGATTTCCTTGATCCGTCCATATTGTCCATATCTGCGGATCTCAGAAAGATAGCGCTTATCATCATACTTATCAAGGCGGGACTGTCCCTTGACCTTAAGGATCTGAAGAAGGCAGGACGCTCGGCTGTGCTGCTCTCATTTGTCCCGGCGTCATTTGAGATCATCGGATACATACTGTGCGCACCTGTTATACTTGGAATAAACCACATTGAGGCAGCGGTCATGGGCGCGGTGCTTGGGGCGGTATCACCGGCTGTCGTAGTTCCAAGGATGGTGAATCTCATAGAGAAAAAGTACGGAACTGACAAGGCAATTCCGCAGATGATACTTGCGGGGGCGTCCTGCGATGATATATTTGTCATAGTGCTTTTTACCACATTCCTCAGCATGGCGCAGGGTGGAAGTGCTCATGTCATGGATTTTGTGAACATTCCAATATCCATCGTGCTTGGAATACTGCTTGGAGTTGTTGTTGGATATGGACTCTATCTGTTCTTTGAGACATCATATGCAAGGAAACACTGCGTGAGAAACAGTATGAAGGTCATCATCGTGCTGGGATTTTCCTTCCTGCTTATAGCGATAGAGGGATGGCTTGAGGGAAAAGTGTCAGTGTCGGGACTTCTTGCGGTGGTGGCTCTGGCATGTGTCCTGAAACTCAAATGTCCAGAGTCGGTGTCGGGAAGACTCTCACAGAAGTTTGGAAAGCTGTGGCTTGCGGCGGAGGTCATATTGTTCGTACTTGTGGGTGCGGCTGTGGATATCAGATACACCCTGGCAGCAGGACTTCCGGCATTACTCATGATATTTGTCGCGCTGGCATTTAGAACTGTGGGTGTTCTGATCTGCGTGGCACATACATCACTTACATGGAAGGAAAGGCTGTTCTGTGTCATCGCGTATCTTCCGAAAGCTACAGTCCAGGCGGCTATCGGTTCAGTTCCACTTGCGGCGGGGCTGGCATGTGGTAATATAGTATTGTCGGTTGCCGTGCTGGCGATCGTGGTGACTGCGCCGCTTGGAGCGATAGGAATAGATGGAACGTACAAGCATTTGCTTAGTGAGGATAAGTGATGTTTTGCGTTCGGTAGATATAGGAGACAAGTATGAACAGGATGAATAAGATAAAGAACATTATATTTGACATGAACGGCACCATGATATTTGACGGAAAGTATCATGAGATAGCCTGGAAGGATTATGCGGAGAAACTTGCCGGCAGACAGATGAGTACGGAGGAGTTTCAGCATCATGTGCTGGGGCATACGAACAAGGATATTCTGGAATATCTCATGGGAAAGGGCACGCTCACTGAGGAGAGGATACTTGAACTTACCGAGGAGAAGGAGGCTATGTACAGAGAGATGTATATGGCGGATACTGCAAACTTCAAGCTGGTGGATGGCCTTGAGGCATACCTTGATAAACTTAAGGAACAGGGGATAAATATAAATATAGCCACAGGGTCAAATATGACAAATCTGGCATTCTATTTTAAAGAGTTTGATCTCGGAAGATGGTTTGACATAACGCTCTGTGCATATGACGATGGAACCATGAATGCTAAGCCGGCTCCTGATATGTACATCCGTGCCATGGAACGCATCGGGGCAGTGCCGGAAGAAACCATGGTCATAGAAGATGGACCTTCGGGAATCCGGGCAGCGGCGGCAGCCGGAGCCGGATATATAGTTGGAATCTACGGTGACTCATCGAGAGAACTGCTTGAAGAGACAGGGCTGTGCGATGAACTGATTCCGGATTATTTGGAATTCCATTCTACAACAACTCCATAAGTTTATTTGCAGCAACGCTCATACCACGGCGCCTGTCACTGATGATACACATGTGACGCTTTGGTATGGGCTTTTTAAATTGCAGGCGGAACAGATCGCCGCGGTCTATATAGCTCTGGGCGAAGTCAGCCATGATGGAGCCGATGCCGAGATTTCTCATGACGAACTGGGCGATCATATCACTGGTCGACAGCTCAAACTCGGGCTGCAGAGTCACGCCCTCATGGCTCAGAAATGTGTCAACGTATGCGCGGGTGCTTGTGTCGTGCTCAAGACAAATGATCGGAAGCTCGTCCAGATCGTGGTAGTGCAGAGTTTTGCCCTGAAGATATGAGAACCTTGGTCCGGCGATGAAGATGTCCTCGATCTCCCTAGCCTGCCTGATCTCCATGTGAGGATCGGCGGGAAGAGGACTGGTGACGATACCGAAGTCTATGTTGCCTGAGAGCAGATGGTTTATAGTGCTTGGGGTCGGAGCATTTGTGACGTGAACCTTGATCCCCGGATATAGCTGGTGGAAATGCTCCAGATATGGCAGGAGATAGAACTGCAGTGTCATATCGCTTGCACCTATCCTTATCTCACCGGTCTCCATGTGGAGAAGCTGTGAGAGCTGCTGCTCACCAAGGGAGATGGATTCGTATCCCGCTGCAACGTGGGAGTAGAGGATCTCTCCGGCATTTGTCAGTGAGACGCCCTTCTTGGTTCGGATGAACAGTTCTATGCCGATCGCCTGCTCCAGTGCTTTGACTGCCTGACTTACGGCTGGCTGGGATATGCACAGCTCCCTGGCAGCGGCGGATATACTGGAAGCCTTGGCGACGTGGTAGAAGATCTTGTAATATTCGAAATTTATGTTCATTTATAATTTCCTCCAGATTCGATAGAGATCGTTTAATATGTGTGTGTCAACAATATGTTTTATTGCAAAGTAATTCAGGACTTTTTACCGTTCTATAACGGTACGATTGAAATAATTTTGCTAAAAAAATATGCATATATAATATAAGTAAAATGGTGTTTGAGGTGGACAAAATCCATCATATTTATAGTTTATGTTGGTTTAATCAAAAAGTAAAGATAAATATAAGATACGCTTATAATAACTATAAATAATATTGATTTTACTTATGACATAATAGTGCTATAATAAGAAAGTATTGTGGTTATCTGGCTTGTGAATAATTTGCAAAACAGAGGCATTTGAACAGCTGCAATACGGATATCAGAAAATATTTCAAAATGCTGCGAAAGCGAGGAAAAGTATTATGGTAAGAGCGGTTGTAGGAGCCAATTGGGGCGACGAAGGAAAAGGAAAGATCACAGACATGTTAGGCCAGGAGTCAGACATAATCGTAAGATTCCAGGGTGGTGCCAACGCAGGTCACACAATTGTCAATGACTATGGTAAATTTGCTTTACATACACTTCCATCAGGAGTGTTCTACAGTCACACAACAAGTATCATTGGAAACGGTGTTGCACTCAATATCCCTGTTCTTTTCAAGGAGATAAAGTCCATCACAGACAGAAATGTGCCAATGCCTAAGATCCTTGTATCTGACAGAGCACAGATGGTTATGCCATACCACATTCTCTTCGACGAGTACGAGGAGGAGAGACTTGCAGGTAAGTCATTTGGATCAACAAAGTCAGGAATCGCTCCATTCTATTCAGATAAATATGCAAAGATCGGTTTCCAGGTAAGCGAGCTCTTTGATGAGGAAGCACTGAAGGAGAAGATCGAGAGAGTTATAGTACAGAAGAACGTTCTTCTTGAGAACCTGTATCACAAGCCACTCTTAAAGGTTGATGATATATTCAATACACTCATGGAGTACAAGGAGATGGTTGCTCCTTATGTATGTGACGTATCAGCATACCTCTATGAGGCGATCAAGGAGGGCAAGAATATCCTTCTTGAGGGTCAGCTTGGTTCACTGAAGGATCCGGATCACGGAATCTACCCTATGGTTACATCATCATCAACTCTGGCAGCTTACGGTGCCATCGGTGCAGGTATACCTCCATACGAGATCAAGCAGATCATCACTGTATGTAAGGCATACTCAAGCGCAGTAGGAGCAGGCGAGTTCGTAAGTGAGATATTTGGCGACAAGGCAGATGAGCTCAGACGCCGCGGCGGTGATGGCGGTGAGTTTGGTGCAACAACAGGAAGACCTAGAAGAATGGGTTGGTTCGACTGCGTGGCATCAAAGTATGGCTGCCGTATCCAGGGAACAACAGACGTTGCATTTACAGTACTTGATGTACTTGGATATCTCGATGAGATCCCGGTATGTGTAGGCTACGATATCGACGGTGAGGTTACAACAGACTTCCCAACAACATCAAAGCTCAAGAAGGCAAAGCCTGTATATGAGACACTCCCAGGCTGGAAGACAGATATCAGAGGAATCAAGAAGTACGAGGATCTCCCAGAGAACTGCAGAAAGTACATCGAGTTCGTTGAGGAGCATATCGGATTCCCAATCACCATGATCTCAAACGGTCCGGGAAGAAACGATATCATCTACAGAAACGCAAAGTAATTTGACCTGATTCGCAGGAAAATCAAATAACAGAAAAATAACAGGGACACTTTCCGGTAAGAGATTATTAGGGAGTGTTCCTTTTGTTGTTGGAAATGGATTTCTCCTTGTGGTGTAAGGAGATTGTGGAGTATGATTATATTTGTTATGATTATTTTATCGGCTTTTCCGATAAAAGTTCTAGTGGATGGGGCAATGTGCAAAAAAAGCACATTGCAAATTTATTGCGCGTAGGAGAAACACATGAAATAGCATTCAAAGGATGGAGTGTAATACTTTGCTTTTTGACAATTTATAAAATCGGAATTGACAGAGGTAATGAAATGTTTGAAGAATTAGGAATTAGTTTTGGCACAGCACTAATCGTCTTACTTGCATT
>CAKQTZ010000008.1 GCA_934277375.1 uncultured Coprococcus sp. | reverse complement strand
CGCACTCAGCTGAGAAGTACTAATAGGTCGAGGACTTATCCTTAGAGGTTTCTAAGAGATAAGCTTTGGAGATACGCGAGTATGCAAGATTATCTGCAAGGTGCAGAAATCAAGGGTGTACAAAGTAGAGAATAAAGTTTACTTGAAGACAGTCTATGACTGAAATGGGGTTGATGTTACTTTCTGTGTGAAATTCTGAAGGTACAGAAAAGAAAGTACCGAGAAAATTTAACGCTGCAAAAGGTGTTAAATTTTTTCTGTATATAGGGGATTGGTCAAATGGTATGATAGGGGTCTCCAAAACCTTTGGTGGGAGTTCGATTCTCTCATCCCCTGCTAGAAAGCCTTGAAAACACTGAGTTTTCAGGGCTTTATTTATATTAGTGCGTAGAAAAATAGCTATAAAAAAGGATAATGAACCATATTCATATAAAGACAGCTCGATATATTTTATAGTGACTTTGGTGGAAAAATATGTAAAATATTATAATATAAAGTAAAGAGAAGAAGGGATTAATATGTATTACAATGATGTGCTTGATCTGATAGGGAATACTCCACTTATGTGTCTGAAAAAGTCGACAGGATACAATATATTTGCCAAGGCGGAATTTCTTAATCCTGGTGGAAGTATTAAAGACAGGATCGCAAAAAACATGCTGGAGGTTGCAGAGAGTGAGGGAAAACTCAAGCCGGGAATGACTATTATAGAGCCTACGAGCGGTAACACTGGAATAGGGCTTGCACTCTGTGGTGTTCAGAAAGGCTATAAAGTGATAATTGTGATGCCAGAGAATATGAGTGAGGAGCGAAAGAAGGTTATCAGGGCATTTGGTGCTGAGCTGGTACTTACGGATCCGGTTCTAAGCATCGGTGGTGCCGTTGATAAGGCAAATGAGATAGCAGAATCTGATCCAGAGAAGTATTTCATGCCGCAGCAGTTTGTCAATCAGGCAAATCCAGATGCGCATTATCGCACAACAGCAGTTGAGATGTGTGAACAGCTTGGTCAGAAGATAGATATATATGTGTCTGGTGTTGGAAGTGGAGGTACTCTCCAGGGTATAGCTAAGTATTTGTTGGAGAAAAATCCAGATACAAAGATTATTGCTGTTGAACCTAAGGGAGTGTCAGCGCTGCATGGCGATGGTCCGGGAATACATCAGATACAGGGTATTGGTGATGGATTTATACCGGATGTACTTGATACGGATATGATAACTGATGTAGTGGAGGTCGCAGATGAGGATGCTATACAGACAGCTAGAATGCTTGCCGTGAAGCAGGGACTTCTTGTTGGAACTTCATCGGGGGCAAATGTATGGGCAGCTATGCAGATGGCAGAGAAGTATGGTAAGGATAAGGTTATAGCTACAGTTATGGCGGACAGGGCTGAGAGATATTTTAGTGTTGGTCTGTTATAGTATTCTGTTTATAGAGATAAAAATTGCATATAAATTAAAAAGAGACATTTTCAAGTAGTGATGTGTATGGTACATTGAAAGTGTCTCTGTTTTTATTTTCGGAGATAAGGATAATGTGATGTTAGACTTAATATAAAAATAACAGTGATAAGGAGATATATATGATGGACAGAATAACGGATGCTATGGACAATAGATTCGTCAGTGAAAAACTTGCCGCTGCCAGGGAATACGAAACGAAGAATGGAATTGCTGCTAGTGACAGGCCTTTATTTCATGTGACACCGGCTGTGGGGTGGATGAATGATCCAAATGGATTTTCAGTGTATGCTGGCAAGGTGCACTTATTTTACCAGTATCATCCATACAATACAGAATGGGGACCTATGCACTGGGGACATCAGGTGACTGAGGATATGATAAAGTGGGAACAGCTTCCGGCGGCTTTGGCTCCGGACACGGAATATGATGAGGATGGATGCTTCTCTGGTACGGCCATAGAAGATAAGGGGAGACATATACTCATATACACGAGCATTATGAAGAACCCTGATGGTGAAGGCGTCCTGCAGAATCAGAGTATAGCCATAGGAGATGGAATAGAATATAGGAAGATAGATAACAATCCTGTGGTGACCGGGGATATGCTGCCAGATGGACTGAGCAGGGAGGATTTCAGGGATCCAAAGGTATGGCAGGAGAATGGCACATACTATATGGTTGCTGGAACTGTCGATGAAGATAAGAAAGGGCAAGTTGTATTATTTTCCAGTCATGATCTTGTGAATTGGTCTTTTGAGAGCGTTCTGGCAAGAAACGATAAGGATTATGGCGGGGTATGGGAATGCCCGGATTTCTTCGAAATAGATGGTCATAAGGTACTTCTCGTATCTCCTATAGAGATGGTGGCCAAGGGATATGAATTCCACAATGGCAATAATTCCATGTACTTTATTGGAGAATATGATGACAAGGCAAAACGCTTTGAGGGCGGAGAGCCATTTTCAATAGACTATGGCACAGATTTTTATGCGCCTCAGACGACATTGCTGCCGGATGGCAGAAGGGTTATGATAGCCTGGATGCAGTCTTGGCATAATCTGTGGATACCTCAGGGACAGATGTGGCAGGGCATGATGACGCTGCCTAGAGAGATAAGCCTGAAGGATGGAAGACTTATTCAGAGACCGGTCAGAGAGATAGAAAATTATCGATCAGATAAGGTAATCTTGGCAAATGAACTGGTCAGCGGATCATGCATATTTGATGGAATCAAGGGCAGATTCATTGATATGGAGATTGTGGTCAAAGGTGATGGATACAATGAGTTTGTGATCGATTTGGCAAAAAATGATAGGTATTATACGAGATTTACATATGACAGGCGCAAAAATATCATAGAGTTCGACAGGACATTTGCTGGTTTTGAGAGGGATGTGGTATGCATCAGAAGGGCGGAAGTTAAGCCGTCATATTCAGCGGATAGTCAACGTGGGTCTGCCAAAGATGTAGGCAGCATTGATGAGCAGATAAAGCTGAGATTTATACTGGACAGAAATTCTATAGAGCTGTTCGTGAACGATGGGATCATGACTATGAGTACTGCAATATATACTCCTGTCACGGCCACCGGAATAGAATTCTCGTGTGACGGCAAGGCAGTAGTCGATATAGAAAAGTATGATATAAAGATGAACTGACCAGTTAGGATTCATAACGAATTGGGATATGTATATAGCAATACTAAAAACATGACAAGGGAAATTGTCAAAAGCTATTGACAACTTTCCTTGTCATTTGTTATACTCCATTGTAATAGAGATGACAACTATAGTTGTCATTGGGCATATGTAATTATAAATATATATTGTATTAGATTGGGAATTTCAGTATATGAAAATTTAATGGAGTAGTGAGGATATGGGAAAAATAAACGACATGGATAGAGAAAAAGCTGTTGATAAAAGTAATAAAAAATCTGTCAGTGAAGCGATAAGGTCAATGTTTGAGATCAAAGACGATGGAAATTCTGTAAATAAATTAAAAACTCAGGTTAAAGGATATTCTGTGACAGCCATCACAGAGAGAACGTTAAAAAAGAACAAGCTTGGAGATGTCATGACTGCGGTGTGCAGCAAGAAAGAGCTTGAGGAAGAGATTCGGGAAAACCTGAAAAAGGGATTTCCTGTGTATGGATTCTTCCGGAAGAAACAGATGTGGGGCTGTTTTTTGTTTGATAAATCAGACATTTCCAGAAAAGAATTGTCACCTGAACCTGAAGGCGGAAAAGATACATTGTGTATATATAAACTCAGAAAGTCATATGTACATCCTGATGCGGAGAGTGTATATGATGACATGATGGAAGTCGCCCATAGCAATGTGTACCAGAGTGTGCTTGATGTTTTTGGTGATGGGAAAACTGATGGTTTTATGTGGAAAGACAGGGTATACGTGTGTAAGAGAGAGAAGTCGACAGGTATACCGTATGGATTGGCGATAGGGATAGCACTAGGCATTATCTATGGAATGTTACTTGACAATCTGGCACTTGGAATCTCTCTCGGGGGTTGTTTTGGAATAAGTTTTAGCATGATATGGGGGACTTCCACCCACAGGTATGCAGCGCATGATATGACAGATGATGACGATACTGATGAATAAGCTGGAGGTGATATGGATGCCGCTGTACAACAAGCTGAAGGAATACAGGGCGAAGCTGGGGGTAAATCAGCAGGAGATGGGTGCACTGGTGCAGACATCGAGGCAGACGATAAGCCAGATAGAGAGGGGCGACTACAGTCCGTCGGTGACTCTGGCACTCAAGATCGCGAAAGTATGTGGTGTCAGAGTGGAGGATATCTTTCAATACGAGGATGATAAGGAGTGACTTCTGACATATAGACAAGGTCGTGTTAATTCATAGAATGAAAAGAGGATATGAGATGAAGGATACTGATAAAAAAGTAAATAAGAAAAGTAATCTGAAGATATATATAATATTTGCGGTCATGATCCTGGTAAGTCTGCTTGGAGGGTTCCTGGCGGGAAGGCTTGCCGCGGTGAACAAGGATACGCTGGATGGAATCAACTGGGATAATATATGGAGGATAGTGGCTGATACGCTGCCTATAGCATATGGAGTGCTCATGCTGGCGGTGTTCGTGGTGTCATTTGTCATGTATGGGAAGATAAAGGGGGCAATCAGTGGCTGGGACGGAGAAGATGAGGATGTAATAGCGGATATAGAGAGAAAGATATCAACTGCCTCATATCTTCCCTGTGTAGCTGTGTTTATGGGATTTGTATTGTTCCCGGTATGTATATATGCCATAGACAGAGTTTATGGTGATGATGGCGGTATGGTTATGGCCATTGTGTCTGAGCTGGTATTCGTGATATCGCTGGCGTTGTACTGTGCAGCAGAAAAGCTTGTTATAGATGAAGAGAAGAAGCTTAACCCGGAGAAATGCGGCAATATTTTTGATATGCATTTTCGCCGTGATTGGGAGCGTACATCGGACGAGGCAGAGCTTGTCATGATAGCCAAATCTTCCAAGAAGGGATTTATGACTGGAATCAAGGCGGGATTTGTCATGTGGATACTCATGTTTATGAGCATGTTCGCATTTGGCACAGGAGTGATGCCGGTGTTAGCAGTGGGAGTGATGTTGCTTGTCATGTATGTGGCTTATGGCAGGGAATTCAGAAAGCTGCAGAAGTAAATAAGATTAGAAATCTGAATTGGGATGACCGTGAAAATTGCGGTCATCCTTTTTTTATAGCATTAAAAATATAATAAATATCTTAGGTATAATCAATAAATTCCAATATACAGCTGGCGGTGAGCTGGGTGACAGTGGTGTTGTTCCTTATAGCAGGGGAAACAGTGTCACTGCCGGATAGCCTGGAGCAGCTCAGATATTGGGAGGCGCGATCGTGACGACTGTCAATGAACATATGACAGAAAAAGATAGCTGAAATACGGATTAAAATGGGTGATATGTGAAAGTGGATTTTGCATGGACAGACATATGATGAAAAGTTCGGCCATGAAAATATAGATAAATACAGATATAGGAATAGATCACGGCTTCCTTGGACAATAATATCTATGCGATGTAAATGTTGTACATCAAAACTACTTGGATTCTGAAAGGCAATTCGGGCAAAATATTGTCAGAATTTCTGCAGAATCCAAATCAAAAGGAAGGGGTATCGCTATGATATTAAAGGAAAAAGAGAAAACAGTGATCCAGGATCTTCAGACACAGGAGAAGTCATGTGTGGAGAAATACGGAAGGTATGCGGAGCAGGCTAAGGATCCGGAGCTGAAGAACTTATTCCAGACTATACAGAAGGATGAGCAGAAGCACTATGATTCACTCACTCAGGTGCTTGACGGGCAGGTTCCACAGTGTGACTGCAATGACAGCGATGGCAAGAATTATGAACCGAAGCAGACATACAAGATGATGGACGATTCTGAGGATAAGAAGAACGACGAGTTTCTTGCAACGGACTGTATCGGAACAGAGAAGCTTGTGTCAGGAGAGTACAATGGTGAGATATTTGCATTTGGCGAGAGTGCGGTGAGAAAGCTGCTGGCGGATATACAGATTGAGGAGCAGAATCATGCCGAGATGCTCTACAAGTATAAGGTTGCAAATGGTATGGTATAGGAAGCTGGGGATAAGAGAAATGGTTTTAGTGGAGGATATGTATCACAGGTGGTATATATCCTCTTTTTGCGTTGGGGATTTGTGCTGGGATGTATTCACAAAATGCATGACAAAATGTAGAATGTCATTATACACAGATAAGAAAATCGCTATACAAAAAATGTGTATAGACTCGTGTTAAAAGAGAGGAGAAAGTGAAGTGAGGAGAAGATTTTACAGTACACTGTTTGCATTAATATGTGCATTGTTGATGTCGGGCTGTAGTATGTCGGGGATCGCGGATGGCAGCAGATCGGCGGTCAATGGGAATCGGGTGGCCGACGAAGTTACCACGGCAGATGAACATGGTATTCCAGATACAATCGTGACGACAGAGGAGAACATAGGGAATGATATATCATCAGGCGTTTCTGAATCGCTGGATAGTACTGAATCTCCAGACAGTATAGAATCTCAGGATGGTGCTGCGGTTTCTGATAATACTGTGGTAATAGACGAAAGCATCGATGGTGAGTCTGCTTCAGGGGTGTTGCCTGCGGATATTCCTGTGTATTCAGGGAAAACGTATTGTGAGCTGAATGGGAATATTCCAACATTCAGACAGGATGAGCTGGTGACGGAGGCATTTGAAAATTATAGTGACCTGGACCATCTGGGAAGATGTGGGGTGGCATATGCCAATATATGTAAGGAAATCATGCCAACTGAGGAGCGCGGTGAGATAGGAATGGTAAAGCCGTCGGGCTGGCACACGGTGAAATACAGTGACCGCATAGATGGAAATTATCTGTACAATCGCTGCCATCTGATAGGGTATCAGCTTGCCGGGGAGAATGCCAACGAGAAGAATCTTATAACAGGAACCAGATATCTGAACGTAACGGGCATGCTGCCATTTGAAAATGAGGTGGCTGATTATGTGGAGAGTACAGGAAATCATGTACTATACAGGGTTACCCCTGTGTATGATGGGGATGATCTTGTGGCATCTGGAGTTATCATGGAGGCTGAGTCTGTGGAGGACAGTGGAGCAGGCGTAAGCTTCGATGTGTATGTGTACAATGTCCAGCCGGGAGTGATAATAGATTATGCCACCGGCGACAGTGAGGCAGATCCGGAGTATGTGGTGCCGGATGATAAGACTGGCTCTGAAGTGTCAGATGATACGGGGTCAGACCCTGATGATGGGACAGCCGAAGATAAGGGGTCTGACCCCGATGAGGAGGCTTACATAGTAAACACCAACACTGGTAAGTTTCATAAACCTGGATGCAGGAGTGTGAAGCAGATGAAGGAGTCCAATAAGTCCGAGAGAACAACGACAAGGGACGAGCTTATATCGGAAGGGTATGAGCCGTGTAAGAATTGTAATCCATAGAGATTGCAGAGAAATATGTAGTGAAAATAACCGGCAGATGTCATTTTGTACATCTGCCGGTTACTTTGTACATATGCATTTTATTTAAATTTATTTCTGCTAACATAACTGTAGCAGGTGCAAAAAAGCAAAATGAACAGTCAGACAGAAATATTGAGGAAGTATACCTTAGTGTAGCGGGAGGTGAGTGTACAGAAGGTATGGAGGGGCCTGATGTTCAATATATGTGTTAAGTTTTCTATGAAAACTTGACATGCAGCTTCAGGCCTTGCCGAAGGCAACTCTAATGGCCTGATGTTCAATAAATAAAGGAGGGTGATTATGAAAAAGAGAAAGAGGACAGGCAGTTTATATGTAAAGCTTGCGCTGGCAGCCTGTGTGGTTATGATGGCATTCAGCATGAAGCCTGCATTTACAGCAAAGGCGGACGAAACGGAATATGAAGATACTGACGAATCAGAATACGAAGATAGTTATGATATAACGACAAGCCTGGATGCCAATGGAGTGCTCACAATCAGTGGAACAGGGAAAATGCCTACGGCACAGTGCTATAGTCATAATAAACCATTTGGTAGTGTCGTACATTTAAATCGTACTACAAAAGAATGGGGATCGAGAGACAGTATATACAAGGTGGTGATAATGGATGGCGTTACATCCATAGGGGCAAACAGTTTTGCCGGATGTGAGAATCTCCGTGAGGTAATTATAGGAAAGGATGTAACAGAGATTGGAGAATACGCATTTGAGCTATGCCCTAATCTGACATATATTGACATACCTAAAAATGTACAGAGAATATCAGCAAGCGCATTTGAAAGAAGTGGACTAAAAAAAGTAAAGCTTCATGAGGGACTTCAGAGTATAGGTGCTTATGCATTTTGGGGGTCACAGCTCGGTGAAGTGACCATCCCAAAGAATACAAGAATTGTGGAGACCGGTGCGTTTTCTGGTATGAGGAGTGCTCCTCTACATGATGTATCTTGTGGCGTAACCAATGCAGTCATCTCAGAAGGTGTAGGAGAAATAGCAACTGGAGCATTTAACAAGGTAACAGTGGATATTCTGGATAAGAATGTAGTACTGAATGCAGAAGCATTTCATAGTGAGTCAACTTTGAATGTGTATGCAGATTCAACCGGATATGAATATTGCCAGAGAAATAGCTGTCACTATGGTGTGTATCCGATCAATGTGACACTTGATGCCATGGGCGGAACATGTTCTGTGACTAAGATCAGGGCAACACCATTTGAGTGTTACGGAGCACTTGCGACACCGACCAGATCGGGATATGCTTTTGCCGGCTGGTATACAGGGAAAAATGGCGGCAGCAAGGTAGGAAGCTGGACAACAGTTGGTGTGAAGGATCATACTTTATATGCCAGATGGACCAGACTGACAAAAATTAAGTTCGACGCAGCTGATGGCGAAGGTATAGTATCAACACTCCAGATACTTCCGGGAAAGAAATTTGGAACACTTCCAGAGGTGATAAGAGATGGATATGTATTTGTCGGCTGGTATACAGAGGTGAGTGGTGGAACTCGGGTTTCAGACAAGACGGTAGTTGAAGATCAGGATTATACATTATATGCCAGATGGATCAAAAAGAGTAAAGTCAAATTCAATGCTGTAGGAGGCACGTCCACAGTAACATCAAAAAAGATGACTCCGGGAAAAGCGTTTGGCACACTCCCTAAGGCGACAAGAAGCGGATATATATTCGGTGGCTGGTACACAGCAAAGCGCGGTGGATCAAAGATTTCCAGCAGAACAAAGGTTGCTGGTAAGGATTATACGTTATATGCAAGATGGATCAGGAAGAGCAGGGTAAAGTACAATGCTGCAGGAGGAAGAACATCCGTATCTGCAAAGCTTATGATACCGGGAAGAAAGTTCGGAACACTCCCTAAGGCAACAAGAAAGGGTTATACATTTGACGGCTGGTACACAGCAAAGCGCGGCGGAACCAAGGTTTCCAGCAGAACGCTTGTAGGAAAAAAGGATTATAACCTGTATGCACACTGGAAAAAGGTGACTGTTGGCAAGACAAATGGTGTCAAGCTGGCAAGCAGCTCAAAAAAGAGAATCACAGTTTCATACAAGAGAGTGAAGGGCGCTGTTGGCTATCAGATCAGATACTCAGCAAACAAAAACATGAAGGGCGCCAGGATTATAATGACCAGGACAGCCAGGAAGACGGTCAGATACGGTTATTCTAAGAAGAGAGTGTACGTTCAGGTGAGAGCGTTCAAGAAGGATCCTACCAGCAATAGAGTATATGGATCCTGGAGCAAGATGTGCTCGGTAAAAGTCAGATAGAGCAGATATAAATTAAGTGATAAAGTGAGTATTATGATGCTACCGACGGGCGGCTGCCAGAAATGTTTCTGACAGCCGCCCGTTTTTGATGAAAAACAACAAATAATAGATGTGATATAAATGCAAAGTAAAATAACCTTGACAATTCTGGTAATCTGCATAAAATATAACAGTGTAATATAACAATGTTATATTTTGGCCTTGAGTGTTCTGAAGGGTAAAAGTGAAGAAAACACCCGGGGGGTACTGGCAATTTGTAGATGTGCATGTACGGGTGGGCAATGCAGATCAGAGGCAATACAAATTATAAGAGAGGGATCTGGATGACAGAAAAAGCAGAAAATACAAGGCAAAACATCCTGAATACAGCGCTTAATCATTTCCTTGAGCATGGATTCGCTGGGGCATCACTTCGAAGCATAGTGAGGGATGCCGGGCTTACAACAGGTGCATTTTACAAATATTATCCAACGAAGGAGGCGCTTTTTGATGCCCTGATAGATCCATATGTGGAGGAACTGTACAGGATATATGATAGCGTGCTTGAAGAGTTCCAGAGTCTGCCACCAGAGAAGCAGACTGAGAACATGGCAAGCGCATCTGGGAACGGAATGGATCAGATGGTGAATTATGTGTATGACCATTATGATAATTTCAAACTCCTGCTGCGGTGCAGTGACAATGATAAGTATGGAGATATGATACACAATTTGGTTGACAGAGAGATGAGATCTTCAAAACAGTATGTGGATGAGATGCACAGAGTCGGTATAGATGTGCCGGACATAAGCGACAGCCTCTGTCATATGATATACAGTGGATTTTTCTCGGCGATATTTCAGATCATAGAACACGACATGGATCGCGGGACTGCGATAGAGAATGTCGGTAAGCTCAAGAAATTCTACACCGGAGGCTGGGAGAAAATATGGAAGCTGCAGTTTCCGGAATAGTCAGTATGTATGCGGCAAGGGAAATACCGAACCGCATAATTTTTAAATTTCATGTTAGAGAAAACTAATAAAAATAAGTGCAGCCGAACCCGCCGCATCAATACGATGTGCAGGTCAGAGCTGGTGCCAAAGGGGTCAGACCCCTTTGGCGGTGAGGTGCCTGACCCCCTTTGGTAGGGAAGGGCCTGACCCCATTAGATAATGTAAATAATGCAGAATTATTTCAACTGACAGAAAGTCTGCATTCAGAATAAAAGGAGGAGAAAAAGTGGAAGAAAAGAAGAAATCAGCGGTGAGCTGGGTCCTCACATGGGCTGGACAGAAGAAGTCATCCTATGTGTGGAGCGTCATTTTGGCGGTTATCAATGTAGTATTCAAGATAGTTCCGTATTTCATCATTGCGGACGTGGTCAGGATGTTCCTTGACGGGGATAAGGATCTCAGGAAATATATGCTGAAGGCTCTTATTATAGCGGGATCATTTATGCTTGCAGAGCTTTGCCATAGCGTATCAACGGCATGTTCCCACAAGGCAACATTTACTGTGCTTGCAAATATCAGAAAGTCATGCTGTGACAAGCTTGCAAGGGTGCCGCTTGGATATGTGAAGGATACGCCATCGGGATCATTCAAGAACATCATGGTGGAGAGAATAGACAGCATAGAGACAACGCTGGCGCATGTCGTGCCTGAGTTTACATCCAACCTGCTGGCACCTATCATCGTCATAGTGTATTTTTTCATGGTTGACTGGAGACTTGCGTTGTTCTCATTTATCCCGATCATTGTTGGATTTGCAACGTATATGGGCATGATGATCGATTTTCAGGAAAACTACAACAGGACAGTTGAGAAGACAAAGGCGCTGAACGACGCGGCAGTGGAGTACATAGATGGAATAGAGGTTATAAAGGCATTTGGCAGGACAGAGAGCTCATATGCCAAGTTCACAAAGGCGGCAAAGGAGAACGCGGATTCGTATATCAACTGGATGAAGAAGTGCTCATTTTTCCAGGCAGCCATGTTTGTCATCACACCGTACACACTTGCAACAGTCCTTCCGATTGGTGCGCACTATGTGTCAAATGGTTCGCTCACCACCGCGGATTTCGTTGTGTGTATCATCCTCTCACTTGGAATAGTCGGTCCGCTGCTCACCATCGGTTCATACACTGACGATCTGGGCAAATTGTCGACAGTCATCGGAGAGGTGACAGGAATCCTGGAGCAGCCGGAGCTCGTGAGACCTGAGCACACAAATGCACAGCCGAAGGACAATGGAATAAAGGTTACAGATATCACATTTGGCTATCATGACAAGGAGATACTCCACGGTGTGAGCATGGATATCAAGGCGGGAACTGTAAATGCGATAGTCGGTCCGTCGGGAAGCGGAAAGTCTACAATAGCCAAGCTGATAGCTTCACTGTGGGATGTGAACAGTGGAAGCATAGAGATAGGAGGCGTGGACATAAAGGATATCGCGCTGGCGGATTTCAACGACAGGCTTGCGTATGTGTCACAGGATAATTACCTGTTCAACGAGACAGTCAGGGACAACATAAGACAGGGTAGGCCGGATGCCACGGACGCCGAGGTCGAGGAGGTAGCCAGAAAGAGCGGCTGCTACGACTTCATCATGAATCTTGAGGACGGATTTGACACCGTTGTCGGAGGTGCAGGTGGACATTTGTCAGGCGGTGAGAGACAGAGGATATCCATTGCCAGGGCAATGCTGAAGGATGCGCCGATAGTCATACTGGACGAGGCCACAGCTTACACCGATCCGGAGAACGAGGCCATACTTCAGAGCTCTATCGCCAGGCTTGTGGTGGGCAAGACGCTGATAGTCATAGCCCACAGACTGTCCACCATCAAGGATGCGGATCAGATATTTGTGGTAAATGCAGGAAATGTGGAGGCTCACGGAACACATGAGGAGCTTCTTAGCAAATGCACACTTTACAGGGATATGTGGCAGGCACACATCTCGGTCAAGGATACGGCAAGCGATGAAAAGGAGGGCGAGTAATATGTTTGGAGTACTTAAAAAGTTCTTCCTGTTCTCAGGTGAGGAAAACAGCCGCAAATTCAAACGTTCAATAGTGATAAGCCTGATAGACGCACTGGCATCTGCACTGAAGATCCCGGCTATAATGTGTGTCCTCATGGGAGTTATAGAGGGAAAAGACCTTGGGAAATACATACTTGGTTCTATAGCCATCATGGCGGTATCCATCATAGTTGGAATACTTTGCAAGATGTCATCGACCGTGCTTCAGACAGAGGGCGGCTATACCACAGCGGCATTTAAGCGTATAGAGATGGCGGAGCACCTCAGATATGTGCCGATGGGATATTTCAATTCCAACAGCATAGGCGAGATCTCATCAGTTGCGACAAATACCATGGAGAATCTGGGAGATGTGGCTACGAGAGTTGTCATGCTCACGACTCAGGGACTTCTCGAGACATTTATGATTATACTCATGATCCTGCTCTGTGATTGGAGGATCGCAATGGTATCACTTGTTGGAGTTGCCATATTCCTTGTGATCAACACCGTGATGCAGAATGCCGGAAAGCAGGCATCTTCAGCGAAGGTTGACTGTGACACTGAACTCATAAATCAGATCATGGAGTACATACAGGGCATATCAGAGGTCAGGTCCTACAACCTCATCGGCAAGCAGACGAAGAGGCTCAATGCGGCTAATGAAGCATGCGTCAAGGCGAATGTGAAGATGGAGCTTGTCTATGTACCATATCATTTTCTCCAGAGCGTTGTGACAAAGCTCACGGGAGCGGCGATAATAGGACTTTCGGCTTACTTCTATATAAATGGCAGCATGAGCGTTCTGTATGCTGTGGGTATGTCGATCGCGGCATTCATGCTGTATGGGGGCCTTGAGACAATGGGAACATTTTCATCACTGATACATGTGGTCAGTGTGTGCGTGGACAAGGCAAATGCAGTGCTCGGACTTGACACAATGGATATAGATGGAAAGGCACTCAATCCGGAAAATCACGATATAGAAGTTAAGAATATAGAGTTTTCATACGATAAGAGAAAGATAATCGATGGAATATCACTCACCATACCGGAGAATACAACGACAGCGATCGTCGGCCCATCCGGTGGTGGAAAGACCACCCTGTGCAATTTGATCGCCAGATTCTGGGATGTGGATTCAGGTGAGATCACCCTGGGCGGAACAAATGTTAAGGACTACAGCATGAACAGTCTCATGAACAACTTCTCATTTGTATTCCAGAATGTGTATCTCTTTGCCGATACCATAGAGAACAACATCAAGTTCGGGAGACCGGAGGCACCCCATGAAGAGGTTGTGAAGGCTGCAAAAAAGGCGTGCTGCCATGACTTCATAAGCAAGCTTCCTGACGGTTACAACACAGTGATCGGAGAGGGCGGTGCAACTCTCTCAGGCGGTGAGAAGCAGAGAATATCCATTGCCCGCGCCATTATGAAGGATTCACCTATCATCATTCTTGATGAGGCGACAGCAAATGTTGACCCTGAGAACGAGAAAGAGCTCACACTTGCTGTGGATGCACTGACAAAGGAGAAGACGATCATCATGATCGCCCACAGACTCAAGACTGTAAGACATGCGGATCAGATAGTCGTGGTGGATCAGGGAAGAATAGCCCAGAAGGGAACCCACGAAGAACTCATGAAGCAGGATGGAATCTACAGGAGATTTGTGGACTCACGAGAGCTGGCGGTGAGCTGGAAGATATAAGTGAAAAGATTTACATCACAACAAAATGCAGGTGTCAGATAACCGACACCTGCATTTTGTTTGTGTTTTTGATATAGGCTGGAAGCTCAAAGTCTATTCAAAATCATCATCATCAAAATCACAATCGCAGCCACAGCCACTGTCGCTGCAGTTTCCGTTGTATGATCCGAATGTCTGGCTCTTTCTAGGGGAGCAGAGCATTCCGAGCACGAGTCCTGTGAGGAAGGTGCAGATAGCGAAAAGTACGGCCTCTCTTGTTGAGTAGTCTTTATCTTTTACGACAACAGTGAATTTGTTCCATCCGTCTTTGATAGTTTTCATTGGTTTCATTGAAATCCCTCCTGATCATATTATATTGATAAATCCTGAATCAGGGAAAATCCCCATCTGTAATGAATTTCCCTGAACAGTTAATTACATGATACAACAACATCACACATCAGTCCACCCCTGGGCGGGAGACTTAAGAACAAAATGAGATTTGTGGAAGTCGATCATCCCCTCAGCCTTCATTCTGCCAAGCTCAGTTGACAGACCGCTTCGGTCCACGGACAGGAAGTCAGCCAGCTGCTGTCTGGAAAAAGGTATGTCAAATTCATTGCCGCCGTGTCTGTGCTTCTCGGACGACAGATACGAGAGCAATTTGTCTCTGGTTGTTTTCTGGCTCATATGTTTTGATTTTTCACCGAGCTTCAGATTCTTTCCGGCAAGATCGCACAGGAGATTCCTTATCATCTGATTGTGCCTGCCGCATGTAACCGGGCAGGTGGTAAGCATTTTTTGTACATTTAGGAACATCACAGTACATGGAGCTTCTGCATACACACTGACATCAAGTATGGAGTGTGGCGTGCAGGCATAGGATTCCGCAAATGTGTGTCCCGGCAGTATGGCAGACATGACGCTCTGACCCCCCCAGTAATCCTCCTGTATGACTATTGCCTTGCCAGTCAGCAGCAATCCGATATATTCCGTTGTGTTTCCAGCCATGAGAATGCATTCATTCTTTTTGTATTTTTTGATTATCGCGCCAAGACAATCCAGTACGGAGTCAACGTCATCGGCGATAATACCAGAAAAAAGGCTGGAGTTCAATAATGTGTCCATGTATTTGTTCATATGATTACCTCTTAGTGGGGACGCTTCTTTTTGTCACGAGGAGTGTCCCCTGGATTAGATTTATATGATAGCGGGACACTCCTCGTGACAAAAGAAGCGTCCCTGGAGAGTATAACATTTTAAATGTTGAAAATTCAACATACACAGATGCTATGGCTATATATAATGACGATGAAAACAGAAAGGATCAGCATATGAAAAGGTGATATTCTAAATACAGCTTTATACATCATGCTGACAGATGATTGGAGGAAATGTATATGATAAGAAGAGTTATACAGATAGACGAGGACAAGTGCAATGGATGCGGAGCATGTGCAAATGCGTGCCATGAAGGAGCAATAGGCATGGTAAATGGCAAGGCAAAGCTGCTCAGGGACGATTACTGTGACGGCCTTGGAGACTGCCTGCCATCATGCCCTACAGGCGCCATAACATTTGTTGAGAGAGAGGCGGCAGCGTATGATGAAGCGGCGGTCATAGCGAACAAGCAGGCGAAGCTTGCGGCAGAGAATGTCGGTAATACGGCTGGTCTGGACAAGGTTCGTGGAGAGAAGAAGCCGGTACATTCCGGATGTCCTGGCTCCATGGCGAGAAGTTTATTCAGGAGACCGGCAGCAGCCGCAAATGGAAAAGACGCGAGTGTGGCAGATAAAACAGGGCAGACAGGCGGCTTTTATAATTATGAGCGCCCAAGCCAGCTTTCCCAGTGGCCGGTGCAGATCAAGCTTGCGCCGGTGAATGCGCCATACTTCGATGGGGCAAAACTTCTCATAGCGGCGGACTGTACAGCTTATGCCTACGCATCGTTCCATGAGAAATTCATAAATGGGCATGTGACGTTGATCGGCTGCCCAAAGCTTGACAGCGTGGATTATTCAGAGAAACTTACAGAGATAATAAGGCGAAATGATATACAAAGTGTTACAATAGTGCGTATGGAGGTTCCTTGCTGTGGAGGGTTGGAGATGGCTGCAAAGAAGGCACTTCAGGACAGTGGCAAGTTCATCCCATGGCAGGTTGCAACTGTATCTATAGATGGAAGAATCCTGGACTAATATTTCCCTCATCGCACTTAGAGGTCGGAGTCGTCAGGTACATTCATTCCTCAGATATCTCAGCCCACCATGTTAAATTCGCCTTTAAAAGATATGAAAGGTAAAAATAATGGAAGATAAAAAAAGAATCACAACGGAGACAGGCAGTCGTCTGGTCGGGGCACTCATAGGACTTGTGAGAGCTACGGACGGAGCGGTGCATGTGACGGATGACACGTACAGTATAATAATAGAAGGTTTGCATATTTCCGATATGTCACTCGGCTGCTCTGATGCAGCCACGGGGGAGATGATAGAAAAGGCCCATGCGGATAAGCAGACCATTGTTCCGGATTGCAGTGTATGCGGTGCGCCCTGTGGCAGGACTGCTGATTATGACTGGGAAAGTGTGTACAGAGAGAATCAGACGGAGTGCACGGAAAGCAATAGTAACGGAAATGTGGAAGAGAGATCTATCATATCGAATCTGCGGTTAGACATACTCGCGAGACTTCAGAAGATATCCCACAGAGTAGCAGCCAGAGAGCTGAAGGTTGACGATGAGTTAAACTTTAGTGTGTACAGAGCTGTATTTGCACTGGGAGAAGATTGGAGTGTCAGAGAGTTTGAGAGTGTGGAGCATGAACTCGATGGCTTTATACGTTAAGGTATGGCATCGCGAAGCCTTTATGATTAAGGCTTCAGACCAGTTGAACTTAATAAAACAAAGTAAAACCAGAGCTTAAGGGTTAGTTGTTGACACTGGCTGTTAATAATGTAAGAATAAGGACAGACAGGAGTTCCATTTTTTGCAATAACAAAATCTGTTGTAAGGATATTATATGCTACAAGAAAAGAGAGCAGACAAAGGAGTCTAAGAAATTAGGCTTCTGTGTCTGCTCTCTTTTGTATCTGATGTGGCTCTTTATAGGAGCTGGCAACGACAGGTGGTCGCATGGATGTCCGTGTATGATCACAGCATATGATAAGGAGGGCAAAATTATGGCATATCCAGAAGTAGATTTTCTTTATTTGAGTGAAAAGGACATGATAAAAGCCGGAGTTACGGACATGTCTAAGTGTATTGATGCGATGGAGGAAGTGCTGAAGTGCCTTAGCATTGGAGATTTTGTGATGGGTGGTGAGAACCACAGCTCTCATGGAACTATGGTTACATTTCCTAAGGAATCACCATTTCCAAATATGCCAAAGGATGTGGGAGAGGCAAGAAGATTCATGGCCATGCCGGCATATATAGGCGGTTCATTCGATATGGCCGGAATGAAATGGTACGGATCAAATATGGCAAATAAGCAGGTTGGACTTCCAAGATCTATACTTATGGTCATGTTAAATGACAAGGACACAGGTGCTCCGCTGGCGCTCATGTCTGGAAATCTGATAAGTGCATACAGAACAGGAGCTATTCCAGGAGTTGGAATGCGTTATCTTGCAAGAAAAGATTCAAAGGTCTGCGGTATATTTGGCCCTGGAGTCATGGGCAAGACAGCATTGGATGCATTTGTGGCGACATGCCCCGAACTTGACACTGTGAAGATCAAGGGACGTGGACAGAAGTCTATAGACAGCTTTGTTGACTATGTGAAGGAGAAATATCCACAGTTCACAACCATCAAGGTGTGTGACACGCTTGAGGAAATGGTGAGAGATACGGATGTCATGTCATTTGGCGCATCCACAGGACAGGACCCTGCAAAATATGCCCTGGTAAAGGAAGAGTGGATAAAGAAAGGTGCATTTATCGTGGCTCCGTCGGCGATTGATTTTGAAAATGATTTTCTGGCAAATAGAGCAAGGCTTGTGGTCGACAGCATGGGACTTTACCATGCATGGGCAGAGGAATATCCGTATCCTACATTTGGCCCTATAGATATAGTGGGATGTAAATTCACTGATATGATCCATGACGGGCTGATCACTGAGGATCAGATAAGCGACATGGGAGATATACTGATGGGCAAGAAGCCGAAGAGAACCAGCGATGACGAGATCGTAGTTTACTCGGTTGGCGGCATGCCGGTTGAGGATGTTGCCTGGGGCAAGGTCATATATGAAAACGCGAAGATGATGGGACTTGGTGTAAGTCTGAATCTGTGGGATGTGCCTTACATGGCATAACCCGGAAAAGGAGGTCAATATGGAAAATGGAAAAAAGCTTAAAAGAACTTTGGGTTTTGCCGCAGCATATGGCGCAGCGGTAGGTCTGGTGGTTTCAGGCAGCGCCATGTTTTCAGTTGGCAATGTAGGAGGAACAACGGGATATGCGACCTGTATAACGGCACTTATAGCACTTATACCAATGATGGCAGCGGCATTTGCATACGGTGAGCTCACATCCATGCTGCCAGGCGGAGGAATGATATCCGACTATACAGTCCCTGCCATGGGACGATTCATGGGAGCATTTGCACTGCTGAGTGGTTACCTGGTGCTCATCACCTGCGATGGAGGAACACAGCTTGTCATGGGAGGTGAGTCCATGAATCAGCTCTGTGGAGTGCCATCCATGGTAGTCACCGTGGGGCTTGCAGTGCTGGTTGTACTCATAAATATATTTGGTGTTGATTTCTATGGAAAGTCCGAGGCTTTCATAACGGTGGCAATGATGGCTATGTTCGCACTGCTGTCACTTCTCGGTTTCTTCCATGTCGGTGAAGCATTTGGAGCACAGCCGGTAAATACTGATCTTGGTTTCCTTCCGGAAGGAGGCTGGGGAACAGTACTCGGTTCAGTAGGTACGGCGATATGGTTCTTCATAGGATTTGAGTTCGCATGTCCTATGGCTGAGGAGAACAAGAAACCATACAAGAATATACCTTATGCACTTATATTTGGACTTATTTCAATCTACGTGATCGATGTCATATTCTCTGCGGCATCAGTGAGATACACATCACTGGATGTGCTCACATCATCAGCAATCCCTCATGTTGAGGCGGCAAAGGGAATGCTTGGAAATGCTGGATTTATCATCATGACACTGCTCACGATACTGGCATCATTCACAACTGCAAATTCTTACTGCGCTGCACTTCCTAGAATGCTCTACGGAATGTCCAGATCGAATCAGGTTCCTAAGTTCTTCGGATATATCAATCCCAAGACGAGGACTCCGGTATTCGGTGTAATATTCACAGGAATCATGATGATGGTGACTATCATATATATTGCAGTAAACGGTGCAAATGCCGATGTGGTGTCATCGCTCATAAGCGTTGCATGTATCACATGGACCATATCATATGCCATAGCTATGATTGATGTGCTTATACTCAGAAAGAAATATCCGGATTATCCAAGACTCTGGAAGGCTCCTTTTGCAAAGGTGGTACTCCCAATCGGAATAATCGGAGTAATATATGCTATCTATACACTCAAGGATTATCTGATGGCAGCAGTTATCTGTATGGTTGCGGTGGCCGTATACTGCTTCGTGTGGATGAAGGTAAAGAAGATACCGATGTTCAAACCGGAGCCGCTGGAGGATCTGGCAAAAGATATCAGAGAGCGTTCAGAGTACCTTGAGGGCTGGGATGAGGAGGTTGAGGAATGGCTCAGTGCTAGAGCAGCAGCCTCGGTATCATAGAGGATAAGCTATATAAGAATGCAGAATGTAACGGCTGCGTATCATTTGGATAATACGGAAAGGATGATGAGTTATGGGGATGGCACTTAGGAGTTCAGAGAGAGAGTTTCAGCTTCTGGATGCTGATGGCAGAAGAATAGAGGCGACAAAGATCAAGATGAATAAAAAGGCTGACAAAAAACTTGAGGCCGTGGCTGACATGTTCTGCCAGGTGCTGCCCGATAACTGTGAGGTGGCTGAAGATGATGTGCTCTATAGAAAACTGCATATAAATGGTCTTGCACCGCTTGAGAACATGATGCTTGTGTACGACGTCGAGAATAGATTTGCAGCCATATCGTACAACATGCTGGTGCAGGCGGTTGTTAAGGCAAAGGAGAAAAGATATTACGGATTTGAACTGAAGATGGACGGAGGTTTAAAGGCTGGTGCGGTGAGATTTGAAGCAGAAGTATCTGACAGGAAAATGGATGACCGGGAAAGTCAGATACTGAAGCTTCTCAATGAACCTGTAGTTCTCGGCAAGATAAAACAGCTTGGACTTCTTGATGTGAGTATCAGGTATCAGCAGGAGTATGGCAGATGGCTCATCAGTGTGCGGAGTATGGTTGGTTCTGCCACCTGGATTCTCATGCCGCCGGTCATGCAGGTGATCATGCCGGTAAGACAGGAGATATATCAGTTTGTTGAACTCATGAGGATGCTCACAAGTATCGTGCAGGGGAGGTGACAGAGATGATAAGACTTGATACGGGAAGAACGGTAAATACGATCCAGACATACAATTTTGCGGACTCCATGAGAGTTATGAGAAATGATAAATGTCTGGAGCTTGGAATATCATCTCTGTATACATTTGCAAATGACAGGGACGGATATACGGTGGCAAGAGATGCCTGTGCTGATATAATGATACATTATGATGAGAATAAATCAGATCTTGGAATAGATCTTGTCGGACCACATGATAATCTGGACAGACTGGAGCTCTGTGATGGATACAGGTACTTTGGAATCCGTTTTCTGCCGGGGTATTCACCTCTTGTGGCTGGAGAAAATATAACAGATATACATGGGCAGGTTGTGAACCTGGATTCAGGGAAGTTCTACGAGGGGCTCATAGATGCGGTGTGTGGCCACAATACATTTGAAAGCCAGTGCTGTGAGGTCATCCGGTGCATGAATAACTGTCATATGCGGGATGAGGAGCGGATAAGCAATACCCAGTGGGAGCTTGCCAGGTGGCTGATGGACGTGATCATAAGTGATAAGAAGAAGCATAGTCTGGCAGAACTTGAGCAGGCGAGTGGTTACTCGGCAAGGTATCTGAACAAGGTTTTCAGCAAGCATACCGGTTATACGATATCCAAGTTTGCAAATATCATGAGAGCCCAGAGAGTCGGCGGTTATCTGTGTATGTGCAAAAAAACAGGAATTATGCCTGCTTATTCAGACATAGCATGTGGTCTTGATTATACAGATCAGGCCCATATGATACATGATTTTGAGAAGCATTTTGGCATGGCGCCCATGATGTTTTTTAAGACATATGCGGCTGTTTAGGAGGTGAAACTGATGAACAATTTCACATTTGATATTCCAACCGTTATCCATTTTGGCAGAGATCAGATAACCCATCTTGCGGAGCTGGAAGATGCGGGAACATCCGTACTTCTGGTATATGGCGGGGGAAGTATAAAAGCAAATGGAATATACACATCGGTACAGGAGGTTCTGACTGATACAGGATTGACGGTGTATGAGCTGGCAGGTGTCAGTCCAAACCCTAAGATCGGACTTGTGAGAAAAGGAGTCTCCATGTGCAGGGAGTATGACATAGATATGGTTCTTGCAGTGGGAGGAGGAAGCTCTATAGACTGTGCCAAACTTGTGGCAGCAGGGGCATGTTATAACGGAGATCCGTGGGATCTCATGGTGGACAGCAAGCTTATAAATAAAGCGCTTCCTGTGTATGTGGTGCTTACGCTTGCTGCAACTGGATCCGAGATGGACAATTCGACAGTTATATCCAATCCTGAGACAAATCAGAAGCTTGACATATCGAACAATCTTCTTAAGCCAAGAATGGCAGTGCTTGACCCGGAATACACGTATTCGGTTCCTGCTGGACAGACAGCGGCCGGTGCGGTGGATATCATGAGTCATGTATTTGAGAGCTATTTTACCAACACACCAGGAGCTGATATACAGGCGCAGATGTGTCTTGCAATACTGAAAACAGTGGTACAGAATGTACAGATTGCCATGGAAGAGCCGGACAATTATGATGCCAGGGCAAATCTTATGTGGTGCAGCAGTCTGGCGCTGAATGGGCTGCTGACACTTGGAGCCAAGGTAAAATGGTGTGTGCATCCGATAGAGCATGAACTCTCAGCATATTATGATATTACCCATGGTGTGGGACTGGCAATACTCACGCCGGTATGGATGGAATATATATTGAGTGATAACACTGCGCAAAAGCTTGCCGAGTATGGCAAATCAGTGTGGGGAATATCGGATGGCTGCAGCGATATGGAGGCAGCCAGACTGGCAATAAGGAGGACCAGAGATTTCTTTGAACGTCTGGGAATGCCGCATTCTCTGAGTGAGCTTGGGATAGATGAAACTCATTTTGATGATATGGCAGGCAGTGCATACGGATTCTGTCATGGCTGCTATGTTCCTCTTTCCAGAGAAGATATAGTTCAGATATACAAGAATGCACTGTAGGAGTGCTCTATATAACAAATATGTGAAAATAAGCTGTAATGATGAGCAATGGGGTTTATCAGAATAGCTTGTTCAGGCATGCGGCGTTGCTGCATGCCTTTTTTCGTGTGTTCATGCTGCATGGGAAATTCCCTACACTACAGGTATAAAACCATTGCAATTATAGAAATCAGGGAGTACAATAGTCGGACGCATCAAATTTGAGAATAGATGGGATAATAAAAGAAGCGCACTGATGTGGGTGCAGTATATATAAGAGGTAATTGAATGGGAAGTGCTTCTATGGGCTTTGTAAAAAATAATAAAAAGGTGACGTGGAAGGAATTTGCCAGGATGCTGGCTGTTCTTGCCATGCCTATCGCGCTGCAGAACCTGCTGGCGACCACGGCAAGTATGGTCGACACGATAATGATAGGAAGTGAGGGTGAGATCGCCGTTGCGGCGGTTGGCGTGTGCGCTCAGATAAGTTCACTGCTGTTCTCGACATACTGGGGATTTGTCAGTTGTTCACTTTTGTTTATGTCGCAGTTCTGGGGCGCAAAGGACCCAGAGGGAATGAACAAGGCATTTGGACTGGCAATCATCTGTGCCGGAATATTTGGCATATTATTTGCAGTGGTTACCATTGCTGCGCCGGGATGGATACTCGGCATATACACGGACAAGCAGACTATTATAGAACTGGCAAAGCCGTATATGAGGATAGTGGGATGGTCGTATCCGCTTCAGGTGTTTGCAGCGATCATCACGGCACTCCTAAAATCAACGGAGAGGGTGAAGGTGCCGCTTGTGTGCTCGATAATATCGTTGCTGCTCAACTTCTGCATAAACTTTGTTCTGATCTATGGCCGGTTCGGTGCTCCAAAGATGGGAGTTGCCGGTGCAGCTATAGGTACACTGGTGTCAGGTATTGTGAACATAGCGCTGCTTATTCTCTATCTTGCCAAGAGCAGTCATGAGATAAAGTTCAGTGCACGAAAAGCATTTGATATTGATATGGGATTTGTGAAGTCCTATGCATCAAAGGCATTCCCAATCGTGTGCAATGAGATACTCTACGGTGTTGGACAGATGATAATCAATGTCGTCATGGGACATCAGAGCGACTCCGCCATAGCGGCTATGGCGGCATTCCGAGTGTGCGAGGGATTTGTATATGCGTTCTTCGGTGGGCTGGCGAATGCCTCCAGTGTGGCCGTGGGAAATGAGGTCGGTGCCGGCAACCTTGACAGAGGACTCTCCTATGCCAAGAGAGCTGCATTGGTATGTCCTGCCATCACATTCACAATTGTGCTCATCATGACACTGCTGCATAATCCGCTGTTCGGATTGTTCGGGCTCGGTGCCGAGGCGATGATGTACACTAAGTATATGCTTATCATATATCTGTTCTTCGGAGCAGTCAGAACCTGCTGCTATATACAGAACGAGTGCTTCCGCGCAGGAGGAGAAGCTATTGTCGGTACGGTTATGGAGATTGGTGGACTGATGTTGTTTTCGGTTCCGGCTACATGGGTAGCAGGAATGGTGGTCAAGCTGCCGTTCCTCGCAGTGTTCTCATTTGTCTACACGGATGAACTTCTGAGATTTGTCATACTGACACCGTACTTGTTAAAAGGAAGGTGGATCAAACCTATGACGGGCCCTGGCCGAGCGGCACTTGACGAGTTCAGGGGACGGATGAAGAGAAAGAGAAATATAGAGTAGCTGTATGGCAGCACTGCCGATTGTTAAAGGTGGATCCTGAAGTTGATGGATCCACCTTTATTTTTGGGGGAAACTATTGACAGTACTTTTTTTTTTTTTATAATATATGTGCATTTTTTCAGAAAGAAAATGCACATATATTATAAAGGAGTGAGGGATTTATGAAAAAGACAAGCAGCATAACAAAACGTGTGCTTATTGCCGGTGCGCTTGCAGTGATGGCCATGGCGTCCATGGGAGCTGGAACTGGGATTCAGGCAAAAGCGGCCCAGACCGCAGATGGGGTAAAGATCGACAGAGAGCATTTTCCAGATGCGAATCTGAGAAAATATACCAGAACTTATGACAAAAACAGTGATGGAATGCTGTCGGTGAAAGAAGCAAAAAATATAAAGAAACTGGCATTTGACAAATACAGCACAAAAAGGACAGATTCAGATTATAGTCTGAGAAGTGTGAAGAATTTTAAGGGGATCGAGTATTTCACTGAGCTGAGAAAGATAAATTTGCAGGATGTCGAGGCGAGATATCTGGATACCAGCAAGAATAAGAAGCTAACCAGTCTTGTCCTGAGAAGAAATCCTTATCTGAGTGAGGTTCATTGTTCCTCTGGTAGTTTGAAGTCGCTGAATGTAAAGCAGTTTATTGTAAGTTACAATCCAAATCTTACATATCTTGATTGTAACCGCGCGGGACTCACAAAACTTGATGTAAGCACGAATGCGAAACTGAAGTTATTAGACTGTGGTAACAACAGACTCACAAGACTTGAAGTGGGAAAACTAAGAAATCTGGAAAGCCTGTCATGTCATAACAATAATATCAGCAGACTGGATGTAAGTAAGAATACAAAGCTGAAATATCTTGTATGTGATAACAACAAACTGTCAGATATTGATGTAAAGAATAATAGAAGATTGTTATTTTTATATTGTGGTGAAAACAAACTTACAAAACTGGATGTTAGAAGAAACACAAAACTTACAGATCTCGGCTGTTCATATAATAATCTTACAGAGATTGATACGAGCAGGAATCCAAAGCTTAAGAATTTTTTGTGTTCCGGTAATAAACTTACACAGATTGATGTGACAAAAAATCCAAGAATCATGCGGCTTTCCTGTTCATACAATAAATTGACGGAGCTTGACTTGAGAAATTGTTCGGAGCTGTGGTGGCTTGTATGTAATAATAATAAACTGACAAAAATTAACATGACTGGTTTGAAGGGTATAGGTGGAATATACTGCCAGTCAAACAGGATAAAGACATTGAATATTAAGAGCAATACATATATGAGTCGTCTGTGTTGTGACAAATCAGTGAAAGTAATAAAAACAAAAAAACAGAATGTCGAGATAGCACATACTATGAAGAAAGATTGGTAGGCTTTACAAAGATAAGTGCTATACATTTTGAGCTTGTCCCCTCTTTACCAGTTGGTAAGGAGGGGCTTTTTATGTGCTATATGCAAAGATTTAAGTATAAGCAAAACATTAAATATAATTAATATTACACAGATCTAAAGATATAAATGTTCTTTCTGTATACTAAAAAACCAAAAGAAACACTAGATTGCAGTGTTGTGGCAAAGGCATTTGTCATGGAAATAAAGTTTGAATGGTGCAGATTTATTTGCTTTTTTGTATACTTTTGTAAGTTTTTGTCCCTGTTGACTAACTCGTTATTGGAGTTTAAAGTGCAAATATCAGATGTGCATATCTAATATAATCAAAGTAATGACAAAACAGATATATGATAGTAACTCCAGCGACTAACAATAATGAATCGCGATAACCTTAAAGAAGATAGTTATCAGATGGAGCAGTTTTTAGTGGGCTGGTGTTCGACAGGAGGAGTATGCCTATGACAGATGATAAAAAGATAAGCACATTGTTTGCGCCGCGGGACAGAGATTCGGTGATAGATGAACTTAGAAATGAACCCGGTGCATATGGTATATACAGGAGATTGACAGATGATCTGAAAGAGAGGATGTTAGGTTTTTTCTGTGGCAAAAAGACGTTGCCACTCACTTATGATCCCTTCTTCAAGAAGATGTTTAATCCGGAGATACATCCTGAGAGACTGGAAAGTTTTATAGGAAGTGTAATTGGAAAGAAAGTTATAATAAAAGATATATTGCCCACAGAAGAGAGTCTGTTGCAGGGGGCATCGTTGCTCATAATGGATATGGTGGTGGAGCTGGAGGATGGAACATTTGCAAATGTTGAGATACAGAAGATAGCGTATCTGTTTCCTGCTCAGAGAATGTCGTGTTATTCTGCCGATCTTGTGTTACGGCAGTATAGCCGGGTAAAAGGGAAAAAAGGACGAAGTTTTACATATGGTGATCTAAAAAAGGTGTATACCATAGTCATATTTGAGGATAGCCCTGATGAACTGAAGGAACCGCAATTGATGGACACTTATGTTCACTTTGGCAGAACGAAATTTGCAACAGGAATTGAACTTGATATGCTTCAGGAATATTGCCTTATATCGCTTGACGTATTTCAGAAAAGTTATTATTCTAAGGACAAAAAGGAGCTCAATGAATTGAATGGGTGGCTTGCCTTATTGTCAATGGATAGTGTAGACAGACTGGACGAGTTGGTTGCAGATTATCCTCAGATGGAGGAAATCATTGTAGATATGGCAGGTTATCTTCAGAAGCCGGAGGAGGTAATCGGTATGTTTTCAGACGCACTTAAGAAGCTTGATGAGAATACAGTGTATTATATGATAGAACAGCAGAAAAAGGAGATACAGGAAAACAAAGATAAATTGGCAAAGAGCAAGGCAGAACTTGAGGAGAGCAAAGCGGAACTCGAGGAGAACAAAGCAAAACTCGAGGAGAGCAAAGCAGAACTCGAGGAGAGCAAAGTAAAACTCGAGGAGAGCAAAGTAAAACTCGAGGAGAATAAAGTGAAACTTGAGGAGAACAAAGTAAAACTCGAAAAGGGCAAAGCAGAACTTGAGGAGAGCAAAGCGGAACTGACCGAGACTAAAGCTGCACTTGCGGAGGCTCTGGCAGAGATCGAGAGGTTAAAAAAAAGTCAGAAATAACATAAAGCTGACATAAGACGGTTCAATAATGGTGGATCCTGAAATTGATGGATTCACCATTTATTTTTTTGATGGTTACTATTGATTGTTTATTTGCTATAATACATTTGAGGTTTTAAGAAAATAAGAGCACAGTATATTAAAAGGAGTGAAGGGGTTATGAGAAAGAGGATGAGATGCGGCATAACAAAACGCATACTTGCTGCTGGCGCACTTGCAATGCTGGCTATTGCATCGGTTGGCGCAGGCGTTTCTGTGCAGGCAAAGGCGGCTCAGACAAACAAAGGAGTTAAGATTGACAGGGCACATTTCCCGGATGCTAATTTCAGGAATGTAGTAGCAGAATATGATGAGAATGACGATGGAGTGCTCTCCCTAAAGGAAGCGAAGAAAGTAACAAAGCTTCAAAGTATACAAAGCGGGTTGAATGATACAAAGAATTTTAAGGGGATAGAATACTTTACTGAACTTGAGGAGCTTGATCTGCAGTTTGCCAGTGCAAGATATCTCGATATCAGCAAGAACAAGAAGCTTGAAAAGCTCATCGTAAAATATAGTAAACTTACAAAGCTTGATATAAGTAAGAATGCAAAACTGAGTTATGTGGACTGTAGTAAAAATAAAATCAGTAGTTTCATAGCTGGAGATAAGAACAGGAATCTCACATATATAGACTGCAGCGGTAATAAAATCAGAAAATTGAATTTATCCAGCCTGCGAAAACTGGCTACATTAAACTGTGAATCAAACTCTCTTGTGAGTCTTGTGGTCAAAGGAAATAAAAGTCTCAAAGATTTGAATTGCGTCAGAAACAGGCTTACATATCTGAATGTAAGTAATGATCCGAAGCTGGTGAAACTTGAGTGCGCAAATAATAAATTATCCAGGATATTTATCACAAATGATAAAAGATTAAAAACCCTTGAGTGTAATAGTAACCGGCTTACAAGTCTGGATATCAGAAGCCTGATAAGTCTGGAAGCACTTGACTGTAGTTATAACAAGCTTAGTAAACTGGATGTCAGCAAAAACACAAAACTTAAAAAGCTGATGTGTGGTACAAACAAAATATCAGGGCTTGATATACGGAAAAATACCAAACTGGAATATCTCGATTGTTCAAGTAACAGACTGTCCAGACTTGATATAAGAAAAAACAGACGGTTGAATCAGATTTTCTGTGGTTCAAATAAACTGACAAAACTTGATACATCTAATAATCTGCGGCTTAAGGTTATATCATGCGGTGGAAACAAACTTAAGAAACTTGATCTGAGTAAGAATCGAAGAGTTCAACTGTTGTTATGTAGTAATAATAAGCTGACACAGTTAAAGCTTTGTCCAAATGGTGCGCTGGTTCAGGTATTCTGTTTTGAAAATAAACTCAGTAAGCTTGATATAAGTAAGTGTAAGAAATTGAATATGGTTAATTGCTGTGGAAATAAGATAGGTTCCCTGAATATAACAAAAACACCTGATCTTCATGATATATACTGTGATGCGACAGTTAAGATAATTAAAAGAAAATCTCAGAAGATAAATCGGTTTTGGGGCGAATGGTGATCATGCAGCAGTATTTATTTAGAAAAAATCTCCTTCAGGCGACAGGATGCAGTCGGTCTGGAGGGGCTTTTTTTTAGATTAATTAACTGTGTTAAGTTCCCTGGCTGTGGTATGGTAATAGGAAGGAAAATGATTGAGGAAAAGGAGTAGAGATTATGCTGGAAATAAAGAATCTCACAAAGAGATATGGTGATAAAAAGGCTGTTGATGATCTGAGCCTGCATATTATGCCAGGGGAGATATATGGATTTATTGGACACAATGGAGCAGGAAAGACCACGACTATAAAGGCTTGCACAGGAATTCTGAAGTTTGAGGAGGGAGATATACTCATAGATGGTGTGTCCATAAATGCCGATCCTCTTGAGTGTAAAAAGCAGATAGCATATATTCCCGACAACCCGGATCTGTATGACTTTATGACAGGTATGGGATATTTGAATTTTATAGCAGATATATTTGGTGTGCCGGCTGATGTCAGGAATGAGCTTATAGACAAATATGCAGATGCATTTGAGATAAAAGACAATCTCGGACAGCTTATATCTGAGTATTCCCATGGAATGAAGCAGAAGCTGGCGATCATATCTGCCTGGATACATGAGCCGAAGCTTATCATTATGGATGAGCCATTTGTTGGACTTGATCCGAAGGCATCCCACATATTAAAGCAGATGATGCGGAAGATGTGTGATGACGGAGGCGCAATATTTTTCTCGACACATGTACTGGAAGTGGCAGAGAAGCTTTGTGACAAGGTGGCGATCATCAAGGGCGGCCGTCTGGTTAAGGCCGGTATAATGGAGCAGGTTAAGGGAGACGAGTCTCTTGAGTCAGTATTTCTTGAGCTGGAGGGAGAGGCATGATAAAGATATTGATGAAGAAACAGCTTAAGATGCTGTTCAGCGGATTTTTCGTTGACCGGAAGACTGGAAAGTCCAGATCAAAAGGTGCAGTAGTTCTGGGAATCACCGGCTATGTGGCAGTGCTGCTGGGCTGTATGGGAGCCATGTTTGGAATGGAGGCATATTCGATGTGTGAGCCGCTTTGTTCTGCAGGACTTGATTGGATGTACATGGCGATGATGTCTATGATGGCGTTGACCATCGGTATATTAGGAAGTGTGTTCAATACATATGCGAGCCTGTATCAGGCAAAAGACAATGACCTGATGCTGTCACTGCCCATTCCGGTCAGGGCTATATTATTTGCAAGACTGTCAGGGGTGTATGTCATGGGAGCGATGTTCGCCGTGACCGCCATGGTTCCTGGTATCATAGTGTATGGTATCGTGGTTCATCCCGGGATATGGCCGATTGTGGCATCGGTTATAGTGATGGTTCTTCTGACATTTGTCATACTGGTACTCTCGTGCATACTCGGCTGGGTCGTGGGCAAGATAGGCAATAAGACAAAGAATAAGAGCTTCGTCACAGTCATACTTTCGCTGGCATTTATAACTGCCTACTATGCAGTGTACATGAATGCAAATAAACTGCTTTCGAAGATCCTTGCAAATAGCGGAATGTACAGTGCAAAGATAAAAGGCGCAGCATATCCGATCTATTCCATAGGAAGTGCAGCGGTGGGGGATGGATTGCAGTTAATTCTGGTGGCCGCTGGAACTATCGCGATATCATTTGCTGTGTGGGTTGTACTTGAAAGGACATTTATCGGGATAGTAACGACAAAGACAGGATATGCGCATAGTAAGCTTGCGGCAAAGAGGATGAAGGCACAGAGTCCGGAAAAGGCATTGCTGCAGAGAGAATTCAAGAGGCTGGCATCGTCAGCCGTATATATGCTGAACTGTTCACTTGGCACACTTCTCATGCTTGTGTTGGCAGTGGTATGCCTTGTGAAGGGACAGTATATAACAGGCGCTATATCGAAGCTTCCAGGTCTGTCAGACGGATTGTTGGTATTTGGCGCGTGTATCACAGTATGCGCGGCAGCATCTATGAATGATCTGACCGCACCATCCATATCGCTGGAGGGAAAAACGTTGTGGATCGTGCGGTCGCTTCCGGTTACTTCGTGGCGGATCCTCAGAGCAAAGATAAGGATGCACGTGATTCTCACGATAATTCCTGTGGTTATACTTGATGTGGTTATGATGGCTCTGGTGAAGCCGTCCGCCATACATGGTATTATGATGTTGTTGCTCCCATGTCTGTATGTGTGTCTGACTGCATATATCGGACTAGTGGTTAGCCTCAAAATGCCGAAGCTTGACTGGACATCGGAGACGGCGGTTGTGAAGCAGAGTATGGGCGTTCTGGTTGCTCTTTTATCAAACGTTGTGTATATTATTGTACTTGTAGCGGGATATATCTTACTGGGGAATGTAACAGGATTGACACTATATCTTATAATAAGTGTAGCATTGACAGCGGCTCTTGCAGCTGTGTTCAGAATATGGCTGAAGAGGCGCGGAGTGCAGGTGCTTGAGGCACTTTAGTGGCCTGCGGTGATGGTGGGGTCAGAGCTATGCACCGTGTGGCCTGCGGTGATGGTGGGGTCAGAGCTATACACCGTGTGGGATGCCGCTGTTATAATAGACAGTATAGTTAATAGATAGAAGGAAGTTTCAAATCAAATATGGCAGAAGTAAATAACTCAGAAACAGAAAAGACAAATAATAATTTAGAGATGAAGAATAAACAGACAAATAATATTCAGGGTGATGTTACTGAATCAGAAATGTCGGACATGAGCAGTCATCAGAATGAAGAACTGGACAGAGAGAATAAAAAAGGAGAGAAAAAACAGGCGAAAATGGCAAAAAAACTGCATTACAGAGAACTAAATGAGCCGCCAAAGCTAACTGTGCTTGAGGAGGTAGGAAATGCAGTCACTCACGGAATAGGAGCCGGGCTTGCCATAGCGGGCTTTGTCCTTCTGCTTTTGAAGTCGGATACAGGACTCAAGGTGATGGCATCGTGTTTCTATGGAATCTCTCTTATTCTCATGTTCCTTATGAGCTGCCTGTATCACTCATACAAATCAGGACTCGCGGTGAAGCGGCTTTGGAGAAGATTTGATTATTCTTCCATATATCTGCTGATAGGGGGAACGTTTGCACCTCTTTATCTTGTATATTGGGGCAATACGCTTGGAATTGTACTCTTCTGTGTCCAGTGGGCTCTTATCATAGCGGGAATCACCATCATATGTGTGTTCGGACCTGGCAGGTTCAGACCGATACACTACACGCTGTACTTCGTTATCGGATGGAGCGCTATCATGTTCATCCCTGGATGGTTCAGAAATGACAAGCCGCTTCTGGGATGGATCGTGGGCGGCGGTGTTGTATATACGCTCGGCATGATACCATTTGTGAAGGACACCAAGGGCGCGCATTTTAT
Source organism: uncultured Coprococcus sp. (assembly GCA_934277375.1). Taxonomy (GTDB): domain Bacteria; phylum Bacillota; class Clostridia; order Lachnospirales; family Lachnospiraceae; genus Coprococcus. The sequence goes on along the minus strand of CAKQTZ010000008.1, from coordinate 74,981 downwards.
CTGGCATATATTTGTGATGCTGGGGGCGGCACTGCATTGGTTTGGGATGTACCTGTTTGTGTATTGATGACGGACGAAAAACTGCTCTCCGGTTTGGAGAGCAGTTTTTCTGTTATAGGCAGAAGTATATATATTCGTAATAACATTTGCCTAACCTCACTTTGACTGACTTCCATATGCACTCGGCTCTGACTGCGATAAGGGCGTTTGCAGTCAGAGCCTATGGTGACGCCAGGGAGGATGATGACTCCGCCGCCTATCCAGCAGCCGCTTCCGATCTTCACTGGGAGTCCGACCGATACGTTGCTCCCCATGCTTCCAAACAACTCTTGTAATATAGCTGTTTTTTCTTTTTTCTGGTCGTAGGCAAGAGCGTTGTACTGCGCCAGAAGTCTTCGGGCAGTGTTCTTGTATTCAAGATTAGAGGGCAGTTCGCTATTAAATTAAGATAGGATTGCACAATACAATAAATAATGATATATTATATTCAGAATCATTTTATTAAAATTGATTTTAATAAAAACGATTTTAATAAAAAATACTCTGGATACTGCGCTTAAAGACAAGGGGGAAAATAAATGTTTATAGGTAGAGAAAGAGAACTGACATCGTTAAAGGAGTTTTATGATAAAGATGGTCTTGGCATGACAGTCATATATGGCCGTAGACGTATTGGAAAGTCTACGCTTATTACGGAGTTTGCTAAAGATAAAAAAACCATTTTCTATACAGCTACAAAAGTTGGAAAAAATAGAAACCTGGAATTATTTTCAAAACAAGTTACAGATTTACTGATGCCAGATGTAAATGGTATTACATTTAATACAACAGAGGCGGTTTTTGATTTTATTAATAATAATGTCGGTAATGATAAAATTATAATTGTAATTGACGAGATATCTTATTGGGCAGAGAAGGACGAGGCTTTATTATCAATATTACAGAAGTATATAGATACGGTCTGGAATGATAAAAATATAAAAATAATTTTGTGTGGATCGGCGTTAAGTTTTATGGAGAGTAAGGTGCTCAGTGAAAAGAGCCCGTTATTTGGACGAAGGGATTCACAGATCGAATTAGATACATTTGATTATCTTGATGCGGCAAAGTTTGTTCCAGGGTATTCAAACGAAGAAAAAGCTATCTGTTATGGTGTCACGGGAGGCGTGGCAAAATATTTATCACTGATCGATCCAGAGAAAAGCATTGATGAAAATATTGTAAGATTATTTTTTAGAACAGATGGATATTTATATGATGAAACAAGAAATTTGCTGACTCAGGAATTTTCTGATATATCAACAGTAAACAATATTATTGAACAGATTGCATCAGGGGAAAATACGCTCAATACAATTGCAGGCAAAATAGGTGAAAAGGAACCAACTGTATTGTATTCAATTGAAAAACTGATAAATGTAGGGTTGGTTGAAAAAAAGAAATGTATAACAGACGAAAAAAATAAGAAAAAAACGCAGTATGTATTAAGAGATTATATGTTTAAATTCTGGTATGAATTTATACCAAAGGCGACCAGTGTGATAGAGATGGGACAGGGGGAAGTCTATTATAAAAAAGTAGTTAAACCAGTTTTACATTCTTTTATGGGGGCAGTATTCGAGGAGATGTGCAGATACTATACTCTGAAACAGGGAATACAGGGAATGTATGGTTCATTCATTACCTCGGTGGGAACCTGGTGGGGAGTAGAAAATATAACTGATAAAAATGGGACTACAAGATCTCAGTCTGCAGATATAGATGTTGTAGCCTTGTCTGAAATAGATAAAAAGGCAGTTATTGGAGAATGTAAGTTTAAAAATGAGAAGATAGATAAAGGAATCTATGAAACTTTAATTAGAAGAGGAAGGCTTATACCTTCAAAATACAGAATATCAAAGTACATTTTCTTTTCGCTATCTGGATATACAGATTGGTTTGAATCAATATCAGATGAGGACATTCTATTGCTTACATTGGATTCTCTTTACGAGTAATTTTATTTGCGGTTGATTGCAGCCATAAAGAATGGTATCTTTTAGTCAGTTATAAACATGATGAGTAAACATTATAAAAACAAGGAGAAAATTCTATGGACAGAGTAGAGAAAATGCTTGGCAGAATGAAAGCCGGCAAGTTATACAGATGTGTGGACTGGGATCCGGAGGGAAAGGCGAAGGATCTTGTTGATAAGTTTAACAGTGCGCCTAGGTCTGAGACGATGACGAGAACCGGCGAGTACCTTGGAAAATTATTTGCACACATGGGAAAGGAATGTTACATAGAGCCGCCATTTTACTGTGACTATGGAACAAATATACATGTGGGAGATTATTTCTATGCAAATACAGGGCTGATAGTTCTGGATCAGTGTGATGTCATCATTGGAGATCATGCATTCCTGGGACCAAGGGTCAATATATACTGCGCATGCCATCCTATAGATGCGATGATCAGAAATGCCGGTGTGGAGCTTGGCAAGCCGATTACAATAGGTGATAATGTGTGGATCGGAGGCAACACTGTCATAAATCCCGGTGTGACCATAGGTTCAAATGTTGTCATCGGCTCAGGTTCGGTTATCACAAAGGATATTCCAGATGGTGTTATAGCTGCTGGAAATCCATGTAAAGTCATAAGACCGATAACAGATAAAGATAGGGAGTATTGGCTTGAACAGGTAAAGGAATTTGAGGCAGACACAGGCGAGCAGGTGTAGTAGGGACGTTCCTTTTGTCACAAGGAGTGTCCCCTGGATTGGTTTTATATGACAGAGGGACACTCCTTGTGACAAAAGGAACGTCCCTAGAGAGGGTATATGGCAAATTACAGATTCACATTCAGCTACGATGGCACGCGCTATCACGGTTGGGAGAGTAAGACAAATGCAGACACAGTTGAAGGCCGTATAGAGGCGGTGTTGTCAAAAATGATCAATACAAAGGTCGATATACATGGTGCAGGCAGGACAGATGCGGGGGTCCACGCCAGAGCTATGGTGGCGAGCGGAAGGATGGAGACAGATAAGACTCCGGAAGAGATAAAAGATTATCTGAACAGATATCTGCCTGCGGATATCTGCGCGCTTGATGTTGCTGTGGCCGGGGACAGGTTTCATGCAAGGCTGAATGCAACCGGCAAAATCTACGAATACACGCTGTATGTAGGTGCTGAGAAACCTGTGTTTGATAGAAATTATGTGTGGTGTGTGCCGCAGGGCAGTGCACTTGATGCGGATGTGATGAAAAAGGCTGCATCGTATCTTGTCGGAAAGCATGATTTCAGATCTTTTTGTGGCAACAATAAGATGAAGAAGTCCACGGTCAGAACCATATACGATGTGGATATAGTGAAGGAGGGAGACTATATCCGTATGAGGTTCCATGGAAATGGATTCCTGCAGAACATGGTCAGGATCCTGACGGGGACTCTGGTCGAGGTTGGCCATGGGAATATGAGTGCGGAGCGCATTCCGGAGATAATTGCCTGCATGGACAGGCAGCAGGCTGGACCTACGGCACCACCACATGGGCTGTGTCTGATGAAGGTGGAATACGACTGACGGCAACATCTGCATGACATGCCGTGAATATTTGCAGAGGGCACGGCTGTAAAGGGGAGATTGGTCAGATATCGAAAACGATATAGGATGCAATAAGGAAATGGGGTAAAAAACGGATGATAAAGAAACTTGGGAAAAGGTACAGGATAAAATGTGTAACAGGAGCCGCGATATTTGCCGCGATAGGAATAGCAGGTGTGGTGGCAGCAATGGGAATAGATGAAGATTCGCTGTGGATAGGGCTTGGAGCCGCGCTGTTTCTGGCATTTGCGGCATGGTTTATATCCCTGGCAATAAGGCAGAGTAACATAAGAGACGTGCTGGATTATTGCAGGAACAAGTCGAATCCAGAATATGAGCTGGAGCGGATCGAGCAGTTTTATAAATCTGGACCGGTTGTGAATGGACTCAGACTTAATAACGAGTTTTTCATGTATATAAAGGGCGATACGGTGAATTTCGCAGAGACCAGAGAGCTTATGTGGATATATAAGATTATCACCCAGAACAGAGTATATGGGGTCAGGGCTGGTAAGTCTTATCAGATTGAAGTGAGGCTGAATGATGGCAGCGGAATGGCGCTTCCGATGAGGAAGGATAAGGACTGCGATGACACCCTTGCATACATAGAAAGCGTGGTTCCCTATATAATAATAGGATATAGTGATGAGATAAATAAGATATATAACCACAATCAGAAGGAACTGGAGAGGATTGTGGATGAGCGTAGACACCAGTTTTTCCAGCAGGTTCCAATGAGATAGTGAAGGACAAGTGGTAAAGCCGGTATATAAAAGGATGGTGGCATATGAATGAGTATGGCAGATAGAAATACGCATAGCGGACAGCATAAGATGCCGGATATGACTCAGGGAAATCCGGAGAATGTGAAGATGCTGGGACTGTTCATGGATGTAGGAGCCATGATGATCCGGAATGGTTCAGAGGTGAAGAGGGTGGAGGATACACTCAGACGAATGGGTGCCGCATATGGCGCTGACCGTATGGATGTATTTGCCATTACGTCTACTCTGGTATGCACCATGAATATGCCGGATGGGACGGTGTGCTCCATGACCAGAGGCACCAGGGATGGCGCAAAGACAGATTTCTGGAAGCTGGAGCGGATAAATGCCCTGAGCAGGGAGTATTGCAGACAGCCGCTTGATATTGATGGATTGAAGGCACGTATTGAAGAGATAGAGCAGGCGTCAGCGCCTAGACTACGTGTGTGCGTGGGAAGTGTGCTGGCAGCGGGAACGCTGGCTGTGTTCTTCGGTGGAAGTATACTTGATGGAGTGGTCGCTGCGGTATTTGCCGTGGGTATATGGCTGATGCAGGTGTATTTTGCTCCGATATGTACCAACAACATACTGTTCAACTTCCTGTGCTCATTTGTCACGGGTGTGCTGATCGGGCTGGCGGGGCATGTGCTTCCGATACATGAGGACAAGGTCATGATAGGAGATATCATGCTTTTGATTCCGGGACTTGCACTGACAAATGCGGTGAAGGACATGTTCGTTGGTGACACGATAACCGGAAGTCTGAGGCTGGTCGAGTCGGTGCTGTGGGCAGCAGGCATAGCCTGTGGATTTGCCCTGGCGGTATTTATCAGTATATAGCTATGGGAGAAAATGGAGACTGAGAGCTATACGCTGATGGCGATAGGAGGAATTCAGTATGGCAGTACAGATAATCACAGCGCTTCTGGGATCGCTTGGATTTGCCTTGATGTTCAATCTGGGAAAGAGAAATGTGATACCAGCGGCGATAAATGGTATGTGTACATGGATAGTATATATTCTTGTCAGGAATATCATAGATGATGTGTTTGTTCCATCCCTTGCGGCAAGTCTGTGGGCGGCTGTATATGCGGAGATTGCGGCCAGGGTTATGAAAGCTCCGGCAAATCAATACCTGATAGTCGGACTTATCCCGCTTTTGCCGGGAGCACCACTTTATTACACTCTTAGTGCTGCATTTGATTCCGACTGGGAGGCTGCCAGATCATATGGCAATTCGACTATGCTGTTTGTGCTTGGGATAGCTGTAGGTATAAGTGCAGTATGTGGATGTGATGACATTGTAAAGAGGCTGAAAAGCAGAAGCTTGAGTAAAAATGGATAAGGTGCTATGATACAGGTGTTATAAAGGAGATAGATTGGGTTATGTTAAAAAAATACGGAAAGAAATTATTTATATTCCTTGGCTGTGACATTGTATATTTTATATTGTGGGTTATCCCGGCTATAAAGATTCCGGCCGTTCCGGCTGTGCTCACTGGGCTTGGGCTCATGATCATGACAGCACTAAGCTTTGTGGAGGTTGAGGACGACACATTTGACAGTGTAACAGGCGATGAGAAGTGGTTCAAGATAGCATTTCTGGTGGGGGCGGTGTTAACACTGGCCGGTGTGATATTTGTGCTTATGTTTATGAAGGTTTAGAAGAGAATATGACTACAGTAAGATCCCTTCCGGGTGGCAGTGATATGCCGGCCGGAAGGGATCTTTTGTTTTAATCTTAAAGATTTCTTAAAGCTCAGGGCAATTGTTTCTTAAAGTGATACTGACATAGAATTAAAGAAGAAGCGGGAGAAAAATCAAATGCAGATCAGAAAGGGGTATAGGAAATATTTAAAAATAGTTTGTGATGATTGGGATATATGAAGTGTCTTATATGTGTACGGCAGCAAAATGTGCCGGATATCAAGTGTTTCAATGGTGGTGATATTTGTATTTATTTATAAGGAGGAAAATATAATGATAAAGAGAAGGTTTGTGACAAGAATGGCAGCGTGTATGTTGGTAGGAGTGATGGCAATGCAGATGACCGGATGTGGAAATAAAAAGGTGGATTACACATTAGATGGAGAATCAGCCAGTGGATACAGCGAAAGTGAGGACAATGGCAAAAGTGGTCTTGTGAAGGCTCTTGGAGTGCCGGATAAATGTGATGAGACATTTGACGTTGGCAAATCCGGATTGTCAGAGATCCGGTGCACGGCAGATCCGATAGATGTTCCGGACTCAGACAAAATGAAAAAGGTGTATTATACAACGGCAAAGCTTGATTCCAAGAGGATTCAGGAGATTGTTGAGGGATTGCTTGACAGATCCAAGGGCATATATGTGCGAAAGGACGGCGTGTCCACCAAGGATGAGCTGAAGGAAATGATAGAGAACACGAAGAAGTTCAAGGAGGAGGCGGCAAGCCAGGGCGATGATACATCGGATTCATGGTATGATTCGCAGATAGAGTCTTATAAAAAACAGATGGCGGATGCTCCGGACACTCTGCCTCCACTTGAAAATTATGACGACCCATACGGCGCTTACACAGGAAAGTATGGCGACAAGGATTATACTGTTGCAATCACAATGTACAGCGGTAATGATGATGTGGACGCTGGAATGTACATGGCATTCAGTCAGGCCGAGACGGAGGAGAACAAACTTCTGGATGGTGTGAGTGGTGCTACTTATACATATGTAACCGGAGTCAGCAATGCCACAGATGTTGATCTTACAGATGCGACAAATGAGTGTAAGATGACAGAAAATGACGCCATATCCCAGGCAATGAACTTCCTTTCAGGCGTAGGGATAGATGGCATGGAGTGCACAGATGTGGAGCCACTTGTAAGAATATGGGCTGCAGAAAACGGTGATGTGAAAAAGAGCGAGGTAAATGGATATTATGTATCTATGAGCCGTACAATAAATGGCGTTCCAATAAGATCAGACGAGCTTTATAATGTTGATAACCTTCAGAACCAGAACGGATATATGTACGATACAAATGATATTGCACACGTATGTGTAAACGATGAGGGCATCGTGTATATGTATACATCATTGTATTCGGATTCGGCCTCATTTAAAGATGAGGATGTTGATATCCTGAACTGGAACGATATGATCTCAAAGGCAAATGAGAGCATTGCTGCATATTATGAGAAATATCAGACAAGATATGGCAGGATTGATTTCAATAAGGCAGAGCTCAGATATGTGGCTGCTGTGGACGATTCCGGCAAGAAGTGCTTTATCCCGGCATGGGTATTTACACAGAGCGAGGAGCTCAGAGGCGGAGATACATCAGCTGAGATCTCCCAGATCGTCTGCATCAACGCAATAGATGGAAGCTATATCGATCTGGTAGAGAATGCCAAGAAGATGAAGCTGTGGCAGGATTTTTAGATGAAATGTTACATCTAAGATCAGCCGGATTTTGCTGATGATGCCGCCTACATGAGGGCAGGCTAGATTCTAATTAAAATTTAACTAAATATGAAAGTGATAAAAACCACAGGCAGTCAGTTGATTTTTGAGATAAGCTCATTAACAACTTGATTGCCTGTGGTTTTATTAATAATATTTCTTTTGAATATAGTCTATCTTACAGGTGAAGAACTCGGTCTTTGATCTCCTGTGTACGTCCCTGGTTCCAGAACTGGGTTCCGATATAACCGCAGGTACGCCTTGCAACGAATAGAGTGCTCTGGTCGCGGTTGCCGCAGTTAGGGCACTCCCACACCAGCTTGCCATAATCATCTGTCACGATCTTGATCTCGCCGTCATAGCCACATTTCTCACAGTAGTCGCTCTTGGTGTTGAGCTCTGCGTAGAGAATGTTGTCATATATGAACTTCATGACTTCAAGAACCGCATCTATGTTGTTCTGGAGGTTTGGAACCTCGACATAGCTGATGGCACCTCCCGGTGACAGCTTCTGGAATTCAGACTCGAACTTCAGCTTGCTGAAGGCGTCTATGTGCTCGGTTACATGTACGTGGTAGCTGTTGGTTATGTAATTCTTGTCTGTAACGCCCGGGATGATTCCGAAACGCTTCTGCAGATTCTTGGCAAATTTATAAGTGGTAGACTCCATAGGTGTTCCGTATACGGAATAACTGATATTCTCAGCAGCCTTCCACTCAGCGCATTTGTCGTTGAGCTTCTGCATAACTGCAAGGGCAAATTTCTTGCCTTCCTCGGATGTATGTGTTTTGCCGATCATGCGGACGCACATCTCGCAGAGACCTGCATATCCCAGAGAGATGGTTGAATAACCGCCGAAGAGCAGCTTGTCGATCTTCTCACCCTTCTTCAGTCTTGCCAGTGCGCCGTGCTGCCACAGTATAGGAGCAACATCTGAGATTGTACCCAGCAGACGCTCATGTCTGCAGCGAAGTGCCTTGTGGCACAGCTCCAGACGCTCCTCAAGGATATCCCAGAACTTATCCATATCTCCATCTGATGAACATGCCACATCCACAAGGTTTATGGTGACAACTCCCTGATTGAATCTGCCGTAATATTTGCGGGATCCGTCAGGATTTCTGATGCCGTCCTCCTTTGTAGGAAAGGATCTGCAGCCCATGCATGGATACACATCGCCGTCCTTCATCTCTTTCATGACTTTGGCGGAGATATAGTCAGGAACCATACGCTTTGCGGTGCATTTGGCGGCAAGCTCGGTCAGATACCAGTATTTGGAATCTGTGGTGATGTTGTCCTCGTCCAGAACATATATGAGCTTAGGAAATGCTGGAGTGATCCAGATTCCCTTCTCGTTCTTAACTCCTTTGATCCTCTGATTCAGGACTTCCTCTATGATGAGTGCCAGGTCATCTCTAGTCTGTCCCTCAGGAACCTCATCCAGATACATGAACATGGTGACAAATGGTGCCTGGCCGTTACATGTCATCAGGGTGATGAGCTGGTACTGAATAGTCTGTATTCCACTCTTGACCTCGTTCAGAAGTCTCTTCTCTGTAATCTTGTCGATGATTGCGTCGTCCAGTGATTCTCCGCACTCCTTGCGCTCCTCAATGACCTGTGCGCGGAGCTTTTTTCTGCTCACATCCACAAATGGCGCCAGATGGGACAGGGTAAATGTCTGTCCGCCGTACTGGTTGCTGGCAACCTGTGCCACAATCTGCGTGGTGACGTTGCATGCTGTGAAGAAGCTGTGTGGCTTCTCGATCATGGTCTCACTGATCACTGTTCCGTTCTGCAGCATATCCTCAAGGTTGATGAGGTCGCAGTTGTGCTCCTTCTGAGCATAGTAGTCAGAATCATGGAAATGTATGATTCCGGCCTCATGAGCCTCCACGATATCCTCTGGCAGCAGCATTCTCTTGGTAAGATCCTTGGACACCTCGCCGGCCATGTAGTCACGCTGGGTTGAGTTGATCACCGGATTCTTGTTGGAATTCTCCTGATTGACTTCTTCGTTCATATGGTCTATGAGCGCAAGGATTCCGTTGTCCGTGGTGTTGGACTTACGTGCGAGCTCTCTCTTATAACGGTAACGCACATACTTCTGTGCGACCTCGTATCCTCTCATCTCCATGATGCCGGTCTCGACCATATCCTGAATGTCCTCCACGTGAACTGCGTGGGACATTGATTCTATCTGTTTTTCCAGGTTGTCCGCGATGGCGTGGACCTGATATTCGTTAAGCTGGTGGAGCTTGTCAACTTCATTGTTGGCAGCTCTGATGGCATTTTCTATCTTTGACAGATCAAATGTCACCTCTTCACCATTTCTTTTGATTACATGTACGTGTGTTTTAGCTTCCTCTGACACAGCAATAGCCTCCCTCAAAATATGTAAACACAATATATTTGGTGGAGATAATGTGAAACACCCACAAGATATTGTGCTCTGTTATTATAGTCATCACAAATCATATTGTAAAGATGAAAAATGTGCTTTTACACAATAAAAATCCTGTGGGGCGCATAAACCTTGACAAATTATGAGAAAAAATTTTTGAGGGCTGCCAAAGCCTTGACAAGCAACCATAAAAAGTGATACACACTTATATGAATACAATTTCTAACAGGTATTAATACAAATATCAAGGAGATAAAAAAATGCAGGAATTAAAGCCAATCAAAGAAGGTAAGGTACGTGAGATTTATGACAATGGAGACAGCCTGATCATGGTAGCTACAGACCGTATAAGCTGCTTCGATGTCATCCTCGACAATGTAATTTCCAAGAAGGGAACAGTTCTGACACAGATGTCAAAGTTCTGGTTTGACATGACACAGGACATTCTTCCTAACCACATGATCTCAGTTGATGTAAAGGATATGCCAGAGTTCTTCCAGCAGGAGAAGTTCGACGGCAACAGCATGATGTGCAGAAAGCTTGAGATGCTTCCAATCGAGTGTATCGTTCGTGGATACATCACAGGAAGCGGCTGGGCAAGCTACAAGGAGAACGGCACAGTATGTGGAATCAAGCTCCCAGAGGGATTAAAGGAGTCTGATAAGCTTCCTGAGCCTATCTACACACCATCAACAAAGGCCGAGATTGGCGATCACGATGAGAATATATCATATGAGCAGAGCATTGCTCACCTTGAGAAGTACTTCCCTGGCAAGGGTGAGGAGTACGCTTCAAAGCTCAAGGAGTACACTATCACACTTTACAAGAAGTGTGCAGAGTACGCACTTACAAGAGGAATCATCATCGCAGATACAAAGTTTGAGTTTGGTCTTGATGAGAATGGCAACATCGTTCTCGGTGATGAGATGCTCACACCAGACAGCTCAAGATTCTGGCCTGCAGATGTATATGAGCCAGGTCATGGCCAGCCATCATTTGACAAGCAGTTCGCACGTGACTGGCTGAAGGCTAACCCTGACAAGGGTTGGAAGCTTCCAGAGGATGTCGCTCAGAAGACCATCGACATCTACCTTGAGGGATATGAAAAGCTTACAGGTAAGCCACTTGGAAAGTAATAACGTGTATATAATGGTACGTTCATACCACCAATATTAATTAATGAGGTTAGAGGGAGGAGGATTTATGAGAAGGCAAACTATAAACAAGTTAGGACATATCGTAGTTATATGTGGCTTGTCTATATTTGCAGCAATTGCAGGATCAGCTGGTACAAATAACACTTGTAAAGCTTATGCGGCAGATGGAGTAACAATAAGTACTCAGACATTTCCAGATGCGGCATTCAGGAATTACATCAAAAAGAATGTAGATAAGAATAAAGATGGAAAGCTTCAGCTGTCTGAGAGATATAGTGTAAGAGAACTTAATATATCAAGGAAAAAGATAGGAAATCTGAAGGGCATACAGTATTTTGGTGAACTCAGAGTTCTTGACTGCAGCAGGAACAAGCTTACCGGTCTGGATCTTAAAAAGAACAGCAAACTGGTGGTTCTCAACTGCTCTGGTAATAAAATATCTGAGCTGGATGTCAGCAGGAATGAAAGAATATATGATCTTGATTGCAGCAATAACAGGCTAACGAAGATAGATGTGAGCAAGATTGGCCCATTACAGTCTCTCAACTGCAGAGCTAATAGTCTTACACAGTTAGATCTGTCGGCCAATGCAGAACTTGTCACTGTAAATTGCGAGAATAATAAGATTAAGAAACTTATGGTTTCAGAGCGGGCTTATATCGACAGTAAAGGCAATCGCGGAATCAAGGTAAAGAAGATTTCATGCAAGCCTTTGAAAAAAGGACAGTATGTGATAGAGATGACGCAGAGCCTGGGCGGATCTGTGTATAAGTGTTATCGCATAACGAATGCCAGCAAAAAGAAGCCGACAGTCACATTGGTAGATATGGGCGATGCTGAGGTGACGGCGGATTATTGGGAATATGTAGGTTACGAAACAAATCTTGGCATGGCATATACAGTTACAGCGATAGGCGATGGCGCTTTGGCTGGACATACGATCAGCAGAGATTATGATGGTGGTCCTATCAGGATTGGAAGGAACATTCGCAGGATTGGAGATAGAGCATTTGCAAGATGTAAGCAGGTGTATGATGTGGATCTTGCAGCGACAGTATCAACATTAGGTGATGAAGTATTTTCTGGCTGCAGAAGATTGAAAACTCTGACGATCAGGTCAACAAGAATGACGGATAAGACCCTGAGCAAAAATACATTTAAAGGGATTCCTTCATCGACAGTAATCAAAGTACCAAAAAACAAACTGACACAGTATAAAAAGCTGTTCAAAAAGTGCGGTCTTGGCAGCAGAGTAAAGATTGTTGCTATAAAATAAGACATATATAGAAAACTAAAGGGGCTGATTCCAGGGATGGGATCAGGCCTTTTATTTTCATGAACAGAAAATGGAAGTTGGCGTTGCAATAAATTACTATGAATGATAAAGTGAGATATCTGGTTTAATGGATGTTCTAGTCCAGGGAGGTAACAATGAAGAATATGCTGCGTGTGGCAGCCGTTACACCGAAGGTTCACATCGGAAGTGTCAGCGGCAATGTCAGAGAGATAATGGATATATATGAAGAGTACAAGGATGCGGCGGATGTCATAGTGACACCGGAGCTGTCCATCACAGGTTACACCTGTGCAGATCTGTTCGAGAACAGGAAACTCATAGATGGTGCGAGGAGAGGACTTCTCCAGCTTGCCATGGCTACATGTACCGGGCAGTCGGCACTTGTCGTCGGCCTGCCATTTGAGGTGGATGGAGAGCTGTTCAACTGTGCAGCATTCCTGCAGGGAGGAAGAGTCATGGCTATAGTGCCGAAGACCTATCTTCCAAACTACGGCGAGTTCTACGAGAAGAGATGGTTCTCTGCCAGAAAGTATGATGCGGTGATGGTCAATCTCATGAACCCGGAGGATGACGGGGATGATCTGGAATATAATGCCGGTTCAAAGGACACCAGAGATAGGGCAGTTGGCAGTGAGGTACTTTTCGGCAACAACGTGTTGATAGAGATGGGCAGTGGAGACCAGAGAGTGAAGCTCGGCATAGAGATATGTGAGGATGCATGGACTCCGGTTTCGCCGGGAAGACTTCTTGCCATGGCGGGAGCTGAAGTCATACTCAATCTTTCCGCGTCAAATGAGGTCATAGGAAAGGCTGCATACAGGCACAAACTGATAGGAAGTGTGTCGTCGGACTGCCTGTGCGGGTATGTGTATGTGTCGGCTGGAATGTATGAGTCCACATCGGATCTGGTATTTTCCGGCCACAATCTGATGTACGAGAACGGCAAGCTCCTCGGCGAGGTAAAGCCATTTGAGGATGGCGTGCTGATCAGGGACATAAGTCTCACCAAGATAAGGCACGACAGGATAGCCAACAAGTCATTTGCCGATTGCAAGCGCGACTTTGCATTCAGAAAGTATGAGACAGTGGTGTGCGATACCCCGCTGATGGACAAGGGAAATGTGCTCATGAAGGTGAAGATGACACCATTTGTTCCATCGGGCAATAAGCTTGAGAGATGCATGGCCATATTCAAGATGCAGGTTGCCGGACTTCAGAGAAGGATAGAGGCGACCCACTGCAAATGTGTGGTCGTGGGAGTGTCAGGCGGACTTGATTCCACACTTGCACTGCTGGTATCGGCCCAGGCGGTGAAGAATGCGGGACTTCCATCCACAACGGTTGTGGGAATCACCATGCCGGGATTTGGAACGACAAACAGGACGAAGAACAACTCCACAGAGCTCATGAGACTTCTCGGCTGCGACAGCAGAGAGATAAGCATAGCCGCATCGGTGAGACAGCATTTTGCCGATATCGGACAGGATGAGAGCGTGCATGACGTAACTTACGAGAACTGCCAGGCGAGGGAGAGAACGCAGATACTCATGGATGTTGCCAACAAGGAGGGCGGCTTCGTGGTCGGAACCGGAGATCTCTCGGAGCTGGCACTTGGCTGGTGTACCTACAACGGCGACCACATGAGCATGTATGCGGTGAACACAAGTATACCAAAGACGCTGGTGCGCTCACTTGTGAACGAAGTCGGACACTTCATGGAGATTGATGGATTCGAGGGCATCGCTCCGATCATAGATGATATCATAGACACACCAGTCAGCCCGGAGCTGCTTCCGCCGAACCCGGACGGAACCATCGCGCAGAAGACGGAGGACACCGTGGGATCATACATCCTGCACGATTTCTTCTTATATTATACACTGCGATATGGCATGTCTCCTGAGGAGGTAAATGAGCTGTGCAAGGAGGCTGTCAGACAGAGTGACGAGTACAACTTCTCAGACAGCGAGATCGACAAATGGCAGAAGGTGTTCTACACGAGATTCTTCCGCCAGCAGTTCAAGAGAAACTGTATGCCGGACGGCGTGAAGGTCGGAACCGTGTCGGTCAGCCCGAGAGGCGATCTGAGACTGCCATCCGAGATAGAGTTTGAGGATTTTTTATAGACATATTTTATAGCGGGATTATAGGATTTTGCCATGTAATATTAACTTAGATATTGGCAAAATCCAACATAAAAGGAGGACTAAGAAATGCCATTTATTGATTCAAAGGTTACAGTGAAGATGAGCGATGACCAGAAGGAGACACTTAAGAGCAGTCTCGGTCAGGCTATAACAACGATGAACAAGACAGAGAGCTACCTTATGGTTGGTATCAACGATGGATACGACCTGTTCATGGGCGGAAAGAAGCTGGACAAGGGTGCGTATGTCGAGGTAAGCGTATTCGGCGATGTAACTCCTAAGGCATGTGATGCCATGACAGGAAAGATCTGCGATATATTTGCGGATGTGCTTGGAATCCCGGGAAATGCGGTGTATGTGACTTACCACGGCGTACATGACTGGGGATGGAACGGCGGTAACTTCTGATGTTAGTGGAAGTTATGACAGGATTGGCGGCAGGGAATCCTTCCGTATATATGCAGGCAGCTGCCGTTGCACTGGATAAAAATTGGGAAATAGACATACTGAACAGTTTGCAGAATATACATACCCCATGGCTTGACAAGATCATGGTGGCGATCACATCCCTTGGAAATGCAGGGATATTGTGGATAGTGATGGCGGCGGTGCTTCTCATCATACCAAAGACCAGGAAAGTTGGAATCTGTATGGCTATTGCGTTAATACTGGATCTTCTCATAACCAACTGCCTGCTCAAGAATCTTGTGGCAAGAACCAGGCCGTATGACGTGGCAAACTTTACGGATCTTATAGTGAAAAAACCTACGGATTATTCGTTCCCGTCGGGACACACGGCGGCGTCATTTGCGGCGGTTACGGCACTGTTCATGAGGAAGGAGAAGCTGCTGGGCTGCATATCCTGCGTGATAGCGGTTCTCATAGCATTCTCGAGGATGTATCTGTATGTGCATTTTCCGACGGATATTCTGGGAGGAATAGTTGTCGGTATTATAGCCGGAGTGGCAGCGGGGCTGATACTCAAGGCGATCGAGAAGAAGCTGGATTCCAAAAAGGCATTGGATTAAAAAATGTTGTTTTTTGAACAGTAGAAAGGGAGAATAAAAACATGAAGGGACAAAAAAAAGGGATTTTTAGTAAGCTCATTGTTATGGTATGCGTGGCGGTTGTTATATCGGCAGCGGGAATATGCGGAGCTTATGCGGCGGACGATGCTGCGGCTTCCACCTATGGTGAAATGAATGTCACAGCCAGCAATATGACCGGTGCAAAGACAATCAAGAAAAAGAATGGTGTGCAGAAGGCGGCCAACGGCTACTACTATTATTACAGATCGGGAAAGGCTGTCAGAAAGACCGGCTGGGTGAAGGTGGATAAGACACTTTCCGTAAAGCTGACTTCGGCTTATAGAGTTCAGTATAGACAGATCCGCAAGGGCAGCAGGACATACATAAGCAAATATAGCAGATCCAGAAAGAAGTTTATCCTGCTTGACAGAACTCAGATAGTGCTCGCAGACAAGAAGCTTCACTACGTTGGAAGAGGCGGAGTGCTTGCAAATAAAAAGGCAAATGTGCGTGATGCCAAAAAGAATCTGTATATACTTGGTTCCGGTGGTGTGGTCGTGAAGAAGTATATCAGCAGTACAGGCAAGCTCTATAAGAATGTCGGGGGCAGGCTTAAGGCAGTCACAAATGATATAGCGACAGTCAGTGGGGATGCATTGTACTTCTTTGGCAAAAACGGCACAAAGGTTACGGACAAAGGCTGGTACACCATGTACAGCAAGGACAAGGTGTGCGTGAGCGCCGGCGGCAAGGTTACCCACAAGTACCTTACAAAAAGCAGAAAGCTCTATAAATACAATTACAGTAAGAAGAAGTGGGAGCTTCAGAAGAATACATCAATAAAGATAGGCGGCAGGACATACTATTTTGATAAGAGTGGTAAGCAGACAGCGGCACCAGCACCAGCCACGACGGAGGCACCGACGGTGACGACAATACCTGGGGATCCGGGACCGGTAAGCAATATTCTTACTAATAATGATGGACGTGGTTATTCTTGTTATACAGATGATAATGGAATTTCCATATATTATGATTGTTATGGATATTCATATGATAATAATGGCAATTATGCAGGATATAATGGTTTTAATAGTCCGGATTTTTAAATTTTTAAAGGAGATATTATGATAGATCTTAGTACTGGAATAATTGAATCTAATGATATTAAAGCTAATATTACTTCTAGTAAATAAATATTTTCATACAGTTTAGAAATATGTGAAAAAAGCAGACTGAATATCAACAGATATTCATGCCTGCTTTTTTCGTGTCTGTGCATTATCGGCAAACTTTGCCGGCTGAGCTTCTGCGGCAACAAAGCACAGAACTCAGTGTACACGGGTGATTACCGGGATGTCCATAGAAAACAGCGGATATCATTTATCACAGGGAGCTGGGGAACAATCGCGGAAATACACAGAAATTTCACAAATGAAACGCCCCCATACGCTATTGACATTAAAAAATATAAGTATTAATATTTATGCAACTTGCGTCAAATCATATATGGCTGACGATCAGATATCGCATATCATAAATCAATCTTCTGGTTTTGTGCATCTGAGAATTCTGTCAGCATTTCAAAATTAACATAAGGTGATCGTGAACAAAAGCATAGGGCGGGGAATACGTTTGTGGCTGAGAGTTCATGAACATCTGATATAAATTAAGGAGGAATAGTATGATCAAAACATTGCTTGGTCAGGTGGGCGAGTACAAGAAGGACTCGGTGCTCACACCTGTATTTACGGCGGCCGAGGTCTTCATGGAGATCCTCATTCCCTTTGTGACCGCCAAAATAATCGACGAAGGAATCAATGGGCAGGATATGAACAAGGTGTATATGTATGGCGGACTTATGCTTGTTCTGGCTTTCCTGAGTCTTTTCTTTGGAGTGATGGCGGGCAAATATGCAGCCAGTGCTTCGACGGGATTTGCATGTAACCTGAGGGAGGGCATGTATAGGAACGTGCAGGAATTTTCATTTACGAATATCGATAAGTTCAGCACCGCCAGTCTTATAACACGTATGACGACGGATGTGACAAATGTACAGAACGCGTACCAGATGCTCATACGAATCGCGGTCCGTGCGCCGCTCATGCTCATTTGTAGTATGATAATGTGCTTTACCATCAACGTGGAGCTGTCTCTTGTATTTGTGGCAGCACTTGTGGTTCTGGCATTTGGATTGTTCTTCATCATATTCAAGGTAACACCTATATTTGACGAGGTATTCAGAAACTATGATAACCTGAATGCCAGCGTTCAGGAAAATGTATCTGCGATAAGAGTCGTAAAGGCATTCGTAAGGGAAGAGTATGAGGACAAGAAGTTTGGCAAGGCTGCGGAGGTGCTTGCGGAACTGTCCATAAAGGCTGAGAGCCTGCTGGCTTTCAACAATCCTATCATGATGTTTGTCATCTTTACATGTATGATGCTCCTTTCATGGATCGGAGCGCATTTCATAGTTGGTGGAAGTATGACCACAGGTAATCTCACATCACTTTTCAGCTATGTCATGAGTATGATGATGTCGCTGATGATGCTGTCCATGGTATTTGTCATGATCTCTATGAGTATGGCAAGTATGAGGCGTATATCTGAGGTTCTTGAGGAGACACCGACCATGACCAATCCTGATGAGCCTATCATGGAGGTACCTGACGGAAGGATAGATTTCAATCATGTGGATTTCGTGTATAAGGCCGGAAGTGCTGAGGATACACTGAAAGATATAGATATTCATATAAAGTCCGGTGAGACGGTCGGCGTGATAGGTGGAACCGGATGCGGTAAGTCAACATTTGTCAATCTGATAAGCAGACTGTATGATGTGAAGCCGGATGGCGGTTCGGTCTGTGTCGGAGGTCACGACGTGCGTGATTACGACATGGAGACCATCAGAAATGAGGTTGCGGTCGTGCTTCAGAAGAACGTGCTGTTCTCAGGTACGATACTTGACAACCTGAGATGGGGCAAGGAGGATGCCACGGAGGAAGAGTGCCGTGAGGTGTGCGCGCTTGCCTGTGCGGATGAGTTCATAGACAGGATGCCGGATGGATACAACACATGGATCGAGCAGGGAGGAAGCAACGTGTCAGGTGGTCAGAAGCAGAGACTTTGTATTGCCAGAGCACTGCTCAAGAGCCCTAAGGTGCTTATCCTTGATGATTCCACAAGTGCCGTGGATACCGCTACGGATGCGAAGATCAGACAGGCATTTGCGACTAAGATACCTAATACCACCAAGATCATAATCTCACAGAGAATATCCAGTGTGCAGGATGCCGACAGGATCATAGTTCTGGACAACGGAATGGTCAGCGGATTCGACACACATGAGAATCTGCTCAAGAATAACACGATATACAAGGAGATCTACGATGTGCAGATGTCTGGCGGCGGAGATTTCGATGAGAAGATGAATTAATATGAAGGAAAGGAGGCAGTGTAATGGCTGGAAATATAGAGAAACACAGTGGAACTAAGATGGATGAAAATATGAATGCAGATATGAAGATGCAAGAAGATATTATGAAAAAGAAACCAGTGAAAAATCCCATGAAGGCACTTGGAAGACTGCTCCAGTATGTCCTTAAGGAATACAAGCTGGCGTGCATCACGGTTGTGGTCAGCATCCTCATATCAGCGCTTGCGATACTGAGTATATCAATGTTCATGCAGACGCTTATAGATTCATATATTACACCGATGATGAAGCAGAGTTCACCTGATTATGGCCCTCTGGCCCACAGGATGCTTGGACTTGGGCTTATACTGGTGCTGGGAATCATTTGCGCCTACGCATACAACAGGATCATGGTAAATGTGACACAGGGAACCATGAAGAGGCTCAGGGTGGAGCTCTTTGAGAGAATGGAATCCCTTCCGATATCATTTTTTGACACACATGCGCACGGAGATATCATGTCGGTGTACACCAATGATGTTGATACACTCAGACAGGTCATAAGTCAGAGTATGCCTCAGCTTATCAACTCGAGTATCACATTTATCTCAACACTTATCGCCATGATAGTGCTTGATATACCACTTACTGTACTGTCGGTCGTCATGGTATTTATCATGATAAAGGCGACATCAAGCTTTGGAGCGAAGTCGGGAAGATACTTCATGAAACAGCAGCAGGATCTGGGAAAGGTCAATGGCTATATAGAGGAAATGATGAGCGGGCAGAAGGTCGTCAAGGTGTTCTGTCATGAGGAAAAGGCATATGATGATTTCTGCGAGCTGAACAGGCAGCTTCAGGACAGTGCATACAAGGCAAATATGATAGCCAACATCACCATGCCGGTGAATGCGAATCTTGGAAATATAAGCTACGTTCTCTGCGCAGTGCTGGGAGGTATCCTTGCGGTAAATGGATGGTCAGGGCTCACCATAGGAACCCTTGTGGCATTCCTGACACTCAACAAGAGCTTTACGATGCCTGTAACCCAGATAAGCCAGCAGATCAATGCCATCGTTATGGCGGCTGCCGGTGCTGACAGAGTATTTACCATGATAGATGAGAAGCCTGAGGAGGACGAGGGCTATGTTGAACTGGTAAATGCAAAGAAGGACGCAGATGGCAATCTCACTGAGACTGAGGAGAGAACAGGACTCTGGGCCTGGAGACACAGGCATGAGACTGGCGAGGTCACATACAGAGAGCTCACAGGCGAGGTTGAATTTGAGAATGTTGACTTCGGTTACAACCCGGATAAGATTGTTCTTCACGACATCAACATGTATGCAAAGCCTGGACAGAAGATAGCATTTGTCGGAAGTACAGGTGCGGGCAAGACTACCATAACCAATCTGATAAACAGATTCTACGATATACAGGACGGCAAGATACGATATGATAATATCAACATAGGCAAGATCAGGAAGCCGGATCTCAGACGAAGTCTTGGAATAGTGCTTCAGGATACACATCTGTTCACGGGAACTGTCATGGATAATATCAGATATGGTAAGCTGGACGCCACGGATGAGGAGTGTATCAAGGCTGCAAAGCTTGCAAATGCCCACGACTTCATCAAGCGTCTCCCAGACGGTTATAACACAGTCCTTACTGGCGATGGTTCAAACCTCAGTCAGGGACAGAGACAGCTTCTTGCGATCGCAAGGGCAGCGGTTGCTGATCCACCGGCACTGATCCTCGACGAGGCTACCTCATCCATCGATACGAGAACCGAGGCCATGGTGTCCAAGGGAATGGACGCCCTCATGGAGGGAAGAACATCATTTGTCATAGCCCACAGACTTTCCACGGTCAAGGACGCGGACTGCATCATGGTCATGGAGCAGGGACGTATCATAGAGAGAGGAACTCACGACCAGCTCATAGATATGAAGGGCAGATATTATCAGCTCTACACAGGCAAGAAGGCTGTGGCTGGGCAGGCGTAAGCACCGGAATTGTACACAAAAAACAGAAAAATACTTGCAATTTAAAACCTTGTGTGCTACCATAGGGGCAATTAATGGTAGTCGCAGTTAAGCTCAACGAGATGAAAGTTTCGTTGGGCTTTTTATTTTCATAAGGAGGGGCCCGCGTAAGCGGGAGGAATCCTTGTGAAGCACGCAGACGCCGCGCGGAGCGCCTTTACATGCGTCTGCTCAATTTATTTTCGTAAGGGGGACCCGCCATTAAGGCGGGGGATTTCTTACGAAGCACGCAGACGCCGCGCGGAGCGCCTTTACATGCGTCTGCTCAATTTATTTTTAAGGAGGAAAATTATTATGCCACAAAACAAATTACAGGAATTCGTATTCACAACCATCATGGCCATGCTCATGGTCTATGGAATGATCTGCTACAACGTAGCATTAAACACAGGAGGATTTACCAACCAGACATTTGTCATGGCTCTGCATGAGATGCCGATCATGTGGCCGATAGCTGTCGTACTTGAACTTTTCGTGGTAGGAAAGATAGCGCCAATGCTTGCTTTTAAGACGGTAAGACCGACTGACAGACCACAGGTGATCACATTCATGATATCATTCTATATCTGCATCATGATGTGTCCTATCATGAGTCTTATTGCAACTATCCTGTTCAATGATTCGAAGGATTTTGGAACATTTATCCAGACATGGGGAATGAATCTTCCGGTTGCACTGCTCTGGCAGCTCTGCTATTGCGGGCCGCTTGTGAGACTGATATTCAGAACGATATTCAGAAAGCAACTTGCCGGTGCAGCCCACACAGAGTCGTCAAATGAGCCTCAGCCGGAGGCGTAACTATACGTTTTGGAGAGTTTGCTCCAATCTATAGACAAACCATTTTGAAGGTGTTACAATCCGTTCAAAGCATAGGTTTCAAGTCGAAGGTTTCTTATGAGTCCGTGTGTAAAAAGGACCATTCCAATATATCTTTAATTCGTGAATTTCTCATGCTTTTATATCACATTTTTCATAAGAGCAGGGCGGAGGTGTTACGTACGAGTATATTTTTATATGATCAGGAAAAGCATATGAGACAGACGTATGAAGAAGGGGTTCAGGATGGCGAGGAGCGTGGTATCCAGAGTCTCCTGACCAAGCAGGTTAGCAGCAAGGTGAAAAAAGGATACACTCTTGAACAGACTGCCGAGGCGCTTGAATATCCGATAAAAGAGTTAGAGCCCATCTATAATATGGTAAGGGAATCGGTGAGTGGGTACAGCCCATCGCTGGCTGACGATACAAAGAAATCGGAGAAGTGAAACAAGTTGGAATAAAGAAACAGAGAGGCTGTATATGAGTGAGATGCACATAACGCTGGACGGGTTGTGTCAACAGCTCTCGATATCGAGGGCAACGGGACGAAACTGGCTCAGACTTGGGAAAATCGAATCACAGGGCAGATATCCGGATGGACAGGTGTATTTTACTGGGGATTATGTCGGAAAACTAAAACAATCATTGGAAAATGGCGAACGAAGATCGCTACGCAGCCGGCGCAATAAGAGGTATGTGTCGGGCAAAGGTTTGTATGACGGATATGTGTCAGATGACTGTGAGAGCGCATCCACGGTGAAAAGGCTGGCTGATATGTTGGCGGAACAGGAGATATGTGTGACTGAGACAGCCATGCGGGTGCTCCTGGCAGACTGCGCACTCAAGCTTCTGATAAGCAGCGGTGTGGTATGTGAAGATAGTAAAATATATAGAAAAAATGTCACAGACATATGGAGCATGTTACTTGACGATATAATCCAGGACAAAGAAAAGGCGTTGGCATGGATATGTGAACACGAGAATCTTGTGGACACTGACTATAAGTATCAGAAGGGTGAGGATGTACTTGGATTGCTTTATATGTCGATCAGGGATATAGGCAGCCGGAAGGCAGCCGGTTCATATTACACACCAACTAATGTGGTACGAAAACTGATAAATGATGTGATCAGTGATATGTGCAGCAGGAGATCCGGGGTAGATAAGAGCTTCTTTGATCCCTGCTGCGGAACAGGAAATTTTCTCATACAGCTTCCGGATGACATAGATCTTAGCAACATATATGCATGTGATATAGATGAGCTCAGTGTACAGCTTGCAAGGTTCAATCTGGCACTCGACAGGCTGGCTGGACGGATATGTGACAATGAGGATGAAGCAATCCGCACTATATATGAACATGTAGAACACCGGGATTTCCTTAAAGTATATGGACGTCATCCGGGTTATGATTCATGTGATGTTGCAATATCGTCGGACGATTTCAGATATGACGTGATCATTGGCAACCCACCGTGGGGGTATACATTTGACAGGGAGACACGGGCCGTTTTACGGAAAACGTACATAACCGCGGCCGGCAGAGGAGTGGAGTCATATGATGTATTTGTTGAGCGTGCGCTCAGAATGTTGTCAGATGACGGAATACTTGCATTTGTGCTGCCGGAGGCCTTGTTTGATGTGCGTAATCATAGCAATGTAAGGACAGTCATAGCGGGCACGGCAAATGTGAGCCGGGTTAGTTTCCTCGGCGACGTATTCCACAGTGTGCAGTGCCCGGCGGTGGTGCTGCAGCTTGAAAAGAGTCGTGATCCGGGGCACAGCAAAGGGGCGGTGATCGAGAGAGATGGCGAAACATTTGTTATAGGAATGGACAGACCCCTTGGCAGTGAGAATTTCGTGTTGAGGCTCAGTGACGATGAGTACAGATTGTTAGAAAAACTTGAGAGTACCGATGCCTGTACCTTCCTGAGGGGGCAGGCCGATTTCGCCCTGGGGATAGTGACTGGTGATAACGGAAGATACATATCAGAAAAATGTGAGGCGGGGATGGAGACTGTGATAACAGGTTCGGATGTGTACAGATACAGATGCGGTGAAGCAGAAAAGTATATGTATCCGGATCTTGCCATGTATCAGCAGGCAGCGCCGATGGAGTCTTACCGGGCTCCGGAGAAGCTGATCTACAGGTTTATTAATAGACAGCTTGTATTTGCATATGACAATACACAGAGGCTTACACTGAACAGCTGCAACGTGGTCATACCACGCATACCAGGACTTGATATGCGGTATGTCATGGCGGTACTCAACTCAAGGGTGGCGCAGTATATATATGAGAAGCGCTACAATGCGGTGAAGATCCTGAGATCCCACATAGAGAGCATACCTGTTCCGGTTGCAGATGAAGAGACTCAGAGAAGCATAATTTCAAGGGCAGAAGAAATTATCACAGAAAGTTCTGTGAGTTCAGGAATGCAGACGGACAAGACAGGTAAAGGCAATTTGCAGCGACACAGACTGTATGATGAGATAGATGATATAGTGAGAAAACTGTATGCAGTTACCGATGATGAATATGAGTTCATAAAGCAGACTTTATCCGGTGACAAATATATGTTATAAAAAGTAGGAGTAGCATGCCATCAGATACTATGAGATGTGGTATCGGCATACTGCTCACTGAAAAAATACAGAGAAATACTTTTATCAAAAGGAAGAGGAAGAGACTATGAACAACATACTGCTTATAAATGACATGGCAGGCTACGGCAAGGTGGCACTGTCGGCTATGATACCGATCATGTCCAACATGAAATTTCAGGTGTACAATCTGCCAACAGCACTTGTGTCAAATACACTGGACTATGGCAGATTTGATATCCTTGAGACCACAGGATATATGAAGAACAGTATGAGGGTGTGGGATGAACTTGGATTTACATTTGACACCATAGCAACCGGATTTCTTGTATCAGAGGAACAGACCAGGCTGGTGGCTGAGTTCTGCGAGAAGAAGAAGGCTCAGGGGGCATTTATATTTGTTGATCCTATTATGGGTGATGATGGAATACTGTACAATGGTGTTACGGAGAATACGGTGGGATATATGAGACAGATGTGCAAAGTGGCAGATCTCATAGTTCCAAACTGCACAGAGGCAGCTTTTCTGGCGGGCAAGTACACTGACAAGAAGGTTCTGACCATGTCTGAGGCTGAGGATCTGGCACATGCACTTCATGGATACGGAGCAAAAACGGTTGTTATAACCAGTGTAAATATAGATGGACAGACAAGTACGCTCATGTTGGATGGTGAAACAGACAAATTAAACGTGTTCCCTTATACCGAGATTCCTGTGAGGTTTCCGGGAACAGGAGATATATTCTCTGCTGTGCTTATTGGAAAGTACAGGGGAGGACACAGCATAGAGGACAGTGTACAGTCAGCCATGAAAGTTGTGGAGAGACTTATAGACCTTAACAAGGACAATGTTGACAAGTACAAGGGAATTCCGCTTGAGCAGTATATAGAGGTGATAACGAAATGAGCAGACCACAGATCAAGATAACTCTTATAGACCGAAAGGGGCCGCACGGTTGTCACAGGGGACACAAGATAGGCGATTCATATGATTTTGACACGGAGAGAGGCAAGCTTTGTCCCATGGCCATGCATGTGGCGTTTCCCTATGTGGATATTCTGAGATATGGTGGAACCATTCCGGGAAATGAGCCGGGAACGGCAGTGTTCTGCTGTCCCGATGTGGATACCATTAATGTATTCAGGATAGAGACTGTACAGCCTGAGAATGAGGAAAAGTAGTAAATAACTGGTAAAGAGACGGTTAAAGAAGCTGCGCTTAGGCAGAAAAAAACTCCCCAATATAATATAATACTTTATAAATAGATTTCGTGATATTCTGTGATCAAATTACAGTGAATGGATAAAGTGATATTTAGCAGATACGGGAGGTGACGCATATGGCAATAGGCAGAGAACGTTACAATATATATGCATGGATCATTGCTGTGGTTATGTGCGTCTCATACTTTGGAGTCTGTGGACTTTACAACCCGAATGTCAGAAATTATTCTGCACATTCAATATCATCATTAGGTGAGAGCCGCGGAATAGATACCGGGAACAACGATATGCTTGCGGTGGACAGCTCTGCAGGGGTGATGGTTCAGACAAGAAATCTGCGGACTGGGGACTCAGAGTCATCCATGGAGGATACATGGATGTTGTCAGCGGTTCTTGTGGCGTTACTGTTAAGTCTGATATTTTGTGTATGTGCATTGACTGGCAGATACACGGAGGCAGTAAACAGCCGAAGGTGGCTGTTGCTGAAATATATACACAGAAAAGACGGAAAGAAACGTCTGGGATATGCCGGTGAGGGAAATCTCAGATGTGACGTGAATTTGACATGAAAATAGAATAATAATTACATCTGGGCCTTCATTGGCGTTTCGTAGAATTTGTGAGACGTGATCAGACAGATATCAGCGCGAATGCGCTAAACAGTGAAGGAGAGATAATTATGGCAATGGATATTTTAGCTTATACATTTGGAGTTATAGCACTCGCTGCAGCGATCAAATGCTTTATTGATGAAAACTGGGGTGAGAAAATGCACCGTGAATCAGCAGATGCCACAGATGCACAGGATATGACTCAGGATAAGAAAGTGGCTTAGATAATATGCTGTCAAACCAGACAATAAAATAGAAAGAAAATTAATGATCCCGCAGATATCGTTATAGGTATCTGTGGGATCATTTTTACTTTTTCTATACCCCTTTATTTTTCATACGGTTAAGCTCAGGTATGACAGTTGCCAGCATGGTGAAAAAACAGGCACTTCCGCCGAGTATATTCGATATAGGCTCGGCCATGAACACACCATTTGTTCCAAGGTGGAAGACGTATGGCAGCAGGTATGTAAGAGGAACTACGATGATCGCCTTCCTGAGAAGGGAGAAGAATATAGCCTGCTTTTTCTTGTTCAGCGATTTGAAGGTGGTCTGGCCAATATACTGCAGCAACATGAATGCGAACGCGGCGAAATATATTTTCAGGGCCGGGATGGAGTCATTTATGAGTGAGCTGTCCGAACTGAAAACAGATATAAGTGCCCCGGGTGCGATCAGTATGATGCTCCATGCTATGACCATGTATATCACTGCCAGCAATGACATGATAGCTATGGATTTTTTGACATGATCGGGTTTCCTTGCTCCGTAATTGTAGCTGATGACCGGTGAAGCCCCTTCGGCTATTGACCAGATAGGTGTTTCAACGATCTGCCTGACGCTCGACACTATAGTCATAACTGACACATAGACATCGCCGCCGGTGCGTGACAGGACACTGTTACAGCATATCGACACAAGGCTGTTTGTGAGCTGCATCACAAACCCAGCGGTTCCCAGACTGACAATATCCTTTGCGTATGTCAGACATTCCCTAAATTGTCCCGGTGAAAGTAGCTTCACCTGCAATTCGGCTTTGTTCTTCAGAAAGTAGAGGACAAAAGCGGCTGACAAGATCTGTGATATCACTGTGGCTATGGCCGCACCTCTGACGCCGAGATGCAGCACAAATATAAATACAGGATCGAGAATGCAGTTGGCAGCGGCACCGACGGCCACTGTCAGCATACCTGTGACAGAATACCCCTGGGCATTTATGAATGGGTTCATGCCTGTGGAGATCATGGATGGCAGAGTGCCCAGCAGATATATCATCATATAGGGATATGCATAGGTGAGAGCGCTTTCCGATGCTCCAAACAATACCAGTAATGGTCTTGCAAATATCATACCGACAGTCATGAGAATGATGGCGGCACCGCACAGCATGGTGAACGCGGTGTTCATGATGGTATCTGCGGTTTTATCATCCCCCATTCCCCTTCTGATGGAGAACAGAGGAGAGCCGCCGCTGCCAAATAGATTGCTGAATGCGGTTATGATGATGATGATAGGAAAGCAAAGACCGACTCCCCCAAGGGCAGAGGTGCCAACATCCGGTATTCTTGCTATGTAGATACGATCGATCACGTTATACAGCAGGCTTATGAGCTGTGCTACAAGCATAGGCATGGCTACTCCAAGTATATTCTGTGTTATCTTTCCATTTTCAAAGTTTACTCTTTTCATAGCTTTCATTCCTTATAAATGTGTTGGACAATTTACTTCCATATAATAGGACTGCAGTTGAAAATAATCAATAGATGTTTATCCGGATAAGTTGTAGATGGGAAAATGGTTCTGCAATTGGGTTTGTTAAATG
Source organism: uncultured Coprococcus sp. (assembly GCA_934277375.1). Classification (GTDB taxonomy): domain Bacteria; phylum Bacillota; class Clostridia; order Lachnospirales; family Lachnospiraceae; genus Coprococcus. The sequence goes on along the minus strand of CAKQTZ010000008.1, from coordinate 46,620 downwards.
TAATTAAAAACAATTAATATTTAGCTAAATAAAGTTTGACTATTAGGTAAAATCTAACTAATATGAAGACAGGAATGTATATGGAACAAAATGGAATGACAAAAGAATATGCTACATCATGGGGATTATACATTTGCGGAAATATTACTAATGACAGGGGACAATGTTATGAAGATCAAGCCAAATGATGTTATGATCAGGTACACAGGACGTATTGACTGGGCAGATGCGGAGAAGCCAGTGTGGGTATATCCTTGTACATCTGCGGAGATGAAATTTACGGGAAGGACACTGCGGATAAAAGTGTCCAACAGAAACAATTATTGGGACAATTATCTGGGTTGTATAATTGACCAGTCACAGAGAAGTTATTTTCTGAACAAAGAAGGAATTACGGAGCTGGACATAGTGGTTCCGGATAGTGATACAAATGAGCATCGAGTGCTATTTTTCAAGAGACAGGATGCATGTCATGAGCTGACCATACATGAGTATGAGATAGGAGACGGCGAGAAAGTGCTCCCGCTGAAACCTCTCTCAGGACGGCGGATAGAAGTGTATGGAGATTCGGTGTCGGCCGGTGAGGTGTCTGAGGCTGTCGACTACGTTGGAATGGAGGATCCTGTACACAACGGAGGATATTCTAACAGCTGGTATTCATATGCGTGGATAACGGCAAGGAAGCTCAAGGCACAGATACACGACATAGCCCAAGGTGGAATAGCACTGATGGACGGAACTGGATGGTTTCAGGAGCCTCAGCAGATAGGAATGGAGAGCGCGTGGGATAAAATCCATTACAATCCATTCTTTGGCGAGAGCATGGACTGGGATTTCTCGCGGTATACACCACAGGTCGTCATAGTGGCTATAGGACAGAATGATAATCATCCATATGACTTCATGAAGAATGCGTACACGGGAGGGCAGGCTGACAGGTGGCGTGCCAGATATATGGAGTTTCTTGGTAAGCTTCGGAAGACATATCCGGATGCACATATAATCTGCTGTACCACACTTCTCTGCCACGACTGCTCATGGGATAAGGCTATAGATGAAGTGGTTGACAACATGAAGGATGATATGATAACTCATTATATATATGGAAGAAACGGGTTTGGCACCCCAGGACATCTCCGCATACCGGAGGCGTGCGAGATGGCGACGGAGCTGGCAGAATACATAGAAAGCCTTGACATAAAAGACTGGGATAATTTATAAAAGGAACCCATGCAGGTGGGGAGCAGATATCATAAGGAGATAAATCATGGGAGTTTGTGATCTTGAAAGAATAAAATCGGTTATACGGCGCGCCCAGAATGGTGAGGAGCTCACCATCGCTTTCCTTGGCGGCTCGATAACCCAGGGTAGTCTGGCGACAGAGCACAAGTATACATATGCCTACAGAGTTTACAAGTGGTGGTGCGATACATTTCCACAGGCGAGATTTAACTATGTAAATGGTGGAATCGGCGGTACGGATTCATACTACGGTGTGTCCAGGGCTGTGACTGATGTGCTCATGTACCAGCCGGATTTCGTGGTTGTGGATTTCAGTGTAAATGATGTGGATAACAGTCATTGTGAAGAGACATTTGAGGGTGTGCTCAGGACACTGCTTGGCTGGCACTCAAGACCGGCGGTTGTCATTCTCAATAATGTTTTCTATGACACTGGTGAGAGCACCCAGGATGTGCACAACAGGATTGCGGATCACTATGGAGTACCGCATGTGAGCGTGCATGATACAATATACGCCCGTATGAAGGCCGGAGAATATGCCAGAGAAGAGATAACTCCTGACGGGTTGCATCCAAATGACAAGGGACATGGTCTGGTGGCTGGTGAGATCACGAAACTGCTTGAGGAAATTATGGATGATCTCGGGGAAAATGAGAATTTATCTGATGATTCAAAGACGGACACAGAGAGTATCCATGACGAAGCTGCCTGTGCATGTGTGCTTCCAGCACCATTGACCGCAAATGCATATGAAGGCGCAAGAAGGCTTACAATACGCGAGGTCAGCCCAAAGCTTTTCGGTTTCAGGGCAGACACACACGAGAAGCTTGGACATCTGGATCATTTCAAGAATGGCTGGACGGGCGTACATGCCGGGGACAGCATAACATTTGAACTTGAGGGAAGCTGCATAGGCATACAGTACAGAAAGACGATATCAAGACCGGCGGTCAGGGCACAGGCTGTACTCGATGGTGATAATGCACATCCGATACTGCTGGACAGCAACTTCGATCAGGACTGGGGTGACTGTCTGTATATAGAACATGTTCTCCATCACGGAGAGAAAAAACTCCATACATTAGAGATAACTGTCCTTGATGACGAGTGTGCTGGAACCGCACCGTTTTATCTTATGTCAATAATAGTTGCATGATAACGCTGTGTCTGAGAGAAAGCCAAATGCTTAGAACGGCAGATTTGTGTGAAAAATAAAAATACGTGATGTTGTATATTGCAATATTTGGTATATAGGACTATTATTATTTCAGAAAGTACAGAGAGGTACTGCGATGTTTCGCAGTACCTCTATTTTTTTACAATGGTTTCATATTGGAACAGTATCAAAGGAGGATGATATTATGACACCAATGAACAATGCAGATTATCTTATCAGATTACAGCATGCAGATGAGCTTGACGCACTCAAGGCTGCAAAGAAGGCGAGTGGACTCACATATGAGTCACTTGCAGAGAAAGTAGGTGTAAATAAAGTATGGCTTGCCTCAGCATTTGAGGGACAGCAGTATGTTCCAGAGGAATACTGTGACAAGCTTGCGGAGGCACTTGGTGTGGACAAGGCTGCCACAGCATTCCTTGCCGAGCATCCATATAAGGGCAACACAGATCCTATACTCTACAGACTTCATGAGGTCATCGATACATACGGTCCGGCCATCAAGGACATCATCCATGAGCAGGGTGGTAATGCCATCATGAGCGCCATTGATTTCGGCCTTGATGTGGATGTGACCGAGGATGCAGATGGCAACCACAGAGTCATCATTAAGTTTGATGGCAAACTCCTGCCATATGCCAAGAAGGGACAGTATCCTTGGTAGATTTAATGAGTTGACATTACAATTGTTGTAAGGTTTAATATCATGTGGAGACAGAGGGGGTCAGACCCCATAAGCGGATGTCCCCCAGACGGAAGGGGTCAGGCCCCATAAGCAGAGGAACCACAGACGGAAGGGGTCAGACCCCATAAGCAGAGGAACCACAGACAGAAGGGGTCAGACCCCATAAGCAGAGGTGTCCCAGACGGAAGGGGTCTGACCCCATTAGTCTCTACAACATGAAAAGACGAGGATGTATTACACATGGAAAAGAACCTTACAACCGGCAGTGTGCCAAAGACCATGGCGTATTTTGCGCTGCCTTATCTATTGTCTTATTTTCTACAGACATTATATGGAATGGCGGATCTGTTCATCATAGGGCAGTTTTGCGGCAAGGATGCCGGTGCAACCACTGCAGTGGCAAATGGCTCCCAGATCATGCACATGATCACTGTTATCCTGGTGGGACTGGCAATGGGAACCACTGTCGTCATAGGAAAAGCGGTGGGGGCGAAGAAGCTTCAGGATGCCCAGGCGGCCATAGGAAATACCGTCACCATATTCATGGTGATATCAGTATCACTCATGGTGATGCTTCTGATATTCATAAATCCTATAGTTGAAGTTATGGATACCCCGGCAGAGGCTGTCAAGGGAATCACGGATTATCTGATTGTCTGCTTCATAGGAATTCCATTTATCACAGCATACAATGTAATAAGTTCCATATTCAGAGGGCTCGGTGATTCCAAAAGTCCGATGTACTTTATTGCGGTTGCGTGCGGCCTCAACATTGCACTTGATTATATATTTATAGGAGCGTGCGGCATGGGCCCGCTCGGGGCAGCCCTTGGAACAACGCTGGCGCAGACGTTCAGCGTGATCATATCATTGGTCGCAATAAAGAGGATGAATACCGGGCTGAAGCTCACAAAAAATGACTTCGTTCCGAGAAAATCCGTGCTCGGAGAGATCGTGAAGATCGGTCTTCCAGTGGCGGTTCAGGACGGATGCATACAGATCGCATTTATCGTGATAACAGTCATAGCCAACAACCGTGGTGTAAATGATGCCGCGGCGGTGGGCGTTGTGGAGAAGATGATAAGCTTTATATTCATAGTGCCATCCTCCATGCTGGCAACCGTATCCGCGCTTGCCGCCCAGAATATAGGGGCGGGAAAGCACGACAGGGCGGAGAAGATCCTGAGATATGCACTGGGGATCATAGTGGCTTATGGTGTTATAGCCATAGCTGTTGTTGAATTATTTGCCCCTGAACTCGTGGGACTTTTCAGCAAGAACAAGGTGGTTGTGACCATGGGTGTCCAGTATATAAGCAGTTATATCGTGGACTGCGTATTTGCCGGAATCCATTTCAGCTTTACTGGATATTTCTGTGCATACGGCAAATCCTACATAGGTTTCATACACAACATGATAGCCATAGTATGTGCAAGAATTCCGGGCTCTTATATCGCGTCGATCATGTATCCTGACACACTGTTTCCAATGGGATTTGCGGCACCGGCAGGATCGCTTATATCCATAGTGATATGTGTAGGAGCATTTGTGTGGATGAAGAAAAGGGGGACGCTGTATAAGGCGAACTTATAAGAGATATGTATATTGGTGATAGGAATGTTTATTGCACGTCCATTTCGTAAAGGTATTATTGTCGTGAGGATAGATTTATATGGATGAAAACAGATTATTCAAGATAGGTGAGGTGGCGAAGATGTATAATGTGAGCATGGGCACGCTGCGCCACTATGAGAAGGAGGGGCTTCTCACACCGGAATATACAGATGAAAATACCGGATACAGATATTATGGGGTACGTCAGCTTGAAGTGCTGAACACCATAGGTTATCTGAGGGTACTGGACATGCCGCTTTCTGAGATCAGAGACTTTATCCAGAACAGGGATGTGGAGCTTATAGAGGAAAAACTGCTCAATCAGAAAGAGATCGTATCAGCAAAGATCCGTGATCTGGAACTCATATCAAAGAAGCTGGATCACAGGCTGGAATTTCTCCGGGATGCCACAAGCTCAGAACTTGAAGTTATAACTGAGAAGATGATCCCGCCTGAAAGAATCGTGCAGGTGCGGGAGAAGCTTGAACTTGGAACATACCTTGGACTGGAAGGCTCGATCCGCAGATTTCAGGAGAATCAGGACAAGATACTGGTGTTCTTGGGCAAAGTCGGCGTGGGAATATCTGAGGACAATCTGCGGCACGGCAGGTATGTGTATGACCGGGCATTCCTCATATTGGACGATGAGGAGGAATACCGCGGCGATGTGGAATCGATCCCGGCACAGAGATGCGTCACCATAAGATTCCGTGGCAGTCACAACGAGGCCCCGGAACACTATGGCAGACTGATGAAATATATAGAAGAAAAACACCTGGAGATGACAGATTTTGCGAGGGAGATAACCCTCATCGACAATGGCCTTACAAGTGACACGAGTAAGTTTGTCACGGAGATACGGATCCCGGTAGGGGATGCCGCGGACATGTAAAAAGTTATATAAGGTTATATAAAGACAGACCAGCATATTGATCATAAATATGCTGGTCTGTTTTCGTTGTAGAATGTCTTGTGATTATTCATATGCAGGCGTCCATCTGCCATACGTCAGTCGTGAGGAATATCATGGAACCTTCCGTCCAGCTCCTCAGTTTTAACAACGTTGATAAATGCATGCTCATCGATCCCGCGGATCATCGGGATGAGCTCACGCTTGGCCTCCGAGTTGATGACTGAGTAGATGAGAGTTTTCTCCTTCTCCTCGTAGCAGCCGATTCCCGTGAACAAGGTGGCGTCGTGATTTGTCAGATCCTTGATGGCGTGGTATATCTCATTTGACTTATCGGAGATTATGAACAGAGTTTCCTTCTTATATCGCTTATACAGAAGTTGGATAACCTGGGTGCTGCAGAACTGATAAATGATCGAGTACAGAGCCTTTGACCATCCGAACAGCGCTCCGGCTGCGATCAGCATCACGATATTTCCAAGCAGTATATAGTTCCAGGCATCAATTCCTTTCTGATGTGAAAGGAAGATGCTTATGAAATCCGTTCCGCCGGTGCTGGTTCCGACATTCAGACACAGACTTATGGCGAGGCCGTTGATGAGACCGCCAAACAGACTTATGAGCATGATGTCGTCGGTGAAGACATATGGTGGCAACATATCCACAAATATACTTGACAGAAAGATAACAATGATCGAATACAGAGTAAATCTCTTACCGATATATTTGTATGATATATATGTAGGGAAAAGGTTCAGTCCAATGTTGAACACGGCAAATGGTACATTTATATGTAGAAATTTTGAACCGATATTTTGGAGTAACAGAGACGCTCCAGAAAATCCGCTCGGAAACAGACCCGCAGTTTTTGCAAAGCATCTGAGATTCCATGCGTACAGAATCGATGCAAATACAACTATGAACAGACGGAAAACCTGATAAAATCGTGGGTGTTTTAATTCGACAGATTGAAACATAGTTTTGACCTCCTAGACCTTGATTGCAGGCCCGTGTGATGTTGTTTTTATGAGGAAAATTACAGCAACGGGCTCATTCACATTATACCATGTCGCCTATCGGCTCCATGGGGGCATTCGCATTATGACGGCCTGCGCAAGCGCACCCGCCGCAATGCTCATTATACCATGTCGCCTATCGGCTCCATGGGGGGCATTCGCATTATGACGGCCTGCGCAAGCGCACCCGTCGCAATGCTCATTATACCATATGTGCACTGGCTGTAGCGAGAAGAAGTGCAGTTATATGTATTAAGAAATATAAAAATGTTGGAAATAATCGGATCATGGAATGTCGGAATTATGATGGACAGCCCTGTATGAAAATGGTACATTTAATATATGTTAAGGTTTTGCGTGCAGTGATATTTGGGTTCCCTGTACAGCATGACAAGATATTAAAACAGGGAGGGCATATAATGAAAAGATATCTGTTGTTTATCATGCTGATCGTACTCAGTTTATTTGCAGTTCCACAGACGGCCAGGGCGGGGGAGAATATGGCTGGTGAAAATACAGATGGCTGGAAAAATGAGTACTCAAATCTGCAAAAAGATAAAAAGGGGAATGCGGTATATGTATCATACTTGGATGATGAATTTTTCCCAGGTCGTATATTGCATTTCGATGCTCACAGGGCGGCTGAAAATGGCGCTAAGGAGGTTAGGTTTACAAGTTCGGATCCAAATGTCTGCAGCGTTGATGAGGAATATGCAAGGGTGGATCTACAGAATTATGTCTGGCAGAGCCATATAGAAGTGAAGCTTATAGTAAAAAATTGCGGAAGGGCAGTGATCACCGCAAAGGTTGGTGACAAGAAATATTCTTTTATTTATGCTGTGGTACCAACGGAATGGGCTGATGTGACAGCCATAAGAACGGTAGGCTACAACACCGTCAAGCTCAGGTGGAAGAAGAATCCTGCGGCTACAGGTTATGCGATCTGCAGCGGCGATGCAGATGAACCGATCAACAAAACCAAGGTTGTGAAAAGAGTACACTCTGCATCTGCCCTGAGTGCTGTTGTAAAGGTAACTCCGGGATCGAACTGCAGATATATAGTTGTTCCGGTGATCAAGGGAGGCGTACAGGAATACGGCTATTTTCCGAAAACAGCATTTTATATGCACGGCGATGCAAACACCACATACACCCATAATTATACAGGGGCAAAGATAACAGGACTTTCGGTGTCGGGCAGCAGGGTAACAGTGAAATGGAAGGCAGATAGTCAGGCAAAATATTATAAGGTGTATCATAAGACCCGGGAGGATGGAAGCTGGAAGCTTATGCACACAGAGAAAAATGCTTCAAAGACCAGATACAGTGTAAAGCTGACACCGGGATATACACATATATTCAAGGTTGTATATAAGTTCAAGGATGGTTCATGTAGTACGGCCAACAGGTCATGCTACATAAAGAAGAAAACCACCACTATAAAGAAGAAAATAAATACCAGACAGACCCGGCAGGAAGGCCAGTATCGCGAATTGTTTACCTATGCAACCCGCCCGGATGAGACCTATTATTACGAGAAGAATAAGGTACTTCATACAGTGGTTCTCAGCGGACAAAAGCTTATAGATTATACCATGACAGCGTCTGGGGGAGTGAAGTCCAGGAAAACAATAAAACTCTGTAAATTTGGTAAATGGGGCGGTTTCTATTATGGCCCTGACGGCTGTTATTATGTTGCACTGGGATATGAAAATGTAAAAAACAAAAATAGCAATACCGTAATAAAGGTACTTAAGTATTCCAAGGACTGGAAGCTGCAGAAGACATGCCGTATAAAAGGTGCTTCAAAATATATAAGTGATGGTATCGCTGTTCCTTTTTACTCCGGAAACTGTCGTATGACGATGCATGGAACAAAGCTCTATATGATAGCCAGCAGATTGATGTTTAATGGACATCAGGCCAATATGCAATTCATTATAGATACGAAGACGATGAGATACAGAGCAACGGGGGACAATTACACGAGTCATTCATTTAACCAGTTACTCAGATTTGACGGTGACACCCTGTATCTGTCAAATCATGGTGATGCGATGCCAAGAGGAGTCAGTCTGACGCAGGTGACAGATTATGGAACTTCAAATGAGAACAAAACAACAAAGGTTACTTTTGAGATAAATGGACAGTATGGCGACAACTACACAGGACTGTTTGAGGGAGGAATGGAGACTACATCGAAGAACATCCTTATAGCGGGCACATCTGTACCACAGGGTTACACGGTGGCTGGTGTATCTGGCAGTGGCAGTAATCTGGCCAAAAATGTATTTGTCATAGTTACTAATAAGAAAACCATGAAATCCAACATAAAGTGGATAACAAAAAACAATCCGGAGAAGACAAAGGTGAAGCTCAGTGAGGTTCGAATGGTGAAGATATCAGATGACTATGTTGCCCTTATGTATACAAGTACAGTTGGCAAGAGATCGGTGCTCAACTATGTGGTTCTGAATGCTGATGGAAAGGCTGTATATAAAAAGAAATATAATAATATGGTATTCACTGGCGCAACCCAGCCGGTCTTATACCGGGGTGCTATAGTATGGACAGATGTTAAGGAGACGAAGAAACTTGTATCAGATCCATGGTATAGTTATTACAAGAGCAGCTACACGAATTATTATTATAAAATTCCTGTTATTACAGGAAAGTAATTAATTATAACATAAAGCGAAGAACCGCCGCAGCACTACCTTGATCGGAGTACTGTGGCGGTTCATTTATCTCACATATATTTTAATTTTCAAATGGCCTGACTCTCAGGGTGACCCCCAGATCTTCACATATCTGCCGACATTTCTCAATCTTATCATCTGGCATGACTTTCTCGACTACGGTCATGACGACATGCGGTACATATCGCTTTGCAAGAACGGCGAACTCTTTGATGGCTTCGTAGGATCCGATCCCGTAGCGGGATCTTGTAAGTTCGAGAAATTCGTCCTCTTCTGGGGCGTTGAGAGATATTGATACAGTGTCAAAACGACCCTCAAGCTCCGGGGTTACATCCCTTCCGTACATAAGATTTGCAAGCCCGATGGTGTTGAGACGCACTTTCAGATGTGGATATGTCTTCTTCAGGGAATCGATAACCGTGCACACATCATCAAGGCGTTCGAGTGGTTCGCCGAATCCGCAGAATACCAGTTCGTTTATGACATTCAGATCGTATGATGAGAACAGTTTTAGGACTTCGTCAACAGCTGGTTCACCCTCTTTAAGCCAGAGGGTGTTATCCTCCTGCTGCTTTTTCGTCTGTCTCAGACAGAACACGCAGCTGCAGGGACATTTGTTTGTCATGTTTACATATATGTTTTTTCCGGTGAGATCGCCGCTCTTTGCGATATCCAGATAACCTTCCTCACCGACTTTTCCTGTTACAGTGTATAAAATCATGGTAATATCATCTCCTGTTAATAAATGGGGAGTCCGGTGTGCAAATGGATGCTGCGGCTCCTGATCCTGCATATTGTTTTTAACTATAATGGGATGGCTATTCTGTCAGATCTCTCATGTACATCTCAAAGCACAGACCCCAGTTCTCCGGGACATTGTTTTCCACGCAGTAGCGGATGCATTTGGAGACGTAGTCGGCGGCCTTCTTAACAGACTCGTACAGACTGTGTCCGTTTAAGTACATGCCGGCTATGATGGAGGCAATCACATCTCCGGTTCCGCTCCGGTCTCCACCTATGCGGTCAACCATGACAATCTGGAAATCCTCGCCCTTGTTGTAAATGAAATTAGCAATCTGGGTGGAGTTGAAATGGATTCCGGTCACAACGATATGCTTCGGTCCACGTTCTGCAAGCTTCATGCACATCTCCTTGAGCTCGTCTATGGTGACTGTATGCTCCGGGTAAGGAATGTCCAGAAGAGTGCACAGCTCGGTGAGATTTGGCGTGATTATATCTGCGTACTCGACGAGCTCTTTCATCTTGCTGCACATGGCAGGCGTGTATGTCTGGTACAATTTGCCGTAGTCACCCATGACAGGATCCACTATGACAAAATTATTCTCATCCTTAAAGTATCTGATGAAATCAATGACTATGTCCACCTGTTCCTCTGAACCGAGGAATCCAGTGGATATGGCATCAAACTTGAGATCCAGATCCTTGTAAGTCTGGATGTAATCCCGCATCTTCGGTGTATAGTCGTCAAAATAAAATATTGGAAATTGTGTATGTGTCGAAAGTATGGCCGTTGGTACAGTGACAGCCTGGATCTTCATGGCAGACACTATAGGAGCCATAACTGCGATGGAGCATCTTCCAAAACCGGTTACATCGTTTATCAGTGCTATTTTTTTCTGCATAATCATTCTCCGCAACAAGCCAGAAGCAAGCTATATGTTGAGCTGGCTTGTTATTTTCATATTGTCGTTAAGATTCTAACACCCGGGAGGCTATGTTTCAATAGACAATGATGGATGAAAGGTGGTACACTGAAATCGATATGGTGATATGTAATATAATGTATCACAAGGATGAACACCGGTCGTGGGAGACAGAGAGAATCATAGTCTGGTGTACATGCTTGACAGGGAGGAAAAGAAAGGGAGAAAGTACTATGAAAAAGAGAAGATATCTGCTGGCTATACTGATCATGTTGATCGGAATATTTGCAATTCCGCTGACTGCCAGGGCGGGGGAAAAAGATGGCTGGAGAACTGATTATACCAATTATGAAAAGGACAGTACCGGAAAGCTTGTCAGTGTTGTATACTGGGATGATACTACAGATGAGGCACCGTGGTATTATTATTTCAATGCCGACAGTGCGGCGGCAAGCGGAGTTGAAAATGTCGTATTTTCAAGTTCAAATAAAGCTGTGTGCACAATAACATCATCCACAGCAAAGGTTAATATCCAGAACACCTGGTGGCCGAGCAGTATATCTACCGAGCTGAAGATAAAAAAATGCGGAATCTCGGTGATAACCGCAAGGACTGGAGATAAGAAGTATTCATTTACTCTTGTTGTAACGCCTAAAAACTGGACACCTATAACAGCTGTACGGACGACGGGATACAACACGATAAAGCTCAGATGGAAGAAGACTGCAGGAGCTACCGGATATGTCATATTAAGAGGAAAGGTTGCCGACTCAGGAAGTAAGGTAAGGATAATTAAGAGAATTGACTCGGCTGCAACTGTGAGTGCAACTGTCAAGGCTGTTCCGGGGTTGAACTGTGGATATATAGTAGTGCCGGTGGTGAAAACCGGGGGAAAGGTATATGGTAGTATTCCGGAGTCGGCTTACTTCTGGAATGATGGCACGATGATTACATATGCACATACATATTCCGGAGCAAAGATAACTAAGCTTGCCGTATCTGGCAGCAAAGTAACGATCAACTGGGCTGCTGATAAGAATGTTAAGAATTACAAGATTTATTATAAGACCAGGGAGGAAGCATCCTGGAATCTTCTTCATACGGTGAAGAAGGCGGCACAAACCAGCTATACAAGGAAGATGACGCCGGGATACAATTATACATTCAGGGTTGTGTACAACTTCCCGGGATACTCATTTGGTTCGGGTGGAAGATCCTGCTATCTGACCAGAAAAGCATCGGTTGTCAAAAAGAAGACCAATATCAAGCAGAGTATAAGAGAAGGACAATACAATGAATATGGAGCAGAGTGGAACTGGGCCGATTCAGATGAGACATTTTATTATGAAAAAAATAAGACACTTCATGTTGTTGCACGCGATGGACAGAAGCTTATAGATTACGCGATGACGTCCACAGGGGGAGTAAAATCCAAAAAAACTGTGAAGCTTGGTAAATTCGATTATTGGGGCGGCTTTTATTATGGCCCGGATGGCTGTTATTACGTAGCAATAGGTTATTCTAATGGCAGTAGCAGTAAGACAAAGACGGTCATCAAGGTTCTCAAGTATTCAGCTTCATGGAAGCTCCAGAAAACCTGTGCTATAAGGGGCGGTGAAAGCAACATGTTTGACGGGATTATTACTCCGTTTGATGCGGGAAACTGCCGTATGATGATGAATGGAAAAAAATTGTATTTGTTCACATGCAGGATTATGTTTAGTGGACATCAGTCCAATATAGCATTTATCATAAACACAAAGACAATGAAATATAGAACTGTGAATTATGACTATACAAGCCATTCATTCAATCAGTTTTTAAAGTTTGATGGTGATACGTTATTCCTTTCAAATCACGGAGATGCGTATAGCAGAGGAGTAAATATAACAAAGGTTACGAATTTCGACACATCAAATGCAGACACGACATCGAGACTTCCATTCATGATAAAAGGTGAAATTGGGGATAATTACACCGGTTTGTGTGAAGGCGGTATGGAGACAACAGCAGGGAGCGTGCTCATTGCGGGCACATCGGTTCCTCAGAAATACAGGGTGGCCGGAGTATCGGGCAATGGAAGTAACCTGGCAAAGAACGTATTTGTTATAGTGATAAACAAAAAGACTATGAAATCCAGCATAAAGTGGATAACGACCAACAATCCGAAGACTACAAAAGTAAAGGTTGGCGAGACACGTCTGGTTAAGATATCAGATGATTATGTTGCACTTATGTACACAAGCACATTGGGATCAAAGACTGTGCTCAACTATGTGGTACTTGATGCTAATGGCAAGGTGGTATGCAAAAAGAAATATTCGGGTATGACTTTTTCTGCATCAACGCAGCCGATACTGTTTCAAGGTTCGATAGTGTGGACTGATGTGAAGGAAATCAGAAAGAAAAAAACTGACTCATGGGGGTGGACTTATTATGATATCAGTTATGTGCCATACTATTACAGCATACCGGTAGTGACAGGAAAATAATATAAGAAATAGAGCATTTCAGGGGGAATAGGAATGAATGAAGTCGTTTTGAAGATATATGTCTTTTCGTCAATTATAATAGCCGCCATGGATATTATACTGGCGATGAAATCCATAAAAAAGAATAAGACGACGGGAAGGTTCCTGGGGCTTGCCTGCATAGGAGCAGCTATAGTCGATATCAGTTATCTTATCAGTATTATAAGCGATTCGTATATGGCTATGTCTGTCATGTCGAGTATATATTTCGTAAGCATTGATTATATGCTGGTATGTCTGCTCATATTTACTGTTTATTTTACAAAAGGACGTTTTTCAAAGTATGGAAGAACGGCGATAGGCGTATGCTTTTTTTACTGTCTGTATGAGCTTGTAATATTTGCCATAAACCCATTCAAAAATATAGCGATAGGGTATGTCAGAAGGGACACCGTGATAGCAAAATACAGCTATGACATGAAACCGCTGTATGATATGCATCTGGTTTTTTCGTATGCGCTGGTGAGTGTGGTACTCATACTCCTTGTAAAGAAACTTTGCAAGATTCCACATGAATATCGTTTGCAGTACAGCAGTGTCATCCTGGGGCTCTCTGTGCTTGTTGGGATAAATGCAATATTTCTCTACGTTCCGGGAGCTGAGGTGTACAAACTTCTGGATTATTCCATCTGCGGCTACAGTCTTACATCATATATTCTGTACTGGAGCTGCTTTAATTATTCGACCCATGGAATGCTCAACAAACTCAAGACAAATATATTCGAGAATATAGGTCAGGGAATAGTTTTGTTTGACTATGACAATCATTTGATCCTGCACAATGACAGAGCGGACGATTTCCTTGGAAAGGAGCTCCTCTGCAAATGTGAGGATCTGCAGCAGTTTCTTGAGGCGTATGATCTGTCAGTTGATCTTGCGGCAGATGACGACAGTTTTTCTCTGCAGTGCTATATAAAAGGCGATGACGGAGTCCGACCTTTAAGGTGCGATATCAGAAGGCTTGACAACAAGGAAGGCCGCAGGCTTGGTCAGATGTTCGTATTTTCTGATATATCATTGGAGACGGATATGCTTACAGGATTTCAGAAATGGGATAGCTTCCAGAGACTTGCCATGGAAGAGATGGACCATTTTACGTTTCCGGTTGGAGTGGCAATATGCGATATCAACGGATTGTCCGTGATCAACAGCACCCTGGGTAGTCAGTCAGGTGACCAGAGGATAAATTCACTTGCGGGCATCATGAGAAAGAATTTTCCGGAGAGAACATATTACGTCAGGGGTATTGATGCGCACCTGATAGCACTTTGCAGTCACAGCAATGAGGAAGAGATGGCTGCATGTGCTGAAAAGGTCAAAGAACAGTTCGATGGAAGTATACAGTATGCAGTGGGGGTGGCTGCGGATGAGGGTCAGAGCATCGTCACTGCAATCATTGATGCGGCAACAGCCATGAAGACAAAAAAGCTTGTGGACAGGGAATCGTTGCATTCAGATATGCTGACATCGCTTATCAGAGCTCTTGAGGAGTGCGACAGCGATACGGAACAACATGTGCGCAGGACACAGGAGATGGGAGCAGAGCTTGGCAGACGAATAGAGCTGTCAGATATCCAGCAGAGCAAGCTGGCACTTCTTTGTCTGCTCCACGACATAGGAAAGGTAGGAGTTCCTATGGAGATACTCAACAAGCCGGGAAAACTCTCGGATGAGGAATGGAAGATCATGCGTTCTCACGTTGAGAAGGGATACGAGATCGCCATGAGCAACACTGAGCTCAGACAGATCGCGGAGGAGATAAGGCATCATCATGAGAGATGGGATGGAAATGGATATCCGGATGGACTGAGCCGTGAGAGCATACCGGTTCTGTCGCGTGTGATCGCGGTGGTCGATGCATTTGACGCGATGATCAATGACAGACCTTACAGAAAGGGAATGCCGGTATCAAAAGCGATAGAAGAATTAAAGAGCTGTGCGGGTAGTCAGTTTGATCCGTATATAGTGTCTGAGTTTATCAGACTTGTCTCGGAGAAGTATGCAGATTCGCTGGAAAATGAATCAAAGCAGAGGGTCGCTGATGGAGATGTCGGTGCAGATGGTAATGGAGAGAATATTGGAGACCGAACTGCCCCAGGAGATGGTCTGGCGGACTCTGATGGTGATGGAGTCAGCACAGACGACGGACAGACAGAGATCCGGATCATGGCGCGCAGACAGATGGTGGATGCTTCTGAATATGGCAAGGATGCGTTTCGTGTACATACAGTAAAACACAGCAGATATCTGGTGGATGAAAATTGGAGGATAATATCTGTAGATGATAATTTTGAGGAGCTGACGGGTTACAGCAAGGAGGACATAGAGAATAATATCATAACCCAGATCGACCTTATACCGGACGAGGATAAAACAGAATATCTCTGCCAGGTAAATGCGAATCTGGCAAAGAGCACATTTGTATTTCAGGAACACAAGATACATCGGAAGGATGGCAGGGATATATATGTATTATGCTCTGGAAGAATGTTTTATGATTCGGCACTTCAGAAGGACAGAGGGGAAATAGTAATAGTGGATGTATCAAGTACATATGCCCTGAAGATGCTGACAGATGCGGAGCAGAATAAGGCGGATGTGAGACTCAGGAACTGGGAGAATACCTATCGTACAGATCCTCTCACGGGACTTTTGAACCATGCGGCATTCAGAAGTGACATGGAGCAGAGACTTCTTGAGTGTACGCACACAGCGGTGATGATCATGATGGATGTAGACAGATTCAAGCAGTACAACGACACCTACGGACATCACAACGGCGACAAATATCTTGTTCTTGTGGCACAGACACTGCAGGCGGCACTCCGCGGTGATGATTACGCATGCCGTATGGGCGGTGATGAATTTGCAGCTATGCTGTTCTTCAACAAGAGTGTGTCTGATGATGTGATAAGGGAACGTGCACAGCAGATATTTGATAAGGTAAACCTGACTGTGAAGTCCACCGAGGGAGGAACAGGGATATCCATGGGTGCGGTGATTGCAAGAACTGAACTGACATTCAATGAGATGTATGAGGAGGCGGATAACGCCCTCTATGATGTTAAGGAGAGTGGAAGAGGCAGGATTGAGGTGAAGAGGCATGGGGAGTAGATCGTATATCTTCAACATACTTCATAAAGATCTTCACAAAAAACTCCACAAAGAACCTTTGCTTCCTATGAGTCTGATCTTGTTTGCCGTAATTTTGGCATATTCTTTTCGACTTATTGGACGCGAAAGTTTCTATCCTACTCTGTTTTCTTATCTGCGCAGTTTCATTTATATCGGGCTTTATGCTGCCTGGGGAATTTCAATCCGCCAGCGTATCGTGCAGAAACAGGTCGGACAATATCTGACAGGCGTTTCGGTGCTTTTGATTTTGTGGTTTACCTTTCGCTCAGCAAAATACTTTATATTCTGGCAGCCGGCTGCAATAAGATACCAGTGGTATCTATTCTATCTGCCAATGCTGTTTGTACCCATGCTTGCACTGCTGATCGCAATGTCTCTGGGCAAGCCCGATGAATATAAACTGCCAAAATCTGTATGGCTATTGTCTGCCGTTTCGGGAGTTTTGCTTATTCTTGTGCTTACGAATGATCTGCATCAATTAGTTTTCACATTTCCTAAAGATGCGGATGTCTGGTCTGATGCAGATCATGGCTACGGTGTGTGCTATTTTGCCGTGATCGCATGGCAGGTGCTTTGTGCCGTAGCAGCGCTTATTTTTATGCTCTTTAAATGCAGGTTAAAGAACGGTAAGCATCGTTATTTGCCCGTAATTCCATTTGCGATATCGCTGGCTTATCTTGCATTGAACTATGTTGGTACGCCATGGCTGAAACATTTATTCGGTGACGTTACGGCATTTCAAAGTCTTATGTATATGCTCGGTTTCGAGGCTTGCATTGCCTGCGGATATATTCATTCCAACAGCCGTTACGCAGACCTTTTTGCCTCATCTGTCGGCACATCGGCAGAAATTACTGACAAAGACTTCAACATTCGCTATGCAGCGTTGAATATCGAACCTATATCAAAGGAAACAATGAGAAAAGCCGTGAAAGCTCCTGTCACAGTGGACGGTGGGCTGACCGTACACACCATGCCCATCGGCGGCGGTTATGCGGTATGGACAGAGGATGTGTCGGCACTGCTTGCCATTAAAGAGGAATCAGAAAGCCTTGCGGAAGAGCTTGCCGAAAGAAATGAGATTCTTCGCTACGAATACATGCGGGAGTCGAAACGCCGCAAGGTGGAGGAACAAAACCGACTGTACGATCTATTGCAGTCAGCAACCCAAACACAGATCAACCGCATTGCGTCGTTGACACAGGAATACCGGCGAATCTCAAAATCTGATACAGACAGAGTCAAAATGCTCCTTGCCGAGATTGCCGTTTTGTGCAGTTATATCAAACGCCGCAAGCACCTGACGCTGCTGGCTGACCGAGATTATAAGGTTGCCGTCAGCGAGCTTGAGAGAGCTTTTTCCGAATCGTTACAGACATTAAAGCTTTTAAATGTACGCAATACTCTGTATGTGGACAATGAACTTTCCATGCTTTCGGGCAAAAACGC
Organism: uncultured Coprococcus sp.; assembly: GCA_934277375.1. Taxonomy (GTDB): domain Bacteria; phylum Bacillota; class Clostridia; order Lachnospirales; family Lachnospiraceae; genus Coprococcus. Next base: position 28,498 of record CAKQTZ010000008.1, on the reverse strand, counting down.
TGCTGCGATATTAGATTTTTATGAGGAAGTAATCGAAGCTGATCTTGAAAATTTAACAAGCGTGCAGATAAGCCTCGCAAATATAAACGGACTGCGACTGTCACTGAAAGTCTGCTGCGAAGCTGACCTGTCGATTTTTTCAAATAAAGGTAACGTTCTTTATGAAATGGACGATGACGCAGGATACCAGCATCTTGTATTTATTATTGAAGGAGGTGCCGCCGTATGAGTGCCTTTTCTTCGCTTCCGGTCTTTTTGCAGACCTTAATACCACTTCTGCTGTTTGTGGAAGCTGTGCTTGAATTGGGGCTTTTTATATATCAACTCTCGCATCATTCAAGATCACATGATAATTTACCGAGTCTTGTGATTTTTGTGTTTTTGCTTACGCTTTTGTTCTCGGTAACTCAGGGAGATCCGTTCGAAGGCAAGGATGCTTTTTTATTAAATGCGTCCTGGCTGATTTTCATCACGGTAATTTTACTTGGTATTGTTCATTTTGCCTTTGCTCTGACGAGAGAGTATCGCCGACGAAAGAATATGCTCTCCCCATTTTCCGTTAAAGATGCCACAGACAAGCTGCCTATGGGTTTGTGCTTTGCCGACCCGAACGGGCGTATTGTCCTTTGCAATGACCGTATGCGTCGTCTGTCGTTTGCACTGAGCGGGCATGAGTTTCAGATTACCGAGGATCTTGAAAAAGCGTTGGAGCACCCCGATAAAAGTATTACCGTTAACGGTGATTGTTACATACTGCCCGATAAGACAGTTTGGCAATTCCGCAAGCAGCATATAACCGTCGACAATGATGAAAACTGGCTTCAAATGACAGCGCATAATGTCACTGAACTTTATAATGGCAACGTTCGTCAAACTGTTATTAACGACGAACTGAAAGAGGTCAACCGAAAGCTACAAAAAATGTATGAACGAATGGCCGATGATATAAAAGAAAAAGAAATCCTCGACCTGAAAATACATATTCATGACACGATTGGAAGAAGCTTGCTGACAATTCGTGATATAATTGAAAGCGATGAAAACACCGACAAAAAGCTTGAGGCTTTACAGGAAGCAACGGCAGTGCTGACAAGCGACCGAGTGACAGCCAGCGGAACGATGGACGAGGTCGTTCAGACGGCAGAAATTCTCGGTGTAAAGGTAATGGCGGACGGATGCCTTCCAGCCGATTCACTTGTCGAAGAACTTACCGTTGCCGCTGCGAAAGAATGTGTAACAAATTGTATCAGGCATGCCGGAGGCAATGAGGTATATATCAGCATAAATGGGCGGAAGGATGTGTTTGACATTACGATAACAAACAACGGCGCTGTACCGTCGGGGCCCATTAAGGAGGGCAGCGGACTGTCATCGCTTCGCCACAGCATAGAATCTGCCGGTGGCGAAATGCACATGGCGTATAAACCGCGATTCACTTTGCTGCTCATCATTCCAAGGGATGTGTCAAATTTACTATGAAAATCTGCCATGCAGCACCAGCTTTCGCCAAACACGATTATTAATGATCTGATGTTCAATAAAAGGAGAACGATATATGATAAATACAATACTGGTTGAAGATGATTTATATATTCAAAAGCATTTTGCCGAGCGGCTTAAATCAAACGAAATTTTTCGACTTGTCGGCGTATATCGTGACGCTTTTGAGGCAGAGAAAAACTGCAATTGTTCAATACAGCTTATTCTTATGGATGTGCAAACACAGCACAAGCACTCTGGTCTTGCCGCCGCAAAACGTATAAAAAAAGCTTTTCCGAATATCAAAATAGTAATTGTAACCTCGCTTGTCGACCCGCAGGTATTGGAACGAGCAAAGGTAGGTGCAGCAGACAGTCTGTGGTATAAAGACCACGGCACCGAGGAACTGATAAGTGTGATAAAGCGTACCCTTGCAGGAGAAAAAGTATTTCCTGATACCTCTCCAGCCATTGAAATGGAAGGCACAATGTCAGATACATTCTCGCCCCGGCAGCTTGACATTCTCCGCTTATACATAAAGGGCTTTACATACCAGGAGATTGCCGATAAACTGGGCATCTCCAAAAACGGTGTGCGCTGGAATTTAGACGATATGGTTGAGAAAGGCGGCTTCGAGAATCGAGAAGCATTGGTTGTGACAGCTATTGAGAACAAGCTCATGGTAACCACCTTAAAAGACAAATAGATTAAATACTTCCCTTGACTGACACGGTCAAGGGGTTTTTTTGCCCAAAAGTCAAAAAAGTTTGAAAATAGTTTTTTCTGTTACTGGCACAAGTGCCAGTGACATACATCAAAAAATCCGTACAATTGAAAGTGTAAGAGTATAGTTGTGATTAGAAAGGGGGGGAGCAATGAATGTTGAAATATAACAAATACATTATAACCCTGCTGATGGTTTTAATTATGCAAGCCTTGGTTTCTGGATGTGCGGTAACCTCTCCAGATGATTCTAATCTGACCGAAGACGAAACAACCACAGAGGCAACCACAGAAGCAACCACAGAGGCAACGGTACAAAAAGACACAGATTTATCAAAACTTCAAAACACAATTCTTGACAACAAAGAATCGGTTGGGATTGCCTATATCGGTTATGTCGGTTACGAGGCTGACGAGGAAGGAATCCTAAATTTCGTAAAGGACAGTAAGTATGCGGATAAATATGATTTTCTCTGCGGTGCGCCCCTTGTCAATGTGGGTGGTGCAGAGCTTTATGCGGTAGTTGTTGCCGATACAAAATATAGTGTGTCCGTTTATCGTGCGGGAATAACTGATAATGGTGAATATTCTGTAAATACTGACAATGCACTCTATAATTACAACGGAAACGGAGTTGATTATTTTTTACTGCGCTGCAATGAAAGTGAAATACATTCAAATGTATCGCTGAGCTTTAAAAAAGGAAACGATTCTTTTTCGGTATTCCCGATGCTGTCAGGAATGGATGGGCAGCTTGTTGACGGAAATTACTATGATTTTTCAATATATTCCGATTATGTCGGCAGCGGTGAGTCCGAGGATAAGAATATAGCAATAGCAAGGGAAATCCTTTTGGAGTCTCAGGAGGTGCAATACTACATAAGCATGGGTATGAGTGTACAGTATACGGGCCAGATTGATGAAATTGAGGGACGGCCGTGTTGGATTTTTGCACTCGGCACAGACAGAGACGAACAATTTGTCAGAGAACGTTATTACGGAGTATGTGACAACCTCATATATTATTATGATTCCTTGAACGACAAATGGGAGGTGCTCGGAAAAGGATAAACATCCACACAACTTACCGTGTGAGTTAAAGCACGGAATAATAAAATAAAAAAGGGAAAAAAGAAAAAAAGGAGGGAAAAAATATGGTAGATATTAAATCAATGGCAGCTGCAACAGCCCCGAGAGAGTTTGAACTCTCTTACACAACCACAATTGAAGACGTATACGAAAAGCTTAACACACATGCTTCGGCTTTTAAAATGCCATTCAAAATCAAGGGGGGCATCCCTGGAAAGCGCGTTTCTTTTGAAAAAGAACCGAACCTCGACGTTACGGTCTGGGTCTTTGTCAAGGACGGCAACAAAATTAAAGTCATGGCAAACATCCAGGAGAACACAACAACCGTCAATGGTATGCGAGTTGACAAAAACAGCGTAATTCAGAAAGGCGTAAGCGGAGTAGCTAATCTTCCTATTCAAAGAGGTGAGTATCTTGATGAGGTGACCGAAAATGTTAAAAAGATACTCAACGGCGAGCAGGTTGAAGATTATGTAGCACCCGTTGGTGTAAACGGTAGCGGGCAGGCCGAAAAAGATTGGCTTGTAGCCCTTCTACTCTGCCTTTTCCTCGGCGGAGTTGGTGGCCACCGTTTTTATGCGGGTAAAGTCGGATCAGGTATTCTCTATCTTCTTACCGCCGGCGTTTTCGGAATTGGTGTACTTGTTGATCTGATAAAGATAATTACCGGCAAATTCACTGATAAAGACGGAAATCCTATTCAAAAAAAATAGACAGGACTTCTTGACAGCCTTTAGACAAATATGGCTTAAAAATTGGGAACTGTGCCTGAACTCTTTCGGGCACAGTCCTGATTGCGAAAGGAGGACTTGTCATGAGTAAAAGAAAAGAAAAAGAGGATATTAAAATGACCATATTTATTATGGTCGTCGGCATAGCATCGATGGTTTTGGGTGTCTTCGGAATTGTCACAAGCAGAATTGAAAAGAAAGAATATGCAGCCTCAACTGATATACGGAAAGTTTCCGCTGTTATTATTGACTTTTCAACCCACGATAGTAAGGATGACAATGGCGATGTAGATTATACAACATATAAATTCAGAATTTCATATGAAATTGACGGAAAGACCTATAAAGGAAAGTGCGAAGAACGTGTTTGGCCAAGAGATATCGCAAAAGGATACACATACGATAAATTGAGAAAAGGCGATACAATAAAAGTAGAGGTCTATAAAACTACAAAAGGAAATTACAAGCTTTCCCCGGAGGGGAATCCCGTTGATTTCCTTCTCTATTGCGCGGCGATTCCTTTTGGCTTGTTCCTCGTTGTTATAATGATATGTGACATTGTAAAAGACAAACGGAAAAAGAAGAGCGAAAATGAAGTGGTCAGCAAGGAATAAATCAGAGGTGATTTTATGGATTTATCAGTATCGCTGTGCATTGCAGCCTCTTTTGCTATATTATGTACATTCTATATCGGTAAAAGTATACTTGTAATGGATTTTTCGGAATATCTTCCCAAGAATTTGAAAAAAGCCAAGCTGGAAAGATTGCTGGCAAAAAGGGAAACTCCTCTACAGGATTCGAAAATCCGAAAGGATATAAGAAAAGCATTTGAAAGAGTACTGATTCCGCTTGGAAAAGCGGATCAAAAGCTTCTTACGGCAAGAATGGACCTGGCTTTTCGAAAAAAAATCGTCAATCAGATCGACGTACTTAATAAGAATAAGCTATGCCGTAAAATTTACGTCACGGATGTTGTTCCCATTCCTAAAAATAACTTTGAAACGTGGAACGATGATGGCAGAGAATGGCGGGAATCGGTTTTGAAGTGCAGCACCCTGGAGCGTTTCGAGTCAATGCAAGGCAACAGGGTTCAGCATGAGATATACCGTAAAAATTCATATCTCCGAATACTTCAGTCGAGACACGTTCGCCGTACAGATCAAAAAGAGAATAAGAAAAGCTATTATCACGATATGTTGAGAATAACCTGCCCATCATGCGGTGCAAGAGTCAAGCTGAACAGTCAGCAGGTTACCTGTGAATATTGCGGCGCCGTTATAAAAAACGAGTTTTACGATTGGCAGACCGAATCGTTTGAGATTTATGAAACAATCAGTACAAATATGAAAAGATTTTTACAGCTTCTTTTGTCCGGTTTCATACTTTTCTTAAGTGTCTTTCTATGCTTATATTTGATCGAGGATACGGAGATTTCCCTTGCAGCCGGTGTCGGTGCAGCTTTTTTTGTTTTTGGAACGATTGTCGCACCTATTATTTGCGGAAAAGTTAAACAAGACAATTTAGCGAAAAAGATCGTAGGATATTCAGAGAACTACCTCAGATCCTGCTTAAACGAATACTTCAGCAAAAACGAAAATGACAATGATCTGCTTGATTTCAGTATCAGCACGATCAAGCTTTTAAAAGTCTCTAATACAGATGAAATAACAACGGTTAAGTCTGAAATTTATGGAACCAAAACCTTTCTTCCTGAAAATAAGAAACCGTTTACAAAAGAATTCAAAAAGAAACTGACCATACAAAGGGCAAGATATCCAGAAAAAAGAAAGTCTGACGGTGAATTCTTTGCTGAAAAGGAATGTCCTAGCTGCGGAGCAACATTCTTGCCCGATGAAAACGGATGCTGTTCTTATTGCGGTTATACCCTTCATGGAGATAGCGAAAAGTGGAAAATAAAAGGCTGAATCCTGTTAAAATTTTACATTGAAGATTATGGTAAAGAAGGGAAACATTTACATATTATTAATTTTAAAAGGAGGGAAACCTATGAACAAAAAGAAAAAAATTTTGACTGTCGTAACACTTGTCATACTGATGCTCGAGGCATCAGTATTTACTGTTTCGGCAGCGGACAATCATTCGGTTGACGAAAACACAACATATGTAACCAACTTTGCTGAGCTTGAAAAAGCTCTTGAAGCCACCTCAAACGAGACAAATCCACCCGATAAGCTTGTTGTTCTCAAAAACAACATAGATTACGAAGAGCAAGTTCCGGGCGATTGGAGCTATCAGGATGAGCAGGAGTGGTATTCCGAAATCACAGTTAGCTATCCTGGAAAAATCACCCTCGACTTGAATGGAAAAACCCTGAAAGTTACAACAGATAATCGTTCAGACGAGGAGACAAGGGATCTGTTTGTGGTTTTTTCAGGTTCCAAGGCAAACACCGACTTCACAATTACCACAACCCAGTCCGGCGGACAGATAATTTTTAACTCAACAGCCAACGGAACTTCGATGATCACTGTGAATAACCCAAACGCAGATGTGAATATTCTTGGAAAAGCAGGGAAGTTTATCAACTATAATCTCACTCTTACTGCACAATCCGGAAGTGACACTTATTTAAACGATAAGAACAGGCACCACATTATTTCCTTCTATGATATAAACAATCTCTATATCACCGGTACTCTTATTCAGAATAATGCACGCGTCCCGTCTTGTATATATTCATACGGACCGGAGCCGCAGGGTAATGTTACAATAACAGGAAACTCAGAAATAGAAGTAATTTCAAAACAGCTTCTTAATGAACAGCCGTTCAGCACAATATATTTCCAAAAAAAACCATCCAGCAGAAAAGTAAGGCTTGGCGGCTGTTATATTGGACAAAAGGGAAATGTAAATTCAATCTATTACGGTGGCCAGCCACCTCATTTCTATGACATAGTTCTATCCCAATCTCTGGACATGCCGAACTATGTTATTATGCACAACGGTACCAGGACATACAATACCTGGCCTGACTTTGTTAACTTGGATGCGGATATAGAAATTATCTCCTCCTGTCACGATTCTGAGCCTGAATTAGAGGAAAGGACATCACTTCTTGGTCACTACAAGTACTGTAAAAAGTGTGATGCTCTTGAAAGCTTCCAGGAGCATCAGTTTGGCAGAACTCTCGCTGCTAAAGAGGCAACATGCCTCGAAAAGGGAAGAACGGTCGGCTATGAGTGCTTCGGCTGCGAATATTATGAGGGTTACACCGAACTGCCAGCACTTGGACACGATTTGAGCGACACCTATACGGTTGACTGGCCGGCAACCTGCGACAAAGATGGAAGGGAATCCAGACACTGCAAACACACTGGCTGTGAGTATGCAATTCCGAGAGTCATTCCGAAGCAGCACAAGAGCCTTGTATGTAATGGCACATACTGCCAAACCTGCAATCAATATATTAACCCGACCAAAATAGGTTACGGCGACAATTTCTGTAAAAACAAAACAGCTTACTTCTTTACTCCGACGGAAACGAAGGTTTATCTTATCACCATAACTTCGTCAAATCAAAGCGGCGAAAATATTCAGGGAACAGAAGTAAACCTTGTAGAGAATAACCAGCTTAGTGAAATCATCTCGAGTAATGGTAAAGGCAAAGTTACCGAAGTCAGACTTGAAAAAGGCAAAACCTACGATGTTACACCGTATATCACTAATTCAGAAAGTCAAGACTGCATAGTTAACATCTCCTGTAAGGAACATAATGCGGTTATAGATAACGGAATTAAAGCAACCTGTACAAAGACAGGTCTCACGGAAGGTAAGCACTGCTCGGTTTGCAACACCGTTATAGTTGCTCAGACCAAAGTCAAGGCTCTTGGTCATAAGTACTCCAAGTCTGTTGTCAAGGCAACTCTTACCTCAAACGGCAAGATTGTAGAGAAGTGTACGGCTTGCAGTAAGATAAAATCAACAACTCCGATAGCGGGGATTAAGTCAGTTGCACTGACAAAGTCGGCGTATACATATAACGGAAAGGCTCAGAAACCTGCGGTCATAGTTAAGGACGCAAACAAAAAAACGCTTAAGAACGGAACAGATTACACTGTTTCTTACAGCAGAAACAAAAATATCGGCAAGGCGATCGTAACCGTTACCTTCAAGGGCAATTACGGCGGCAGCAAAAAGCTGAGCTTCAACATCCTTCCCGCCGCGACGAGCAAGATTGCTGTTAAGCAGACCACAAACTCAATCAAGGCTTCCTGGAAAAAGGTTGCCGGTGCAAGCGGATATAGAGTATATATTTACAAGGGCAAAAAGCTTGTCAAGAGCGTTGACACAACGAAGCTCACCCTCACATTTAAAAAGCTTTCAAAGGGTACAGAGTATAAGATTGTTGTCAAAGCCTATAAGACTATTGACGGCAAAAAGGTTCTTTCTCTTGTTTCAAAGGAGCTTCTGACCGCAACAAAGCTTTCCGCGCCGACATCGGTCAAGGTCAAAGCAGGAAATAAAACGGCAACCGTTAGCTGGAAAAAGGATAAGGGTGCAAACAGCTATACGGTATATTACAGCACAAAGAAAAACAGCGGCTTCAAAAAGCTCACTGTTATCAAAAACAGCGCATACATCAAAAAGCTTTCAAGTGGCAAGACCTACTACTTCAAGGTTGTTGCCAACAAGAAGGTCGGAAAGGCTGTTGTGGCTTCTGATTACAGCAAGCTTGTCCGCGCGAGAATTAAGTAATGGTGTTATTTGAACCGGTCAACAGATGAATTAAGTCAGACACATTATTATAATTATAATAGCTCATAACGCCAAAACAACCGCAAAACCCTGCTGCAGAAATACTCTGCAGCGGGGTTTTTGTGGCAAAAAAACGGTGTTTTTGTTATACTGGATATATTAAGAGACTGATATGCAGCGATGTTATTTTGACATTAAGAAAGGTTCAAGGTATTGCTTATGATAAAAAGAAAATTAGCAACATTTATGTTGACGTTAATTCTGGTGATGACAGGCGCATTAGCAATCCCGGTGATAAGCTATGCGCAGGAAGAATCTGCTGGTTCATCAACAAATCCCCAAGAGGGAGTTACAGAATATAAGTACAGTGCTGAAAGTGATCCTCAAAAAGGTGTCGCATTAAAGGTTGAATGGAACGAACCCAAATTAGGGGAGGATACCACATTCCACGTTTCGGCGGATGGTGGCAGTGGCCGGTATTTGTTCAGAATGGATGCACCGGGTTATTCCAATCCGGGTGAGTACAGTTTTGAATCCGTGGCGGATCCAAGCCGTGGAGCATGGATTCAATACACAGATGAGTGCGAATCTCACGACTATGAATTTACAATGACTGCTTCGGGAATATATAACTTCAGGTTTTATGTAATGGACAAGACGTCAGGTGTCTATTATATGCGTGTGAGCACAAATATACAGGTATCGGACAGGGCTTATCCGAGTGTGGGTGACATTGTGAATGCTGCGGTAAAAAAGTGCAACAATGAGACTGATGGTTCGGACTATGAAAAGGCCTTATGGCTGCATGACTGGCTGTTGCAGCAGCTTGATTACGATCATTCTCTGAAATGGTCATCCGCAGAGAGTGCGCTGACACGTAAGCAGGGTACATGTCAGGCTTATGAGAGCGCTTATTCCAGACTGCTTACGGCCGCCGGTATAGAAAATGCTGAGACAAGGGATACATATGATGGACATACCTGGAATGCCATGAAACTGGATGGCAAATGGTATCAGGTGGACTGCACCTGGGACGATACTAAGGACAATTATTATAATTTCGATCCAACGCATTTGTACTTTGGCCTTACGGATGAGCTGATGGCGTTGGCACACAATGGTCATAACCAGATCTACACGGCAGCTGGCTATGGCACACGTTCCACAAGCCTGTCAGACAACTATTTTGTAAGAAGTGGAGATGCTGCAAAGTGGGCTCGCGCCTATGCTGACAGAATTCAGGATAATCTCAACGCGGGAAAAACAGAATTTGAGATCGGAGCGGACAATGCATCCTATCCACCAAGCATTTCAGGCATTCAGAATGGAATCATTGCATATGCTTTAAATCATATGACGTGGAGAACGGGCAATAAAAAAGTTACCCTGCAGGCGACCGGTGCAGCGGCAAAGTTTATTTTTTCGGCAAAGTATATAGAAGTAGAGCAGCGGGTGAAGGTCACATTTGACCCAAATGGAGGAACTGTGAGCACGGCAGGAAAGCAGGTTATCTGTGGCAAGATCTATGGTGCACTGCCGACACCTACGAGGAAGGGATATACATTTGCAGGCTGGTATACGGCTAAAAATGGCGGAAGCAGGCTGGAGAAAGAAACACCGGTATCTGTAAAGGAAAATCAGACATTATACGCGCATTGGAAACTGGTAAAGTATAAGATCCAGTACAGTCTGGGCAAGGGCACAAACAGCAGGTCAAATCCAGCCGGATATACCGTGGTTTCCAAAACAATTGCCTTAAAGAATCCAGTCAGAAAAGGCTATACATTTAAAGGCTGGTACAGTGATCCTAAGTATAAGGCAAGGGTTACGAAGATTGCAGCTGGCAGTGTTGGCAGCAGAAAGCTATATGCCAGATGGCAGGCGAACAAATACACTGTTCAGTTCGTGAAGAATGGCGGCACAGGCCGGCAGATGAAGAAGATGACTATGGCATATGGCAAGACATATATACTTAAGGCAAATGTATACTCTCGAAAAGGCTATCGTTTTGCTGGCTGGGCGACATCACCGAAGGGCAAGGTTGTGTATAAGAACAGACAGAAGGTAAAGAATCTTGCGAGCTCAGATAAGGCGGTCAGGAAGCTCTATGCCAGATGGGTGAGAAAATAGAATGTAAGGTGTTAGGGGGCAGATAAGATGGAAAGCAAAATTAGATTTGGTGAACTACGGACGGTAATATCACGAATAGACAGATTGTCAATATGTATGAAGGATACACTGCAATATGAGAATTTTGACAGCATACTACAGGTACCTGAAAAGTACGATGATTGCCTTGTGTACGGAATAGGCATGATCTCCAGTGAATTCTCCACACCAGGAATACGGGCAGATATGGAGCAGGATGATGGTTCAGGAATATACTTTGATAACTGTATTGAGATAATGCTTTATAGAAGATAGTCTCAAGGTCGGACGCGAACCGTTATAATCGTAAAAATAAATCAAAAAACAATCGTAAAATTTTACGATTGTTTTTTCGCGTATTTATGCATATAATATAATCATTAAGGTTGGAAAGGGATTGGTTACTATGCGTGAAACAAGAATATTGGAATTCAAAGAAACAATTACGAATACTTTTTTGAAAACGGTCAGTGCCTTTTCGAATTACAATGGTGGAACTATCCTTTTCGGCATTGATGATGATGGAAACGTGAAAGGCTTGCCAGATGTAAAGCGGGCTTGCATGGATATCGAAAATAAAATCAATGACAGTATATCACCTCAACCCAGTTATACACTTGAAATACAGAATAATGATCGGACGATAAAACTCACTATAAAAAGTGGTCTTCAGAAACCGTATTTATATAAATCAAAAGCATACAAACGAAATGACACAGCAACGATAGAGGTAGACGCACTGGAATTTTCAAGGCTTGTGTTAAATGGGAAAAATATCAGCTTTGAAGAATTACCTTGTAAGGACCAGGAATTATCGTTTGAAATTTTACATCGTAAACTGAAAGAAAATATTCAGATTGAAACTTTTAATAAGGATACTTTAAAAACGCTGAACCTGTATGACAATGTAAATGGTTTTAATAATGCAGCAGGACTTTTAGCAGATAAAAATCATTTTTCAGGAATTGATATTGTTAAGTTCGGTGAGAATATCAGTATTATTCAAAAAAGAGTAACATTTGAACATATATCGGTTTTAGAGATATATGAAAAAGCACTTGATGTATTTAGAGACTATTATCAATATGAAGTAATACAAGGTGCCGACAGAAAGACGATTGAGAAAATACCGGAGGCAGCTTTCAGAGAAACAATTGCAAATGCTTTGATTCATAGAGTATGGGATGTTAATTCACACATTAGAGTTTCCATGTTTGATGATAGAATAGAAGTAGTTTCTCCTGGTGGATTGCCAGCTGGAATAACAGCAGAAGAATATTTGGCGGGTAAACTTTCTGTTTTAAGAAATAGAAATCTTGCAAATGTATTTTACAGACTTGGATTTGTAGAGATATTTGGAACAGGAATTACACGAATAAAACAACTGTATGCAGAGAGTCTGATAAAACCAGATTTTGAAGTGTCTGAAAATGCTATAAAAATTGTGCTGCCATTATTTGAAACGACTGTTAATTTAACCGAAGACGAAAAAGTAATTTATAAATTTTTAAGTAAGACGATAATGAAACCAATGAGTGAAATTGCACCATATGTCCCGTTTGGTAAATCAAAGACAACACAGCTACTGAAAGCTATGGGAGAAAAAGGTGTGGTTGCAGCCTGTGGAAAAGGTAGAGGAACAAAGTATATAATTAAGTGACTAAAAACATAGAGGATTCAAACAATACACTATTTCAATAATTCAAGGAGAAAATTATATGCTGAAAATACTATTTATATGCTATGGCAACATCTGCCGTTCTCCCATCTCCGAGTTCGTCCTCAAGGACATGGTGGAGAAACTTGGCATATCAGATAAATTCGAGATAGCATCCGCGGCGACCAGCACTGAGGAGATCTGGGGCGGAAAGGGCAATCCGGTATATCCGCCAGCTCAGAAAGTGTTGAGGGCGCATGGCATAGGTAAGACGGCATATACGGATTTCAGCAGCAAGCGGGCAAGACAGGTCACAAAGCAGGATTATGAATATTTTGACTATATTCTTTGTGCAGATACGTCAAACATCAGGGATACGATGAGGATAACGGGACCTGATACGCAGGACAAGATACATTTGCTCCTTGATTATGCGGGAAGGCATGGACAGTCTATAGCGGATCCGTGGTATACAAGAAACTTTGATGAGACGTATAAAGATGTCTGTCAGGGTTGTGAGGGGTTTCTTGAGTATCTCAGGCGTGAGAAATTATTGTAAATGGCTATCCTACGGTTTATATGGCAACACCTCAAAAAACGTGATATGATTTACGCGTACACGAGGGAACGTTCTATACATATATTAATAGTTCCCTGACGAGATAATGGGTATAGCAGACAGATATATAACCAGCCACCAACGGAGGACATACAAATGGAATTATACAAAGGCAGACCAGAGACAAATGAAGGACGACTTGAGAGAGAGATCAGAGTTTACGATTTCCTTGACGACCATGGCATAGAGTATTGGCGCACGGATCATGCGCCTGCGGACACAATGGAAGTTTGTTACGAGATAGATGCGGTGCTGGGGGCGACCATCTGCAAGAATCTGTTCCTGTGCAACAGGCAGAAGACACAGTTCTATCTGCTCATGATGCCGGGCGACAAGCCGTTCAAGACAAAGGAGATCACATCACAGATAGGCAGCGCGAGACTTTCATTTGCATCGCCGGAGGATATGGAAAAGTATCTGGATATCAGGCCGGGGGCGGTCAGTGTCATGGGACTCATGAATGACCATGAGAATCATGTGCAGCTGCTTGTTGATGAGGATGTGATGAAGGGCGAGTATCTTGGATGCCATCCATGTGTGAACACATCAAGTCTGAAGGTCAGGACAGAGGATATATTTGGAAAGTTTCTTGAGGCGGTTCACCACGATATGATCAAGGTGACGCTCACAGGAGAATAGGAGTGATAGCGTGACGTATAGACGCAGGTTGATTGGACTTTGCTTGTTCTGCACGGTGATCTGTGGCATGTGGATGCTGGCAGGCTGTGGCGCAAATGGCAAAAACGGCGGTGAAGCGGTTGACAATGGACGGACAGAATCAGTCGATACCACAACAGAAGTGATCAATGGAAACACAGGCACACCGCAAACTGATAGTGCTGATGCAGCGAAAATAGACGACAAAAACGACGCCGATTCATCGAATCAGATAGCAGAGGATGATAAAACAATGATATATGTGGCACTTGGCGATTCCCTAACGAAGGGATACGGGCTTGCCGATGCGGAGAAGAATCGGTTTTCGGCGGTGGCAGCCCAGAAGTTAAATGCGGCTGGGGTCAAATGCACCGAGAGGAATTATGGTGTGAACGGGCTGACCAGCAGCGAGCTTCTTGACATGATAAATGGTGGCGAGATCGGAATGCTTGACTATGCTGATGTTATCACCGTAGATATTGGGGCAAATGATGTTCTCCACGCGGCAGATGATCTGATATATACAAACCTTGCGGGCAATGTTCTGTCGGCTGACGACTATGCTGCGGTGTGTGCTGATGAGGAGAGAAGTTTAGCGCAGTGCCGGGAGAATACAGAGGCAATCATCAAGGCACTCAGAGAGAAAAATGATCATGCCCAGATAATCATATTTACGATATACAATCCGTACAGGAATGTGAATCTAGATCTAGCGGTCGAGGGAGAGTCCCTTACACTTGCAGGATTTACAGACGACCTGGTGAAGCGGCTCAATGAGAATATAAATGACATAGCCCAGGCGCAGGGATGTACTGTAGGTGACTGGTATACAGCATTTGAGATCAATCCAAACAATCTTGTGAATGCTGCATACGGCGAAGGCGTGACCACCAATTTCGACATACACCCGAACAGGGACGGACACGCGGTCATGGGCGAGGTGTGCTACCAGGCAATAAAAAAAATTTCATAAGGATGGACCCGCGTAAGCGGGAGGAATCCTTGTGAAGCACGCAGACGCCGCGCGGAGCGCCTTTCATGCGTCTGCTCAAGACTATTTTGTAAATTTTGTAATAAGGATAAAATGATGGCAGAGAGAAGAAGCGGGGGAAAGCCTCGAAGAGAAGAAAATAATAAAATGAGTGGCAATGGAAACGAAAGAGAAAGGCAGCCATATAGAAAAAAGTACAATGTAACAGGTGGAGAGAAACGAATCAATGCGTTTGGTAAAAGTAAAACTGGACATGGAAAACCACGGCAGGTACACTCCTCACAGTATAAGCCAAACCCAGACAGCAAATGCCCTATATCCCATCTGTGCGGTGGCTGTCAGTATGTGGACATTCCATACGAGCAGCAGCTTGCCGAGAAGCAGAAGTATATAGACAGCCTGCTCAGCGGATTTGGCCCGGTGGATAAAATAATAGGCATGGAGAATCCATATCACTACAGGAATAAAGTCACTGCGGAATTCAGAAGAATGAAGAGCGGAGAGATAATTTCTGGGGTGTACGAGGAGGGAACACACAATATACTTCCTGTTGAGAACTGTTATGTGGAGGATGAGAAGGCCGCGGCTATCATCAGGACATTTGCCGGACTGATAAAGTCGTTCAAGCTGCAGATTTATAATGAAGATACAGGAACCGGGCTCATAAGGCATTTGCAGATAAGGGTCGGAAGAAAGACTGGGCAGATCATGGTGATCATAGTCACCGCATCGCCGGTATTCCCGTCCAAGAAGAATCTCGCAAAGGCGCTTGTGACGGCTCACCCGGAGATCACAACGGTTGTCCAGAATATCAACATGAAGGACACCAGCATGGTTATCGGTGACAGGAACCAGGTTATTTACGGCAAAGGTTATATAGAGGATATCCTGTGCGGAAAGCGTTTCCGTATATCGCCGGGCAGCTTCTACCAGGTGAATCCGGAGCAGACGGAGATTCTATATGGCAAAGCCATCAAGTACGCGGATCTCAAGAAGAAGGAGACTGTTATAGATGCCTACTGCGGCATAGGAACAATAGGTATAGCTGCGAGCAATCAGGCAAAGAAGGTTATCGGCGTGGAGCTGAATGAGGCTGCCGTGCACGATGCCCGGGTGAATGTGAAGATGAACAAGCTACAGAATGTTGACATTTACAGTAACGATGCCGGCAGATTTATGGTGGATGTCGCTGAGGAAGGGGACAGCATAGACGTGGTATTCATGGATCCTCCGAGATCTGGAAGCACGGAGGAGTTCATGTCATCGGTCATCACCCTTAGACCTAAAAGGGTTGTGTATATATCCTGCGGCCCGGAGAGTCTTGCCCGGGATCTGAAGTATATGACAAAGCACGGCTATCAGGTCATCAGGATGACTCCTGTGGACATGTTCCCACTCACCTGCGGGGTAGAGACGGTGGTGCTCCTCACCAGAGCGGGTGCTGGACAGCGGTGATATATAACAAAAAGATATTACTTAATGGCATTTGGAGATGGATAATCTCTGGATGCCATTTTTTATAAATACAAAAATTACTGATGCGGTCAGTACGCTTAATACCCTGATAAATGCGAATAAAATAGCTCCTTTAGTCGATGGCAATGCATAAAATGAGAGTACAAAGTTCTTGAGGTAGGCGAGGATCCTTATGTCAAATGCATGTAGGGCATATATGTATATTGAATTCTTTCCGCACCAGAGAAGCCCCTTACCAATGAGTGGAATCCTCTCAAGTAATTTTGAAAACTGTGTGATAAAGTATGTGCCACATATAGCTCCTACAAAGGAGCACATACCAGGGTACGCATTTTTGGACATTCCAACAGGCTTGGTGTAAATTGTGACAAGCCATAATGCGGCACCGATTATAAGAACAGATACAGGTATGTCTTTAGGGCTGTTTTCAATAATGTGATGCTTTTTGAGGAGAAAACCAATATGGTAAAAAACTAATCCTGTCATAGCCTGTTGCAGCGAAAAAGGAAGCCATATGATATCGTTCAGTCCATACGAAACAAGACCCATTATCACAACAATTATTCCAATAGAAGTGTTGTATTTTCTGGCAAAATTGTTCAGACATATATATATTATTTGACAGAAGAAAAGTGCTGGCAGAAACCAGGTCATTCCGATTGGCGGTGCAGCAATGATACAGAATTTAGTATGTGCACGGCTGTCGTTGGCATATAAGAGCGATAAAATAAAGTTTTTAAGACCAGGTATGGAAAAACCAGCGATAATGAGTTTGGTTATATATCTGAGAACGTTTATAACTGCATATGGAAGTAGAAGTTGCTTTGCTTTTTTGATAATGGTTTTCTTTACATCATATGTCTGATCTTTTACAAAAAATCCTGACAAGATAAAAAACAGCGGCATATGGAATGAGTATATAAAAGTTATAACGAGTCTGTCTAGTTTGTCATATTTGGAAAATGTGTGTCCGATTATTACACAGATGATTGCCAACCCTTTCGCTATATCAATATAGTTTATACGTTTAGAATTTGACATGATGACCCCTCTCCCCTTAAATCTTTATCATGTGTTTGTTATGTAGGATGCTGTCGAAGTGTGTACTTTTCGGCAGTATTCGATACTTTTTGATTATATCTTAAAATTGATATATAAGCAACCATCGTTATAGCATATACGCATTGTCTCCCATAACATGCATAGCCCTAAAGTCTGCCTCTTCCTGTTCTTTTCCTTATATGATAACAAGGATAATAAAAGCCGGTTCACATATAATTTATGAAACCGGCTTTCGTGTTCGCAATAAACATATGACTATGCGGACATTATATAAAAATAGGAGTGAAATAATAGGGTGCTATATTACATGTACTTCACAAGCTCATCAATGATCGGTGCGTAATGCTCGCCCTCAAGACCGTAGTCTTTCTCTTTGTAGTTCCATGCTGCACGTCCGATTCCGTATTTTTCAAATACAGAGTGGATATCTTTGTACCAGTTCAGTGTTCCGTCAAGCGGTGCTCTGTCGATGACACCATACTCACCACAGTACATGAAACCATCTCTCTCTTCAACTGCCTTGATGCCATCGAGGAACATTTTTTCGAACAAATCAGGACCGATGGAATTAAGTCCAAGGCTACTCTCGGTGATGGCTCCATGCATACATCCTTCGATCTGGCGGGATTTCTCCATGTAGTCATTGAAATCCCCCGGATATTCGATATGGAAATCTGAAGGCATCCCTGTTACCCAGTAAGCAGACTGGTGGGTAAATACCATTGGCTCATAACAGTGGAAATTGTAAACTATATTCTCATCGTTGTGATGAGGGAGAAGTTTTATAGATGTAACAGCATTGTAGCCAACCCCACCGAGCAGAATCTTGGCAGTAGGTGCTTTCGCACGGATGATCTCGATATATTTGCTTGATATTTCGTTCCATTCGTTTACAACTGTCGGACTTACGACCTCGTTCAACGGCTCGAACATTATTATGTCTGCATCCTTTGCATATCTGTCTATAAGCTTTCTCCATATTCCATAGAATCTATCCTGAAGAGATTTCTCATGGAAGAATTCAAGAAGATGAGCCTCGTCGTCAAATATATATCCATATGTCTTGTGCAGGTCAAGAACCATGTTAAGACTGTACTTTCTGCACCACTCAATACATGAGTCGATGTAAGTGTAGCCGCTTTCCTTGTCGCTTCCGTCCTCATTTTCAAAATTGTCATAATCGATTGGCAGGCGAACGTGGTCAAGTCCCCATGAGGCAATTTTTGCTATATCAGCTTCTGTGATAAATGTGTCGAGGTGTTTCTTATCAAGTGGTCCCTGCGACAGCCATCCACCTAAATTTACGCCTTTTTTGAATCCGTCTAAAGTTTTCATAATCTGTAACCTCCTATGAAATAATAAATATGTACTGCGCTCATCTGCATGCTCATGAGTGCTTGTCAGTTTTGTTTTCTGTGACTTTATACTAGCATTTGTACCATTATACAAATATAACAAATGTGTCATTAATAAAATAATTGTGTTATAGTATTATAATAAAAAGGCGTATTATAAAAACGGGATATCAAGGCATTGTATTTGCTGAGAATATATGGTGAAAGCCCCCGTACATTACAGTTGAAAGGCGGATTAACCATGAACATATCGGACGAGATAGTGAAACAGCAATTTGTGCAGAGGGAATATGGGCTTGCTCATCCATCATATGACAGTGAACTTGACTTTTATCAGCTTGTGAGCAGCGGTGATGTGAAGACATTGTCCGGAATGCTGCTTTCAGGGGATGAGGATGAGGCGGTTCTTGCGGCAAGGGGAATATTGTCAGAGGATAAAGTCCGCAACAGGAGATATCACGAGATAGTGCTTGTTGCGATGATATCCAGGTTCTGTATAGAAGAAGGAATGGAGGAGATGGAGAGTTACAATCTCAGTGACTTCTATATTAATAAGTTAGATAAGGCACAGACCACGCAGCAGGTCATAGAGATACATAATCAGATCGTCATGGATTATGCGAAGCGCATGAGAAGGGTGAAAAAGAGAACTGCAATATCACCGCATTGTGTGAAAGCAATGGATTATGTGTATGATCATCTTCATGAGCGGATAGAGATTGGCGATGTGGCAGAATTTGCGGGAGTGGAACGTTCATATCTGAGCAAACTATTTCATAAGGAGGTGGGGCAGACTATCTCCGGTTACGTCATGGAGAAGAAGCTTCAGACCGCCAGAAATATGCTGTTGTATTCAGATTTTAGCTGCACGGATATATCCCAGTATCTTGCATTTGCGTCCAACAGCTACTTTACAAAATGCTTCAGAGACAGGTTTGGCAGTACTCCAAGTGCATATCGCAGGACAAATTACAGAAAACACTGGAAAGAGGCGAAATCATAGGCTCGTAAGGGGCTGGTGTAATTGACAAGCAATGTCAAAGGTTGTAGAATTACATGAGTTTGTATGTAACAGGTTTTCAAGAGAAAATCTATAAATGATAAGGAGAATGAATAGCTATGTCATCTTTTAGATTTCATTTGGCTCTCGCAGCCGCCAAACTGAGTAAGGGACTCATCCAGCTCCTGGGTAGAAACGGTACCCACACACCTGGAGTTATAGCCCTTAAGATATGTCCGGATTTTCTGGCACAGGCGCCAAAGGCACCGCTCACCATATGTGTCACAGGAACAAATGGTAAGACCACCTGCAGTAATTTGATAACAGACGTTCTGGAGAAGGATGGAAGAAGAGTTGTCAGCAACAGGACAGGTTCAAATATCGTTCCAGGCTGTACGACAAATGTCATCAACAGCCTTACATTTACTGGTAAGGTCAGAGTGGACGCCACTGTATTTGAGGTGGACGAGCGTGCATCAAGACTGATACTCCCATATGTGAAGCCAGACTACCTCGTTGTAACAGGACTTTTCAGAGATTCACTCAAGAGAAATGCTCACCCTGATTATATTTTCAGTGTCATAGATACCTACTGCCCAGATTCGGCAAAGGTGATCCTGAATGCGGACGAGCTCTGCTCAAGCATGCTGAAGAAGGACAGCTACAGAGTGTTCTATGGAATTGGCAAGCAGCCTGATGACAAGACTGAGCCATACAACCTTATCGCGGATTACCAGATCTGCCCTAACTGTGGCGAGAAGCTGAAGTACAATTACCTCAGATACCATCACATCGGTGATGTGGTATGTCCGAAGTGTGGACTTCACTCCCCGGATAAGAAGTATCTGGCAACTGACATAGACAGAGAGAAGATGACAATCACAATACAGGAGGGAGACAAGAAGACAGTTTATCCATTGATCCACACAGCTCTCTTCAATATATATAATGAAGTTACAGTTATATCGGCACTGCGCGAGATTGGCCTATCGGCTGAAAGGGTAAAGGAACTCATGGGTCAGATTCACATTCCGGATTCCCGTCACAATGAGACCACAGTGAATGGTGTCACAGTTATTCAGGCGCTTTCAAAGGGTCAGAGCGCGGTTTCCTCATCCAGAACATTTGAATATGTGGCAAATGAGAAGGGCAGGAAAGCTATTCTCCTTGCAATGGATGATCTTGAGGACAGACAGAAGAGTATAGAGTTCTCAGGCTGGATATACGATCTTGAGTATGAGCAGTTCAACAGGGATGATGTTGTACAGGTAATCTGTACTGGACCTAGATGCTACGACCACAAGGTGAGATGCCTGTTGGCTGGTATCCCCGAGGAGAAGATACTTACAAATCTTAGCGAGGTTGCTGCGGCAGATGATGTGACTATAGATGGTGTTGACAGAATATACATCCTGTATGACTGCGAGAACTACGGAATGTCATGTGAGATGAAGAAGAAGATAATCAAGAGACTGGAGGGTGGCAAATAATGAAGATAGAGATTTTATATCCGGAAATATGTACACTCTACGGTGACAAGGGAAATACAATGTATCTGCAGAAATGCCTGCCGGATGCAGAATTTGTGACAACAGGACTTAACGAGAAGCCGCTCTTTCTGAGAGAGAATATCGACATGGTATATATGTGCTCCATGAGCGAGAAGAGCCAGGAACTCGTGCTGGACAGACTGATGAAGTACAAGGATGAGATTGCGGCATGCATGAAGGATGGCAAGGCACTTTTCCTTTTGGTGGGCAATTCCATGGAGCTCCTCGGAGATTATATCAAGAGAGAGGACGGAACCAGAGTTACAGGGCTTGGCGTTGTTCCGGGCATGTACTCAGTACGTCAGGCTCCGAATCGTTTCAACACGCTCATCAAGGCAAAGTTTAACGATATGACACTCATTGGTTACACAAGTCGGTTTGCCCACACCTATGGAATACCTGAGGATATGACATTCTGCAAGGTGGAGATAGGACAGGGCAGCAACCCGGATACCATGAATGAGGGAATCTGCAGGAACAGAGTCATTGCGACATACATTCATGGACCACTGCTCATTCAGAATCCTGATTTTGTACATTATCTGCTGGAAAGACTGGATGCCCCAATGAAGGAGATACCATTCGAGGCAGCTATGCGCAAGGCATATGATGTGAAGCTTGCTGAGTATGGCAAGCCTGATCTGGAGTTGTCATAATATAGATAATTATAGTGATAATTAAGCCCCGGTGGCCGTTGATATGTACCTGGAATCCAGAACACATGTCAGCACGCTGCCGGGGATTTTATATGTAGTAATGTATAAAACTATACATTTTGTATAGTTATGTAAACCTATTGAAAAGCAAGAGACAATATGCCACAATACAGATGTTGCCACCCCTAGACAGGCTAGGAAAGGGGGGAGCGCAGTGGCAGAACTTCTTGTTTCATTTTTAATTTCCGTCGTGGCAAGTGTAGCAGCCTACTATATTTGCAAATGGCTGGACGGAGATAAGTAAGTGGTAATCAGCCAAAGGAGTACGTCGCCTTTAAAAGACGGAGAAAACCCCAGTAGCGCCAACTACTGGGGTTTTCGCTATGCTTTTGGGAAAGCATATGTCAGAATTTCTTGTTTCTTTGTCTGCTGACATTATAGCATATGCTTTCTACCTTCGCAACATTCATTTTTCTCACATATCTTAATGTTTTTTCAGATGTATCCCCCAAAAAGAAAGTAGTATAATGATATCGCAAGAAGAAAAATGCGCGACGCGAAGCGGCATTTGTTTTTTTCTTGCGATATCAACGAGAACCCGTTCGGCGGAGCCGAACATGGAGCGCGGTAGCGCGAGGGTTCGAGTCTGCCAAAAGCAAGAAGAAAAATGCGCGACGCGAAGCGGCATTTGTTTTTGTAAATTGGGGTATATTATTCATAAAAACAGATGAAGAGACAATGAGAAAGGAGCAGTGGGTTACATGTTAAAAGACTGGAACAAGCCGGAGCGTCCATCAGATGAGGAGATAGACGCACGATTAAAGATCGCCAGAGAGAATCTGACGCGCAATCAGATCAAGGTTAAGGAAGGCAAGATCCCTGTATTTGTCATATTTGAGGGCTGGGGAGCCGCAGGCAAGGGAAGTCTTGTCGGAAGGATCATCAAGAATATGGATCCGAGATTTTTCAACGTTGAGTCAGTGAAGTATTCCACAGACGAGGAAAAACGCAGACCGTTTTTGTACAAGTATTTTACAAGAATACCAGAGCAGGGGGAGTTTGTATTTCTGGATGGTGGCTGGATGAGAGATATCGTGGGCGGCAGGATGTCCAGGGAGCTGTCAGACAAGGAATACAGGAAGAGAGTTGACAGCACCAAGAGATTCGAGAGAACTTTGGCGGACAACGGATATCTGGTCATGAAATTCTTCTTCCAGATAGATAAGCACGAGCAGAAGAAGAGGCTTGAAGCACTTCTTGAAGATGACACTACGAAGTGGAGAGTGTCTAAGCATGATCTGAAGCAGAACAAGAAGTACGATGAATATCTGGAAGCATTTGACAGCTTCATGTATGACACCAATCTGTCAAATGCTCCGTGGTACATGATAGATGCAAAGGAGAGAAAATGGGCAGAGCTGCAGATTCTCGATATCATCAATCAGGGAATAGAGACTGCGTTGCTCAATCAGGGACACGCAGCACCGATACTGCAGAATACATTTGCGCTCAAGAAGATCCCGAAGCTTTCCGAGGTGTCTCTCGATAAGAAGCTCACGGACGAGGAGTACAAGGAAGAACTCGGCAAGCTGCAGAAGAAGCTTGGCAGACTGCACAACGAACTTTACCAGAAGAAGATACCGGTCATCATAGGCTACGAGGGCTGGGATGCGGCAGGCAAGGGTGGCAATATCAAGAGGATAGCTGAGGCACTTGATGCCCGTGGTTACGTGGTAAATCCTATAGCAAGTCCAGAGCCGCACGAGAAGGCAAGACATTTCCTGTGGAGATTCTGGACAAGACTTCCAAAGTCCGGCCATGTCGCTATATTTGACAGAACATGGTATGGCAGAGTTATGGTTGAGAGACTTGAGGGATTCTGCTCGGAGAATGACTGGCAGCGTGCATACAACGAGATAAATGAGTTCGAGAGGGAGCTGCACGACTGGGGTGCCATCGTCATCAAGTTCTGGGTCCAGATTGACAAAGACACGCAGCTTGAGAGATTCACACTCAGGCAGAACACACCTGAGAAACGCTGGAAGATCACGGATGAGGATTGGCGTAACCGTGACAAATGGGACAGCTACGAGGTGGCAGTTGATGAGATGCTTGAAAAGACCAACACAAGCTTTGCGCCTTGGCACATATTGGAATCAAACGACAAGAAATATGCCCGAATAAAAGCGTTAAAGATTGTTATCAAGACGATAGAGGATAAGCTGGAACATCTCGACAATTAATGATGGCGCCGGATGTGATCATTCGATAGCCAGAATAATATAACACATTTGAAACAGACATGTTTGACACAAACATGTGTAAATATAAAAAACACAAGGCGGTGATACACAATATTAAGGTATCACCGCCTTTTAAAAAGGTTTTAAGGAAGGAAAAAAGTTATTACCAAATTTAAATGTTCTCTTTGATTATGGCGACTCCGAGTGGGGCTAATTCAAGCTCTCCATCAACTACATTCTGAGTCTGAATGTCGGTTCCGTGAACTTCAGATATAATCTGAGGCTCCTCTGTATTATTCAGGTAGAAACCAAATGCGGTTCCGTCATCTGCGTATCTGTGGTGATACTGAACTCCGTCAGGGAGACTCTTGGTGGTTATACCGGCATCTGTCAGCATATTCTCCATGATCTCACCGAGTTTACTGTAATCTATTCTTGCAGCCACGTAGTAGGCCTTACCATTGCCATAGCTGTTCACTGTTACTGCTGCATTTCCTGCATAGAAGTCTGAATCGTAGGTTCCCAGAACATCAGCTGTTCCGACTCTCAGGATCTCAGCATAGTCCCGAAGTTCGCATGAACTGCCATCTGTAAAGCTCACACTGTTTCTGTCGGATGGGTACAGGGTGTCGATCTCTTCACTGATGATTCCAAATACATCCGCAAGCCCATTTCCCGGAAATCCTCCCAGAATGCAGAGCTGATCCTTGTCCACGTAGCCGGTGAAGTATGTAGCCAGAAGCTGACCGCCTCTTTTTACAAATGAAGCGAGAGATTCTGCGGCACCGTCCCTCAGCATGTAGAGCATAGGAGCCACGACCACATTATAATCTTCAAGTGGTTCATCGGATGCGATGACATCCACGTCAACACCAAGCTTTGTCAGTTCCTTATATACGGACATGCAGGTCTCAGGATATTTCTTTGATTCCTGCCCCAATGCTTTGACATCATCTATAGCCCACATGTTGTCCCAGTCGAACAGCAGTGCAACTTTTGATCGGATGAGAGTTCCGGTTATCTCGGACAGACCGTCAAGCTCTGCGCCGAGAGCGGCAACCTCCTTAAATATCCTGGTATCATTTGTTCCCAGATGGTCCACAACAGCTCCGTGATACTGTTCAAATGAGCCTCTGCCCTTTCTCCACTGGAAGTACTGGACAGTATCAGAACCACAGGCTATCGCATTGTATGAGAACAGTCTGTGGATGCCTGGCCTCTTCAGCTTGTTGTATGGATGCCAGTTTACCAGCCCTGGAGCACTCTCCATAAGCATGAAAGGCTTGTCCTTCTTCATGGATCTCATAACCGCGTGGTCAAATGTGTTCTGACCCATGACATCTGCAAGACTCTCATAGTCGTTGTGGAATCTAGGGTATGAATCCCATGAAATCACATCGAGCTCCTTGGCCATCGGTCTGTAGTCGAGACCTTCATAGAGCTGCATGAAGTTGGTCGTTATAGGTATATCATGGGTGAGCTCCCGGAGAAGTTTTATCTCTGATTTCATGTAATCGTTCATATTCCATGTGGTGAATCTCTTCCATTCGAGGTTCAGTCCCATGATACTGAAATCACCGTTTTTGTAAGGCGGTTCAATCTGTGAGAAGCTGTTGTATGAGTGGCTCCAGAATGTCGTCCACCATGCCTTGTTCAGCTTGTCTATGTCGTGGTCGAACTTCTCTGCGAGATAATTCTGGAATCTCTTCACACAGAGACGGCAGTAGCATTCGCCGCCCAACTCATTTGACACATGCCACATGATGAGCCCAGGATGGTTACCAACATGGGCGTGGAGCTGACGGATGATAATGTCAACTTTTTCCCTGTAGATAGGTGAACTCATGCAATGATTCTCGCGGACACCCTGATGTTCCCTGACATCATAAGAGTTCACTCGCCTGATCTCCGGATATTTCCGGGCCATCCATGCAGGCTTGCCTCCTGATGGTGTGGCGAGAACTGTGTAAATGCCTGCATTATAAAGATTATCCATAACGTCTTTAAGCCAGTCAAAATGATATTCACCCTCAGCAGGTTCGTAAGCTGACCATGAGAAAACTCCGAGAGTAGCGGAGGTCATTCCGGCCTCTTTCATCATCTCGATATCCTTTGCCAGAATATCAGGGCGGTCCAGCCACTGTTCTGCGTTGTAATCACCGCCGTGTAATATTCCATTTATCTGTGGAAAAAGTTTGTTTTTATTCATCTATAATTGCTCCTGTGTGTAAAAGGCATTTTGTTTAATGTAATATATTGGTATTTTTGCATTTGTGTTCAGCGCATGTGCCATAGAGAGCTATTGCATTTAATATGCCACATGTGCGCAAACGGTTGCACAACTTATGTGATAAAGTTATCATAAATAGTCATATAATGCAATGAAAAAATAAAAAATAATAAAATTTATGCATAATGCACAAATGAAAAACAGATGGATTAAAGAGCCAAAAATCACGCCCATAGGTGCAAAACGGCTAAAATACAGAATCTTGTGCTCGAATCATGAGGAATTGTTGAGTTGTTCAAAGTTGCGCTATTTGACAAATCTTACAAGATATATAAAAGTGAGGGTAAAAGCTATCGGAAAGAGGGTAATTTTTATATAATAGTAAGTAATTGGAAAAGAACGGACAGGAAGTATTCAGGGAGTGAAAAGGAGGAATGACATGAGAATTAACATAACGTCATATAGAGAAAAGTATGGACGAGTATCAGATTGGCTGCTGCGGTTCAGGAAGGGATTGTTTGCAGGAATGATTGCGATTTCCGCGGCGGCAATGGCATTTGGCGGAAACGGTTATCAGGCATTTGCAGCGGATGATTCTTCTGTGAAAACAGGCAGTGAGACTCTGGCTGTGGAAGAGGTCGATCTGTCGGATGCACTGCAGTATGGAGGCCTTGGCACTGCTGTTAATGACAGTGAGATCGCGACCCTTGCCTCAAGTTATGACACAGCGGCTTTTGAGGAGAGGCTTATAAATGCATTTAGAGAGTATGAGACGAGTATAGATGTTCAGGATTTAGGAATTACCATTGACGAGGCCCGTAACGGTGCTATATCAAGTATTATCTCGGCCCATCCGGAGATAATAAGTGTCTCTGGTTCAAGTTATTCGTATTACCCAAGTACAGGACTGGTGGCATCGATAAGCATATCTTATTATGCAAATGGACAGGCGGAGCAGCAGGAGCTGGACAATGCGATCAAGGCTGTTGACAGTAAGATAGATATCACTGGAATGACTGATGAGGAGATCGTGCTGGCATATCATGAATATCTCACCTCAACTGTTGCATATGCGTACGAACCATATCTTCAGGGAACACTTGGCAGCAAACATGAGTATGATATGTATGGTGCGCTGATAAACCACAGCAGTGTGTGTCAGGGATATGCAGAGACGATGTTTTATTTCCTGAAAAAGGCTGGACTTTCATGCGCAGTCGCATCAAGTAAAAATATTAATCATGCGTGGAACATAGTAAAGATAAATGGCAAATGGTATCACATAGACGCAACCTGGGATGATCCGGTGTGGGATGTGCCTGGAAGATCACTGCACAAATATTTTCTGGTAAGCTTTGCCACCATGAATTCACTTACATATTCGTCAAATGGCAAGGACAGGTCAGATATGGTTGTAGGTGCACAGTGGGGAGATACATATACAAGTGCAACGGACACAAGCTTTGAGAGTGGGAAGTTCTGGAACGGAATAGAGAAGGCTATCTTCTACAGAGATGGCTATTGGTACAGTATAGGTATGGGAAGCTCTGAAACCATTTATCAGATAACCAAATATAGATATTCAACAAATATAAGCCAGACATTGTATTCAGGAACTGCCAAATGGATGGTGTCTTCAAGTTCATATTATCCGGGACAGTACGGGGCTATTTATATACAGGGCAGTACATTGTATTTCTCTACACCTGACAGCCTGAACAAGATAGATCTGACAGCATCACCAATTTCGGCTGCAGAAGTCGTGAATATAAGAAGCAAATATTCGACTGGTTACAACATGTATGCGCTTGGGGAGCAGGATGGAAAGCTGGTGTATATTGTTGCAAACACCCCGAATATTGGCAGGGAACAGGATTCCACAGATTCAACAAAATACAATAAAAAATACGATGAATACGAAGTGGATATATGTGTTTCCCACACATGGGATGCGGGAGTGGTGATAAAGTCTCCGACCTACACAAGCACAGGCAAGAAGAAATACACCTGTACGAATTGTGGCGAGACCAAGACAGATACAATAGACAAACTAGTATGTACAAACCACAAGTGGGATGACGGTGAAGTGGTAACGCCGGCAACATACAAGACAGAA
>CAKQTZ010000007.1 GCA_934277375.1 uncultured Coprococcus sp. | reverse complement strand
ACGCAAAAAGCGAAGAATAAAGTTTACTTAGAGATGGAAGAGATGACATACTTTCTGTGTGAAATTCTGAAGGTACACAACCTTTTGAATATGGCCTGGTGGCTCAGCTGGTTAGAGCGCCGCCCTGTCACGGCGGAGGTCGTGGGTTCGAACCCCATCCGGGTCGCTGTATTCAACAACTGAATACTTTTTATGAATGGGATCTTAGCTCAGCTGGGAGAGCATCTGCCTTACAAGCAGAGGGTCATAGGTTCGAGCCCTATAGGTCCCACTAGAATGAGGACGTTTAGCTCAGTTGGTTAGAGCAATCGGCTCATAACCGATCGGTCCTGGGTTCGAGTCCCCGAACGTCCACTCTTATCTAAATAAAATAAGAAACAATGAATATGGCCTGGTGGCTCAGCTGGTTAGAGCGCCGCCCTGTCACGGCGGAGGTCGTGGGTTCGAACCCCATCCGGGTCGCTGTATTCAATAACTGAATACTTTTTATGTAATGGGATCTTAGCTCAGCTGGGAGAGCATCTGCCTTACAAGCAGAGGGTCATAGGTTCGAGCCCTATAGGTCCCATTTTCTAAACCTTTTAATAAGGTGCAGAATGCCGGCGTGGCGGAACTGGCAGACGCACAGGACTTAAAATCCTGCGGGACTAATCTCCCGTACCGGTTCGATTCCGGTCGCCGGCATTTAAAAAAAGAAGCTCAAACCTAAGTGTAGATCGAAGGTTTGAGCTTCTTTTTTTACATTAAAATCGATTATGTATTCGATATTCTGTGGAGAAATATCTGTGAATATGGAGAATATGAATGAGAGAATATGTGTTGCGGTGTGTCTGGGGGCGGCTGTCGCGGACTCAGTCTGGCTGTGGGGAATATTGCTTGGTGGGGTGATAGGATGGTTTACAAAAATGATAGAAATATTGTAGTGCATGTGCTAATATTGTCATGATATTTGACTTACAAATGTTATGATTAAGCTATATAGGGAGGACATATGAGAAAAAGGGGGATAAAATTCATTGCCTGCATGGCAGTGATCACTTTGCTTGCTGGTGTTTTTGGAAAGGCTGCTCCGGTAATAACAGCAAATGCAGAAATGGTTGTGGAATCTGTTGATGACACGGTGTACATATCGGAAGATGGATATTATCAGTACAGGATAATAGATTCACAGAATAAGTTGGTGGAGATAACCAAGGGGATAGAAGGGAAAGTGGCATTTACCAATAAGAATGGGGTGATGACACTTGAACTTCCATCAACAATTATGCACAAAAATGTAAAATATACTGTTACATCTCTGGGAGGGGGAGCATTTCATGGTGTATGGTCAAATGGGGTATCGAATAAGATAGTAATACCAGACACAGTGACAAGTATAGGGGACAGGTGCTTTAACGACTGTGAGGATACTGTCGAATTCGATATTCCATCAAGTGTAACGCATTTTGGCGATGAGGTGTTCCTGTATACACCGTGGCTTGTGAATGCCAGAAAGAGTGCACCGATGTCTATGGTGATAGTAAATGATATATTGATAGATGGGCGTATGTGCACAGGTGATGTGGTGGTACCGGGAAATGTGACAGAGATAGCGCCACACGCTTTCTACAGTGTTCTTACAACAGATCCGAAGACAGAGTCCATATCTTCAGGCGCGGCTATAACGAGTATAAAGATCCCATCATCCGTAAAAAAAATTGGAGAATATGCATTTTTAAGGGTAAATACTCTGAAGAAAGTGGAGATTGCAGAGGGACTTGAAAATATAGACTATCAGGCGTTTGCGGGATGTACAGAACTCGAAAAAATAAATTTCCCATCTACATTAAAGTCTGTGGGTAGTGGTGCATTTTATTTGTGCAGCAGTCTGGAAAGTGCTGATATGTCAGCCACAAGTGTAAAAAAATTATGGGGAAGCAGCTTCATGAATTGTGAAAAGCTCTGTGAGATAAAATTGCCTGATTCCCTTGAGAAGATCAATATTGATGAGTTTAATAATGACAAAGCACTTAAGAAGATAAATATACCGGATAAGGTGTCACTTATAGGCAAAGATGCTTTTCGTGACTGTTCAAGTATGACAGAACTTGTATTGCCGAAGGCTATACGGGAGATTGGGGAGACCGCATTTGAGGGGATACCAGATATCAAGATAACTGTTCCAGAAAACGTGACCGATGCTGGAAGCTGGGTACTTCCACTTGGAACTGGAGTTACTTTCAGGATAAAGGCCGGAAGCAGTGTAGAGGAATATATGAAGGATAATAACCTGAAATATGTAACCTATGAAACTGCGACAGAACCATCAACTGAGACGCCATCAACTGAGACACCATCAACTGAGACACCATCAACTGAAAAACCAACAACGAAACCGACCACTGAACCGGCAACGGAGAAAACGACCACGGCCACGACTACAGAGGCAAAACCTAAATCTACAGAGGCAACTACAAACGAGCCTTCAACAAAGCAGACAACAGAAAAACCTGCGACGAAGCCTGTTAAAAAGAAAATCAAGGTCAGCAGTATCACACTGGATAAGACCAGCATGAAGATTAAAAAGGGCGAGAGCAGCAGGATATCTGCAACTGTCAAGCCGTTGAATGCAGACAATAGATCACTGGTGTGGAGCAGTTCGGACATAAAGAAGGTGTCCGTTCAGAATGGAAAGATAACAGCTTTAAATGAGGGAACTGTAACGATAACAGCGGTTGCCAGAGATGGATCAGGAGTAAAAGCCAAGTGCAGGGTAACTGTCATAAGTAAGAATGCAGCCGCATCTGGAAATAAGAAGGTGCCGGATCTTACGAAATCCGCAAAGATCGTTTTTGCTAAAACGGTGGATAGAAATGGCAGAGCTGTCTACACAGGAAAAGCGATAAAACCAAGGCTGACTGTGACGGCTTTTGGGAAAAAACTCAAAGCAGGCACTGATTATACGGTGAAGTATACAGCGAATAAAAATATAGGCAGGGCGAAGATCACTTTGACCGGTAAGGGAAAGTATAAGGGAACAGTGACGAAATATTTCCGCATAATAACGATGAAGGGAAAAGTATACAAAGCCGGAAACTATAAATATAAAGTCACAAATGCCGCACTTAACGGTAAGGGAACGGTTACACTTATATCAGCCAGTATAGCAGGGAAAAACGTGCTTAAGGTGCCGGATACGGTGAAGATAGGTGGTATCAAGTTCCGGGTAACAGCCATAGGGGCTAAGGCATGTCAATATAAGCGTGGACTTAAAAGGATAATAGTAGGGAATAATGTAAGAGTAATAGGAAGTTACGCATTCAGGGGATGTACATCACTCAGCAGTGTTCAGCTTGGAAAAGCAGTCACAGTTATAGATAAGGGTGCATTCAGCGGAGATAAGAAGATCCAGAGATTTGTGATAAACAGCAGAAAACTTAAAAGAGTCGGCAAAAATGCATTTAATACCCTGAAGACATCTCCTGCGATAACGTATCCTAAGGGTTTGGAGATAAGATACAGTAATCTCACAAAAATCGTATCAACACATAAACAAACCGTGTTCAGGAGTGGTTCGCTTCTTTATACCATCACTGCTTCAGATACTGTGAGTGTCAGAAAACCAGTGAGCAAAACCTGTATAAGTGTGGATATTCCAAACTGTGTCAGGTATGCCGGCAGAACATACAGGGTTACGGCTATACAGGCCAGAGCATTTATGGGGTGCAGGAATCTCAGATATGTGAATGGAAAACTCAAATATGCTAAAAACAAACTCACTTATGTAAATGGTAAGAAGGATGTAGGGAATAATGTGACGGTTATAGGTGATTACGCATTTAAGGATTGTGTATCGCTGAGATTTATCACAACGGGCAGGAAGCTGGTCAGCATAGGAAGAGGCGCATTTGCAAATGACAGCAAACTGGAGATTTTAAATATCAACAGTAATAAACTGAAGACGATAAAGAAAAATGCTATGTACGGTGTTGAAAAACTGAATGTGGTTACTCCACCGAAAAAGGCTGCCATATATTTGGAACTGCTCAAAAAATCAGACAGATGATACATACGACAAATTGTGAATATATTTGTCATAAAAACACAAAAAGATGCTAATTTATACATGGGCTTGTCAAATTGTACAAGCCCATTTTTTTTAATGCCTTTATGTATTAGAATCTTCTCAGAATAATGTAAAAATGATATAATAATTAGATGAATTCACATACAACAAATATGGGGAAGCGGTTATTATATCATATTACGAATTATAAAGGCAGGTAATCGTGACGTGATAAAAGTTGGAATTTGTAATGTGGATAATGAGCAGATAGCACATATAGAGCTGATGATGAAGGATATTCTCAGCAGGTATGACAGGTGGACGATGGTCCGGTATACACAGGATTCTCTCAGACAGGCCGTGACGGAGCATACATTTGCATGTGAACTGCTGATACTGGATATATTTGAATCTGATGAATGGGCATCGGATATAGTCGAAGATATCGAGTCGGGGGATATAAACACGAATATTATCTATATCACAGAGTCCCAGAGTAAGGTCATGAGTTGTTACAGGAATCGTGCATATGCATATATATTAAAACCGCTGCATGACAGTGATATGAGAAGAGAGATTACAAGATATTTTAAAGAGAGAAACATACAGCAGAGATGTCTGAGGATAACATTTGGTGGAACCGAGAGTTACATACCACTGGACAGTATCCAGTACATAGAGAGCAGCCATAGAAAAGTATTTATATATACACAGAATGACAAAAGATATGAGTATTACAGCAGACTGGATGTACTTGAGGAGGAGCTTTCCGGGGGGAATTTTGTAAGATGTCATCAGAGCTTTCTGATATCGGTGCCACATATATCTGATTATATGGGCAATGCGGTTATGATAGGCGACAAATCAATACCAGTGAGCAGAAAATACCGCGCATTGGTCCAGAACGTGTTGTATCAGGCGGAGCTCTCAGATGAGTGCAAGACAGAGAAGTTTGTACAGGCGGGTACGCACAAACTCATGGATTCCAAGGGAGCACTAATCTGTATAAAAGGTGAGTATATGGGCAAGATCGTGAGAATGGTTCCTGAACAGACCGTGATAATTGGACGGTCTGGTGATACCGCGGATGTGGTTGTAAATCTTCCACAGGTAAGCCGGGTACACTGCAGGATAACATATCACGCCGAGGGTGATTATTATGAGGTACAGGATTGTTCCCTGAACGGAACATTTCTGGAAGGCAAGGACCGGCTGGTACGTGGCAACGTATATGCAGTCAAACCCGGCACCGGCATAGTATTTGGCGAGGATACTTATGCATACAGATTAGGATAAAATCAATGATACGGAGATAGAGACAGATGCACTTGATAAAATGTGAACTTGGACATATATATGATGGAGAGAAATTCCGCTCATGCCCGCACTGCTATAGTGCAGGAATGACACAGGAGGATGAGGATGACGCACAGGGCGCGTTTCAGGCAGATAAAGCAACGGAGCAGTCCAGTGAGAATGAAAAACTGCAATATTATGTGATGCGCCGAAGAAGAGTGCTGGGAATGCTGGTGTGTATTTCCGGAAAGATGAAGGGGGAGGCCTTCAATCTGAAGGAGGGAGACAACATAATCGGCAGGGGGGCCAATATGGACGTGGCACTCACCATGGAGGAGAGTATATCAAGGCAGTCGCATGCGGTTATAGACTGTGATGTTGATAAGGGGACGTTTGTACTTTCATTTGACGAGTCGAGGGATGATGTGTGGTTGAATGGTAAGACTGCCAGATCCGGAAGTGAACTTTCAGACAGAGATGTCCTGAGACTGGGAGAGTGTGATATGGTGCTTATAGATGTGGGAGACATATGGAAGAGCAGAGGATAAAGATGAGGGCATTGCCTGAGGGCTATGTGCTTGAGGGAAGGTATAAGATCGGACAGGTGATCGGAGAGGGAGGCTTCGGGATAACATATTCCGGAACGAGACTCAGCGATCATCTTCGCGTTGCGGTGAAGGAATACTTTCCGGCACAATGTGCAGCCAGGGAAGATGGATATGCAGACTCTGAGCTGCATATTTTTTGTGGGGAGAAATCGCTTCAGTTTGAGAAGGGGCTTGCTTACTTTAAACACGAGGCAGAGATACTAAAAAAATACAGTTACCTGGACGGAATGGTGACTGTGCTGGATACATGTGAGACAAATAAAACAGCATATATAGTGATGGAATTTGTGGAGGGGATAACACTTGCCCAGTATATCAGGGAGAATGGAGTGTTTTCTTACGACGAGTTGATTGATCTGATGACACCGATCATAAAATCCCTTGCGCAGATTCACAGGCAGGGTGTGATACACAGGGATATCAGTCCGGAAAATATACAGATTGGGCTGGACGACCGATTTTACCTGCTTGATTTCGGGGCGGCGAAGAAGTTTGATCAGAGCAGTCCACAGAACACAGTCATATTTAAACATGGTTATGCGCCGCCGGAACAGTATACCGGTGATGGCAGACAGGGACCATGGACGGATGTATACGCATTGGCATCCACAATATACACGGCGTTATCGGGAGAAGCGTTGGCGGATGCGGTTGTCAGAATGCAGGCAGAGGATGCGGATTCTTGTTGTGACAAGCTGTCAGGGATAACAGACTGGCAGAGGGATGCTCTTAAGAAGGGGCTGGCGCTGAAACCCTCAGAGAGATATCAGAATATGGAAGCCTTCCTCACGGCGCTCACGGTGAGACCGGCCCTGGAAGAGCAGAGGACGCAGTTCGTAAGTACCGTGCACAGTCGTGCTGAGTCT
This sequence comes from uncultured Coprococcus sp., assembly GCA_934277375.1. Lineage (GTDB taxonomy): Bacteria > Bacillota > Clostridia > Lachnospirales > Lachnospiraceae > Coprococcus. Next base: position 198,655 of record CAKQTZ010000007.1, on the reverse strand, counting down.
GATGATAAAAGAAAAAGAACGGGACTGTACGTGGCGCTTATAGTATGTGTACTCGTGATAGTTGAGATTGCGGGAATGGCTGTCGTGAAGTGGCTGAATAAGAGGGATATACAGAGTGTCATGGGCCGGGAAAATGTATCACAGGATACACGGGCTGCCGGTGACAGCACGGCACAGACCATAGAGGCTGGAAAGAACGATGATCACGGGGCAGATGCACAGAGTGGCAGAGCGACGTCTGCTACAGAAAACGTGAAGAAGGATAATGCGGCAGCTTCTACAGAGAAAGCGGCAAAGGACAGTGCGGCAGCCTCTACAGAGAAAGCGGCAAAGGACAATGCGGCAGCTTCTACAGAGAAAGCGGCAAAGGACAATGAGGCATCATCCACAGAGAAGACGACGAAGGAGACTGCCTCCGGGGATCAGGGCGACAATAGCACAGAGTCAGATTCGGGGTACAATGATTCTACGGATCCCGGGACGTATGATGATGAGGCTGCTGTTGCTTCGTATGGCAGTGATACAGAGACTTCGGCAGATACATCAGCAGACACTGAAACGTCAACTGAGCCTGAAATGTCAACTGAGCCTGAAACGTCAACTGAGCCGGATCGTGCGGAACCGGACACAGAACCAGATACTATGGCTGCGGGCAGTAAGGCCGGGAATAAAGATTCAGAATCAAAGAAATATAATATGATAAGTACTCCAGATGATGATACAGAGTCTGATACAAAATCGGACAAATATAATATGATAGGTGGATCGGAATAGGAGCGTGCAGGTGGTTGAACAGCTGTCAAATGTGCCAAATTGTACATTTGATGGCTGTTTTGTACATATGGATTGTATTTGAAAAACGGTATGATAATATGAATTGGTAATACATGAAGACAGAGGTTTTCAAAAAGAAGAGGAGGAAAGGTTTATGAGAAAGTATGTGAAGTATGTGCTTTTGCTGCTGGTGACAGTTATATGTGTGCTGCCAGTAAATGCAAAAGCCGAGACCTATGAAGGCTATACATATAGTCTGAATGGGGATGAGGAGTCGGTGACTATAACCGGCTATACGGGAACAGACACGGCTCTGGTTATCCCGGGAGAGATCGATGGTAAAAAGGTAACGGATATAGAAGCGCGGGCATTTGACAATAATGATAATATAACGAGCGCAGTTATTCCGGAATCGGTGAAGAGGATTCCGGAAAGATTATTCAGCGATTGTAATTCACTTACAAGTGTAACGCTCCCTGATAGTATAACTGTAATAGGAGATAATACATTCGACGGTTGTGACAAACTTACGGACGTGAATATCCCTAAAAATGTTACAAAGATAGGAAGTGCAGCTTTTGGTGGTTGTAAGAAACTCACAAGTGTATCTATCCCTGATTCGGCTGTGATGGGTGAATATGTATTTTCCGGTTGTGAGTCGCTGGTGAGTGTGAAGCTTCCGGCTACTTTAAAAACTGTTAAGAGGGGAACTTTTACCGGGGCCAAGAGCCTTGAGAGCGTAGATATACCTGATACAGTGACGAGTATAGAGGAAAAAGCATTCTGGCAGTGTGAAAAGCTGGTGGATGTAGCTATACCTGATGGAGTTACAAGTATTGGTGTCGATGCATTTTCCAGATGTTCAAGCCTTAAGAGTGTAAAGGTGCCTGCAGGGGTAACTGAGTTGAGTACAGGAGCATTTGAAGAGTGTTCAAGTCTGAAAGATGTGGAACTGCCGGATGGACTTAATAAGATGTACACCAGCGTATTTGCGGGGTGTACAAGTCTTAATCGTATAAAGCTCCCTGATTCACTTGAGTATATAGGAGGTGATGCTTTTGACGGATGTGAGAAGCTGGTATCTGTCGACATTCCAGATAAGGTGACAACTGTAAAGGACGGTGCATTCTCAGGATGTACTTCTCTTGTAAGTGCAGTGATTCCTAAGTCAGTTACGGAATTAGGCCATAATGCATTTACTGGCTGTACCAAGCTGTCCGATGTGAAGATAAATGCACAGATCAAGGAGCTTTCTTTTGAGACATTCTGGGGATGTGAAGGCCTGGAGAGTATAGTGCTTCCAAATACATTGGAAGAAATTGACAACAGAGCGTTCAGGGGTTGCTCAAGTCTTGTAAGTGTAGTTATTCCACCATCAGTTGAGTATTTTGGAGATGATGTGTTCCTGGACTGCAGTCCAAACCTTGTAATAAAGTGTGAGGAGGATTCAACAGCTCTTCAGTATGCAAAGGATAATGATATCAATTATGAGCAGGTAGTAGTTGATCCTGTGATAGATCTGTCAAAGCGCGGAACTGTAACAGGAATAAAGGATGTTATATACACAGAAAGTCCTGTAGTGCAGAGCAGTATGGTTGTCACAGCAAAGCCTAAGATCGCCGCTGGAGAGGAGCGTCCTGCTGATTTTGTCCTGGAGGAGAATAAAGATTATGAGGTTTCATATGAGAATAACACCGGAGTCGGTGAGGCGACAGTTGTCATAAAAGGAATCGGCGGTTACAAGGGAACCATAACTGAGCATTTCACGATCAGCCTGAAAGATATATCGGATGAGAATTCAAACATAGTTGTATCTGGAATAGAAGATAAGACATATACAGGAGATGAGATAGAACAGGAGAATCTTAAGGTTGCCATAGTTAATAAGACTGCAACTCCTACGGATGCAGTAGAGACTGTATCAGAGGATGCTGCTGGAGACGACGAGATAGTTCTGGAATGGGGAAGAGATTACACAGTTTCCTATAGAGATAATGAAGATGTTGGAACTGCAACCGTCACGATAACAGGTAAGGGCAATTACTCAGGTGCTATAGATTGTACATTTAAGATACTTCCAAAGCAGCTTGAGGAAGATGACACTGATGTGACAGGTATATATGATGTGGAATACACAGGCAGTCCGGTGACCCAGAATAATCTGACAGTCAGAGTGGGATATAGAAGACTGGAAAATGGAAAGGATTATACTATTTCATATAGAAATAACACAAATGTCGGAACTGCTTATGTGAAGATAGAGGGTCAGGGCAACTACACAGGTGCCATCGAGGTAAAATTTGCAATAAGGGCACTCGATATTACAGACGCAATAGTTACTGGTATAACAGATCAGACATACACAGGAAGGGCGATAACACAAAATACAGTGGTTGTTAAGGTCGGTAATAAGACACTTGTGAATGGAACGGACTACATGGTGACATATGACAGCAATGTAAATGTTGGAACAGCGTATGTGATCATCACAGGTAAAGGAGCATATGAGGGCTCAATAATCAGATCGTTCTATATCAATGAGGCGAAAGATAACAAACCAGCAGACAACAAGCCGGCAGACAATAAGCCAGCAGACAATAAGCCGGCGGATAATAAACCTAGTGTAAACAAGCCTGACACGAACAAGCCAAATGCAAATAAGCCAAACACTGCCAAGCCGGTTGAGACCAAGGTTGATATATCCAAGGCAGCTTCAAAGATAAAGGTTACAGGTGTCTCAGGAATGACATACACTGGCAAGACACTTAAGCTTAAGAAGCTTGTGGTTAAGCAGGGTAGAAAAACACTGAAGGTAAACTCTGATTATACAGTAGTGTATAAGAACAATAAGAATATCGGAACTGCAAGTGTCATTATCAAGGGTAAGGGCAAATATACAGGACGTATAACAAGATCATTCAAGATCAGCGCTAAAAAGGGAAAAGTATACACTGTAGGAAAGTTCAGATACAAGGTGACAAATCCAGCATCAAATGGCAAGGGAACAGTCACTTTGGTTGGAACTACATACAAGTCTGCTGATAAGAAATTTACTTCACTCACAGTTGCTTCAAAGGTAACCATCGGTGGAAAGAAGTTCAAGGTTACAGCTGTTGGTGCCAAGGCATTCAGAAACTACAAGAGAATAAAGACTGTAGTTATAGGAGACAATGTAACAGTTATAGGAGACTATGCATTCAGTAGATGTGTGAGCATGACAAGCGTCAGACTCGGCAAGAATGTGAAGACTGTAGGCAAGTATGCATTCTATGGATGTAAGAAGCTTGCAACAGTAAAGATCACATCAACCAGGATGACGAAAGTGGGAAGCAAGGCGTTTGCCGGTATAGCAAAGAAACCTGTAGTAAAGACATCTAAGACAAAGCTCACAGCGTATAAGAAGCTTCTCAAGAAGAGTGGAATTACAACAAAGACAGTATATAAGAAGTTGTAGGAAGCGGTTTATAGGATAAAACGTTTGTTGAATGAGATCATCTCATCAATACGTTTGGTTCTATAACCTCCACAGAACTAAAAAAGAAAAATGGATATACAAGAAGAACAAGAAGGCCTGCCGGTTATCCGGCAGGCCTTCTTGTATTAAAAGGGAGTGACTGCAACTAATATATGTGAGGGGAGGGGTTGCAGTCGTTTATGAAAAAGGGGATGTAAACAACTCGCTTGCGCTCTCGCTGTTTACAGTTAATAATATACTGATAAAATGTGTTTTAAATTTGGCAAAGGTGTGTAGAAAATGTGTTTTTGAGGGCAGTATATGAATAACCTGTAAGAAATTTAAAGAAACATGAAAGAAAATGCTCATTCAGTGGAGACAATGCCGGTTCACAATAGGGCAGAAATACATTATAATATGGGGAGACATTATAATTAAAATGGAGGAATATCATGGCAGGAAGTCATATAGCAATACCAACAATACTTAAGATTGGCAAGGGTACCCTGAATGATCTGGGTAAGTATATAAGTGCGTCAGGAATGAAGAACGCAGTTATCTATTTTGGAAATGGGCTCATAGATATGTTTGGACAGCAGGTTATGGATTCTCTGAAGAAAGAGAATGTGGCTGTTGTGGAATACAGGGAACTGGATTCTACTAATATAGAAGATATAATCCGGCTGGCATTTGACATAGATGCAAAGGCACAGGTGATAGTTGGAATAGGTGGAGGAAAGGTCATAGATGTGGCAAAGTATGCTGCATACCTCAGGAAGCTTCCGTTTATTAGTATTCCAACATCTGCATCGTCGGACGGATTTTCCAGCGCCAGCGCATCTCTCATGGTGAATGGCCGTCGTACTTCGGTGCCAGCCAGAATGGCATATGGAATTATAGCGGACACAGAGATCATCAAATCCGCTCCGGAGAGGTTCCTGTATTCAGGAATAGGCGATATGGTATCTAAGATCACATCACTTTATGACTGGCTTTTTGAGTCTGAGCTTGGTTATTCTGAGATGAACGATTTTGCGGTGATGATAGCGAAGAAGGCTGTAAACAGTTTTGTCAGGACTCCGTTTGAGACTATAAAGGACGATCTGTTCCTGAAAGAACTTCTTGATTCTCTGGCCATGAGTGGTGTTGCAAATGAGATTGCAGGTGGAAGTACACCTACATCCGGAAGTGAGCATCTTATATCACACGCACTGGACAAGATGCTGGAGCAGCCGCAGCTGCACGGAATTCAGGTCGGAATCGCAACGTATATAATGGCAGTTGTCCAGGATCATAGATATGTTAGGGTAAATGCTATATTTGAAAAAACCGGATTCTGGGATTATGTGGCCACACTTGATCTTAAGCGTGAAGATTTTGCGAAGGCGATAGATATGGCACCACAGATAAAGCCGCACCGGCATACATATCTTCATGAGGAGAGGTACAGAGAACTTGCCAAGAGTGTCCTGTATGATGATGAGGTGCTCAAGAGGGTATTTGACTAAAATATGCCGCGGATTGGATCTGTGAGGATCTGATCCGCGACATTTGATATTGGGGGTATTTATTTAATCATGAGCTGCAGCTCGATGATATATTCGCTATCGTCGTTTGTTTCGTAATCATCTATATGGCACATTTCAACAGGGGCACCGGCAGTTTCAAGCTGGTGATCCTGTGCGTATTTATAGAGTTGTGGCAGCAGCTCTTTTGTTTTTGTGAGGGCGCCGCGGTATGTCAGTGAGAGATATCTTCCAGCGGGAAGGGTGTAATTACAATCACTGGCTTCAAGATATGGAGCAAAGAAGAACACATTTTTTGTGCGGTAATATTTGGACTTTGGATTGCTTCCGGGGATGTCAAGGGTATAGCAGTCACACGCACCTATAGTGTCAATCTTGGCGTTGTGGCTCTGCATGTATTTGACCACATAATAGGAGACATAATCATCAGGAAGATTGTCGTCAGTGACCATGATGCACTTCCGGTCTGGAAGCTCCTTTATCACAATAGTCTCAAATTCATTCTGAATATCTGGGTTGTAAAGGGATGTGATGGTGTCTAGCCGGTTCTGGATGCTGTCTCTGGTGGCTCTCAGCTTGGCAATCTCGGCGTCAACCACGTCAAGCTCGGCCCTGAGCAGAGCAGTGGTACTATCAACATTTCTGTCCTCGTCATATTCACGGATCTGGTCAGTGGAAAAGCTGAGCCCTAACAGCTCACGGATAAGCGCAAGGCGGCGCACGTCATCAATGGTGTACATTCTGTAATTGTTATCATCATTTCTCACGGGGTGCAATATCCCAACCTTCTCATAATATCTGATGGAATCGACTCCGATATCAAACAGCTTAGACAATTCCCCAATCTTGAAAGTATCCTTTTTCTTCATAATATAATCTCCAATTCCCGATCTCGTATAACAAACTTCTGGCAGTCGGTGGTTGTGTATAATTCAAATACTGGTTGCATGTATATGTATCGTGCCCCAAATATTCTGTAATACATTTTATGTACATGATATTTATATGCCTGTATAGTAACACACCACCTAATCAAATTCTATTTACTTCGATATTACTTAATAAAATTAAGTTACCTGACCGCTAAATCTTCCTATCTAACGAATTTTACAAAAGTATATCAACCACATTGACTCTAGCATGGTACAAGGGTTTACCATTTCACCAAGTTAATCAACCACACAATAATGGATGACGAGTTATTGGATGAAGCTGCTATCAGGAGCCGAATTAATAATGTTAATGCCCGGACCGTTGATGATGTGATACCCTTACAGGGAATACGAGGCCGCCGGTCCTTAGGAGTTGCCTATGTGCGTAAGCACATATTTGCATGGCAACTCCGACCTGCCGCCGAACGTGAGTGAGGGGGCGATACCAGTGGTGGCGCCTCAAGCGGCACCTTAGTACCGCTGCAGGCTGAGTTAAGCGGGAGCGACCCAGCAATGGCACCATAGCACTGGTGATTCGGGGGCATAAAGTAGATGACGGCTCCGTCAGCAAGTCAAAAAGGAGGAATGGCTATGGATAGGATATTAACTCACCCGATACTGGGGGACACCCCGGAGGGCAGGCTGGTGAATTTCACATATGATGGACAGACGCTTCAGGGAATAGAGGGCGAGCCGATCGCGGCGGCGCTCAGAGTGGCGGGCGTCATGACACACAGATATACCAAGAAGAGACATGAGCCGCGAGGTGTGTTCTGCGCCATAGGAAGATGTACGGACTGTGTCATGGTCGTAAATGGCAAGCCAAATATAAGAACGTGCATCACTCCTCTGGAAGAGGGAATGGACGTGAGGACGCAGTACGGTGCGTCGGCAGAGAAGGATTTTTAGGAGGTGACCGCTATGATAGAGAGATACGATCTGATAGTGATAGGCGCAGGCCCTGCGGGACTTTCCGCCGCGATAGAGGCTGCAAAGAACGGAATGAAGCCGATAGTATTCGATGAGAATGCAAAGCCGGGCGGTCAGCTCTTCAAGCAGATACATAAGTTCTTCGGTTCAAAGGAACATAAGGCGAAGATAAGAGGATTCAATATCGGTTATGAACTCCTAGAGGAGGCAAATAAACTGGGCGTGGATGTAAGGCTTAACGCAACAGTTGTGGGTCTCTATGACGAGAAGGAAGTGACAGTCAGGATCGGTGATGAGATAAAGCATTTCAAGGGCGACAGTGTGCTGGTGGCAACAGGAGCCAGTGAGAACATGGTAACTTTTAAGGGATGGACACTTCCGGGAGTCATCGGCGCAGGTGCCGCCCAGACTATGATGAACCTCCATCATATAAAGCCGGGCAACAGGATACTGATGCTTGGCTCAGGAAATGTCGGACTTGTCGTCAGCTATCAGCTCATGCAGGCAGGCTGTGAGGTAGTGGCACTGGTTGATGCGGCACCGAGGATCGGAGGATACGGAGTACATGCTGCGAAGATATCGAGATGTGGAGTGCCATTTTACCTGTCACATACAATCGTTGAGGCAAGCGGAACAGACAGGGTAACAGGGGTGAAGATCGCACAGGTCGACAGCCATTTTAATTTCATAGAGGGAACTGAAAAGACATTTGACGTTGATACGATATGCGTTGCCGTTGGACTTTCACCTATGTCACAGCTTTTAAAGCAGGCGGGCGTAAAGATGAAGGATACTCCGGGCGGATATGTTCCTGAGTGTGACGAATGGGGCAGAACCTCAGTGCCGGGAATATTTGCAGCCGGGGATGTGTCAGGAATCGAGGAGGCAAGCTCAGCCATGATCGAGGGCAGGATAGCGGGATCTGTCATATCGCAGGATCTAGGATTTATAGAAAAATCAGAGATGGAAGCGCGTGCATCGGAGCTTGAGGATGCACTTGGAAGCCTCCGTGAGGGAATGTTTGCACCGAAGAACAGGGGAAAGCTGATCGAGAAAACAGAGGAAGGCATAGATGTATCGATGAATCTGCTGGAGCACGGATTTGTGGCAGATGACGAGATAGAGAGATATCCGGGAGTGACTCACAGGAAGGGTATACATCCGGTTATAGAGTGTACCCAGAACATTCCGTGCAATCCATGCCAGGATGCGTGCCCGAAGGGCTGTATAAGCATAGGCGCAAATATCACATCACTTCCGACGGTGACGGAGAATCCGTGCATAGGCTGCGGCATGTGTGTTGCAAGCTGTTCAGGACAGGCCATATTCCTGGTGGACGAGGACACCGGGGATGGCTATGGAACGGTGACATTACCATATGAGTTCCTGCCGATTCCTGAGAAAGGAACAAAGGGCGTGGCACTTGGCCGGGATGGGCATGAGGTATGTGAGGCTGAGGTCGTAAATGTCAGAAGCGCAAAAGCATTTGACCATACAAATCTGCTGACCATGAGGGTGCCGAAGGATATGGTGATGAAGGCGAGATTTTTCAAGGAGGTGCGGTTATGATAGATATCAGAGAAAAACTTGACGCCATAGGACCTTATGTTCCGGCACCGGATGACGACATGCTGGTGTGCAGATGCGAGGAGGTCACAAAGGGCGAGATAAGGCAGGCAGTCCATGCGGGAATGCTTACTATAGAAGAGATTAGAAGATTCCTCCGGTGCGGAATGGGGCTGTGTCAGGGTCAGACCTGTGGCAAGCTGGTGAAGGGCATTGTGGCAAGGGAGCTTCATGTGTCACCCCTTGACATAGAGCCAGCCACATCCAGGGCACCTATGAGACCTACAGAGATGCGCATACTTGCGAGAGATGGAGGTGAGGCTCATGAGTAAACATACAGCAGAGGTTATAATAATCGGCGGCGGTGTAAATGGATGCGCTGCTGCTTACTATCTGGCAAAGGCAGGAATGAAGGATGTAATAGTGCTTGAGGGAAGTCAGAGCATAGGACACGGAGGCTCTTCACGAAACGGAGGCGGAGTCAGACAGTCGGGAAGAGATGTAAGGGAGCTTCCATACGCTATGTATGCAGTGCAGAATATGTGGCCGACACTTTCCGAGGAGCTTGGGGTTGATGTGGAATATTATCAGAAGGGCAACCTCAGGCTTGGCAAGACGGATGCCCATATGGAAAAACTCAGAAAACTTGCGGCAAATGCAAATTCCCTTGGACTTGACATGAAGATCATAGACGGCAAAGAAGTGAAGGAGATATGTCCATACCTCTCGGACGAGATAATAGGTGCAAGCTGGTGTCCTACGGATGGACATGCAAATCCTATGCTGACGACTCTTGCGTATTACAAGAGGGCAACGGAGCTGGGAGTGAATTTTTACACCGATGCAAAGGTTGTGGCACTTGAGAAGGTGAAGGGAAAACTTAGAAAGGTCATACTGGAATCCGGTGAGGTGTTCGAGGCAGACAAGGTCATACTGGCTGCCGGATATGAGAGCAGATTCATCGCAAGGACCGTTGGGATAGATGTGCCGATGACAAAGTATTTTGAGGAGGCACTGGTTACGGAGGTGCAGCCGCATATGTTCGACATCATGCTTGGCGTTGCATCCGCTGACTTCTACGGACATCAGTCACAGCACGGATCATTTGTATTTGGCTCAGATTCGGGATTTGAGGAGACAACGGACATGGGGCTGGATGAGCTCAAGACTTCACCACTCACCGTATCTGCCGGATGCAGGGCGATCATGGGATACATACCGATGCTGGCTGATGCCAAGATCGTAAGGACCTGGGGCGGATGGCTTGATCTCTGTTATGACGGTGTTCCAGTCATAAGCGAGGTTGACGAGGTTCCGGGACTTATACTGGCATGTGGATTTACAGGGCATGGATTTGGAACGGCACCGGCTGTGGGACTGATGCTCTCACAGATGGCGCTCGGCGAGAAGACGGTGGTGGATATATCGTCCTTACGATATGATAGATTCAAGGCTGTCAGGTAGACAAAAGGAGAGATAAAACATGGAGAACTTTTTTTACAATATTCCGACAAAGGTATCATTTGGCAAGGGCGCCATTGATGATCTGCCGGGGTACATCAGCGAATACGGAGACAGTGTTCTGCTGGTGTACGGAGGCGGAAGTATAAAGAGGACAGGGCTGTACGACAGGATAATCAAGTTACTTGACTGTAGTCACATTTCCCATATTGAGCTTTCGGGTGTAGAACCCAACCCGAGACTCACAACGGTGAAGAAGGGTGTGCAGATGTGTCTGGAGCATGATGTGAAGGTGATACTGCCCGTAGGTGGCGGAAGTACAATAGACTGTTCCAAGGCTATAGCAGCCGGAGCGAGCTATGACGGTGATCCGTGGGATCTGGTCGGACACCCGGAGAAGATAGAGAATGCTATGCCGATCATAGCTGTCGCAACCATGGCTGCGACGGGGTCTGAGATGGATCCATTTGCAGTTATCACGAATGAGGAGACAAAGCAGAAGAAGGATATTGCATCTGATCTGCTCTATCCTGCATATGCGATACTTGACCCTGAGTATACATTTTCCGTTCCCGCATACCAGACGGCAGCAGGTGTGGCGGATATCATGAACCATATATTTGAGGTTTATTTTGCGGATAATGGAGACACATACATGCAGGATCGTATGATGGAGGCTCTGCTTAAAACTCTGATCAAGTACGGCCCGGTGGCTGTCTCAGAGCCGGACAATTACGATGCCAGGGCAAATATCCTCTGGGCATCTGAGTGGGCGATAAATGGATTCATAGCGTGTGGCAAGGATGGTCCATGGCCTGCGCATTCCATAGAGCATCAGCTCAGTGCTTACTATGATATAACACATGGACACGGACTTGCGATCATCACGCCGGTTCTGATGGATTACATTCTTAACGAGAAGAGCCTTCCTGTTCTCGTAAATTACGGCGTAAATGTGTGGGATATAGACAGGACAAATGATCCTTATGATATAGCCCGAGAAGCTATCTCAAAGACTCAGAAATTGTATGAGGACATGGGTCTGACCCCAGATCTCGGCGAGCTGGGCGTGCCGTATGAGAAGGACTTTGACGAGATGGCTGAGAAGGCGGCATCAGAGGGCCTTGAGCATTGCAGGGTGCCTCTGACAAAGGATGATGTAGTGGAGATATATAGAAGATGCTTTAAAAAAGTAAAATAGATAATTTGTAAGATATGCGATTTGTTCCGAAGTCATGGGAAGCATGATAATGGCAGAAAGAATCAGGCATATGCAGGCGACAGTGAATGAAGGCGACAGTAAATACTACAGTAAATACAACAGGAGGTGGCAGTATGGACAGCAAGGTTGAATTCTTATTTCTGAATGAAGAGGACATGATTAAAGCGGGTGTACTCGATGCGGACAGGGCTGTGGACACCATAGGGGAGGTCATAACACTTCTCAGCGAGGGTGACTATCTGATGGGCGGCAGAGCGCATAACGATCATGGTGTACAGCTCATATTCCCGGAGAAATCAGACATTCCGAACTTTCCGCTGGCGGACTCAGCAGACAGGAGATTTATGGCGATGCCGGCATATCTCGGCGGAAGATTTCATATGTGTGGTGAGAAGTGGTATGGTTCAAATGGCAGAAATTCGCACAAGGGTCTGCCGAGATCCATACTCATGGCAACACTGAATGACGTGGAGACAGGCCAGCCACTTGCGTACATGTCAGCCAATCTCCTAAGTGCCATGAGGACCGGAGCGATGCCAGGGCTTACTGCCATGTATCTTGCAAGAAAGGACAGCAGGGTTTTGACGATCCTCGGCGCAGGAGTGATTGGAAGGACAAGCCTCATGGCTATCATGGCAAAGTTCCCGGACATGGAGGTGCTGAAGATCAAGGGCAGCTCAAAGACTTCGCACACGGCTCATGAGCTGGCGGATTTTGCCAGGGAGAACTATAAGAGTCTCAGGGAGATAATCATCTGTGATACTCTGGAGGAGGCCGTGAGGGATGCAGATATCATAGCGGAGGCGGTATCAGTGGAGCCTAGGAAATGGCCTGTTATAGATCCGGCATGGGTAAAACCGGGATGTACTATAATTTCATCGGGAACCATGGATATGGATCTGGAATTTGTCAGGGACCACGTGACGAAGGTTGTAGACAATATACAGATGTATGAGGAATATGTAAATGTGTATCAGGAGTGGGATGAGGATGGCAACAGGATATCCCTTGGAACACCGGGCATTCATTTTGTAAATATGGTGACGGATGGCTGGATAGAGAAGGGGGAGATCAGGCATCTGGGCAACATAATGCGTGGCCTTGAACCCGCTAGAACAAGCGATGATGAGATCTTTCTTGTGAGCCTTGGCGGTATGCCGATTCTTGATGTAGGCTGGGGCTATGAGTGTTACCAGAAGGCACTCAGGGAAGGCATCGGAACAAAGCTTAAGCTGTGGGATGCTCCATATATGAGATAAAGAAAAAATCAGGAGCCAGGATATTCATATATCCTGGCTCCTGTCATGTTGATTGTATTAATGCCCAGACGATTTTGCCCCGAGGGCTTGTCTTATAATTTACCGATCAAATTATTTGATCTTAAATGTAACTCTCTGCACTTTTCCATTCTTGGACCAGATGATAAGCTTGTGTGTTCCCTTTTTAGTAACGGCCCTGCCTGGTCTTATGGCCTTGCCATCAAGCTTCATCTTTGCGAGACTCTTAGGATTGGTGACGGTCAGTTTTCTTCCAGCCTTATATGTCTTGCCATTTACAACTGACTTGCTTCTTGCAGTTTTGGTCACTTTGGTTGTCGAAGCACAGAGTCTTATTTTTTTACTAGCATCCCTGATTGTCCATGATACAGTTTTTCCGTCTTTTGACACTGTGCCGTTTGTGAAGTTGACCTTGGATTTGAAGGTTATCTTCATGCTCATGTAGAAAGAAATGTTGTCTGTATCGGACAGGTTGATGGACGAATCTGAGTCATAGGATGAGGGTTTCTGTGCAGACTCAGGATCAAGTGTTGCAAAGAAATACTTAGGCGACACGCATACGTTGGTATATCCGGATTCGCTGAGATAATCCTCGATTTCGCTCAGATTCTTGTTATGGACGGTGGAATAAAAAAGATAATATGACTTTCCGTCAATTTTCTTCTTGGTGTACTTAGATCCGGATTTCGTCATCTCCTTGATGAGTTTTGCTTTGCTTGTATTCATGCCTTTTGCAAGTGCAGTGAACGATTCGTCATCAAAACCGACGGATACAGTGCAGCTCGCCTTGGTCTGTGAGGTGATCTTTACACTTGTGGTTGTGGCGATACCACATCCGGTGAGAGAAAAACCGAATAAGAATATACACAAAGTGAGCAGCAGATGTTTTAAATGTTTGTTCATAGTAATCGTAACCTCCCTTTTCTGATATCAGTCCATTAAGATATGCTTTTGGCATGGACTGATATGTCTTAAAAATTTTCAACCAACTCCCTACATTACCAATATATTGTGCCGGACAGGAAACTGTCAATAGTGTCTCAGGTAAAATCAACCAATATTCCATACTTTTATAACAGAAAAGTCACAAAACTGAATTTAGAACATCTTACGAAATGCTATGGAGATTTCGTAGCGGTGAGAGACCTGTCATTTGAGATAGGGAAAGGTGACGATAGACGGCCACGACAAATTTGAGGAGCCGGAGCAGGCTAAGCGGTGTATAGGCTATCTGCCGGAGATACCGCCTGTATACACGAATGAGACACCACTTGAGTATCTGAAGTTTGTCGGTGAGGCAAAGGGACTCAAGGGAAAAGAACTGCCTGGCAAAGTATGAAAGCCTGTCAGACCACATAGAGGTCGTGAAGAAAGAAGAGATCAGTTTAAAGGTCCACTTTGATAATTCTAACGTATCAGAGGTCAGATTGGCTCTTTACCGGTATGACGGCAGCAGCTGTCTGGCACAGGTGGATGGCGAGACTGTAGCTCTGGTGGACAGAAGCAGTGTAGTCGATCTAATAGAGGCAGTAAATTCAATAGTATTGAAGAATGAGGAGGAGAAGTAGAAGTTAGTAAATCCAACTGAAAGGGTACAGGTAGGCCGGACGGTGGACTGAGTTAATAATATTAAGCCAATCCAAACCTAGGTTGCCAAAATAAATCATAATCGCTGAATAAAATAAAGAAATAAAGAATTGGCAAAAAACATTGACCTTGGTATTATACCAGACTCTACAATGAGTGAAAATTAAAACAAGAACACATGAAAGAGAGCAAAGGAGCTCATAGGAATATGACTCCGCTGCTCTCTTTTTTATTTGTAAGGAGGAATGGATATGAAGAAGATAGAACTTATCATCAGACCAGAGAAGCTTGAACCACTCAAGAAGATACTCAGCAAGAACGAATACAGTGGACTCACCGTCATGTCGGCCATGGGCTGCGGACATCAGAAGGGCTACAGCGAAGAATTCAAGAAGCTTGGAATGGAGATCAACCTCCTGCCAAAGCTCTACGTCATGACTGTGATACTTGACGAGGATCTGGATGACATACTCACAGAGATATGCGAGAAACTCTCCACCGGTCAGGTTGGAGACGGAAAGATATTTATAACAAATGTTGACGATGTCATGAGAATAAGGACAGGAGAACACGGAGAATCAATACTTTGATTACTACTTTAGAAAAGAGTGAGGTGAGTTGCTGATGGAAGAGAGAAAAGCAATAGTACAGCTTAAAAATATAACAAAGTCATTTGGCGATAATCAGGTGCTGAAGCCCATCAGCCTTGACATATACGAGGGAGAGTTCCTGACATTGCTTGGTTCATCAGGCTGTGGCAAGACGACCACACTTCGTATCATTGCAGGTTTTGAGACACCCACGGAGGGAAATGTATACATAGAAGATAAGGATGTCACAGAGCTGGCACCGTACAACAGGGATGTCAACACGGTGTTTCAGAGTTACGCTCTTTTCCCTCACATGACAGTCTTTGACAACATAGCATTTGGCCTCGTTGAGAAGAAGATGGACAAGAAGGAGATAAAGAAAAAGGTTCTGGAAATGCTGGATCTGGTACAGCTCCATGGATTTGAGAAGAGAAAGCCATCGCAGATGTCAGGTGGACAGAAACAGAGAGTTGCAATTGCCAGGGCACTGGTAAACTCACCGAAGGTACTGCTTCTTGATGAGCCGCTCGGAGCACTTGATCTGAAACTCAGAAAGCAGATGCAGGTGGAACTCAAGAGGCTGCAGAAGAAGTTGGGAATCACATTTGTGTATGTAACCCATGATCAGGAAGAGGCGCTTACCATGAGCGACAGGATAGCTGTCATGCATCAGGGACACTTCGAGCAGATCGGTACGGCAAAGGAGATATACGAGAACCCACAGACCAAATTTGTTGCAAGCTTCATAGGAGAGTCCAACATATTCGAGGCAAATGTGGACACCATAGAAGGCGCTGATCTTGGACTCACGATGGAGAATGGAAGGGTCAGAGCGAAGGGTGAGGGATTTGTTAAGGAAGAGATCGTTTACATATCGGTACGTCCTGAAAACACGCATCTGTCAGACAAGCCGGTGGATGGATTTACCCTGAAAGGAATCGTCAAGGATCAGATTTATGTTGGTTCGGTCCTTAAGACTATAGTGGAACTGCCAAATGGCAAGGAAGTCAAGGTCAACAATCATCCTGATGCCACGGTATATCCTGATGGCACGGCGGTGTCAGTGTACTGGGAGCCGGACAAGGCGGTTGTCATACACACCAAGGAGGATAAGATGTACGATGCCATAGAGGATGCAGTTCTTAAATGAGAAAAATCTGCGTGTAATGATAACCGGATTAGGTTTCGGCTATGCAAGGAGGCTTTGCTATGAAAGAAAAAAAGAAAAAGGAGAAAAAGAACACTCTGCCGATATTGTGTATGGTTGGTCCAACATCCCTGTGGCTGTTGTTTTTCCTTCTCATCCCACTTATATATGTTGTGGTCATAAGTTTTATGACGAAGGGTGCATATGGCGGAGTTGTCGGCAAGTTCTCAATTGACAGTTATAAGAAGATATTTGACCCGCTGTATCTGACGGTCATGTGGAAGTCGGTTGTCATGGCATTTGAGACAAGCGTGATATGCCTCATCATATCTTATCCATTTGCTTATATGCTGTGCAAGGTGCCGGACAAGATACGCGGAATGCTCACACTTCTCATCATGTTGCCATTCTGGGTAAATGGACTCATCAGACTGAATGGATGGTCAAATATACTGAGAGACAGCGGATTTGTAAATGCATTGTTGATGAAGATCGGGATCATTGACCAGCCGATACAGATGATGTACTCGGAGGGGGCAGTCCTCTTTGGAATGGTGTATACCTTCTTCCCGTTCATGGTTCTTCCGCTGCAGAGCAGCATATCAAAGCTCGACCATTCGCTGGTTGAGGCGTCATACGATCTGGGGGCAAAGAAGATAAAAACATTTGTCAGGGTCATACTTCCGATGACACTCCCGGGAATATTTGCAGGAACGATACAGGTATTTATACCGAGCCTTGGAGCATTCTTCATATCGGATGTCATGGGCGGCGGCAGCGCGGCATATCTTGGCAATTTGATACAGAACCAGTTCCTTGTAGCGCGTAACTGGCCACTGGGCGCAGCGTTCTCGGTACTTCTGATCATCTTCACTCTGGTTGTGCTGAAGGCGTACAGCAAGGTTGGAGATCTGGATGATCTGGCATAAGGAGGGATGGATATGAAGCGAAAAGAAAAGAAGAAGATGGGCGCGGGATCGATCATATTCATGGCACTTGTATATCTGTTCCTGTACATGCCGGTGTTTGTTATCATCCTGTTCTCGTTCAACAAGAACAATTCAAATATAGCATTTGATGGATTCACACTCAAATGGTATCTGGAGGTGTTCCAGGGAGACTCGCTGCTGAAGAATTTCTGGCTGTCCATAGAGCTGGCATTAGTTTCCATGGTCATATCGGTGGTTCTTGGAACCCTGGCAACCATAGGCCTTTACAGGTACGAGTTCAAGCTCAAGAAGTTCATCAACGGACTTCTGTATGTGCCGATAGTCATCCCGGAGCTTGTAATAGGACTTGCGTCCCTGGCATCGTTTTCCAAGATGGGCATGACCATGGGATTTGCGACCATGGTGTTCGCACACGTTACATTCTGTCTGCCATTTGTCATCATCACACTTAGATCGCGAATTGCGAATTTTGACAGCTCGATAGAGGAGGCAGCCATGGATCTTGGGGCAAATCAGTGGCATACGCTGAAGCGTGTCACCATTCCGATGCTGACACCTGGAATCATATCCGGAGCGCTGCTTTCCATCACACTTTCGATAGATGATGTAATAATCAGCTACTTCGTATCCGGAGCCGGGGATATCACATTCCCTATCAAGGTATACGGAATGGTCAGAGGCAAGATCACCACAAACGTATATGTCATATCAACTCTGATGATAGTCGGAATAGTTGTGATCTACCTCCTTGCGGGGGCACTTGGAAGGTTCATATCAAAGCGCAGGGAGATAAGAGACATCCGCAAGATAGATGCACAGTAATTCCGTAAGATAGATGCGCGGTAATTCGGAAATACAGAATATGTTCCGGAGACATATAAGGTAAGGAGGCATAACAAATGGATGAAAAGACAAAGAAGACAGCAGACCTTATAGTGTATGGGAAAATCTATACGGCGGACAGCAAACGCAGTCTGGCACAGGCTATGGCGGTCACCGATGGAAAGATCATATACGTGGGTGACAGAGCCGGTGCAGAACGCTATGCAGGCGAAAACACTCAGGTTATAGAACATGACAAAGGACTTGTGATACCGGGAATGACAGAAGGACATGCACACATATCAAGCACCACTGAGATAGTGTACGGTGTCAGCCTTGCAAATAAGGAGAGCATAGACGATTATGTGACGGCGATAAAAGATTATATGGCAAGCCACCCTGATGAGAAGGTTGTGAGCGGTTCCGGTTTTGAAAATGGAGTATTTGGATCCTTGGGACCGACTGCTGACATACTGGATGACATATCAACGGATGTGCCGATGGTCATGATAAGTGAGGATCACCACTCATATTGGGTGAACAGCAAAGCCATGGAACTTGTCGGAATTGATGAAACTACCGCTGAGGTTCCAAATGGTGTGATAGTGAGGTATCCGGGAACAAGCAGACCAACGGGATGGTTCAAGGAGATGGCGGGCAATCTGTTCAGTGCGGTGCTGCCTGAGATGACTGCTGACAACTTTGCACATGCCATAGAATGTTATCAGGATATAGCCTTGTCAAATGGCGTCACAATAGCATTTGAACCAATGTTTGACAAGAAACAGAACTATGACAGAAGATTTGCCGGATATGCAAAGCTTAACAGCGAGGGAAAACTGAAGGTGACATTCAGGGTAGGTTACACGCTGGAGCCTGTTGATGATGAGGACTATGTGTTTGCTGAACTTTCAAAGTATCATGAGAAGTTCCGGTATGTTCCTAAGATACAGGTGAATACGTTAAAGATATTTGCAGATGGAGTTGTGGAAGGACATACAGCTTTTCTCAGAGATGATTACGCGGATGCCCCGGGAGATAAGGGTGAGCCAATGCTCAGCCAGGAGAGGACAAATGCGGCGGTGAAACGTGCTCTTGATGCGGGATATGATGTACATGCACATGCGATAGGCGATGCGGCGATAGACGAGGTGCTGAATGCATATGAGTACGGACAGACAGAAACAGACAGGGATTACAGGAATGCCATAACACATCTTCAGGTCATGGTGCCAGAGCATGTGGACAGGATGAAGAACCTTGGTGTGGTGGCGGTCACCAATCCATACTGGCACTTCAGAAACAGTGTGTATTATGACAATTTGGAGAAGCCATTTCTCGGAGAAGAAAGAGCCTCCAAGGAATATTACATGAGATCCATCACTGACGCTGGAATTGTCACAAGCTGTGCCAGCGACTTCCCGGTAACAATTCCACCGAGAATTATGGATGCACTTCATCTTATGGTGAACAGAAAACAGCCCGGACATCCAGAGATGGAAGAGATGGGGACCGGCGAGACGATAAGTGTTGAGGATGGTCTTCAGGTACTCACATATGGCGGAGCATACCAGAACAGGCTTGAGAAGACAAAGGGTTCCATAGAAATAGGCAAGGATGCCGACTTCGTATTGCTGGATGCCGATGTCCTGACGATACCGAAAGAAGAAATCTACAAGACGCAGATTACAGAGACTTACATAGGCGGTGAGAAAGTCTGGTCTGTATCATAGCAACTGGTGACGGAGGGGTCAGACCCCTTTAGGAACATAGGGGCCTGACCCCAAAAAAACATAGGGGCCTGACCCCATTTAGCAACGAGGGGCCTGACCCTAATAAAAAATAATCAGGCTGGTTTTTAATAAAAGGAGGAAATGACTATGGTAAGAGGAAAAATCAAAAAAATGATTGCTGTAGCACTTGCAGCAACAATGGTATTTACGATGACAGCATGTGGCAGCGATTCAGAAGAGAAAACTGCAGACGGATACGCAAAGGAGATATATCTGTACAACTGGTCAGAGTATATGAGTGAAGATGTTCTCAATAAATTTGAGGAGGAATATGGCATAAAGGTAGTGGAGACGACATTTGAGTCGAATGACGAGATGCTGGCAAAGCTCATTGCTGGAGGCGGATCAGAATATGATATTGCAGTCCCTTCAAACTTCTACATAGAATCTATGAAGGCAAATGATCTGCTTGAGCCTCTGGACAAGGACGTGATCACCAATTATGACAATATCGATGAGACTTACAGGACAATGCAGTGTGATCCGGATGGAGAGTACTGTGTTCCATATATGGGAACATCCTGTGTATGGATAGCAAATAAAAAGATGCTGGATGACTATGGTATAGAGATCCACAAGATGGAAGATCTGAAGAATGATAATCTGAAGAATAATATTTTGCTTGTGGATGATTCCCAGGCTATTATGAGTGTAGGTCTGATGGGATGCGACCTTGATCCTACATCGGGCAACCTCGATGATATTGCAAAGGCAAAGGATTATATAAGTGAGCTGAATCCATATATCAAGGCATTTGCAGCGTCAACAGACACGAGAGACAGTATGGCAAAGGGAGAGGTAGCGCTTGCTCTCATGTACAGCGGTGAGGCACTCCAGGCGATGAAGGAGAATCCGGATCTTGAGGTAGTCATGGATGGTGAGCAGTGCTCACTCTCAATGGATACAATGGTTCTGCTCAAAGGCTCAAAGCACAAAGAGGAGGCAGAGCTGTTCCTTAACTTTATATTGAGACCTGACATATCCGCAGAACTCACAAATGAATTCCAGTTCATCTGCGCCAATAAGGCAGCAGTAGAATATCTGGATGATGACCTGAAGAACAGTCCGCTGTGTGTGCTCACAGATGATATGAAGAAGAGGATATTTATGATAAATACATTTGATGCAGATGCGATATCAGCTGAGACAGATGCGGTCATGGAGATTAAATCTTCCAGATAGGAACAGCCTATGGGATTGCAGAAGAAGATACGTGTAGATACATCTATAAAAAAGAAAAACGCGAATCTCAATATAAAATACGCAATATTACAGATGATGTTCTGGACCTGTGCGGCATCTGCGTACGCATACCTCACGCAGATGCTGCAGTACAAAGGTTTTACGGACGGACAGATAGGAGTAATAAATGCGGTAAAATTATTTTCAACTGTAGTGTTTCAGATAATCATAGGTGTATTTTCCGACAGGTATGCAGAACGTATCCAGTTAAAATATATCATCTCAGTGCTGACTGTTGTGGCACTGCTGTTGACATTTGTTTTTTATGAGTATAAATTATCGTTTGTACAGACAGTGATGCTGTTCATCGGATTTGGTGCAACATTTACATGCATATCACCGCTTATAGATTCTCTGTCCATAAAGTATATGAACGGCGGCAAAAATATCAACTACCCTATATGCAGGGCAGCAGGCTCCTGCGCGTGGGCTGTGGCATGTGTGCTGTTTGGGGTGTTCTGTGACAGGTATGATGCGAACAGACTTCTGATACTGCAGATGCTGTTCACAGCCGTGATGCTGGCGGTGCTGCTGATCCTGGATGATACATCATCCAGTAGAGATTACAAGTCTTTGGGCGTAAGAGAGAGAACAGCAGCAAATATCACGGAGACCCAGAAAACAGAGGTGCACACCACAGGATATCTGCTCACAACATACCCGAAGTACAGGTGGTTTCTCATAGGTTCAGCGGTTATGTTCATGGGATATAATGTTGGAACGACATTCCTGATAAATGTGTTTGAACGCCTGGGTGGCAATAACTTTCATTATGGAATGGCTGAGTTCGTGATGGCGGTCAGTGAAGTCCCGTCGGCATTCTTGCTCATAAAATTCAGAAAGCGGATATCTCTTGACAAGATAATGCTCTGTTGTGCCGTGTTTATGACATTCAAGAACATGTTCGCGGCATTCTCGGACAATGTGTGGGTGATCGTCATATCCCAGGGATGCGAGATGCTGGGATTTGGGTTATTCTATTCCGGAAGTGTGTATCTTATAGAAGAGATGCTGTCACCAGCTGATGTGGTGAAGGGAATGTCCCTGATAAATGCCTTTACGGTGGGAGCCGGAGAGGGAATCGGAGCTCTGCTGTGTGGATGGATAAATTCCAGATACGGACTTACAGTGCTCATGGATTCCAGCGTGGTGATAAGTGCGGTGTCCATTGTATGTATAGTGATCATGTGTCGTGCGTCAAATGAGATTCACGGCAAAATAATAAAAAACAGCTGATATATGACGAGAGAAAGGTTTGGTAAGGATTATGAAGAACCGAGATGTAGAATCAGAAGCGGCAGGAAGAAAGAGCAATATAGAAACAGACAAGCAGAATATAAGCTTCCTCTACCTCAGCGAGGAGGATATGATAGATGCAGGAGTGCTTCATCCTGGAAGATGCGTTGATGTAATGGAAGAGACAATGGGACTCATGGAGGACGGAGACTTTCTTATGGGAGGACCTTACAATGATGCCCATGGACTTATGCTGTATTTCCCTAAGAAGTCGCCTATAGAGAATTTTCCTGTCAACAATGCAAGAGACAGAAGATTCATTGCCATGCCTGCATACCTGGGCGGAAGATTCCATGTGGCAGGTGAAAAGTGGTATGGATCAAATGGCAACAACAGATCAATAGGACTTCCACGTTCCATACTTATGATGATGCTCAACGATGTGGAGACCGGAAAACCTCTGGCATATATGTCCGGAAATCTTCTAAGTTCTATGAGAACAGGTGCTATGCCTGGACTTGCGGCAAAGCTGCTTGCAAGGGATGACTCAAAGGTACTCACACTGGTCGGCCCCGGAGTAATATGCAGATCAAGTCTCAGAGCCATCATGTCACAGAGGTTTGACATAGATACCATCAAGATAAAGGGCAGCTCGCCAACATCGGCAAATGCGATCAAGATGAAGGAATACATAGAGGAAAATTATCCTCAGGTAAAGAATATAGTTCTGTGCAGGGATATGGAGGAGGCGCTTAAGGATGCCGACATCATAACCGAGGCAGTTTCATGCAAAGAAGGCGAGTGGCCGGAGTACAAGCGAGAGTGGCTCAAGCCGGGAGCACTTGTTATATCTACAAGTACCTTCAATATGGAGCATAAGAGTATTGTTGACCTGAAAAAAGTCATAGACAACTACGGAATGTACGAGAATTATGCAGAGGAAGATAATGTTGGATATGATGAAAATGGCGACAGACTCCACACAGGCTGCATGGGAGAGGATTTCGTCTACATGGTGCAGGATGGATTGATCGAGAGGGATTCACTTACTACATTCGGAGAGATAATCCGCGGCAAGAAGCCCGGCCGTGAATCCAACGACGAGATCATACTCGTATCAATAGAGGGCATGCCGACAGAGGATGTCGCCTGGGCATATGAGTGTTATACCTATGCACTTGTCCATGATATCGGCACGAAACTCAAAGTGTGGGATCGCCCATATGCGTTCTGACGGACGGTTACAGGCATATTTACCCAAATAAAGTCCATGTAGGTACATGTTCAATCACGTTCTACATCTGTCACTTCAACAGTTTCTATATGTATGCGGCTCTGCACGCGATAAGAGCGTTTGCGTGCGACGCCTTAGCACAGAAACTGTCGAAGCTCGGATGTATTCACTACCGATTGCCCATGTACCTACATGGACTTATATTTTTAGGTGAATCTGCCTGTAGCCTGCTATGCATTTTGTGTGATTATGGCATAGATATATATTTTTTACGCTTCAAACAGCTGGTGACAAAGTTTAATGGTTTCCGGGTTTGTGCTGCTACTGTAGAACTCTACAGTGCCCTTCTCTATGGAAGGCGTGAGCAGCTCAGCGATGCGCAGTCTGCGCTGAAGCTCCAGGGCGGTGCCGTGGGCTCCGTTGAAGATCTTCACATCAGGTCCAGCTATGCGCTGTATAACCTTCTCCACAAATGGATAATGAGTGCAGCCAAGAACGATGGCATCCACATGCTTCTCCAGAGATGGGGCGAGCAGTCCTTTCAGAAATTCAGTGATCTCCTCACCATCGAATATTCCTCTCTCAACATAATCTGCAAGACCTGGACATGGAACCGGGTAAATATCGGACTCCTTTGAATAATGTTTCATGAGTTCATGAAATTTAGGTAGGGCCAGTGTGGCAGGGGTGGCCATGACGGCAACCTTGTCGTGCTCCTTCCACAGAACCGCAGGTTTAAGGGCCGGCTCAATGCCTATGATAGGAATTGAGGGATACTGCTGTCTCAGCGTGGATGCTGCAACACTCGTGGCGGTGTTGCAGGCGATTACGATAGCCTTCACATTCTTTGCGAGAAGAAAATTGGTACACTGCTCCGATCTCTCAAGGATGGCATCTCTGGTCTTTGTTCCATAAGGTGCGTGTGCTGAATCACCAAAATATATATAATTTTCACAGGGCATGAGTTCCACGATGTCTCGCAGAACGCTTATTCCGCCGAGCCCTGAGTCGAATATACCTATTGAACGAGTGTCCATAATATAATCTCCATTATCTATGCATCCATGGCGGGTAATACGCCAGGATGTTTTGTATGTGTAATAAATAACAATAAGATTATACTATCAGAACAGACAAAAAACAACTTGCGCATGACAGATAAATAAAATGTTTATAAACAGTATGGACTATATATGAATATAAGTGTTAGAATGAAACGATTGCAGAGGTTATAATTGTTGCGGGACTGAGTTAGAGCGAGTCACATAGCATAATATAGAAAAGAGAGATGAGGATATGGAGCTTAATCTGATATCAAAAGCTAAAGAAAAAATGATAGAATATTACGCTGGAGATTCCAGGCGCGTACACCATTTTCTGAAGGTGCATTCATTTGCAAAGCTTATCGGAGAGCTGGAGGGTATGCAGGCTGATGAATTGGAGATCCTTGAGATTGCGGCGCTAACACATGACATAGGAATAAAAAATGCCGAGATGAAATATGGCTATAACAATGGCAGGCTGCAGGAACAGGAAGGACCGCCAGAGGCAAGAAGGCTTCTTAGGTCTCTGGATGTCCCTGAGGAGGTGACAGACCGGGTGTGTTATCTTGTAGGTCATCACCATACATACAGAAATATAGATGGCATAGATTATCAGATACTTGTGGAAGCAGATTTTCTCGTCAATCTGTACGAGGATAAGGCTGATGGCGATACGATAAAAAAGGCGTATGGGAATATATTTGCAACAGAGTCGGGAAAAATGTTGTGCAGACGACTGTTTTTGCTCGAATGTTGAAAAAAACTACAGTTATGTTATAATATGAAGCGCGCTGATGCATATATGGTTCAACAGATTTATTCTGGTGATGACGTTATATTGCTCTGGTTGGAGGAAAAACATGAAACTATTTATATCGAAATTATTGTCAACTATCCTGCCGATAATTGGAGTGCTTGGTATATTTGGATTTGCAATTGCGGGAAATATACTATATGGATGGGTACTATTTGTGGCACTGTCACTTATATCAGGTCTTATCAACACTATATTTTTCAGGTGTCCGAATTGCGGTAGGGCGATTCCTGCGAACAGCACTGTGAATCAGAAGTATTGCCCTCTGTGCGGAGAGGATTTGGGCATGAAACCATCCCGTATAAGCTATTACGGAAGATGCCGCAGAGACAAGAACGGTACTCTGAGGGTTTATACGATAGTTGGCCCTATGGTCTTTATAGTCAGTCTGTTCATATTGTTTCTGATTGTCATGGCTGTATTTGGCGTGGACAGTCTGTCAAAGGGAATGGGCCGAGTGGCACTTATCCTGGCTTTTGTAGTCAGCATCATACTGGCATTGTTCTGTAGAATAGTTGTATCATCGGCGGCAAAGCTTGATGATAAAGCAATATATTATAGTAAACTACCATTCAGATGGAGAAGATATGATATCCAGGATATTGTAGAATGTGAGAAGAAGATAAAACCATTTTATCATGTGAACAGAGGCTATGTGTTCGCAACATCTAAGGGCATTGTGTCCATACCGATGTCATCATACGCAGGGGGACAGGAATTTTTTCAGGAGTTCACCCAGAGACTTGGACAGGATATGCCGGATGTGAGACCGGATATGGTACTGTCTAAGAGATCAGACCAGGCAAAGGCTGATGAGAAGAGGTATGAAGAAGCTTTAGCAGAATACAATGAACTGAACACACAAAAAAAGAATGACAATTCATAATATACATATAATAGATGAAAGGATATACGAAGTATGAACGTTAAGGATATTGGAAAAAAGATACAGAACCCGGAGCTTCTTGAGGCGATGAAGGCAGTCAAGGCTAAGGAGACGGATTATCCCGTCGCGAGATTGTTTGAGATGCTGGCCAAGGCAGTTCTGATAACCCCTGCAAAATTTGATAAGGAGCCTCAGCCGGATGAAAATGGCAAGGTGGTTATAGATAGCAATATAAAGGTAAACTTTTCACTGCTTACCAATCAGAGTGGAGAGAAGGTTCTGCCGTGCTTTACAGATGAGGAGATTCTGAATGCATCACAGTTTAAAGATGGGTTTAAGAAGATAATCCTTCCATATAAGCAGCTTGCAGAGATGGTGTATAATTCCAATGGAGCCATAGCGGGAATTGTTATCAATCCATTTACAGAGAACTGTTATATATCAGCAGAATTCATAATGGATTACAAAGAGAACCTTCACAGGAATCTGATACAGACAAAACTAGCTCCTGGTTCTAAGGTGAAACTTAGGACGCCGAAGTACCAGCCTATACAGATGCTGGAGGAGGCATCAAAGTTCCTTGCAAAGATACCTACAGTAAATAAGGCATATATCCAGATGATGGAGGAAGATAAGAAGGAGGACAAATACCTTATCGCACTTGATATGATAGGTGATGAGAGAGATGTGCTCTCCGGACTTATACCGACCATGAGACCTCTTGCATTTGGAATTGAACTTGCATTTGTCAAGATTGATAATCCGCTTGGACAGAAAGTTGTTCAGATATCAAAACCATTTTATGTAAGAGAAGGACTTGAAGATGCGGAAGGCAGTGAAGAGCAGCCACAAGATGAGGAGTAGGGTATAATTTACAAAAGGTATAAAAAAATATTATAAGAGGTTAAATATGTTAAAAAAATATTTAGTGATATTTATTATATCTATGGTTCCGATACTTGAACTTAGGGGTGCGATACCGTATTCCGTTGGATTCGGATTGCCGAGCATACCTTCATTTATAGTGTGCGTCATAGGTAACATGATACCAGTGCCGTTCATATACTGGTTCGCCAGAAGAGTGCTGGAGTGGGGAAAGGATAAGAAATATATAGGAAAATTCTTTACGTGGTGTCTTGTGAAGGGCGAGCATGGTGGACAGAAGCTCATGGCAAAGTCAGGCGTAGGTGTATATATTGCACTGTTGCTCTTTGTTGGCATCCCATTACCTGGAACCGGAGCCTGGACAGGGACATTGGCCGCAAGCTTTCTGGAGCTTGACTGGAAGAAGAGTGTTATCATGGTGATGCTTGGTGTCATTATGGCAGGTGTCATAATGTATATTGGAAGTATGGGAGTGTTCGGAACGATAGGACTGCTCTCATCGAAATAGATAGCAGATAACACAGTTTAGGTATATACAGAAAGAGGTAGATACGCATGGCGATAAATCCGGCAATGATGTTCAAGATAAAAGGGGCCTGGGATCGTTTTGTTCAGAATCATCCGAAGTTCCCAATGTTTCTCAGGGCAGCATCAGCTACGGGAATAAAAGAAGGATATATTATAGAAGTAAAGATAACAGACACAGATGGGAAAGCCATCTGTACGAACGTCAAGCTTACGGCATCGGATATGGATCTTATAGATATAATAAAGGATATGAGTTCCGGAGGAAGATAGCCGTCTAGAAGACGTGGTTTTCAGATCAAATATTTATAAAAGACTTCTTGACTTGCACAGGCCGATTGTGTTATTGTAGACTTTGCGATGAAAGAGGTCTTTTTTTTGTGCCTTAAAATAACAATGGAGGTAAGTGGAAATGCGCGTTAAAATAACATTGGCATGTCAGGATTGTAAACAGCGTAATTACAATATGACAAAGGATAAGAAAACGCATCCAGACAGAATGGAAACAAAGAAGTACTGTAGATTCTGCAAGGCTCATACAGTACACAAGGAGACAAAATAGTCTGAACCAGTAAGGAGGAATAGAGTTATGTCTAAATCTAGTAACGAAGAAAAGTCAAATACTCTCAAGAGAAGCTGGTTTCAGGAATTAAAGGGAGAGTTTAAAAAGATTACATGGCTTGATAAGAACTCCCTTGCAAGACAGTCAGTTGCAGTTATTATTTCTTCAGTCGTTCTCGGCTGTATTATAGCTATTGTGGACTGGCTGATCCAGATTGGTTTGAATTTCATAGTTGGGTAAAGGATGGTGGAGAATATGTCAGAAGCAGAGAATGCAAGATGGTATGTTGTTCATACCTACTCAGGATATGAAAACAAAGTAAAGGCTGATATTGAGAAAACAAAAGAAAACAGAAATTTGCAAGACCAGATTTTAGAGGTAGTCGTTCCAGTTGAAGATGCCACAGAGATCAAGAATGGTAAGCCGAAGTCAATCGAGAGAAAGATACTTCCGGGTTATGTTCTTATCAACATGATCATGAACGATGTTACATGGTATGTTGTGCGCAACACGAGAGGAGTTACAGGATTTGTAGGATCAGATCCAAGAAAACCTGTCCCACTCACTGATGAGGAGCTGAGCAATCTGTATCAGACATCAGAGGAGGTTGTTGTGGATGTTGAAGTGGGAGATTCAATCACGGTTACTTCAGGTGCCTGGGAAGGCACAGTAGCAACAATTAAGGCAATCAATACTGCAAAACAGACCGTAGCCATCGAAGTGGAAATGTTTGGTCGTGTGAATACTGTTGATATTGCGTTTGCTGATATCAAGAAGTTGTAATTATCAAGTGGAAGGGCCTGGCCCGTTATCACCACAGTATTTTGGAGGAATGCTAAAATGGCAAAGAAAGTAGAAGGATACATCAAATTACAGATACCTGCAGGAAAGGCAACTCCTGCACCACCTGTTGGACCAGCTCTTGGTCAGCACGGTGTTAATATCGTTGCTTTCACAAAGGAATTCAATGCAAGAACAGCAAATGAAGGTGATATGATCATTCCTGTTGTAATCACAGTTTACCAGGATAAGAGCTTCAGCTTCATTACAAAGACTCCACCTGCATCACTTCTTATCAAGAAGGCATGCAACATCAAGTCAGGTTCTGCAAACTCAAAGAAGACTAAGGTTGCAACAATTTCTAAGGCTAAGGTTCAGGAGATCGCTGAACTTAAGATGAAGGATCTCAACGCTGCAAGCCTTGAGTCAGCTATGAGCATGATCGCTGGAACAGCTCGTTCAATGGGCGTTACAGTTGAAGAGTAATATTCGGCGATGCTGAATATTTGATATAGTCGCGGACTATGAATACAGATATTTAGTGGGAGGGTCGCTCCCGATATGACCACAGGAGGTTTATAATAATGATAAAGAGTAAGAAATATGTAGATGCAAGCAAGCTCTATGATAAGACAGCTGCTTACGATGCAACAGAGGCTGTTGCATTAGTTAAGAAGATGGCTTCAGCTAAGTTTGATGAGACAGTAGAGGCACACCTCAGACTCGGTGTTGATGGACGTCACGCTGATCAGCAGGTTCGTGGTGCTGTAGTTCTTCCACACGGAACAGGTAAGACTGTTAAGGTTCTCGTATTTGCAAAGGGTGCAAAGGTTGACGAGGCTCTTGCAGCAGGCGCTGATTACGCTGGTGGAGATGAGCTCGTTCCAAAGATCCAGAACGAGGGATGGTTAGATTTTGATGTTGTAGTAGCAACACCTGACATGATGGGCGTTGTAGGACGTCTTGGTCGTGTACTTGGACCAAAGGGTCTTATGCCAAACCCAAAGGCTGGAACAGTTACTATGGACGTAGCTAAGGCTATCTCAGATATCAAAGCTGGTAAGATAGAGTACAGACTTGACAAAGCCAACATTATCCATGTGCCAGTGGGAAAAGTTTCTTTCACAGAGGAACAGTTAAACGAGAATTTCCAGACATTAATAAATGCTATTGTTAAGGCAAAGCCAGCTGCTGCTAAGGGTCAGTACCTTAAGAGCGTTGTAATTGCTTCAACAATGGGTCCTGGTGTCAAGATCAACACAACAAGCTATGTATAAGAGCTGATTGATCTGAGCATCAGATACAGAAAAGCCCCGCACGGCTATGATTTTCATAGCGTGTGGGGCTTTTCCTTTTCAACAGCATCCGTTGTTTCGGGATGGAAAAATTTCTATTATGAACGCTCTGCCAGCAGTTCTTTTGACAGCTCAAGCAGGCGGCTTGCTGAGGTGCGTGGATCATTTGATTTCATTATGGCTGAAACTACGCATATACCAGCGATGGGAATGCCTTTCAGCACATCAAGATTGGATGGATTGAGACCGCCGATGGCATTTGCAGGTATGGGAACTGCTGAGCAGATATCCCTCAGCGTGTCTGTGGATGTGAGCACTGTCTTGACCTTGGTGGTGGTTGGGTAGATGGCTCCGACTCCCAGATAATCAGCTCCCTGTTCATATGCCTCCACGGCCTGAGTAACAGTCTTGGTGGTTGCGCCTACGATGCGGTCAGGCCCCATGAGCTTTCTAGCTATGACGACCGGCATATCGCTCTGCCCAACATGAACACCCTCGGCGTCCGTTGCCAGCGCCACATCTACGCGGTCATCTATGATGAGTGGCACGTTGTATCGGCGTGCAATGGAGTGCACTTCATTTGCGAGATGCAGGTATTCACGTGTGGTGCGGTCCTTTTCCCTTAACTGCATTAGTGTTACGCCGCCATCCAGAGCGCATTCAACTTTGTACAGGAAATCTTTTTCAGACAGCCCGGTGCTGTCGGTTATAAAATATAAAGTAGGATCAAATGTATTCATTTTAAACTTCTTTCCCCACCGATAACGGCGGTATATTATTTGTCAGTGTGCTCTCTTACATTATACAGGTCGATTTGAACTGTTTTTTTCTGGTGGCTGCTGTTACACATACAGATAGTCGTTGAGTACGGGTTGCAGTCCCTCACCCTCTATGTCTGAATACATATGCTTAAGACTTCTGTTGTCGTTGATCTCGAACTGCTCATCCCCCTGCTGGCTTCCGGAATCCTTGCCCTTGTATTTGCTCTCGTGATCGCCGATTCCAGTTGACACGCCTGCCGATACCTTGGTCGCTGCGATCTTCACTATGCCATTTCTGAAATCTGCGCTCTCCCTTGAAGATACCGTTATTCCGGCAAATGGCAGGAATATCCTATATGCGCACAGTATCTGGCAGAGCTGCTTTTCGTGAACGTCCAGAGGATTGATCTGATCGTTGTTGATGATCGGTCTCAGCCTTGGACAGGAGAGTGACATCTCTGCGTGTGGATATTTTCTCTGAAGAAAATATGCGTGAAGGGCGGTTGCCAGTGCATCCTTGCGGAAGTCGGAGAGCCCTAACAGTGCTGAGAATGCAACGCCCCGCATTCCTCCCATGAGAGCACGTTCCTGTGAGTCGAAACGATAAGGCCATACTCTCTTGTGCCCCATCAGGTGAAGAGTTTCATATTTGTCTGCGTCGTAGGTCTCCTGGAAAACTGTCACATAGTCCGCACCGCACTCATGGAGGTAGCGGTACTCATCGGTGTTCACCGGATATATCTCGAGGCCTACCATGCGGAAGTATTTCCTTGCAAGCTTGCATGCCTCGCCGATATACTTTACGTCGCTCTGGCTGCGGCTTTCGCCGGTCAGTATGAGAATCTCCTCCATGCCGCTGTCGGCGATGACCTTCATTTCCTTCTCGATCTGCTCTGCTGAGAGCTTCATTCTGTTGATGTGATTGTAGCAGTTGAAGCCGCAGTATACGCAGTAGTTCTCACAGTAGTTGGCTATGTAGAGCGGCGTGAACATGTAGACCGTGTTGCCGAAGTGCCTGCTTGTCTCGCGGCTTGCGCGCTGCGCCATCATCTCAAGAAATGGCTCGGCGGCGGGGGAGAGCAGAGCCTTGAAGTCCTCTATGCTGCACGTCTCGTGTTCAAGGGCAGCCATGACGTCTCTGCCTGTGTAACTGCTGTAGTCGTAGCTGTCCGTGTGCTCCATGACCTTGCTGCGGATGTCTGATTCAATAACCTCCATGCCTGGAAGGTATTCCATATGGCTTTTTCTTGACGATGGATCTGTCTCCAGACGGTGCTTGATCGCCAGAGCCTCCGGCAAAAGGTATTCCGAGTCTATCAGAAAATTGTTTTCCATCTGAGTACACCCCCTTAGTCATGCAGGAATCCGGTCAGTGGATCTGAAGCGGATGCCCCTCTGGTGAGAACTCTTCCAAGACCTGCCAGATAAGCCTTTCGGCCTGAATTTATCGCGTCCTTGAATGCCGATGCCATGAGTGGCAGATCTCCGGCTGTGGCGAGGGCGGTGTTTGCCATGATGGCGGCAGCACCCATCTCCATGGCTTCACATGCCTGGGATGGCCTTCCGATACCGGCGTCAACTATGATCGGAAGTTCGATTTCGTCGATGAGTATCTGGATGAAGTCTTTGGTAGCCAGTCCTTTGTTGGAACCTATAGGTGATGCCAGTGGCATGACCGCTGCGGCTCCCGCATTTACCAGATCACGGGCGGCATTCAGGTCCGGGTACATGTAAGGCAGTACCACAAATCCTTCATTTGCCAGTGCCTCGGTTGCTTTTATCGTTTCCTGATTGTCGGGAAGGAGATATTTGCTGTCGCGCATGATCTCAACCTTCACGAAGTCTCCGCAGCCCAGCGCCCTTGCAAGCCTTGCTATGCGCACGGCCTCCTCGGCGTTCCTTGCGCCGCTTGTATTTGGCAGGAGAGTAACTCCCTCCGGGATGAAATCGAGAATATTTTCCTCTTCCTTTGTATTTGCACGGCGGACGGCAAGAGTGATGATCTCTGCTCCTGCGTCCTTTATGGCTGATTCTATCAGCTTCATGGAATACTTTCCTGAACCAAGAATAAATCTTGAATTGAATTCGTGTCCTCCGATTATCAGCTTGTCCTCTTTCATCATAATGATCCTCCTCCCATGAAACTCACGACCTCCACACAGTCGCCGTCGTTAAATGTAATGTCTGTGTATGTCTCTCTCGGTATGATTTCCTCGTTGATCTCAACAACTATGCGCACCGGCTTGTAGCCCGATTCTTCGAGAAATGCCGCCAGATTCTGCCCGGCAACGTCGAGATCCTTTCCATTCACTGTTACCATAACCATTTCCTCCAAAGTCATTTTTGTACAAAAAAAGAGTTACCGATCTGGTAACTCCAATGAAATATGCACTCTGGTAAACTTCTATACGTTGTAGAAAAGGAGCAGCTGGTGTGCAGCTCTCAAAGAGCTTGCGGCAGTCTGTCCAGTATCAGGCATCCCTACGTTGGCATTATCCAAATCAGGTTTCCGGTCGAAGGTCACACCTTCCTCTCAGCCTGTACTACAAGCTCCCGTGTCTTCTTTTTTGTTGTCAGATACTAATATACGACCTGAAAACCCGGAATGCAAGAGTAATTTATGTGGTGCAGATGCCATTTTGCCGCAAATATTAGATGCTGCCTCAGGGATATATGGAAAATATCCTGCGAATATTCCGTGATTAATGGCTTTTTCTTGACATAGTCCTTATATGTATGTACAATTTAGTTGTTTGGCGCGCTAAAGCGTTATACAAAATCGGCAGGTTGCACAAATGCTGATTTGATTTATCTTATGGAGGACAGTGAAGTTATGAGACAGAAGAAGATTCATTACATCTATAATAAAGAGATGGAGTGTATGAATCCTGAGGAGAGAAGGAAGCTTCAGGGTGAGAGACTTAGAAAGACAGTAGAACTTGAATACTCAAATGTACCGGCTTACAGAGCCAGAATGGATGAGGCGGGAGTAAAGCCGGAGGATATAAACAGTATAGACGATATCGTCAAGCTGCCGTTTATGCAAAAGACAGACCTCAGGGATAATTTCCCATTTGGACTGTTTGCAGCAGACAGGAAGGACATCATCAGAATCCAGGGTTCATCAGGAACCACAGGTAAGCCTGTTGTATCTGGCTACACCCAGAACGATATAGATGTGTGGACGGAGATGGTAGCCAGAGCTATCAAGTGCGCTGGTGGCGGAGAGGATGATGTCATCCAGATAGCTTATGGTTATGGATTGTTCACAGGCGGGCTTGGAGCACATCAGGGCGCGACTAAGGTTGGTGCCATGGTAGTTCCGATGTCATCAGGTAACACACAGAGACAGATCATGATGATGAAAGAGCTCGGCGCAACCATGCTTTGCTGTACACCTTCATATGCTACATACCTCGCAGAGACCATCAGGGAGATGGGCATCGATCCATCAGAACTGAAGATCAAGTCAGGCTACTTCGGAGCAGAACCTTGGACAGAGGAGATGAGACAGCACCTTGAGGAGCTTCTTGACTTCGATGCATTTGATATATATGGACTAACAGAGATCGGTGGACCTGGTGTTGCATTTGAGTGCTTTGAGAAGAACGGAATGCACATCAACGAGGATCATGTTCTTGCAGAGATCATTGATCCGGTCACAGAGGAGCCACTTCCAGACGGAGTTTCTGGAGAGCTTGTGTTTACAACCCTTACCAAGACAGGTACACCTATGATCAGATACAGGACACATGATATATGTACACTTACACACGGCACATGTGCATGTGGAAGAACAACTGTCAAGATGAGCCGTATCACAGGCCGTACAGACGACATGCTTGTCATCCGTGGTGTAAATGTATTCCCTAGTCAGATAGAGTCAGTTCTCCTCGGTGTGGAGGAGGCTTCAGCTCATTATATGCTCGTGGTTGATCGTGTGAATTCACAGGATAAGCTGACGGTTCAGGTAGAGCTCAAGGAAGATGTGGATATGGGCGATGCTGCAAAGCTTGCGGCTATTGCATCCCGCATCAAGACAGATATCAAGCAGACACTGCTTATCAGCGCAAAGGTTGAGCTGGTTCCGCCTAAGACCATCCCGCGTTCAGAGGGCAAGGCAAAGAGGATCACAGATAACAGACATATCGGATTCTAATCGGTAAGATTGGGTAGTCAAATATAAACAGCCGGCTTAATGGCGAGCTTTCCGGGATCGAGACCGGACATGCCGCCGTGAGCCGGCTGTTTTATCAGGCAGTGATCAGGCGGGGATCAGGCAGTGATCTTGGGAGGCTTGCACCGGCAGACATCAGCTGTGAGGCCTGCCGCCGGAAAACTGGCAAAACAGATAAAATCGCCAAATGCTGAAAAACCTTGCATTTTGGTATGTTTCCGTGTAAAATTTGCTTTGTTATGTGCGCCGACAGTGAGATACTGCACTGCAGTGGTAAAGTTGGTGCGGAGCAGATAAATTATAATTATTATGGAAGGTGGATTAACTAATGAATGTTTACGAGATGATTGCGTTTATAGCGTATTTTGTCCTGGTAATCGGTGTAGGAATTTATTTCTTCTTCAAATCCAAGGGGAATGCCGGAGAGAAGGATTATTTTCTTGGAGGAAGAGATATGAATGGTCTGGTGGCTGCACTCAGCGCCGGAGCATCTGATATGAGTGCGTGGGTTCTCATGGGACTGCCCGGAGCATTCTATGCGACAGGACTCAGCAACATGTGGATATCAGTTGGTCTGTTCATCGGAACAGCATGTGCCTGGATATTCATAGCACCGAGACTCAGAAGATTCTCGATAGCGTACAACGATTCGATCACTATACCTCAGTATCTGACAAATCGTTTTCAGTCAGACAATAAGCTGCTTCTCATAATATGTGCAGTTATATTTGTGGTTGCATATTGTATATACGCTGCGTCAAGTATATCGGCCTGCGGTACTCTGTTCAACACTGTTATGGGCATCGACAGGAATACAGCCATGATCGGCGCTGCAGTCATCATCATCGTATACACATTCCTTGGTGGTTTTAATGCAGTGTGCTGGACGGATTTCTTCCAGGGACTTCTGATGCTTGCAGCTCTCATGATCGCACCTATCATTGCGGTCATCACCATGCAGGGCGCTGGCTTTATAGCACCTGATGTTGTCATTCCAGACAATTATTACAATGCCCTTATAAGTGGTTCATTTGACAAGACCAGTGTGATCAATATCATATCAGGACTTGCATGGGGACTTGGATATATGGGTATGCCACATATTCTTATAAGATACATTTCGATCAAGTCAGAGAAGGAGATGAAGAAGTCCAGAATAGTCGGTACTTGCTGGACGGGAATCATCCTCATTATGGCATCCGTAGTTGGTATGGTCGGTCTTCAGTATCTTGGCGGTGGACTTACAGACAACTCACAGGTATTCATCAGACTTGTAAGAGGCGTGTTCCCTGCGCTTGTAGCTGGTATACTTCTCTCAGCTATCCTTGCAGCGTCCATGAGTACAGCTGATTCACAGCTCCTCGCTTCATCATCAGCATTTTCATCTGATGTGTACAAACCTATATTCAGAAAGAATGCATCCGACAAGGAGATGCTCTGGGCAGGAAGAATTGTGGTTATCATCATCTCAGTTGTGGCACTTGCCATAGCGATGAATCCAGACTGCGAGGGTATCATGGCACTCGTGTCAAATGCATGGGGCGCATTCGGATCGGCATTTGGACCGGTCATAGTTCTGTCACTGTACTGGAAGAGACTGAATTACAACGGAGCACTTGCTTCTATCATAGTCGGATTTGTTGTTGACATGCTCTGGTACAAGTTCCTTGCAACACCAACAGGACTTTATGAGATCGTTCCTGGATTTGCAGCAGCGTTAATCACAGCTATCGTCGTGTCACTTCTCACAAAGAAGCCTGAAGACAAGGTTGTTGAGATATTCGAGAAGGCAAAGCTTCCTACGGAGTAATATTTTATGTGAACCATTGGACATTATATAGGTGCACTTGGTCACAAAATTATCCCTAGATTACAGTAAAAGGCTGAAAGGATACAAGTTTCCTGAAACTTGTATCCTTTCAGCCTTTTTGGCGGGGCAACAGGACAACCGCCCCCCGAAATCTGAGCACAAAAAAAGAACCACCTGATATGACTGGGCGGTTCTTTTTTTAACAACAACTTAAACAACTAAGAGTAAATTACTTTCTCTTGAACAACTGAGTTCAGTATATACACAAAATATGAACAGAATATGTACAGAAAAAAAACGTTTTGCAAAATAAAATTCGCAAAATTTAAAGATTTTATGACACATATTCCAATGTGCACAAAAAGGAAATTACCATTTGTGCGGTATGCACAGTGACTTGTAAATCCCGCGTAAATATGTAAATAACAGGTAAAAGAGTAAGTATTTCAACTGGTAAAACGGACCATTATTAATTATGATACTATGTAGGGCAATTATGAGTGCATCGCCAGCGGGAACCCCTGGTGGCACGGGGGGAGTAAAGCAGCTTTAATTGGCTGATGTTCAGAGCGCGGGAGGAAATTAATATGAACAAAAGAAACAGGCTGAAAACAGTAAGACCGCAGAATGAGAAGGCGGCGAGGTCGTTTCGAAAGAAACAGAACATGAGGGTGGAATTGAACAAGAAGTGGCTTCCGGTTGTCTATGTGGTGATGCTGGGTATATGTATTATCCTGAATGTCACGAATGACAGTCTGGATATGGCGAATGTGCTTATAAGTGTGTGTATGTTTGCCATAACGGGTGGTATATTCGTGTATGCCTACAAGCACCTGAAGCACATTGACCAGATGGGAGAGGACTTTCATATAGCGATAAGCTACATAAAGGGTGACTATGCCAAGGAAAAGAAACTTCTGTGGGAACTCTACCGCACGGAGACGAGGTATGGTATATTTAACGAGGAGCACCTCAGGAATTCTTATGTGGATTACATAGAGGAGATGAAGCGCCTTGAGAACGACGAGGAGGGCAGATATGCCTGTGATATCGAGGATTTCATCAATTATCAGCTCATCGATGATGCGGTGGAGAAGGGACGGCTGTCTTTGGTGCCGGGAGCCATGACGGGCCTTGGAATACTTGGAACGTTCATTGGTCTGTCCATAGGCTTACAGGCGTTCAATACCGGCTCAGCGGAGGAGATCACGAACAGTATCGGACCTCTGATGGATGGTATCAAGGTGGCGTTCCATACATCCATATATGGAATGATATTCTCGCTGACCTTCAACCTCATATTTAAGTCGGTGCTGGAGCAGGCATATCACAAGCTGGATGAGTTCATATCTGAGTTCAAGCGTTATGTGCGCCCAGATGCAACCTATGACAACGGCAATCTGGAGCTGGAGTTCCAGAAGAAGCAGCTGGAGGCGATCATAGCCACACAGAAGGCTATAGAGGAACAGCTTCTGCCTTATCTGAAGTCCATGGGAGAGAATATAGAGGACATAAGAATACTCACAAAGGATCAGAATGATATATTCAGGGGAAGGCTTAACAGACCGAGAGCCATAGGCGTCAGCAGGGAGGAACAGGCATGAGCAGAAAGAGGAGAAGACCGGAGGAAGAGGAGACCTCTTACTGGCTGTCATACTCAGATATGATGGCGGCTCTGCTGCTGATATTCATACTCATCATATCCTTCACGCTCATGCAGTCCAAGATACAGTATGAGAGCAAGCAGGCGCAGCTGGATGAACAGAAGGAGATCATAGCGGAGCAGGAGAAGCTTCTTGATGAGCAGCAGAAGGAGCTGGACAGGATCGCGGGTATCAGAAGCGACCTTGTAAAGGCACTCAGGGATGAGTTCTCAGGCAGCTCACTGAATGTGAAGATAGATGAGAAGACCGGAGCCATAACATTTGACGCGGGAGTGCTCTTCGATGTATCGGACAGTGAACTCACGGTTGAGGGACGGGAATTTATCAACCAGTTCCTGCCGAAGTACTGCAGCGTGCTTCTGAGCGATGACTACAGGAAATATGTTTCGGAGATAATTATAGAGGGGCACACGGACACGAACGGTTCGTATATATATAATCTGGAGCTTTCACAGCAGCGCGCGTTCTCTGTGGCAAAGTACTGCCTGACGGAGAGCAACGGCATCATAAGCAATGGACAGGAAGACCAGCTGAGGACCGTGCTCACGGCAAATGGCAAGTCCTACAGCAATCCGGTCTACAAGAAGGATGGCACCGTGGACATGGCAGCGTCGAGGCGCGTGGAGATCAAGTTCAGGCTTCAGGATGAAGAGATGATAGACGAGATGATGGATATCCTCAAGGATAAATAGCACATCTAATGGGTTGGCAAACAGAATATCCAATAGTTTATTTAATAGATCATCCGTGGATGAATGGCTACAATTAACAGGCATAATCAAGAGGGATACAATGGCGGTAAACAAGACAAAACTGAAAAAGCAAATATTTGACATAATACAGATAGGGGACAAAAGCAATCTGGCAAGCCGCGCATTTGACATATTTATAGTGGTTGTCATATTGTTGAACATATCGGTGATGTTCCTGCAGACATACGATCAGCTTGAACCATATTATGGGATGCTGAGTGTTATCGAGTGGGTGACTACAGGCATATTCTGCGTTGAGTATATTCTCCGCATATGGACGGCGGATTTCCTGTATCCGACATGCACGAGGGGGAAAGCCATAGGTAAGTTCCTCATATCATATGACGGAGTTGTGGATCTGCTCACGATCATACCGGTGTTCTTCCTGTCAGGATTCGTGGCGTTCAGGATGCTCAGGGTAGTCAGGATATTCCATCTGTTCAGGATCAATTCCAGATACGACAGCTTCAATGTCATCAAGCTGGTTCTCGTGAGAAAGAGCAGACAGATCATATCGTCCATGTTCATCATATTCATACTCATGATGGCGAGCAGCCTGTGCATGTACAGCACTGAGCATGCCGCACAGCCGGGAGTGTTCAGCAACGCCTTCAGCGGCATATGGTGGGCGGTATCGACAGTCCTCACCGTGGGGTACGGAGACATTTACCCGATCACTCTCCTCGGCAAATGTATGGCGATAGTCATAGCGTTCATGGGAGTCCTGCTGGTGGCTATACCTACAGGTATCATAAGCGCCGGATTTGTAGAGCAGTATCAGAACAATGCCAACGAGGAGTCCAAAGTTGTTGACGTGGATGAGATAGGAGAACTGCTCGTAGATGATGTGAGCAAGTTTTGTGGCAGGACCATACTTCAGGCTACGGAGGAGTATGGTGTGAATATATATATGGTACTCAGGGATAATATGTCTATACTGCCGACCGGTGATCTGAGGATACAGACGGGGGATATTCTGATAGTGAAGTCAAAATTCCTTGAGAAGAGACGTGGAAGCTCATTATCTTAGGTTATGCAAGTAATAAATATAAAATTCAGATTATAAATGAGAAGTTTCTGTAAACTACAAAAAAAACTCAATAATCAT
This sequence comes from uncultured Coprococcus sp., assembly GCA_934277375.1. GTDB lineage: Bacteria > Bacillota > Clostridia > Lachnospirales > Lachnospiraceae > Coprococcus. The sequence continues at coordinate 157,850 of CAKQTZ010000007.1, read as the reverse complement.
ATTGATTTATTTTGACTAATTGGGTATACTTTCAACTGAATATGAGAGTAAGTGTTCATATTTATTTCCAGATTATTGAGTGCCGCATAAAACGCAGTGCCGGCAGGGCATGAGCGACAGGCATCTATCAATGAAATACATTTAAAGAAAAGGAGTTAAGAAAAATGGCAACAGTTGATTTAACTAAGTATGGCATTACAGGCACAACAGAGATCGTACACAATCCTTCATATGAATTGTTATTCGAGGAAGAGACAAAGGCTGACCTTCAGGGATACGAGATGGGACAGGTTAGTGAGCTCGGCGCAGTTAACGTTATGACTGGTATTTATACAGGCCGTTCACCTAAAGATAAGTATATCGTAGTAGATGAGAACTCAAAGGACACTGTATGGTGGACATCAGATGAGTACAAGAATGACAACCATCCAATGACAGAGGAGACATGGGCATCAGTTAAGGATCTTGCTAAGAAGGAGCTCTCAAACAAGAGACTTTTTGTAGTTGATGCATTCTGTGGAGCAAATGCTGATACACGTATGGCTATCCGTTTCATCGTTGAGGTTGCTTGGCAGGCTCATTTCGTAACAAACATGTTCATCAAGCCAACTGAGGAAGAGCTTAAGAACTTCGAGCCAGATTTTGTTGTATACAACGCTTCAAAGGCTAAGGTTGAGAACTACAAGGAGTTAGGACTTAACTCAGAGACATGTGTAGCATTCAACATCACAAGCCATGAGCAGGTTATCGTTAACACATGGTACGGCGGAGAGATGAAGAAGGGTATGTTCTCAATGATGAACTACTACCTTCCACTTAAGGGAATGGCTTCAATGCACTGCTCAGCTAACACAGATATGAACGGTGAGAACACAGCCATCTTCTTCGGACTTTCAGGAACAGGTAAGACAACACTTTCAACAGATCCAAAGCGTCTCCTCATCGGTGATGACGAGCACGGCTGGGATGACAACGGTGTATTCAACTTCGAGGGTGGATGCTACGCTAAGGTTATCGACCTTGACAAGGATTCAGAGCCAGACATCTACAATGCAATCAGGAGAAACGCTCTTCTTGAGAACGTTACACTTGATGCAAACGGCAAGATCGACTTCGCTGATAAGAGCGTAACAGAGAACACTCGTGTATCTTACCCAATAGATCACATCCAGAACATTGTAAGACCTATATCATCAGCACCGGCTGCAAAGAACGTAATCTTCCTTTCAGCAGATGCATTTGGAGTACTTCCTCCAGTATCAATCCTTACACCAGAGCAGACACAGTACTACTTCCTGTCAGGATTCACAGCAAAGCTTGCTGGTACAGAGAGAGGTATCACAGAGCCAACACCTACATTCTCAGCTTGCTTCGGTCAGGCATTCCTCGAGCTGCATCCTACAAAGTATGCAGAGGAGCTTGTTAAGAAGATGGAGAAGAGCGGTGCTAAGGCATACCTTGTCAACACAGGATGGAATGGAACAGGCAAGAGAATCTCAATCAAGGATACAAGAGGAATCATCGATGCAATCCTCAGCGGTGCTATCAATGAGGCTCCTACAAAGAAGATCCCTATGTTCGACTTCGAGGTTCCAACAGAGCTTCCTGGCGTAGATCCAGCAATCCTTGACCCACGTGACACATACGCTGATGCTTCAGAGTGGGAGACAAAGGCTAAGGATCTTGCAGCAAGATTCCAGAAGAACTTTGCTAAGTACGAGGGAAATGCAGCAGGTAAAGCATTAGTTGCAGCAGGCCCACAGCTCTAAGATATACCTTAGATTATATAGAAGAAAGGATCTGCCATAGTTCAGAGCCTTTCGCATAGAGAAGACCGGATACATTCGTTCAGAGTGTGTCTGGTCTTTTTTACTATCGTGGCATTTAGGACACTGGGGGGAGGACAGCTTGTTTTTGAATCTCGGAAACTTTGGACATCCAGAAATTACCTCTTGCAATATCGAACAAACGTTCGTATAATAATATGCATGAACGAGATAATTACAGGACTTACAACTAAGGAAAAACTGAATATACTGGCGGATGCGGCGAAGTATGATGTGGCGTGTACATCCAGTGGAGTGGACAGGAAGGGACAGAAGGGAGCCCTGGGCAACAGTGTATCATGTGGTATATGTCACAGCTTTGCAGCGGATGGAAGATGTATATCGCTGCTTAAAGTCCTTATGACGAACCACTGCGTATATGACTGCAAGTACTGTCTGAACCGCAGAAGCAATGATGTGCCAAGAACGACATTTGAACCGGAGGAGCTGTGCGAGCTGGTCGTAGAGTTCTACAAGAGGAATTATATAGAAGGATTATTTTTGAGCTCCGGTGTGCTCAGGGATCCGACATACACCATGCAGAGGATGTGTGAGACTCTGTATCTTCTCAGGACGAAGTACAGGTTCAATGGATATATCCATGTGAAGACCATTCCGGGGGCGTCAGATGAACTTATAAGCATGGTGGGATATTTAGCGGACAGGATAAGTGTTAATATGGAGCTGCCGACTGAGGAGAGCCTGAAGAAGCTTGCCCCGAACAAGAGCTTTGGCACCATACTTGATCCTATGGGCAAGCTGACCAGCACTATAGAATCCCACAGACTGGCTGTGGGCAAGACCGCGCGCATGGAGAGGAGCGGCATCAACAGATATCTGACCGGAAGTATATTCAATGAGAAGAATCTGCGGAAGGATCTGGATGCATATAAGACAGAACTGGTGGAACAGGATAGCCATGGTGCTCTGCATATGACAGCGGCAGAGAAACTCACAGAGGGGATGGCATCTGATAAAAGTGGCATCGGTGTAGCGGGTATGAAGAATGGGGCGATGACTGATATACAGCATGTATCGATGCATTATATATCGGACAGCTATTCGCCTCTCCCTGTCATGTTTGGAGATACTGACAGGAGAAGAGCATTTGCCCCGGCGGGGCAGAGCACACAGATGATAGTGGGAGCCAGTGGTGAGTCAGATTACACGCTTATACACACGGCACAGAGACTGTATCAGCGATATGATCTGAAGCGTGTGTTTTATTCCGCGTATATACCGATCAACGAGGATTCGGCACTTCCATCTCTTGACACGGCGGTTCCGCTTCTGCGGGAGCACAGGCTGTATCAGGCGGATTGGCTGCTCCGATACTATGGTTTTCATGCCGAGGAGATATTGTCCGAGTCTGAGCCGAATCTTGATCAGAGGATGGATCCCAAGTGCAACTGGGCTGTAAGGCATCTGGACCAGTTCCCAGTGGAGGTTCAGACAGCGCCGTATGATCTGCTCTTAAGGATTCCTGGTATAGGCCCAAAGTCGGCTGGAAGGATAGTAAGGAGCCGGAGATATGGAAGCCTTGATTTTGACAGCCTTAAGAAGATGGGGGTGGTGCTCAAAAGGGCGCATTACTTTATAACCTGTGGTGGACGCATGATGTATAGGATCCCGATAGAGCGGGATTATATAGTCAGGGAGATGACTGATATGAGCCGAGGAGAAAACTGGCAGGTGGCGCATCAGAATACGCCAGAGTACAGGCAGATGACATTGTTTGATATTGGAATGAAGGCGTGAAGGTGAATGATATGAACGGACATGACAATAATGATATATGTGGCGTGGATATGCAGTATACGGACAGCGTGAAGGTTTTTACATGCAGGGACAGATATGATGATATGGCGACATGCATATATGAGGCGTGGAGTATGGCACTGAGTGTGGGACATGAACATGTTATGCTCATGAAAGAGCCGGTGGATCAGCTGGATATGTTTGCCGATTATATACATATTGAACCAGACTGTGAAAAGAGTGAGAAGGTCACAAGATCTGTAAGGAAATTATCATGGCTTGTGTATCGCAATATGTTCAATGCGCTGCTGTCACATCAGGATGATGCACTTGATTCGGTATACAGGTATCTTGTGCTTGCATTTGCCAATGGCCGTGATGTTGAACATATGCTTATAAGACCGGAGGTTATGAGGATCATGGAACTTGGACGCGGGGTTGGCAATGAGGCGCATCTGTTCCGTGAGATAGCAAGATTTACAGCAGTTTATGGGAATATCTATATATGTCATATTGAGCCCAAGGATGACGTGGCGCTTCTTGTGGCGGATCATTTCAGGGACAGGATGCAGTCGGAGCACTGGCTTATAGTAGATGATAATAGAGAATATGCTGTTGTACATCCTGCTGATTCTGACATGTACGTGAAAAGACTCGCTGATTCAGAGATAAAGGCGCTGTACGAGGCGGAGAAGATGGAGGATGATTACACAGACATGTGGCGGACATTCTTTAACGCTGCAGGGATAGAGCAGAGAGAAAATTACAGGTGCCAGAGAACACTGTTTCCGCTCTGGTCGAGAAAGCATGCGACAGAGTTCCGTTGAAACACCATGAAATTATATGTAAGATTATATGGGAATCAATAATAAAAAAAGCTTGAATTGGCTGGAATAATATGTTACTATCTGAAATTGTGATGTATTAATCATATTTTCCTTGCTCACATATTATGTGGGCCAGAGACCATAAGGAGGTGCAATGTAATGAACAAATATGAATTGACTTTAGTTGTTAGTGCAAAGATTGATGAGGAAGCCAGAACAGCTGTAGTTGATAAGGTTAAGTCTTATATTGAGAAGGCTGACGCAACAATTACAGAAGTTAACGAGTGTGGACTTAAGAAGCTTGCTTACGAGATTCAGAAGATGGGCGAAGCGTACTACTACTTCATTCAGTTTGATGCAGAGGCTGACGTTCCAGCTCAGCTTGAGGCTAACATTCGTATTATGGAATCAGTTCTTAGATATCTTTGCGTTAGATTAGACGCCGAGTAATAGGAGGTATTCTATAATGAACAAGGTAATATTGATGGGCCGTCTTACAAGAGACCCAGAAGTTAGATATTCACAGTCGGGTTCAGGTGATGGACAGATGGCCATTGCCAGATACACATTGGCTGTAGACAGAAGATTTAATAGAAATGGTGACCAGACTGCTGACTTTATCGGCTGCGTAGCATTTGGCAAAAGCGCAGAGTTTGCTGAGAAGTATTTAAAGCAGGGTACGAAGATCGCGATAACAGGAAGAATACAGACTGGTAGCTACACGAATAAGGATGGTAATAAGGTATACACAACAGATGTTGTTGTCGAGGAGCAGGAGTTTGCTGAGAGCAAAGCTGCAAGCGGACAGGCATCAGCAGGTGGATATCAGCCAGCAGGAAGACCGGCACCTGGCAATGCGGGAGCAGAGGGCTTCATGAGTATACCGGAAGGTATTGAGGACGATTTACCATTCAAGTAAAATAAGGAGGTAAATACAATGGCTTATAACAAGACTGATAGAGCTGACGCTCCAATGAAGAGAAGAAATATCCGTAGAAGAAAGAAAGTCTGCGAGTATTGTGCTAATAAAGATGCTGTGATCGATTACAAGGATTCAAACGCACTCAGAAAGTATATCTCAGAGAGAGGTAAGATCCTTCCTAGAAGAATCACAGGAACATGTGCTAAGCATCAGAGAGCAATAACAATTGCTGTCAAGAGAGCTAGACAGATCGCAATATTACCATACGTTCAGGATTAATTCTTATCAGTGATAAGTATATACAGAACCACTATTCAATGTTATTATTGGATAGTGGTTTTTTTGTGTCGGTTTTCAGGCATTTTATAACCACATGGGGGAAGTGCGAATAGAAAGTACAGATAGAAAGGTAAAGGAATATATGGCAGATACGATAGTAAGGGTCAGTAACCTCAGCAAGTCGTATGGGAAGAACAAGGTTCTGTCGGATGTGAACATATCACTTGAGCGGGGCAGGATCTATGGCTTCATAGGACAGAATGGTGCAGGCAAGACGACCATGATCAACCATATCAATGGGTTGATTTTTCCGGATGAGGGAACGATAGAACTGTTCGGTGCATCGGATAAGATCGGGCTGATACAGGCGAGAAGAAGAGTTGGAATGGTGTGCGAGCATGCGGGGCTTCATGCCAACTACAATGCAAGAGACAATATTAAATTGAATATGAAACTCAGAGGAATAAAGAATGATGAGCTTATAGAGAGAACCATAGCCAACGTAGGGCTGGCGGGAGTTGGTAATAAGAAGTTCAGGAATTATTCCATGGGTATGAAGCAGAGACTGGCTATAGGCTGTGCCATGCTCTCGGGACCGGAACTGCTGCTCCTGGATGAGCCTATAAATGGACTCGACCCTGTGGGAATTGTGGAGATCAGAAATCTGCTCAAACAGCTCAACCAGAGATTTGGAGTGACCATACTTATATCAAGCCACATACTTACAGAGCTCCACGAACTGGCTACGGATTATATCATCATAGATCGCGGCTGCATCAGGGACTGCATATCGGCGCAGCAGCTGGATGCCAGGTGTCAGAGACGCATACATCTTAGAACAAATGATGTCCAGAAGGTGCTTGATATACTTGCGTCCAGATACAACATAACACAGGTGTATGTAAATGGCCCGGAGATGGTGATAGAACAGCCTGTGAATCCGGATGAACTGGCATGGGTGCTGTACAATGAAAGGGTATTTGTGGCAGAGTATCATCTGGAGGAGGAAAGCCTGGAGAATTATTTCATCAAGATGATTGGAGGTGGAGCACGTGGCTAGATTGTTGTCGGCTGAATTCTATAAACTGTGGAAAAGCGTGGGCTTCAGGGTATGCCTTTTAGTGTTCCTTGCACAGGATATAATCTACCTTTTGTCTGTTGGATTTGTTGGAGATATTCTGGGACTTGAGCTGAATGGTTTTGCACAGTTCTGCAGTCTCCTCACGTCATTTTCAGGAAGCACTGTGTCCGGTATGCTGTTCGGTTTTATGGCAGCTTCACTCATTACCAGTGATTACAAGTCCAGGGATATACAGTGTGCCATAGCGCAGGGGCACAGCCGTGGTCATATATTGATCTCGAAGATCATAGTATATGTTGTGGCGATATGGATATTATCTATGGAAGATATCATTATATACGTGGCCGGGGCTTCGATAGCCGGCGGTTTTGGCAGGACGTTCACAGGTACGGTCGCGCTGTATATGCTCAGATCCATAGTGTGCGAGGGCTTTGTGATGACTATGATGTTCATGACCAGTGTATTTCTGGCATTTGCGCTTACATCAAAGGCAGCATCAGTGTCTGTGAATATACTGTTCTTCTTTGTTGTGGATCTGGGACTCAGCATCATGCCACTCCTGTTCCAGTCGGACAGACTAGATAAGGCTCTGTCATATCTGCCATTTGTCTCGGCGGGCGAGATGAGTGAATGGAATATAGATTGGGGACATGCGGGTATATCACTCGCGGTTGCTGCGGTGTATGGAGCATCCATGATACTGGCAGCCTGGGGCGTTATGCGCAGACGGGATCTGCGGTAACGACAGATAATGATAAAAAATATTGATAAAAATGCATCAGTTCAACCGTGTTGACAAAAAGACTGTCAAAGTTTATTATTACTCTAGCTATGCAGCACGCAGACACTGCGCGAAAGCGCATTTGTATGCGGCTGTTCAAACAATGTGTAGAAAAGGAGTATAACGATGGGAAAGTACACAAAGGAAGACATATTGAAGAAGGTTAAAGAAGATGACGTAGAGTTTATCAGACTCCAGTTCACAGACATTTTTGGAGACCTTAAGAACGTAGCGATAACTGCAAGCCAGATCGAGAAAGCACTTAACAACAAGATCATGTTCGATGGTTCATCGATCGAGGGATTTGCCAGGATAGAGGAGTCAGATATGTATCTGTATCCTGATTACGATACATATGAGACATTCCCATGGAGACCTCAGCAGGGAAAAGTTGCGAGACTTATATGTGATGTGTATAAGCCAGATGGAACACCTTTCGAGGGTGATCCTAGATATGTGCTTAAGAGAGCGCTGGCAGATGCCAAGGAGATGGGATACGAGATGAACGTTGGTCCTGAGTGCGAGTTTTTCCTCTTCCAGACAGATGAGAATGGTATGCCTACTACAAATACATACGAGAGAGCAAGCTATTTTGATCTCGGTCCACTGGATTTTGGTGAGAATGCAAGAAGAGATATGGTACTCACTCTTGAGCAGATGGGATTTGAGATCGAGGCATCCCATCACGAGGTTGCTCCTGCACAGCACGAGATAGATTTCAAGTACGGAGAGGCTCTTAGGACAGCCGACAACATCGAGACATTCAAGCTCGTTGTCAAGACTATCGCCAAGAGACATGGTCTCTGTGCAACATTTATGCCAAAGCCAAAGTATGGTGTATGCGGTTCAGGTATGCATATGAACATGTCACTTCAGAAGGATGGCAAGAACATATTCGCGGATGAGAACGACAAGCTTGGACTCAGCCAGGAAGCATACTGGTTCATCGCTGGTATCATGGAGCACATGAAGGAGATGACAGCCATCACAAATCCTCTTGTAAACTCATACAAGAGACTTGTTCCAGGCTACGAGGCTCCTATCTACATAGCATGGTCAGCAAAGAACAGAAGTCCGCTTATCAGAATACCAAGCGCACGTGGTGCCGGTACAAGAGTAGAGCTCAGATGCCCGGATCCAACAGCCAATCCATATCTTGCTATGGCAGTATGCCTTAAGGCTGGTCTGGATGGAATCAAGCGTCAGCTTCCAGTTCCACCAAGTGTAGATACCAATATATTCAACCTCACACCGGAGGAGAAGAAGGAGCGCCATATCCACAGTCTTCCAGCTAACCTCAGAGAGGCAACACTTGCCATGAGCGAGAGTGAGTTCATGAGAGAAGCAGTTGGAGATCACATCTTTGAGAGATATACCAATGCCAAGATGGACGAGTGGAATGAGTACACAAGACAGGTAACAGAGTGGGAGATTTCAAACTACCTGTATAAGGTCTGATCAGCCACTCAGGGTGTCCACATACAGAGGAACATTGTAAATTTTATAAAATGATGAGTAGTATAGGTAAGCAGGACGAGAGGACTGCTTACCTATATATTTGATAATGACTATACACATACGATAGAGAGGCTGGGGAATTGGTAAATTTAATAGTAGTGTTTCCAAAAATAGAAGAAGCAAAAAGCATCAAGAACCTGCTCGTTCGCAATGGTATAAATGTAACTAAGGTGTGCACAACCGGAGCCCAGGCTGCCCAGGCGGCTGATGCCTGCGATGACGGAGTAATAATATGCGGTTACAAATTCTCAGACATGATGTACATAGATCTCGAGAATTTCATTCCAAAGTACTTTGACATGATAGTTCTGAGCAGCAAGAAGAACTATGAGGAGGTCCGGGATAGTGGCGTAGTGTGTCTGTCGATGCCACTGAAGTCGGCGGATTTTGTGAATACAGTTAGTCTCACCATAGAGAATCTTCTGTGGGAGAGAAAAAAGAGAAAATCCAGACCGAAAGAGAGGACAGAAGAAGAGAAGAAGATTATCAAAGCGGCAAAGCTCAAGCTTATGAATGACTATGAGTATGATGAGCAGGGCGCTCATCGTTATCTGCAGAAGAAGAGCATGGATCATGGTATCAATATAGTTGAGATGGCTTATATGATATTGGATAATTCATCAGATTTCTAAAAAAGTTTCTCGGGAGGCTTTCCGTGCGCTTTACGAAGATGGAAGGACTTGGCAATGATTATGTCTATGTGAACTGTTTTGAGGAATGTGTTGAAGATCCGGGGTGGCTGGCACGGCTTGTGAGCGACAGGCATCTGGGGATCGGCGGAGACGGCCTCATACTGATAGCGCCTTCAGATAAAGCGGATTTCAGCATGTTAGTATACAATTCGGATGGCAGCCGCGCAGAGATGTGCGGCAACGGGATAAGATGCGCCGGTAAATATGCCTATGACCATGGTCTGATATCTGGGGATGTCATGACTGTGGAGACGTTGGCGGGGATAAAGACTCTCAGGTATATATCCGGAGACGCCCGGGAAAGTGTGCTCATGGTAGATATGGGCAAGCCTGTGATCGGAAGAGACAATATACCAATGTACAGGGCTTTGATGCAGACGCTTGAGCAGGAGACAGTGCTGGCCTGTGGTGAAGAATATAGATTCACAAGGGTGTCCATGGGCAATCCACATGCGGTCATCGTGGTGAGTGACACGGAGAATATACCGGTTGGCAGGCTGGGACCGTGCATAGAGTGCGACAGGGCATTTCCTGACAGGACAAATGTCGAATTTGTGCAGCTGATCAGCCCAGGCAGTATACGCATGCGCGTGTGGGAGCGCGGCTCTGGAGAGACGAGAGCCTGTGGTACAGGAGCGTGTGCAGCGTCGGTGGCGTGTATGCTGGCAGGGACAGTAGATGAACAGGTAGAGGTACAGCTTGCCGGCGGCAGGCTTGATATACGATATGACAGACAGAAGGACACAATATACATGACAGGACCGGCCAGGGCAGTATTCGATGGTCGTATTGATATATTTTAACAGGAGGAACGACATGTTTAAGGCAAATGAAAACTATTTAAAGCTTCCGGGAAGCTATCTTTTCTCAACAGTTGGAAGAAAGCAGAGAGAGTATAGTGCTGCTCATCCTGACAAGAAGGTTATAAGACTCAGTATAGGTGATGTGACACAGCCGCTTGCACCTGCGATCATAGAGAGGCTTCATAAGGCGGTTGACGAGATGGCTGTTGCTGAGACGTTTAAGGGATATGCACCTGATCTCGGCTACGAATTCCTGAGAAATACTATAGCAAAGAATGATTATGCTGATAGAGGTGTGGATATATCTGCTGACGAGATATTTGTCAGCGATGGCGCAAAGAGCGATTCAGCCAATATCCAGGAGATATTCACAGCGGACAGCAAGATCGCTGTATGCGATCCTGTATACCCTGTATACGTTGATTCCAACGTAATGGCTGGAAGAACCGGAACATATGACAAGAATACAGAGCTGTGGAGCGATGTAATATACATGCCATGTCTGGCAGACAATAATTTCGCACCGGAGCTTCCAAAGGAGACACCTGATATCATATATCTGTGCTTCCCTAACAACCCTACAGGAGCTACTATAAAGAAGGATCAGCTCCAGGAATGGGTTGACTATGCCAACAAGGTAGGTGCGGTGATCATTTATGATGCTGCGTACGAGGCGTATATAAGTGAGGATGATGTCCCTCATACAATATATGAGTGCGAGGGAGCAAGGACATGTGCCATCGAGCTGAAGAGCTTTTCGAAGAACGCAGGCTTTACAGGAACACGTCTCGGTTACACGGTTGTTCCTAAGGATCTGAAGGATGCGGACGGTGTGTCAATGCACAGCCTGTGGGCAAGAAGGCATGGAACAAAGTTCAATGGTGCTCCATACATCGTTCAGGCAGCAGGAGATGCAGTATATTCAGACGAGGGCAAGGCTCAGACAAAGGCTCAGATCGCATACTACATGAACAATGCAAAGGTTATCTCACAGGGACTCAAGGATGCAGGCTACACTGTATCAGGCGGTGTAAATGCTCCATATATCTGGCTCAAGACACCGAACAACATGTCATCATGGGATTTCTTCGATTACCTGCTTGAGAATGCCAATGTAGTTGGAACTCCAGGCTCAGGCTTTGGACCAAGTGGTGAGGGATATTTCAGACTTACTGCATTCGGAACTTATGAGAACACAGTTGAGGCTATAGAGAGAATAAAGAATATGTAATATACTATATGCTGAGACGTATCCATGCGTGGAGCGTTGAGGGTGAGCCGTAATACATACACGTACAGCATATAGTGTCTTTGACATGCCTGCAGACACTCCAATAAGGAGAGTCTGTAGGCATGTTTTTGTTATTTGTCGGTCTTTACTCATATATTTATATTTGATATAATGATTTATAAGGGTGATTAAAAGCCAAAAACGGAGGTATTGAGATGAAGGATAACGGACTTTTGGTACAGTATTTTACAGCGAATACGACCGACAGCCAGGATTTGTGGAAGAAGGCAGCGGAGGATGCTGCGGTTCTGAAGAAGATGGGGGCTACGGCTGTATGGTTTCCACCTGCAACAAAGGGTGCGCAGGGCAAAGAGGATATGGGTTATGCTCCTTATGATCTGTATGATCTGGGAGAATTTGATCAGAAGGGTTCGGTTGGAACCCGCTATGGAACAAAGGATGAGTACATAGTAGCCATAAAGGCCATGAAGGCTGCGGGGATCGATGTATATGCGGATATAGCGGTCAGACAGAAGCTTGGTGCAGACAGGATAGAGAAGATCACTGCATCTGATTTCAACAGCAAGGATATTCCACAGATGATAGGTAACAAGAAGACTGTTGGAGCTCTCTCGAAGTTTACATTCCCGGGAAGAAAGACCAAGTATTCCAGATTTAAGTGGAACTGGAAGCATTTTGCTGGAATTGACTGGAAGCAGGAAGAGTTCAAGAAGCGTATATGTGCGCTTGAGGGCAGGGATTACGAGGAAGCAGAGAAAGAATTTGCCAAGTATGATTATATAGTTGGAAGTGAGATTGACTTTTACAACCAGGAGGTCTATGACGAACTTATGTCATGGGCACAGTGGTATGAGAGGACCACAGACGTGGACGGCTTCAGGTTCCAGGAGGCAGAGGCGATACCTGCATGGTTTGTGAAGGATTTTGTTGCCGCTGCATCTGACGTGCCGGTTGTCACGAGGAAGAAAGTTGCAGATGAAGCTCCTGAATATGTTCATAAAGATATATTCTCGATTGGAGATTTTTGGCATTGGAATGTAGAGTACCTGAATGGCTATATCAAGGCCACAGACAACCAGACTTCTATGTTCGATGTGCCATTACATTTCAACTTCCATGATGCATCTGTTGCTGATGGAGCATATAATATGGCTGATCTGCTCAAGGGTTCACTGATGATGAGTAATCCTGAGAGGGCTGTTACATTTGTGGACAATCATGAGTCTCAGGTTGGCGGAATACTTGAGTCATATGTGGAGGATTGGTTCAAGCCGCTTGCATATGCTGTCATACTGCTTAGGGAGCAGGGATATCCATGTCTGTATATTGGCGATTATGCAGGAATACCACAGGAAAAGGTTAAGTCGAAGAAGACCATACTCAACAAGCTGCTGAAGCTCAGAAAGAAGTATGCATACGGAGTACAGCATGACTACTTTGATCACAGTGAGGTTGTTGGCTGGACACGTGAGGGCGACGATGAGCACAAGGATTCCGGGCTGGCAGTGGTTATGTCTGATGGCGTGGGCGGAACAAAGCGGATGTACGTGGGCAGGCAGTTTGCCGGGGCGCATTTCGCTGATGTCATGGGCAATGCCAAGTATGATATCAGGATAGATGATGAGGGCTGTGGCGAATTCTACGTCAACAGACAGGGTCTTTCAGTGTGGATCAAAAAAGATTGCAAATTATAAGAAAGTGGTATATAGTATATATTACTTTATCACGCTAAAGTCGTGAAAGCCAAAGAAGGAGCTTGAATATGGGAAAAACAGTACATACAGAGGCAGTACAGGATCTGTTTGAGGCAATACTTACATTGGAGACAGAAGAGGAGTGCTTTAATTTCTTTGAGGATGTATGCACGGTGAATGAACTGTTATCTATAGCACAGCGATTTGCAGTAGCCAAGATGCTGAAAGAGGACAATACATATCTGGAGGTTGCGGAGAAGACTGGAGCTTCCACAGCTACGATAAGCAGGGTCAACAGATCCCTGAATTATGGCAAGGATGGATATGAGCTTGTATTTTCAAGAATGAAGAGCTTTCAGCAGAATGACAAGCAGGACGACAATGGGGATGACAAGTAAAAAGATGCGTACAAATACAGGCAGATTGGCTCCAGCATATTGATCATGGAGACTGCAGACATAAAAACCCCTGAACGATGGAGTGTTATCGTTCAGGGGTTTATGTTATTTTGTTCTGTAACCTTTATTGGATATTGTCGGTATTGCCTGATGGCTGGTGAGCTTTGGAAGCTTTTGCACCTGTGCCTGCCTGCTTAGACCTTGCGGCTTTTGATGCCGCCTGCTGTGTTTTTGCAGCTTTGGCCGCTGATTGCTGTTCTCTGAGCTTTTGTGCCTGGGCTTTTGCCTTCGCTTTGGAATCTTCTTCAGATTCCTGCCTGAGCTTATCCACCAGATGCTCTACATATTTCTTCTTGGCATATATATCAACCGACAGGAGTGAGATCATGCTGAGATCGTGGAGATAGGAATCCTTCTCCGGGTCGTACATGGCATCGGCCTTGTTGGCTGTCCTCACGATGTCCTTGATGATATCACCATAGTGCTGGGACAGGTGCTCGTACAGATGGGCATATATATCGGAAATATCCTTGCCGTCCTTGCTCGAATCAAAATACCCGTCGATAAGGGGCTCCAGCAGAGTCTGTATATCGTTGATGCTGAGCATGTTCTTCAGATAGTATATATAGATGAGCAGTATAAGATGCTGCTTGGAATATCTCTTCTTATTAGGCGACGGCAGAAGATTGTTCTTGGTGTAGTTGTTGATCATAGTCTTGGTCATCACCTTGTCTTCGTCATTACGCCTGTTCTTGCCGAGCTGATCCTCCATGAAGGTTGTCAGCTGATCCATATACAGATCGATGGATGGGATATCCTTAGGGTTTATATAGTCAAGGCCGCCGGCCATTGATATTATATCTTTAATATTTGTCTTCTTATCCATGTAGACACCTCTTGTATTAGTTGAAACATATGGGTTTGTTTTAAATCAACATGACATATTATATAGTATTCAAAACTACATTACAAGGTTGTTTTACCATAAAACGTATTAATTTGATAAAAATAAAAACTGCACAGGGGTGATATGCATCCTCTTTACTGAATAACCAGTAAGGAAGGGGTATATCACTCCCTGCGCAGTTTGTCAATATTAGATAAACACCTGGATTACGGGTTTTCGTTTCTTGGTTCCTGTGGAGCCAGTGTGATAAGCACTCTGGCAACTCTTTTTTTATCCATCTCAACAACCTTGTATATACATGATATATCTGTTACGGACTCACCCTTGGCTGGAATGTGATCCAGCAGTTCGGTTATGTAACCGCCGAGGGAATCGTAGTCCTCTGATTCTATCTTTAGATTCAGTGCATCATTCAGATCGTCCAGCTTGATGGAGCCGTCGACGTTGTAGTGGGTGTCATCAATCTTGATGATGTTGTTGTGCTCCTCCATGTCGTACTCATCCTTGATATCTCCGATGATTTCCTCAATGAGATCCTCTATGGTAATAAGTCCTATGCAGATTCCGTATTCATCGAGCACGATGGCCATCGTGTTGGAATCCGATTTCATGGAGTGCAGAAGATCATTGGTCTTCTGATATTCATATACATACAGTGGCTTTCTCATGATGTTGCGAACGCTGAAATTGTTGATATCATGGGTTGCCTTGTAGAAGAAGAGATCCTTAACATGAAGGATACCGATCACGTTATCCCTGGAGTCTTCATACACAGGAATTCTCGTATACGGAACTTCCATGTAGAGCTTCAGCAGATCCTCGTAAGCCATATCAACAGAGGCGATGGTCATATCTGCTCTTGGGATCATGACATCCCTTGCAATGGAATCTCCGAAGTCCACCACATTGGTTATCATTTCTTTCTCTTTGTCTTCGATGACACCTTCCTCCTCGCTGACATTCACCATGCTTATGAGTTCATCCTCGGTCATCTTCTGGTTACCGCCGTCCTTGTCAAGTCGGATGATCCAGAATATAAAATCAGCAATCTTGTTCACTATGAATATCACAGGTGTGAGCACTATCATAAGGAACTGGATTATGTCAATGTATAGCAGTGATAGCTTCAGGTTATAGCGCTGGGCCAGGGTCTTTGGTGTGATTTCTCCGAAGAGGAGAACGATCAGTGTCAGGACTCCGGTTGCAATACCGACAGCAGAGCTTCCAAATGCCTTTGTCACGAATGTGGTCGTGAGAGAAGATGCTGATATGTTGACAATGTTATTTCCTATAAGAATAGTGCTTATCAGCTTGCTTGAATTCTCTGTGACCTTGAGAACCCGTGAGGCCCGCTTGTTGCCGTTGTCTGCAAGAGACCTGAGCGAGAATTTACTCACCGTTGTGAGTGCTGTTTCAGCTGAAGAAAAGAATGCGGATAGTGCGATCAGCACCACCAGAATGATAATGTTTATTATGGAACCTGCGCCCAAGATGTCATCTCCAATCATTTAAAAATTTTTAATTCTGATTGTACTTAATATATAGCATATTGTCAAGAATCCGAACCTTGATGTGGCAAAGAAGCAGCGAAGAAAGAAATGTGGAATAAAACGCAGAAAAAAACACACAATAATAAGGCAGCAGAAAAATGCATAGCAAAAAGGAGAAAATATCATGAGAAGTTCAACAGAGACCTACAAAGAAGTCGCAGAGAGGTGCAGCGCTTATGAGAAGAGGTGCTCATGTAAGGGATTTTCAAACGAAGTGGCTGGCAAGAGTTGTCTTAACTGCGATCACTTTACAGACACAGAGTACTGTGAGCTTGATCTGTATGATCCTATAGTCAGGGATCTCTAGCTGGCAGCCAGTAATCTCTGGCAAATGATATCAGAATGGAAGAGCGGAGCGGGGCAGGAAAAGCGCCGCTCTGTACATAAAGTAAAGTTGACACATCTGACATGTATTGATATACTTAATCACTGAAAATGGAGACGTCTGCGTGTGCAGACAGAGTAAATAGTGAAAGGTATATACGTCGATGATTAGTGCGAATAACGTAACATTGAGATTTGGTAAGAAGGCTTTATTTGAGGATGTAAATATCAAATTTACAGAGGGTAACTGTTATGGACTGATCGGTGCAAATGGTGCCGGCAAGTCAACTTTCCTGAAGATCCTGTCAGGAGAGATAGAGCCGTCAAAGGGTGATGTGACCATGAATGATGGAGAGAGACTTTCAGTTCTCCAGCAGGATCACTACAAATACGATGAATATCAGGTGCTTGACACTGTAATCATGGGTAACAAGCGTCTGTATGAGATAATGAAGGAAAAAGATGCTATATATATGAAGGAGGACTTTTCAGACGAGGATGGTGTCAAGGCAGCAGAGCTTGAGGCTGAATTTGCTGAGATGAATGGCTGGGAGGCAGAGTCAGATGCTTCCACACTCCTGAACGGACTAGGAGTAGGCACAGAGTACCACTACAGCCTGATGAAGGATCTGGACGGTGGACTCAAGGTCAAAGTGCTTCTTGCACAGGCGCTTTTCGGCAATCCGGATGTACTTCTTTTGGATGAGCCTACAAACCACCTTGATATGGATGCCATCGCATGGCTCGAGGAATTCCTTATCAACTTCGAGAACACAGTCATTGTTGTGTCACATGACAGATATTTTCTTAACAAGGTATGTACCCATATAGCAGATATAGATTATAGTAAGATCCAGCTCTACGCAGGAAACTATGACTTCTGGTACGAGTCAAGCCAGCTGATGATCAAGCAGATGAAGGAAGCCAACAAGAAGAAGGAAGAGAAGATCAAGGAGCTCCAGGAGTTCATTCAGAGATTCTCGGCAAATGCTTCAAAGTCCAAGCAGGCTACATCTCGTAAGCGTGCCCTTGAGAAGATCGAGCTGGATGATATCAAGCCATCAAGCAGAAAGTACCCATACATTGATTTCAGACCAAAGAGAGAGATCGGCAACGAGGTGCTTACCGTATCACATATCTCCAAGACAGTTGACGGAGAAAAGCTTCTGGATGACATCTCATTCACAGTTGGACATGACGACAAGATAGCATTTGTCGGACCGAACACCAAGTCAACCACCATGCTCTTCAAGATACTTGCAGGCGAGGAGGAACCGGACGAGGGAAGCTACAAGTGGGGAGTTACCACATCACAGGGATATTTCCCTAAGGACAACACCAAGGAGTTCGACAATGATCTTGTGATAGTAGACTGGCTGACACAGTACTCAGACGAGAAGGATGCCACATATGTAAGAGGCTTCCTCGGACGAATGCTATTTGCAGGTGAGGATGGCGTTAAGAAGGTCAAGGTTCTCTCAGGAGGAGAGAAGGTTAGATGCCTTCTTTCAAAGCTTATGATCATGGGTTCAAATACCCTGATTCTTGATGAGCCTACAAACCATCTGGACATGGAGTCAATCACAGCACTCAACAATGGACTTATCAAGTTCCCGGGAGTTGTTCTGTTCTCCTCACAGGATCACCAGTTTGTGCAGACTACTGCCAACAGAATTATTGAGATAACAAATACCGGTCTCATAGACAAGCAGACAACATACGATGAGTATCTTGCAAATGACGAGCTTGCCAGAAAGAGACAGGTCATGAACATGGATTCAGATGACTGATAACCACGGATCCGGAACCTATATATTAAGTTAATATGATAAATGAAAAAACGCATGATACATTTGATCCTTCCCATGTGACGGGTGGCAAATGCATCATGCGTTTTCTTTTTTGGTATGATTTACAGTGATATGTTATTCGGTCAGATCTATGCCAAGGACATAGCTCAGGAACCTGAGTGAGTTGGTATAATTCCTGTCTATGACTCCCGGAAATGCAACATATACGTCCGAGTATCCGGTGTCAAGATCCTTTGCAAACTGAGTGTCGCTGATGTCAATGGCGTATGTTCTCGTTGTGCCATTTGGGTCGTCAAATTCTACCATATAAGGCTCAAGCTTGGCGTATGCGTCCTCGCTCAGATAACCCTTTAATGGTTTTGATATGTTCTGAGCGGCACAGTACTTAACGCCTGTGTCGTTGCTGATTATTACGTCATATGATCCGAGATCACAGTCCGATGACAGGATGCTGTAGTCTGTGCTGTTGCTGGTCTTGATGTATTCGGAGTGCTCGAGGTAATAATCGTAGTCGATATCAAGTCCCACCGACTCCTTGAACTGATAACTGCCGGTTATGCCGAATTGTTCAATGTAGTCGTTCTCAAATGACAGATCGACAACATCTGCATCCTGCGCATTCAACACGACAAAACCGAGGGCGACCGGTCTTTTGTTCATGTATATAGTGACTCCAAGATAACATAAAAATGCAATGACAAGGATAGGAGTTATAACTCTCCACTTGTAATAGTCGAAGAAGTAGGAGAGCTTCTCCTTTCTGGACATTCCCTCTGTGTTCTTCTGGTAAAGCTCTTTTCTTCTGACTCTGCGTTCCTTCCTGCTCATTCCTAACATGTCCAGGTTGTTGTCTGCATGAAGGCTTTTCTTAGCCGGCTTGCTGTGTGGCATTCTATCGTCTGTACCCTCTACACTTATTCTCCTGAATTTCTCCGGCTGTGATGGCTGAGTGGCCTGCTCTGGCTTGGTATTCTGCCTGCTTTGCTCAGCCTGCAGATTCTTAGTATTCTTTTTTGTCTGTGTTTCATCAGTATCCTGTCCGCCTTGCGCGGTCGGGACGGCCTCGGTGTCATGCTTGACCTGTTTAGGATGCGTACCCTGGGAAATCTGCCTGTTCTGTGACTTTTTCTTCTTTTTAGACATGTGTTCTGTGTTCCTTCCATATCATAATATCCTATATGAGATAGTAGCATAAAGGAAAATATAAGTAAACCGAGGGCAAATAGAATTTATTTACTTTTAACATTTGTTGGTATATCATAGATTGTACTACGCTGTGCCATGTAAAATTGGGCACAATGACTAAAAGCTATGACTGGATAAGGCTGGATCCAGAGATGAAATCAGAAATTCTGGTTACATATTCCTGATATAATATATAAGAAGAAAAGAGGTAAAAACAAACGTATGAGTATTGACAAGAATGCAAATGAGAAAAACACTGAAAAGAAGATACCTAAACTGGCGGACAAAGAACCCACGAAGTCTGTGAGCATGACTATGAGTAAGGAGGAAAAGAGTAAAGAGCGGAGAAAGCTGGGTGGTATGATACTGAAGGCCATGAGTGCTGTACTGCTGGCGGTGATATTGGCTGCGGGCAGTGTTCTCATGTATGCACATGTGAAGAATAAGAAGGCTCTGGCGGAGGAGCAGAAGTATCTGACGCCCACCGGGCAGATGGTGGATGTGAACGGACATAAGATACATGTGGTGAAAAATGGAAGTGAAAATGCAGAACATACACTGGTATTCATTCACTCAAATAAGACTGCAGATGATTCAATAGCCCTTGAGCCGTTGATGGAAGAACTCTCAGATTACGAGCTGATATACGTGGACAGAAGCGGTGTGGGATACAGCGAAGACTGGGATGCTCCAAAGGATATAGATTCCATGCTGGAGGAGACGAGGACGGCTGTGCAGGCGGTTACCGACAGCAGGTCGTATGTGCTGGTCGCTTATAAGAATGGCGGAACTCTGGCTATAGACTGGTGTGACAAATATCCGGATGAGGTGGAATCCGTCATAGGAATTCAGATGTATTTCCCTGATCAGTATGAGGGCGCGGATGAGAAGGATTACTGTTCACTAAGAAACAAGATCATGCTCGAGCTGGTGAAGATCGGAGGACACAGATTGTCTGACAGTGTGTTCCCTGATAATGAATGGGATGTCTACACCAAGGATCAGATGGACAGGAGAGACGCACTTATCGGCAGGGGGCTCTATACAAAGGGAATGTACAATGAAGACAAGAATCTTGTGGAAAATGCCAATAAAGTTGCAGCACTCGGCTGGCCTGAGAATATACCTATGTATATGATATACTGCAATCCGTACACAGACCCTTTCCTTCACCAGAGCGATGATACACTGGAAGAATATGAAAGCCGGGCAGAAGTGATGCAGGATGAGGATGGCAACAGTGTTGATCCTGCAGATGTGTATAATACATATTATAGGAATTATACAGCAGCACATGATAATGCCGAGATGACAGAAGTGTCGGGACCTGACCGCCTGATTGTGTATAATCCACAAAAAATAGCAGAATTGATACATAAATACATAACAAACAAGGCTAAATAGGGATATTTGACCTCGTTATTTACATTTTTACCATAAAAAAGCGAAAAAAGGACTTGCATTATTGTCTAATATGACCTATAATAACATTGTCGCTAAGGAATGGCGATAGAAAATGGGTAATGAACTGTTAGCAAAAGTGCTTATCAAGTTCATAAAACGCTCTTAAAACTTGGCAATAATGACAAATGCAGTAAGAACGACTTGCCTAGTCGGGAAGATGCAATTTGGCAACTTGTCATATTGAGCACAAAGAATATATTTTTTAAGGAGGGTTTTTTTGTGAGAAAATTCAAGAAGGTACTGGTTCTTTCATTAGCATGTGCTATGGGACTTTCACTCGTAGCTTGTGGAGGCAATGACGAATCAACAACAACAGAGGCAAAGAAGGACGACACAACAGAGGCAGCATCAGATGCAGCTTCAGAGGAGGCTTCAGACGACGCTACTTCAGAGGCAGAAGTTAGCTCAGATGAGGGCAAGACACTTAACATCTACGCTTGGAATGAGGAGTTTAAGTCAAGACTTACAGCTCACTATCCAGGATACGAAGAGGTTGATGGAACACATGGTAAGATTGGCGATGTTAATGTTGTTTGGACAATCGTTCCTTCAGATGACAACGCATACCAGAACAATCTGGATCAGCAGTTACTTAAGCAGGCAGATGCAAGTGCTGACGACAAGATCGACTTGTTCCTCGTAGAGGCTGATTACGCACTTAAGTATGTTGATACAGACTACACTATGCCAGTTTCAGATCTCGGAATCACAGATGACGAGCTGGCAAATCAGTATCAGTACACAAAGGACGTTATGACAGATTCAAAGGGAACACTTAAGGGTGTTTCATGGCAGGGCTGTCCTGGTGTTCTTATCTACAACAGAGAAATCGCAAAGGATATGTGGGGATCAGACGATCCTGATGAGGTTCAGAAGCACGTATCAGATTGGGATACATTCTATGCAACAGGTACAGAGTTAGCAGCTAAGGGTTACAAGCTCACAGCAACAGTTAACGATTCATACCGTGTATATTCAAACAACGTATCAAGCAAGTGG
Organism: uncultured Coprococcus sp.; assembly: GCA_934277375.1. Classification (GTDB taxonomy): domain Bacteria; phylum Bacillota; class Clostridia; order Lachnospirales; family Lachnospiraceae; genus Coprococcus. Next base: position 135,779 of record CAKQTZ010000007.1, on the reverse strand, counting down.
GTTGAGGATGGCAAGCTCAACATCGATCCACAGTTCAAGGCTTGGGCAGATGCAGAGAAGGCATCATATGATGCTGGTCAGACAACAACTGGCGACCTTTGGGGCGATGAGTGGAAGGCTGGATTCTATCCAGAAGGAAAGGTATTTGCTTACTTCGGACCAGCTTGGATGATCGACTTCTCAATGGCTGCTGATGATGAAAAGTCAATCGCACATGCAGGCGGTTGGGGTGCAACAACAGGACCTCAGGGCTTCTTCTGGGGCGGCACATGGATCTGTGGTGCAACAGGTACAGACAACCCAACACTTGTTGCTGATATCATGAGAAAGATGACAACAGATACAGATATCATGACAGATATTGTTAAGGCTGATAACGACTTCGTAAACAACAAGCCAGCTATGGATGCTATGGCTAAGGATACATCATATGGTGATGCAGTACTTGGCGGACAGAATCCAATCGGTATGTTCTGCGCAGGTGTTGAGAAGATCGACCTTTCTAACATCTCAGCTTACGATCAGGGATGCAATGAGTCATTCCAGAAGGCTATGAAGGATTACTTCACAGGTCAGTACGCAACATATGATGAGGCTGTTGAGGCATTCAAGCAGGATGTAGCTACAAAGTACCCAGCAATCACAGTAGAGTAATCAATATTAGGTCTGTATAACACAAGCATAGTATTATACGCGTGCCTGTCTGGCAGGTGCCAGACGGGCACGTTTTTTATGCTCATACAGACTTTACTAGGGAGGTTATAGAATGAAAAGTAAAAAAGGCAACATAGTACGCTATAACCGTTGGGGATACTTTTTCTTGATTCCGTTTGCGGTTGTTTTCATAATTTTCCAGTTAATTCCACTGTGCTCAACTATTTATAACAGTTTCTTTAAGCACTTCTTTGATGGAATTATGGAGATTGGCCCTGAACCGGTGGGATTGGACAACTATGTTAGTATGTTCAAGAACGGAAGTATTTGGACATATTTTGGAAATACAATGATCATGTGGATCATGGGATTCATCCCACAGATTCTTATATCACTTCTCCTTGCTTCATGGTTTGCTAACCCAAGTCTGAAGCTTAAGGGTAAGGCGTTTTTCCAGACAGTTATTTATCTGCCAAACCTGATCATGGCATCAGCTTTTGCAATGTTATTCTTCGCACTGTTCTCAAAGGTAGGTCCTATCAATGGAATGCTTCAGAGTATGGGTGCGGTAGCAGAGGGGAATCCATATGATTTCCTTGGACATACCGGATCTGCAAGAACCCTTGTTGCATTCATGAACTTCTTGATGTGGTTTGGTAATACAACAATTCTTCTTCTGGCAGGTATGCTGGGAATTGATACTTCACTTTATGAGGCTGCTGAGGTGGATGGAGCAACATCTAATCAGGTATTCTTCAGGATTACATTACCTATACTTAGACCTATCTTAGTATATGTTATGATCACATCTCTTATAGGTGGTCTCCAGATGTTCGATGTTCCACAGATCCTGACAAATGGTTCTGGTGGACCAAAGAATACAACCATGACACTTATCATGGCCCTGAACAAGCACTTGTTCAGTAAGAATTATGGTATGGGCGGTGCCCTCTCCGTATTCATGTTCATTGTAACCGGTATCTTGAGTATGATAGTATTTAAGATGAATAAAGAGACCGAGAAGTAGAAAGGGGGATGAATATGGACGGAAAGAAAGAAAAAGGTTTGCCAGTCAAGACAAGACGAATAATTGCTTATACAGTATTCGTACTTATCACCATCTTATGCTTGTTCTGGTTTTATGTACTTTTTATAAATGCGACAAGATCGAATGCTGAGCTTAACCGTGGATTCACCATGATCCCAAGTAAGTACGCAGCTAGGAACTTTAAGAATATTATCCATGGAACGCAGCCTATATTTACAGGTTTGCTTAACAGTTTTATAGTTGCTGCATGTACAGCATTCTTATGTACATACTTCTCGACAGTAACAGCGTTTGCAATCTATGCATACGACTTCAAGTTGAAGAAGGCAATATTTACATTCATTCTTGCGATCATGATGATCCCTACACAGGTAACTGCATTAGGTTTCGTTCAGTTGGTTGACAAGATGGGACTTATGAACAGCTTCATTCCGCTGATCATTCCTGCAATTGCTTCTCCTGTAGTATTCTTCTACATGAAGCAGTCAATGGATGCAGCACTTCCGAAGGAGCTTCTTGAGTCATCACGTATAGACGGTGCAGGAGAGTTCCGTATCTTCAATCAGATAGCGCTTCCACTTATGAAGCCATCTATCGCGGTACAGGCAATCTTCTCATTCGTTTCAAGCTGGAATAACTACTTCACACCAGCTCTTATTCTTAAGAAAGACAACAAGAAGACACTGCCTATCCTGATAGCACTTCTTCGTGGAGCTGACTTCCTTAAGTTTGATATGGGTCAGGTTTACATGTTCATCGCATGTTCAATCCTCCCGGTTATCATAGTTTACTTGTGTCTGGCAAAGAATATCGTTGCCGGTATGACAAGTGGAGCTGTAAAGGGTTAATTGCAACAATATACAATATTTATCACACAAGGTACACAAGCAATTGTGTGCCTTGTATTTTTTGAGGAGAACATATGGCACAGAATGGAAATATCAAAACAAATATATTTCAGAAGCTGGAGAAATTCGGAGACTTATTTATAATCAATATTTTGTTTATAATCACAAGTATTCCCATTTTTACCATAGGAGCGGCGGCTACTGCCATGTATGCCTTTACAACAAAGCTTGTAAAGGATCAGGAGGGACCGGTATGGAAGAGTTACTGGTCTGCATTTAAGAAGAACTTCAAACCGGCCACCAAGGTGTGGCTTGTCATATTGGTCATATTGGCAGCGATGTATGTGGAATATGTACTTTCGTTTTCACTGGGTGGTCTGGGATATGCCCTGATCCTCGGGCTTATGGCGCTTGAGGCAGTGTTCCTCAGCTTTACACTTCCAATGCTTTTCCCGATGGTGGCCAGATATGAGAACACGACAGGCAACTATATAAAGAACTCATTCCTGATCAGCATAGCTAATCTTGGATCATGGTTCTATCTGTTTTTTATATGGGTGCTCCCGATAGCACTCTATGCTTCTAATAATAAGATATTATATTATACATGGGTGTTATGGCTTCTGATACTTATAGGTGTCCTTGCATATGCAAGCTCTATGGTTGTAAACAGACTGTATGATAAGATAGAGAATAAAGATGAAAGTGAAACAGAGGCCAAGGAGGAGGAGGACGATGACGAGGAGCTGCCGATGGGCAGGATCACCAAGCATCTCATAGATACCTCAAAGATCAATACGGATGAGGATGATACGGAACAGGATGATGCAATAGAGTAATGATGATCGTTGATCCACAGGGATAATGAATAAGGGCGACAATAAGTGAGAGATATTTGTTCCGGAACGGACGGTTTAGCACACCGCTGACTGGGACCATATTATATCAGTTAATAATATATAAAAGGATGTACATATATGAAGAGAATAAAATTGACAAGCTGTGTATGTGCAGCTGCGCTTGGGCTGTCTATACTGGCAGGATGTGGAAGTACGGGCAATACGTCTACAGATAAGTCACAAAGTGTGTCAGACACAGCGGAAGACAAAAAACAGAGTGAAACGTCTGATGGCGGTGCAGTCATGACTGTTGGAGAATATGAGATCAGCGAGGATGAGCTTATGCTTTACAGCATACTTGAGATATTGTCAGGTACTGTACAGTATGAGGATATACAGAAGGACGAGGAAAAGTATAAGCAGGCAGTCATTGACAACATAGTGGAGACCAAGATGGCGGGGGATGCAGCTAAGGACGCTGGAATGGAATTCACGAAAGAAGATGAGAACACCAGAGACAGTCTTATAAGTAATTTCACAACTTATGTACCTAAATCCGTGAGAAAAAAATATGGTATAAGCGATGACCTGATTGATTCTGTATTTCAGGATACCTCGGTCATGAACAAGATAGAGACAAATACCCGTAATGAGATAGGCAAGAAGCTCACGGCGGATTATGAAGAGCAGTATAAGGATTACAATTTTCAGAAGATATATTATCTGACATTTCCAAAGGTTAAGGCTGATGATGATGGCAATCCAGTGACAGATGACGATGGCAATTATGTGAAACTGGGTGATAAAGAACTTGCAGATATGAAATCAAAGGCTGAGGCAGCTGTAAAGGAGATCAACGCTGGAGCTGATGTCAAGGAGACTGCCAGGAAGTACGGCGTGGATTCATATTCGGAGGAGAAGCAGAGCTATGTGGGTGGTTACTCTGACGATATGAATTCAGTTATGGAGAAACTTACAGCAGGACAATGTACAGATGTGTACGAGGCTGAGACATCATATTATGCTATAGCAGTTCTGGCGGATCATGACAGTGACCTGCTTGAAAGCTTTGCATATCAGGCGGCTCTGGCCCAGGTTGACACAGAGCTTGATAAGACAAAGCAGGAGTGGATAGACAGCTGTGACAGCAAGGGAGGAATAGTTTACAAGGATGATACATGGAAGAATTTCAGTTTCCTGGACATGGCTACATATCTTAATGACCAAGGACTTATGAAGTAGACTATTGTCAAATGCAGCAATAAGGCTGATCATATATAATTAAGTGATAAATAAGGGTATGAAAAGGACAGATCATTTTTGAACGCCGGTCTGAAATACGGCGAAAAGATGGCTGTCCTTTTTGTATATTAATTACAAATATGGCAATGTGAAAAAGATATATATACCTTTAAGGCAAAATAATAAAGAAATTTATAATAGGGTGTCACATTTGTGGTAATCTATTCGTTATATATAGTGAACGTTCACAAATGGAGAAATTATAAAAACGTGCTCAGGGCTGGGGTACAAAAAGGGACAGGATGATTATGCATAATGATAAAAAGGACAGTGAACTCATAGCACAATATTATGATATGTATGAGCAGAGAGTGTATAGGCTTGCCTATGCTGTGCTGGGCGATGTATGGCAGGCGGAGGAGGCAGTACAGGAGACTTTTCTGAAACTTATAAGTTATAGAGATGTTGTGAGGAAGATGTCGGAGAGCAAGAGAACAGCATATATAACTAAGACGGCAAAGAGTATAGCCATAGATATGTACAGAGGCAATAAGAGAACCGCGGAGGCTGTGTGTGCATTTGGGGGTGATGATGCATCCGTTGAGGCTGTTGAGAATGCCATCTGGAACCAAAGTGCGGATTCCGGACACATGGATATGGCCGATGAGGTTGAGAACCGGCAGATTGTTAGGGATATCCTTGACAGGCTGCCAGGTGATGATGCGTTGATATTGCAGCTCCGTATTGCCAGACAGTTTTCCGTTAGGGAGACTGCAGCGGTCATGAACATGTCTGAGACAGCAGTCCGGAAGAAATATGAGAGGGCTGTCAAGCGGGCGCATAAATTACTGGTGAAGGAGATGATGCTGTATGGAGAATAACAACAGACATGATGATATACAGGAAGATCCGAATAACGAGGCAGTCCACACATTTTCAGCGGAGTACGAAGCCCAAAAGAATAAGCTGCTGGATGGGATAAAGGATGTTGAGGAGTACAATGGGCAGGCCGGTAAAGGGAAGAACTGGTTATTGTCCGGACAATTTGCAAAGGTGGCTGTAATATTGATATGTGCAGTGATATTGCTCCCGGTATCAATCCATGCCGCTGTCACGGTGTACAGATTCACAGTCAGCCAGGATGGCCATACAGCTACGGGCACAATTCAGACAAATGAAGACGGTGAAACTTATGATGCGGCTTCCCAGTCGGAGCAGGATACTTCTGCTTCCTCATCAGATGAAAAAAGTAAAGCTTATGATGCTGATACTGCCAGAAGGTATATAGAGGTGGATTTCAGTTATCTGCCTGCCGGTATGATCCGTGTTGAGGAGAGTAAGTATGATATGTCAGATGGACAATCTGACATGGGATTGTCCATTGCTGCAGATAAGTGGGATGGAAAGTCGTATGATGTGGTGAACAGGGATGTGGAGAAGTCCAGGACATTAAGCGCGGGCAAGTACGAATATCTGTTGTTTGAGAGAGGTGGTGTGAACTACTCGTTTGACAGACTGGTGTATATCCCGGTGAAGGAGCACTCAGTCATCATAACAATGTATGTCGGACGAGCTATTTCGGAGACTGATCTGACAAAAGTGATCGCAGGGATGTCAATAAATGAAGATATAGGAGATGATCCTGCAAAATGGATAATGGTAGGAGACTATGTGTTGGATGATTCATATGTCAGAGAAAATACAGAGACGGATACAGAACTGCTTAAGGACATGTTTACTAAAGTGAATGTAAATGAAGAATTTGTCAGAGGCGGATATGAGATGACAGTCAATGATATAACTATATATGACAATATCTGTGATATACCACAAAGCGATATTGTATATTGGTTTGGTGAGCTTGACAGCAGGTTTGTGGATGAATACGGAAAGTTTAAGACAGTCAGATGCAGACGTCTTATAGAGACAACGGATGATGCGTTTTCAAGATGGGACAGCTATAACGACAGCAGTCTACGTCTGGTGGCTGTGGATATGACGTATAAAGGAGATGTGATGGGTGGTGCAGATGAGATGGAGGATGATCTTGCATTTTATCTTGACAGAGGGGAGATAACCCCGGACGGCGGAATGGAGCACCCTGATACTACAAATTACTATTATTCCGGTGAAGATGTTAGTGCACAGAACAGTCAGGAAATGACATATGTATCACCTGCGTACGCAGAGATCGATGGCCAAAAAGCAGAGCTGGTAGATATGGCAATAACCATGAGCAGAGATGGAGAAGAGCATGATATGAAAGTTTATTTCCTTGTTGATGAGAGTGAGATCAAAGATTCGTATATGGATATAACTTATGGTGGCTGTAATACACAATATTTTGATTATGCAACGATATATCTTGGAGATGGAAAATAACGAAGAAGCAACGAAAATACTACAGAAGATGAAAAAAAGAAGGAAGTGTGTGGCGGATATGAAGAAAAGAAGATGGATGGTGTGTGCTGCGGCAATGTGTTTGCTGTTTGTGTGTGGCGGATGTACAGATAAGAAAAGTGATGTCGGAACATCGGTCATAGAGGGAGATGATGTGAGGGAGTATAGCAGTGGAAGTGGCAGTTCTAGCACTGAAAAAAACGATTTTTCGGAGCTTAAAGATGGCGACAGTGTGGGAGGTCTCACAAATACTCTTGACATTCCGGACAGCGCAAATATAGATATTCCGGTGAAAAACTGTGGAACGGTTGAGTCAGCCAGTATAAATACCGATCATATAAAGGTTCCGGATACAGACAAGATGTATGTTAAGAAATTTTCTATGGGTAAGATCGGCGCTGCTGACAGAGAGATGATATTAAAGAGCATATTCGATGAGGAAGATGGCGTATTTGAATATCCCTATGATCTGAAGGATGAGGTTGGGCAGGAGCAGAGAGATGAGATATTTGCACACAAGGGAGCGGATGTGGATTACAGCAAGGATTATTTTATCGGGAAGATAGATGGTGCTGAATATATTCTATATTTCAATGACCAGTCCTGGATATCTGATGAAGGATTTAATATGAGCCTTGCAGCAGATGGTGATATACCCGAGGATATGGCACAGCTTGGAGCGTGTATGATCTGGCACACTACTTTTTCCCAGCAGGATCTGGATTATATGAAGGAGAACGATCCTCTTGGAGATAGTATGGATGAAAAGAACAGGTGTGATATGACAGAGGATGAGGCTGTGGCGAAGGCCATGGATTACATGGCAAAATGGGGCTTTAAGGATGTGGTAGTCACATCCAAGAGTGAGCTGTACACGGAATATGAAGATATCGAAGGTGCTGCGGTGGGATATGAGAAGAATGGTTACGGGATAACCTTTGAGGCTTCAGTGAATGGACAGGATATCTACCAGCCAGAGGCATTTGGGATAGATACGATATCGCATCAGAGCAAGTCGGAAAATGGTTATTCAGGATCAGATTATTATTACATGGAGAGATCCGAGTACAACATATGTTTTAACTCAGATGGAATATTGTCATTTTCATGTACGTGGCCGATGAAGTCGGATGATGATCTTACGGAGGCCGGTGGCCTGATCAGCTGGGATGCGGCTGTGGACAAACTCAAGGAGTGTATGCCGGAACATTTCAAGGATTATTCAGGCTACAGCAGTGTAGAGTTCAATGATGTGCGCCTGACATATTTCAGAGTGAAAACCGGTGAAGGAGAGTATGAGGCTGTTCCTGTGTATGTGTTTGCACAGATAGATGGTGACAGGGATGATGACACATATCCGATCCAGCTTGTGATGCTGGATGCCAGAGATGGAAGTGAAGTCAGCATGGTACAGGATCAGGCGAGATTTTTAAACGAGTAGAGGGAAGAGGATAACAGTGTGGGTGCACGGCATATACTTCATATGCCGTGCATTTTTGTGCGGCAGCGACAAGAAAAAAAGAAAATAAAGAAAATAAAAAAAGGATTATGAGAAAAAAGTCAGAATAATATAAATGTGTGGTTAGTAAAATATGATTTGAAAGAGATACTGTTAGGTTTTGCTTGTATATGTGGATAGGAGAAAACTATGACAATACGTGAAGAACAGGAACATCAGGAACATCAGATACTAAGTCCTTACGCTTCGTTCAGTGACCAGTCAAAAGGCAGGGACAGGCATGAGGATCAGTGTGATCTGCGGACGGTATATCAGAGGGACCGGGATCGTATTCTGCACTGTAAGGCTTTCAGAAGGCTTAAGCATAAGACGCAGGTATTTTTATCCCCGGGAGATGATCATTACAGAACCAGACTTACCCATACGCTGGAGGTCGCACAGATCGCCAGGACAATAGCCAGGTCGCTGAGGCTGAATGAAGACCTGACCGAGGCCATTGCACTTGGACATGATCTCGGGCACACTCCATTTGGACATGTCGGTGAGAGAACGCTGGCGTCCTGCGCCGGCAACAATTTCAGCCATAACGTACAGAGCGTCAGGGTGGTTGAGCGGCTGGAGAACAGAGGTGAGGGCTTGAACCTTACATGGGAGGTCAGGGATGGAATACTAAACCACAAGACATCATGTACACCCCATACGCTGGAGGGACAGTGTGTCAGACTTGCTGACAAGATAGCCTATGTCAATCATGATATAGATGATGCGATAAGGGGCAATATATTAAAAGAAGAGGATCTTCCACGGAATATAACGGATATACTTGGCAAAACTACAAGAACGAGGCTGAACTGCCTGATACATGATGTGATACAGACGAGCATGGGGAAAGAACAGGTGTATATGTCGCCGGATATAGGAGATGCGCTTGGAAAACTCAGAAAATATATGTTCACCTATCTGTACACCAATCCGATAGCCAAGAGCGAGGAGCAGAAGGCAGATAAGATGCTCAGGATCCTGTATGAATATTTTATAGAGGATGCCAGCAGGCTGACGAATGAATGTGTGGAGATGATATATATGGGTGAAGACCCCAAAACTGTGGTGTGTGATTATATAGCAGGAATGACTGATAATTATGCTATAGAAACTTTTAAAGGAATATACATACCAAAGTCATGGAAAGTATAGACAGATCACAAGGCAGCAGGCAGACTGAGCTGTCTGCGAGGATATAGGAGGAATCGGATTGTATTATTCGGATGATGTGATAAATGAGGTTCTGGCCCGCAACGATATCGTGGATGTCATTGGGAGTTATGCGAGCCTGAAGAAAAAGGGAAACAACTATGAAGCGTGCTGCCCATTTCATCACGAAAAGACTCCGTCATTTAAGGTAAACAGAGATAAGCAGATGTATCACTGCTTCGGCTGTGGAGTCGGAGGCAATGTGTTTACATTTGTCATGGAATATGAAAATCTTAACTTCCCGGAGGCTGTGGAGAGACTTGCCGAGAGAGCGGGTATCCAGCTTCCGGAGAAGTCCATGAGTGCGCAGGAGAGATCCAGGGAACAGTATAAGATAACTCTCAGGGAGATGAATAAAGCCGCTGCGGCATATTTCCATTATATATTAAAACATAGCAAACACGGTGAGAAGGCATATGAGTATTTCAGAGATACAAGAGGGCTCACCGATGAGACTATAAATAAATTTGCTCTGGGATATGCTGATATATACAGGGATGATTTGTACAGATATCTGAGAAGCAAGGGATATACGGATGATCAGCTAAAGGGCTCCGGACTTGTGGACATATCGGAGAAAGAAGGCGGTGTGGACAAGTTCTGGAACAGGGCGATGATCCCGATCCTTGACATCAATGGCAAAGTTATAGCCTTTGGCGGCCGAGTGCTGGGAGACGGAAAGCCTAAGTATATAAATACGAGTGATACTGCAGTGTTCGACAAGAGCCACACGCTGTTTGCGATGAATATAGCAAGGCGGAGCAGACGCAAAGGCTTTATATGCTGCGAGGGATATATGGATGTTATATCCATGCATCAGGCAGGCTTTGACAATGCGGTTGCCTCCCTTGGAACGGCATTTACATTTGGCCATGCGGGTATAATCAAGAGGTATGCGGATGAAGTGTATCTGGCATATGACAGCGATGGAGCTGGTGTTGCTGCCACAAAGAAAGTCATTGCCATACTGCGCGAAGTCGGAGTCGGAGCAAGGGTTATAAATATGAGACCGTATAAGGATCCGGATGAATTTATCCGGAACCTGGGCAGCGAGGCATTTGAGGAGCGCATAAAGAAGTCTGAGAGTGGAATGATGTTTCTGGCGAGAATATATTCTGAGGAATATGACCAGAATGATCCCGGTGAGCGGACCAAGTTCCAGAATCAGGTGGCCCGGGAGCTGTCGTATATAGATGATGTTCTTGAGAGAAATAATTATATAGATTCGATAGCTAACACATATGCGATAAACAGGGATGCCCTTGCTGAGAAGGTTCATGAGTATGGCGTGTCAGGCGCTTCGAGACCAGAGGTTGTGGAGAGGGAAGAACGGCGGCTTGAAGAGAGAAGGCGCGGTGATCCACAGGATATGGATGTTTATATGCCAGGTGGTACAGAAAACCCTGCAGGTTCACAGGACAGAGGTGCAAATGGCAACAAAACAGCCAAGCTTCTTCTGACATGGCTGGTGAATGAGCCGGCGTTGTTTTCCAGGCTGGATGGGGTCATAAGCGAAGAAGATTTTGAACCCGGAGTATTCAGGACAGTTGCAGAAAAACTGTTCAGCCAGTACAGAGAGACACACAAGGTAGAGCCTGCAGTCATAGTCAATACATTTCAGGATGTCGAGGAACAAAGGCTCGTGGCTGGAATGCTCCAGACAGATCTGTCAATAGATATGACTGAAGATGAGGTGAACGGTGCCATAACGGACGTGGTCAGGAAGATAAAACTTGCCAGCATAAAGAAACAACTGGAGAGTGAGAATGACATGACAAGGGTACAGCAGCTCATAAGAGATAGAAAGCAGATAGAAAAGTTCAAAGTAACTATCAAATAAATATTACATCATATGGAGGAATACTATGAGTACAATGGATGCAGCAAATGCAAACAACAATATGATCAAGGTTAGTGATGATGAGGCGGTAAATGCAAGATTTAATTCCAAACTTCAGGAACTGCTGGAGATAGCACACAGCAAAAAAAATGTTATAGAGGACACGGAACTTATCAAGCATTTTAATGATCTCAAGGAGGTAGCTCTTGATCTTGACACCATGCAGAAGATATTTACATTTCTTGAGCAGAATGGTGTTGACATCCTCCAGATCACTGACTCAGATGAGGAAGAGCCTGCGCTCGACGAGGATGTAATCGCTGACGGTGAGGATGTAGAGAAAATTGATTTTACAGATACAGGTGACATATCAAGCACAACACAGGATCCTGTGAAAATGTACCTCAAGGATATAGGAAAGGTTCCGCTCCTCAGTGCAGAGGAGGAGATCGAGCTTGCAAAGAGAATGGAGGCAGGAGATGAGTCTGCCAAGAAGAAGCTGGCGGAGTCCAACCTCAGACTTGTTGTAAGTATTGCGAAAAGATATGTCGGAAGAGGAATGTTATTCCTCGATCTTATCCAGGAGGGTAATCTGGGACTTTTAAAGGCTGTTGAGAAGTTCGATTACAGAAAGGGTTATAAGTTCTCAACATATGCGACATGGTGGATCAGACAGGCCATAACCAGAGCTATAGCTGATCAGGCGAGAACCATTCGTATTCCTGTTCATATGGTTGAGACGATCAATAAAGTAACAAGAGTCAGCAGAGACCTTCTGCAGAAGCTTGGCAGGGAGCCGCTGCCAGAGGAAGTCGGAGAGGTTATGGGACTTCCGAAGGAGAGGGTTCAGGAGATCATGAAGATTGCCCAGGAACCAGTGTCTCTGGAGACACCTATAGGAGAGGAGGAGGACAGCCATCTTGGTGATTTCATCCAGGATGAGAGTATTCCTACACCTGTGGAGGCTACAAACCAGACGCTTCTCCATGAGCAGCTTGACGAGGTGGTAAGTACACTCACGGAGAGAGAGCAGAGGGTTATAAAGCTCAGATTTGGCTGGGATGATGGCAGACCGCGTACTCTTGAGGAGGTTGGAAAGGAATTCAACGTAACCAGAGAGCGTATACGTCAGATAGAGGCAAAGGCACTCAGAAAGCTCAGACATCCAAACAGAAGCAGAAAGCTCAAGGATTTCCTGTATAACTAATATACATTGGAGATATATGGAGATTTATATATAATGAAAGATATAGAATTGTCACTAAGAATGAAGACGGTCGCCGATATGGTGATACCTGGCGGCAGGGTCTGTGATATAGGCTGTGATCACGCATTTGTGTCTATATATCTTGTGGCAAATGGCAGATCGGACCGGGTCATAGCATCAGATGTTAGAACCGGTCCGTGTGCTATAGCCAGGGATAATATAACGAAGTGGAATATGGAAGAAAATATTGATCTGAGACTGGGGGATGGTCTGGCCACGGTCTCTCCTGGGGAAGCTGATTCGATCGTGATTGCGGGCATGGGTGGAATACTTATAACGGATATACTGGATGCCGGTATGCAGACCGTGGAGTCGGCACGCCAGCTGGTGCTGCAGCCCCAGTCGGAGATCGAGCATGTCAGAAGATATATATATGAGCATGGCTGGAAGGTAGCTGATGAAAAAATGTTGATAGATGCAGGAAAATATTATGTGGTTATGAATGTGGATGTCAGTCACTCGGATACAGCTATGAATAAAGATGATATAGACGAAATATATTATAAGTATGGACGCTGTCTTATAGAGGATCGCAGTCCTGTTCTCAGACAGTATCTGGATGAACGGAGGGATTCTCTCTCTGTTGTAGCAGATGGTCTCAGACAGGCTGGGACCGACAATGCCAGGAGACGCCTGATGGAACTGGAACATGAGCTTGAGTGTATAGACAGGGTGCAGGAATATATGACTGTAGGGAGTTGAAGATATAGTATGGGTGATGAAGGAAGAAGTATAACATCCCTGAAGGAAACTGCAAAGGAATGGGCGAAGAAGATAGGAGTTTCCTCTGTAGAAAAGCTGAATGCCATGATAGATTCAGGGCATAGCATGGAGCTGGTGCTGGTGTGTGAGGCGATGCAGAGCAACAGTATATATGAGATCGCCAGGAAGATCGAGGCGGAAAGAAGGCGTATAGTTCTTATATCTGGGCCGAGTTCAGCGGGGAAGACGACGTTGTCACACAGACTCAGCATACAGCTTATGGCCATGGGGCTTACACCTCACGCTATAGCAGCGGATAACTATTTTGTGAACCGGAAGGATAACCCAAAGGATGAGAATGGCGACTATGACTTTGAATGCCTTGAAGCCATGGACCTTGATAAACTGAATGCAGATATGACCAGGCTTATATCCGGTGATGAGATAGAACTTCCGGTGTTTAACTTCAAGACAGGAGAGCGGGAATATCGCGGAGATTTTCTGCAGATAGGAGATAAGGACGTCATAATTATGGAGGGGATACATTCGCTCAATCCGGATATGACATACATGTTGGATGACACAGACAAATATAAAATCTACATAAGTCCGCTAAACCAGTTGTATGTGGACGGCCCGGATGGAGAGCAGGTCAAGGTGTCGACCATGGACAGCAGGCTTCTGAGAAGGATGGTCAGGGATTACAGGACGCGTGGAAATAACGTTGAGAAGACCCTGTCTATGTGGAAGTCAGTTAGAAAAGGTGAAGAAAAATACATATTTCCATATGAGGGCGAGGCTGATGCCATGTTCAATTCGGGACTTTTATATGAATATACTGCGGTTGGAAGAGCTGCGAAGCCGCTTCTTCAGAGTGTTGGGGCAGATTCCCAGTATTATGAGGAAGTCAGAAGACTGCTCAGATTTGTGGATATGTTCAGAGACATAGATTGTCAGTATATTCCGGCAAATTCAATCCTCCGTGAGTTTATAGGAGGCGGATGCTTTCATATATGATGGAATATATGCGTATTTCCAGATAATAAAAAGGAGACGATGCAGAAAATGCATTGTCTCCTTTTTATTATCTGGAAATGCCAGAATTATGTGTGAGCTGGACTGTAAGCCGGGTTATGTCGAGAGTGATCATCTATCTAGGAATTATGTTACCATAAAACTCAAGCGACCTACCTGGAATGCAGCGGGCAACTGTATCATTCCACAAGCTCCATTGCTGGAGCAATATTTGGTCTTGCTTCGGATGGGGTTTACAGAGCCTGTCATGTTACCATGGCAGCGGTGAGCTCTTACCTCGCCTTTCCACCCTTACCATACGAATATGGCGGTTTATTTCTGTTGCACTGGCCTGGGAGTCGCCTCCACCGGACGTTATCCGGCATCCTGCCCTGTGAAGCCCGGACTTTCCTCACCTGCATATATGCAGCCGCGATCACTTATCCAACTCATATAATCTTATATCAGAACGTGTAAAAAAAGTAAAGTCCTAATTGTGTTAATGTGAAAAAACATGGGCAGAATATACATATAAAACTGTCGTACGGAACATAAAAAAGACATAGTTTTAAATACTACTTAATACAGTTAAGAATGCTTGATGTGGACAAAGAATCGTGTTACAATACCAATATCAGAATCTGAATAGTGCCTGGACATGGCGCTGGAAAGGATCAATATGGAAGATTTATATTTGACAAATAAAGATTATGTGAAAATAAAAAATATGAACCTTGTGAGTTATGGCGGTAATCAGAACTGGTCAAAATCTAAGAGGATGCAGAAAGTGGGATGCGGAGTGATCGCCATGGCAGACCTCACAATGTATCTGGCTGAACAGAATCCGAACATGATGACGGATGCCATAAGAAAGATAAATAAGCCGAAGGGGCTTTATAACAAGCATGATTATCTGGAGTATGTGAAGTTTTTTTATGTACATTATGTAATATTACTTATGCATAAGGGAATGCTGGGGATAGCACTGAAACATACGATGAACAGATATTTTATGCTGAATGATATAGGACTTAAGGCAAAATGGAAGATGATGCAGTCGGACGAGGCGATGATGAAGGACATCAGGCACCTGATAAGAAAGAACAAGCCAGTCATACTGGCCATAGGTCCGAACCGATATAATCCATTTGGCAAAAAGGGGATAAAGCTGTACGTGGAGAAGGATGGCATGCTGAAGACATCCATAAGAGAGGATGTACATTCCCATTATGTTACTGTGACAGGAGTAAGAACTTTAAAAGGCAGAGATTATCTTGTTGTATCTTCATGGGGAAAGAAGTATTATATAGATTATAGAGAGTATAGAGATTACGTGAATAACGTAGGAGACAAATTTACAAGTGGAATATTATATATTCAGGGATTGATTTAAGGAGGAAAAGTATGGACGCAGTTGAGTGCATTAAGACGCGAAGAAGTGTGAGAAAATTTACAGATGAGATGGTTCCGGTGAACACTATAAAGGACATAGTTGAACTTGCATCTTATTCTCCGTCATGGAAAAACACACAGGTTGTAAGATATATGCTTGTACAGGATCAGGATATCATAGCGAAGATCGCAGCAGAGGGTGTAATGGACTTCCCTCTTAACCAGAAGACAGTGAGCAGGGCAAAACAGCTCATGATCTTGACGGAGAAAGATGGAATATGCGGATTCGAGAAGAATGGAGATTACAGCACAAGTAAGAAAGACGGTTGGGAGATGTTTGATGCCGGAATAGCTGCGCAGACATTCTGCCTGGCTGCACATGAGAAAGGTGTTGGAACTGTAATACTCGGAATATTCGACGACAAAAAAGTGGGCGAGATAGCCGGAGTGCCTGAAGGTCAGACTGTGGCTACGGTTATCGCACTTGGATATCCAGCATTTGCACCTGATATGCCGCCTAGAAAAACGGTAGAGGAATTGTTTACGGTAAAGTAAACAAAGCAGACAAGTACATATAGTAATGAAATTGATGTAAGCTGCACTTTAGTATACAATCTAAAGTGCAGCTTGTTTTTTGTAGACAGGAGGTAGGTTATGACTATATCTAAGGCAGATGTATTGTGTGGTCTGTATGGCAGGCTTAAGAGTTCAAGGATAGAGGATATTGAGGTCATCACTGGCAGGGAGATCATGGATAGTCCGGGGGATACTGTGGATCGGATCGCAGAACGCTTTGGTGGCAGAAAGATAGTTGTGCGCAGTTCATCATCGAATGAGGACGGAATGATAAGTTCAAATGCAGGACATTATGAGAGTATACTGGATGTAGATTCTGCAGATAAAGAAGCGGTCAGGGAGGCGATATATGCGGTTCTGGATTCGTACAGGTCAGATATAGAGAACATAGATGAAGAGCAGGTGCTCATACAGACACAGACGCTGGATGTGAGCTGCAGCGGGGTGATCTTCTCGAGGGAACTTAAGAAGAACAGGCCATACTACACAATTACCTATGACGCTGCTTCCACAGATGCTGTGACTAGTGGAAGCGGCGGAAAAACTGTCTATATAGTCAGAAACGCCGATGCCGATGAGCTTCCTGCCCAGTGGGCGGCGCTGGTTACAGCTATGAGGGAGCTTGAGAGTATATTTACCGATTATCCCCTGGATGTGGAATTCGCAATAGATGGTGACAATGTGGTGACGATATTTCAGGTGCGTCCGCTGGCGGCATGTATAAACAGTGGAGAAAATGCCGTGAGTGATACCGAAGTGTATGAGGCAGTGGCTATGGCTGAGAAACAGTACAGGGATATAGATATACAACTGAGGGACAGAGACAGTATACTTTCAGACATGGCATTCTGGAATCCTGCGGAGATGATCGGTGAGAACCCTCATCCGCTTGATTATTCTCTGTACCGCGAGATAATAACATCTGCGGCGTGGAATCAGGGACTCAGCTATATAGGCTATAAAGAGGTCGATGGAGAGTTGATGTATAAGGTTGGCAACAAGCCGTATATATCCTTAAAGCAGTCATTTTTCGGACTGATGCCGGGTGATGTTGAGAGCAGGCTTGAGAAGAAGCTGATGGATTACTATAACCGCAGGATCACGGAGGATCCGACGGCACATGATAAGATAGAATTCGAGATAGTTTTTTCGGATTACGATCTGTCAACCTGGGACAAGCTTTTGTCTCTTGAAAACTGCGGATTCACAAGGGCTGAAATTGAAGATCTTAGGGATTCCCTGTTCAAGCTCACCGACAATGCCATAGTTAATTTTAACAGCAACAGGATGAAGGATCTGAGATCCTTGAATGGCCTCAGGGTACATCGGGAAAATATCCGTGGCAACTGGATGATGGCTGCAAATGATATAAATACTCTGATTCAGTTTTTTATACAATTGATAGAGAGCATAAAACATTATGGTACACCTAAATTTGCAAGGCAGGCCAGACTGGCATTTATATCAAAGGCCATAAGCAGATCACTCGTATACAGAGGGTATTTTACAGATAAAGAAATAGATGACTTTATGATGTCGATATATACCGTAGCCGCTGAGTATGATTCAGATTTTCAGGATCTTGTAGATGGCAGGATAACCAGAGTTACGTTTGATGAAAAATACGGACATCTGAGATCTGGTACATACGACATAACATGTGACACCTATGCCCAGAGACAGTTTGATCTTTCGAAGGGCAGTGATGCTGCAAGAAAACAGCGCCAGACTATAGAGGAGCTGAGACACAATCCTCTGGATACTTCCAGACTCCACCGTGCACTCGGTGATATGGGATTTCATGTGGGCCTCAGGGACTTTGTGGATTATCTGCGTGATTCGATGGAGGAGCGGGAATTTTTCAAATTTGAGTTTACAAAAACCCTGAGCCTTGCGATAGACATACTGATAGACATAGGGGATAAACTGGGATTCACAAAGGAAGAGATGTCATATCTTGAGGTCGTTGATATACAGCTTATGGTGAATTCTGATGAGGAAACAATAAGAGCGAGATGGAAAGAAACAATAGAGAAGAACAGGAAGAGGTTTGAGATATATTCTATGCTGCTTCTGCCGGATGTAATATACAATTCCAATCAGCTGAGGTACATAGAGATATGGGAGGCAAGGCCGAACTTTATAACCTCGGAGTGCGTGTCAGGGGAAGTGATACTTCTGGAAAATTATGAGGCAGAGAATCACGATGGAATAGCGGCGGTTCATGACAAGATCGTAGTGCTGCCAAAGGCTGATCCCGGATACGACTGGATATTTGCAAAAGGAATAAAAGGTTTTATAACAAAATACGGAGGAGTCGCATCACATATGGCGATAAGGTGCGCGGAATTTAACATTCCGGCAGCTATAGGCTGTGGTGATTATATATATAATTTCGTCGAAAGACAGAAAAATGTGACGCTTGACTGCAAAAATGGAAAGATACTAAAGGGGGAATAGGATATGCTGCATGCGCTGATAACACAGAGAGAAGGACATAATATGTATGGCAAGTCCACAGATGTTCTGGAGGCTGCATATGTAGAATTTTATGAAAGCCTGGGAATACGTCTTAGACCAGTGTCTAATTTCACCAGGGATTTCGATGCGGTAGTTGACGAGCAGTTTGACCTCCTTATCGTCACGGGAGGCGGTACGCTTCATCCGAGACATTATGTTGAACCACACAATGCTGAACTTCAGCCCCACCGCGATGCTATGGAGGAGAGGCTTATAATGTACTGTGTGCATAATAATATTCCGATCATAGGGGTGTGCCGTGGTATGCAGCACATAAATGCCCTGTTTGGAGGGAAGATAAGTTATTCTGCACGGTTTAAGGTGCCAAGACCGAGGGGAACTGACCATATGGCTCACGTAGTAAAAACTGACAGAGATATAAAAATCAATAATTTCCACAGCGACTGTGTATATATTGAGAATCTCTCCACTATGTTCTACCCAATAGTGGTTGATGAGGAAAATGAGTCGGTTGAGGCATTTGTGTCTCCTGCCATGAGTATCCTTGCTTTTCAGTGGCATCCTGAGAGGGTGTTTGAAAGTGAGGAGGGACGGCTGTTCACAAGACATCTGATCCAGGATTTTTTAGGACTCCCTAGAGATGACATAAAATGCCAGATAGATTAGTAATATCATTACATAATCCGGAATAGAATGAGGTAGTATTGTAAGAAATAAATGGATGGCATTTGTTGAAAAGGTGCAGGAAAGATGATAAAATAAACTCACGTATACTTATGTGTTACAAAAGTTTCTACGGAGGCACAATTATGGAGAACGGAAAAGCTAAACAGCTGTTAGACAGAATACAGGAACTGGTTGGAGATGGTCAGAACGTACCATTTGCTGCTGGAAAGGTTCTGGTAAATAGAGAAGAGGTTCTTGAGATAGTAGAGGAACTCAAAACAACGATAGATTTGGAACTGAAGGCATATCACGAGATAACCGATAAGAGAAGTAAGATAATCAAGGAGGCAGAGCAGGAGGCAGATGAGATAATTGCCGATGCTGAGGAGACTGCATCCAGAATAAGACTCAGTAAGCCGAGTCCACTGCTGGTGGATAGAAAGGTCAAGAGTCTTAACAAACAGGACAGACAGGCACTCAGGACTGCGAACGAGATATATGCGGCATCTATTATATATACGAACGAGATGCTGATGGAGATAAATGAAACCGTCAATCAGGCATACAATATGATAAGCATGGAAAGTGACAGGGTGCTTGATTCGCTCAGAAAGAAATCAGAGATAATAGAGAATAACAAGAAGGAGCTCATGGAAGGTCTTATGGATATGAAGAAGCAGGAGAGATATGCGGATATCCTTGAGATAAGCCAGTTGCTGGCGAATGAGCTGTATTATGAAAAGAATAAGGCGAATGAAGAGGAACATAAAGAGAAGAACAATGAACCTGAGATGGTTCAGTGGGAATTCGACTTTGAAGATAAGAAGGAGCCTGAGCCGATAAAAGTAAAGGCCTCAAGGGAGCCGGTAAAGCCGAGAAGCAAAGAAGATGATCAAGTGGACACAGCGCTTCATGTCATAAAAGAGATGGATGCTGATGAGAAGAAGAGAAGATTTGCAGACAGGACGCCTGTCAGGCTGGAAGAATCCATCACGGATGCCAGTGCAGAGGGAGCCACGGCTATGGGTACTGGAAAACCGGATTTCAGAATAGGTGGAAGAATGGATGTATACGATGATGTGGATGACGGAGTCGTATAAACTATTTGTATAAGCGCGTCATATGTCCACGCGTGCCGGTGACTGGACATACAGGGACGAATGTTAAAGTTGAATAAGTTGATGGCAGACACATTATGGGGGATAACGTGTCTATAAGCACATTATATGATACGTGAATATGCGATTGTTCTGATTGCGGCAGAACATATAAGATTATATAATGGTGGTGTCGTCGACAGGAGACAACATTAATATTATAAACAAATAAATAAACCGAACACATGGAGGTAAGAGTTATGGGAATTTTAAAGAGATTTAAAGACATCATGTCATCAAACATCAATGCACTTCTTGATAAGGCAGAGGATCCGGAGAAGATGATCGATCAGTATCTGAGAGATCTTCAGGAGGACCTCAGAAAGGTTAAATCTGAGACAGCAACAGTTATGGCTGAGGAGCAGAGATGTAAGAGACAGCTTGATGAGTGTGATGCAGAGATAGCAAAGATGCAGACATATGCAGAGAAGGCACTCGTTGCCGGCAATGAGGCTGATGCAATGAAATTCCTTGAGAAGAAGAACCAGCTTACACAGAAGCAGGTAGCACTTCAGCAGGCATATGATGCAGCAGCAGCTAACGCAGCCAAGATGAGACAGATGCATGATAAGCTCACAAAGGATGTCAGTGATCTGAATGCGAGAAAAGAGACAATCAAGGCTAAGGTTCAGGTTGCAAAGACTCAGGAGCGTATGAACAAGATGATGGGCGGTATCGGTGATTCATCAGCTTCTATGGATGCATTTGCAAGAATGGAAGCAAAGGCAGATGCAATGCTTGATAAGGCAAATGCGATGAGTGAGCTCAATTCAGGAGCAGATTCTATAGATGACCTTGCAAGCAAGTATGACGCAGCACCTAATGCAGATGTGCAGGACGAGCTGGCAGCACTTAAGGCCAAGATGGGATTACAGTAATTTATTGTCGACTGTAGAACAGAGAGGAGCACAATAGATGGGTTTATTTTCAAATCAGTTTGCTAATGTTGTAGAGTGGGAAGAGTACAGAGATGATATAATCTTCTGGAAATGGACCAACAGAGAGATAAAGAAGGATTCCAAGCTTATAATCAAGCCGGGACAGGATGCCATATTTCTTTATAACGGAGCCGTTGAGGGAATATTTACAGAGTCGGGAAATTATACAATAGATTCCCAGATCATTCCATTTCTTTCAACTCTCAAGGGATTTAAGTTTGGGTTCAACTCCGGCCTGCGTGCTGAGGTATTATTTGTGAACACCAAGGAGTTCACATGCAACTGGGGAACAAGTTCTCCGATCAGACTTCAGGCACCGGGACTTCCTGGAGGACTTCCGGTCAGATCAAATGGAAAGTTCTCATTCAAGGTAGACGATTATAATGTACTTATAGAAAAGGTTGCTGGTGTAAAGCAGCAGTTCACTGTTGACGACATCAGAGATCGTATCAGGGGAATCCTGGACGGACTTCTCATGAAGTGGATCACAAAGGTTGGCGGTGATGTGTTCAACCTTATGGCCAATTCAGTGGATATAGCTAAGGGTATCAAGGAAGATCTGGACATGGAACTCCTGGGAATAGGACTCACTATAACCGATTTCAGGATCAGTGAGTTCACATATCCGGAGAATATACAGAAGCGTGCTGATCAGGCGGCAGAGTATTCTATGTTGGGAGATATGAATAAGTTCCAGCAGGTGAGTATGGTAGATTCCATGGCTAGGGGTGGCCGAATGGGAACTGCCGGAAGCAATGCCACTGATATGGCGAATGCGATGGTGGGAATGCAGATGGGAATGGCTATGGCTAATCAGATGGCTGGAGCTATGAACCAGATGAACAGCGGTTCAGCACAGACAGGCAGCGCACCTAAGTTCTGCCCTAACTGTGGACAGCCGACAAATGGGGCCAAGTTCTGCAGCAACTGTGGCAGCAAACTTATAGGATAACTATAACAAATAAAACGAATATATTCATTTGCAAATAGACGCCGTTATGATATACTGGACAGATGAAATAAAACATATGTTTGGTATATATAATGGCGTTTTGCTGTGTAAGGAGTATGGCAGAATGTGATAAACAGAAGAGATACAGGAGGGTGATATGGCAGGACTTAACGATATGCAGGAACAGGCGTGTGAGTATGTGGATGGTCCACTGCTTATATTGGCAGGAGCAGGAAGTGGTAAGACCAGAGTTATAACTCACAGGGTGGCATACCTGATTGCACATGAGGGAGTTAATCCTCTTAATATATTGGCGATAACATTTACGAATAAGGCTGCACAGGAGATGCGGGAACGTGTGGATATGATAGTCGGCGATGGTGCGGACAGGGTCTGGGTCAGCACATTTCATTCTTTATGTGTGCGGATACTCAGAAGATATGCGGATAGATTGGGTTATAATAAGAGTTTTGATATATATGATTCAGATGATCAGAAAAGTACGATAAAGAGTATACTCAAGGATCTTCAGATAGATCCCAAAAGATATCCGGAGAAAATGTTTATGGCTGAGATATCCAGGGCCAAGGAGAAATATATGTCTCCGGATGAGTTTGCAAGGAGAAGTGCTGCTGACTTTGCGGCTACTAAGGTTTCGGAGGTTTACACTGAATATCAGGGACGGCTCAGGAAAAATAATGCGATGGATTTTGATGATCTGATATATAAGACGGTGGAATTGTTTGAACACAATCCGGATGTGCTGGATACATATCAGAACAGATTCAGGTATATCATGGTGGATGAGTATCAGGATACCAATCACATACAGTTCCTTCTGGTAAAAATGCTGGCAAGAAAATATAGAAATCTGTGTGTAGTCGGGGATGATGACCAGTCTATATATAAGTTTAGAGGGGCAAATATAACGAATATTTTAAATTTTGAGAAAGAATACGACGATGCAAGAGTGATCAAACTTGAGCAGAATTACAGATCCTGTGGCAATATACTGGCGGCAGCGAATGCAGTTATAAAACATAATGAGGGACGTAAAGATAAAGCTTTGTGGACAGACAAAGAGGCTGGAGAAAAGATATCATTTGATCAGTGTGATTCCGAATATGCAGAGGGTGATATTGTGACCAGCAGGATAAAGACGCTGGTGAGACAGGGAGTGGAATATAGAGATATAGCAATTCTGTACAGGACTAATGCGCAGTCACGTGTTCTGGGAGAAAAAATGGTGTATGGAAATATACCTTACAGAGTCTATGGAGGTACGAATTTTTATGCCAGAAAGGAGATAAAGGATATCTTGGCATATCTTAAGGTGATAAACAACTCTGCTGATAATCTGTATTTTAGAAGAGTGGTAAATGTCCCTAAGCGCGGAATAGGCGAGGCTAGTCTTGGAAAGGTTGAATCCTTTGCCAATGCGTATGGTATTTCGATGCTGGAGGCCTCAGAGCGGGCAGGAGAGATACCTGGGATGGCAGCAAAGACTGCATCCAAGATCAGGGAATTCGCGGAGCTTATCGAATCATTCAGGCAGATGCTCGATGATGGTGAGGGGCTGGATTCTGTATACGACAGAATCCTTGAAGATACCGGATATGAGGACGCTCTCATAGCGGAGCATACTGAGGAGGCCATGACAAGGCTTGAGAATATAGATGAGCTTAGGAATAAGGTGGTAGAGTTCACAGAAGATAATGAGGAGTCGGGACTGGGAGAATTTCTGGAAGAGATAGCACTTGTGTCTGATCTTGATTCCATGACGGAGGATGACAATCAAGTGAAGCTCATGACGCTTCATAGTGCTAAGGGTCTGGAATTTCCATACGTGTTCATATGTGGAATGGAGGAACGCGTTTTCCCAAGCGGCATGGCACTCAATTCAGATGATCCAGATGCTCTTGAGGAGGAAAGACGTCTATGTTATGTGGGGATAACCAGGGCTATGAAGAAGCTTTATCTGAGTGCAGCCAGAGAGAGGATGATGCACGGCAACAGAACCTACAGTGATGTGTCAAGATTCATAAGAGAGATCCCTCCGATGTTGTTCGAGCATGAGGCGGATATGAAGAATATGGCAAGGAGGAAAGAGACTGAGTCTATTGACAGATATAATCGAGGTGGGGCATACGGTGATTCATATAATTCCTATGGTGCAGGAAGAACGTCCGGAAGAAGTTATGGCCAGAAGAATCCGTACAGCTCATATGCAAAAAGCCATACGTCAGGAGGAATGGGGCAGTCGTCTCAGCTTTCGTTTGGAAAGGCTTTTGTGGTAAATCCGTCCACGAAACCAGACTATGTTGTGGGCGACAGGGTGAGACACATTAAGTTTGGAACTGGAGTGGTGGAGGCTCTTGAAAAAGGAGATAAAGATTACGAGGTTACTGTCAATTTTGAGAGATGCGGCATAAGAAAGATGTTTGCTTCATTTGCCAAATTGAAGAAGGTGGATTGACAGATACAAGAAACACAATACCTCTATCTGAATAAAGTTCATTATGTTAGATTTATTTATAAATTATATATAGAAAAAACAATACCTCTATGATATAATTTCGATATGTATTGGAAGATAATATTAGTATGATTTATCTTCTAAATTAATATAATATAATGAAACCCAGTGATGGGTTAAGAAAGGGCGGATTGTAGAGATGAAGAGTAGTGATGTAATTTTAGTTAAAGGCGATGCAACAGAAGAGAAGGCAAAGAGCACATTATTTGTGATTCTTGTTATCATCGGTGCAGTTGCAGCTATTGCAGGAATTGCTTATGCAGTTTATTCATACCTGACACCAGATTTCCTCGATGATTTCGATGATGATTTTGACGATGATTTCGATGATGATTTCTTCGATGATGAGGAAGACACAGATGACGAGGCTGCAGATGCTGAAGCTGAGCCTGCTGCAGATGCAGAGTAGTAATATTGTATATCAGTTGTTGATGTATATATTACATTAAAATACGCTCTATCTCATTTGGCGGAATGATTTTCCATGATATGAGATAGGGCGTATTTTGTTGCAATAAAAAATGCGGATAACAGGAATCGAACCTGCACCCCGAAGGACTAGATCCTAAGTCTAGCGCGTCTGCCAGTTCCGCCATATCCGCATGTTACATATAATATTGTCATAAATAAAAATAACCCCTCATAAGAGAAGGGATTGTAATGAGCCATCGGGGACTCGAACCCCGGACAACTTGATTAAAAGTCAAGTGCTCTACCGCCTGAGCTAATGGCCCATAAGTTGGACTTTAATAACTGGGCTAGCTGGATTCGAACCAGCGAGATGCAGGAGTCAAAGTCCTGTGCCTTACCGCTTGGCGATAGCCCAATAGCATCGCTATATACGCGATAAAGAATAGGGTGGATAGAGGGACTCGAACCCTCGGCCTCCAGAGCCACAATCTGGCGCGCTAGCCAACTGCGCCATACCCACCATAGGCTTATAAAAATATATCTTAGCTATCTGAATAGTAGTAGTAGCTAAGATATAAAAATGTGCCCGAAGGGATTCGAACCCCCGACCCACGGCTTAGAAGGCCGTTGCTCTATCCAGCTGAGCTACGGACACATGTCAATTTTCGCTTTATTAGCGAAAATAAAGAGCGGGTGATGGGAATCGAACCCACGTATCTAGCTTGGAAGGCTAGTGTTCTACCATTGAACTACACCCGCATAATGCTTAACAGTGTTTTGGTTTTAAAGTCGGGGTGACAGGATTCGAACCTGCGACCTCTTGATCCCAAATCAAGCGCTCTAGCCAAGCTGAGCCACACCCCGTTAGTCCTTTGCGACCAACGCAAAATCTATTATACATAAGTCAGTGTTGTTTGTCAACAACTTTTTTAACTTTTTTTTGAAAATCAGTTGCTGATGTGTTATATTGAATCAGGCGCATTGCCTATTCACAAAACCGACTTTTGCATTATATGCACTATAGAAAAAAATGTCAATAGGTATTTTGAAAAAAATGTAAAAAAGTGAGGATTGAAGAAAATGGATAATTTTATTTTCAGTATAAACGCCACGATACCGATATTTCTGGTGATTTTGTTAGGCTGGTTCCTTATGAAGATACATCTGATAACAGAAGAGTTTGCAAATGTTGCCAACAAATATGTGTTCAAGGTGGCACTCCCAGTTCTTTTGTTCAGAGATATTGCGACTACATCAATACTAGATGATCTCAATGTGAAATTTGTTTTATTCTGTTTCTTTGGAACTATCATCATGTTTGGGCTGGTGTGGATATTTGCATTGATATATTGTAAGGACAGAACGATGATAGGAGCATTTGTACAGGGAGCAGCCAGGGGAAGTGCGGCGGTGCTGGGAGTTGCGTTTGTGGAGAACATCTGTGGCAACTCGGGTATGGCACCGCTTATGATAGTGTCGGCTGTACCGATGTACAATGTTATATCTGTAATAGCTCTGACGTTTGGTGGAAATGACAGACAGAGGGGAACGGCTGGAATAAAAAAGGCGTTTATCAATATATTGAAGAATCCTATTATCATTGGAATATTGATCGGAATTCCGTTCTCTGTATTTGACATACCTATACCTGCCATTCCGACGAGGACGATCAATTACATAGCACAGACAGCAACTCCAATAGCACTTATAGCCATAGGCGCAGGTTTTGACTCACAGCAGGCATTGACCAGGCTCAAGCCGTCACTTGTGGCAACAGTCATAAAGCTTGTGATCCTTCCTGTCATATTCCTTCCAGTGGCAATAGGAATGGAATTTGGGCCGAGTGAGATTGTTGCGATACTTATAATGGTTGGAGCACCGGCTACGGTGTCGGGATATATCATGGCGAAGAATATGGACAATGATTATGTGCTGTCATCGAATATTATCGTTTTATCCACATTATTATCGTCGGTGACGTTGACTCTGTGGGTGTTTGTGTTAAAATGTTTGGGAGCAATCTAATTTTAATATACAGAGGTTGAATTAATGGATAATATTGACTACAAGATACTGAGATGCCTGAAGGACAATGCTAGACTTACAGCATCGGCCATCAGTGAGGAGATCAATCTCTCGGTCTCGGCCGTGATAGAGAGAATAAGGAAGATGGAGAGTAGTGGAGTAATAAAGGGATATACCATCGAGGTTGACCAGAAGAAGCTGGGCAATGAGATGGTAGCCATCATGGAAGTGAGACTGAAGCATCCGAAATATTATGATGAATTTGCACAGCTTATACAGACAAATGACAGCATAGTTGCTTGCTTCTATATGACAGGAGATTTTGACTTTATATTGAAGATAGTGACGGATTCCGCTGCAGGTCTGGACGAGGTGTACAGATTTGTGAAGGGATATGAGGGAGTGTCAGCAACTGAGACTCACTTTGTTCTCAAGACGCTCAAGGACGAAGTATCAGTTATACCGGAGGTAAAAGAGAAATGAACAACATAGTACTTACAGGCATGCCGGGAGCGGGCAAGAGCACTATAGGGGTTCTTCTGGCAAAGGTTCTCGGTTATAAGTTCATCGATGCAGATATTCTCATACAGAACAGTCAGGGAATGCTGCTCAGGGAGATCATAGCAAAGTATGGCGATGATGGGTTTTTAAAGATCGAGAATGATGTGAACAAGGGTATCACAGACCAACATGCAGTCATAGCCACAGGTGGAAGCGCTGTGTACTGCACTGAGGCCATGGAGAAATACATGGCGGAGGATACAGTTATATACATCAATCTTCCATATGAGGAGATAGCGAACAGACTTGGCAATATCAAGAGAAGAGGCGTGGTGCTGAAGGATGGACAGACTCTGAAAGATTTGTATAACGAGAGGACAAAGCTTTATGATAAGTACTGCCATATAAATATCAAAGCGGAAGGCCTTGGAATCGAGGAATTGCTGGACAGCGTTGCGGGCATGATAATTGTCAGAAGAGATCTGTAATACGCCATATGCTACATGATAGAGATAGAAAAGCTGCTCATATAGCTGAGTTTAAAATGTAGCACATATATAACAATGGAGGGAATGTATGGAGATATTAAAAATGCTGGGGCAGATACTACTGCTTGTGCTTGGATTTGTGTTTATGATAAAGGGAGCGGATGTATTTGTAGATGGTGCGTCCAAAATAGCTGTCAAATGCAACATACCAGAGATGGTGGTTGGATTAACAATAGTTGCCATGGGCACTAGTGCGCCAGAGGCAGCCGTCAGCATAAAGGCGGCACTTTCACCTGCGGGAGCCGGGATTACTGTTGGAAATGTGCTTGGAAGCAACATTATTAACATCCTTGTCATCCTTGGAGTGACAGCACTCATAGCAGCACTTCCTATAAAGAAAAATACACTTAGGATAGACATACCATTTGTTATCTTGGCATCGATCATGATACTCTGCATGGGATATTTTGATGGTGTGCTCAGCAGACTTGAGGGTGTGATATTCTATGTAGTGTTTATTGGATTTTTGGTATATCTGATCATCAGCGCGAAGAATGGCAACAGCGAGAGTGATTCTATAGAGCTCACGGAGAAGGATAAGGCTCCGAGACTTATACTGCTTATAATCATAGGATTAGCACTGGTCGTGGTCGGAAGTAATTTCACTGTAAATGCGGCATCATATATAGCTGGAAAGCTCGGTATGACAGAGAGACTTATAGGTCTTACAATAGTGGCATTTGGAACATCTCTTCCTGAGCTTGTGACATCATGCACAGCGGCAAAAAAAGGGCAGACAGATATTGCCATAGGCAACATAGTTGGAAGCAATATATTCAATATACTTTTCGTTGCCGGAACTACAATGCTCATAACCCCAGTGCAGTTTGAGCAGAACTTCCTGGTGGATGGCATCATGGCAATAGTGGCTGCTGTTCTCCTATGGGTGTGCAGCGTCAGAAAGAAGAAGCTCACCAAGCCGGGCGGAATAGTGATGCTGGCTGTGTATGCGGTATATTTTGCTTATATTATGTACAAGAATTATATGTCGTAGACATCAAATTGGGGCGATGGGATCAGAGCTCAAAAAATACAGCGTGTAGCGAGTGCTGCACGCTGTATTTTTTTGTGGATATTTCTTGACTATGGTATGGGGATATCATATAATCAGACGTAGCAATTTAAACCGCAAAACTTTAAAGTTGATACACTTCAACGCAATAAAGTAAAAACGCGGATAAAAAATGTATTGGGAGGATACTATGGTACTCAAAGTTATTATGCTTGTTGTTTTCTTTGCAATCATGCTGGGAGTTGGATTTTACTCAAGAAAACACACAAAGGATGTGAATGGATTTGTTCTCGGAGGCAGAAGCGTTGGCCCGTGGCTCACGGCATTTGCCTATGGAACATCTTACTTCTCGGCTGTTATATTCATTGGATATGCCGGACAGTTTGGATGGAAGTACGGAATTGCTTCCACATGGATAGGAATTGGAAATGCACTGCTTGGCTCACTGGTGGCATGGGTCGTTCTTGGAAGACGAACAAGACTTCTCACACAGGAGCTTGATACGAGAACCATGCCGGAGTTTTTCGAGAAGAGATACTCCAGCAAGTCGCTGAAGCTGTTCTCGTCAATTATCATCTTTATATTCCTCATTCCGTACACAGCGTCTCTGTACAATGGACTTTCCAGACTGTTTGGAATGGCATTCAATGTTGACTATAAGATATGTGTAATTGTTATGGCTGCACTTACAGGAATATATGTAATTGTCGGTGGCTACATGGCGACTGCGATCAACGACTTTATTCAGGGACTCATCATGCTAGTGGGAATCGTGGCAGTCATATATGCGGTACTTAACAACTATGGTGGACTCACAGGCGCGCTAGACAGTCTGGCAAGGATAAATGATCCTGCAGTGTCAGATACACCTGGTGTATTTGCATCATTCCTGGGACCTGACGTATTCAATCTGTTCTGTGTAGTCGTGCTGACATCCCTTGGAACATGGGGACTTCCACAGATGGTACAGAAGTTCTACGCCATCAAGGATGAGAGATCCATCAAGACAGGTACAGTTGTGTCGACACTGTTTGCAATCGTAGTTGCCGGCGGATGCTATTTCCTCGGCGGATTTGGAAGACTGACAGGAACCGATGTTGCGGCAGAGGGATTCGACGCCATCATTCCACATCTGCTTGAGAAGCTTCCGGCTGCCCTTATGGGACTTGTGGTCATACTGGTGCTTTCAGCATCTATGTCCACACTTTCTTCGCTGGTCCTTACATCCAGTTCAACTCTCACCATTGACTTTATAAAGCCGGTCATTGCTCCTAAGATGGATGAGAAGAAACAGATACTTGTCATGAGGATTATGCTCGTTATGTTCGTTGCTGTATCGGCTGTTATTGCCATCGTGCAGTACTCAAGCAGAATCACATTTATAGCACAGCTCATGGGAGTTTCATGGGGAGCTATAGCAGGTGCGTTCCTTGCTCCATTCTTATATGGCTTATACTGGAAGAAGACTACAGTTGCGGCTTGCTGGACATGCTTTATATGGGGAACAGGAATCATGACACTGAACTTCATAAGCAATACATGGGGATTGTTCAAATTCCCTGCGGTTATGCAGTCGCCTATCAACTGTGGTGCAGTCGCCATGGTTGGAGGACTTATCATAGTTCCTGTTGTGAGTCTGTTCACAAAGAAGCCTGATCAGAAGAAAGTTGAAGAAGCTTTCTCATGCTATGAGGAGACAGTTACAGTAGCACACAGAAAGGCTCTTGACTAGTACAGGATAAACGTGCGTGCAGACGCGATAAAAGCGGCGGATCATATACATAGATATTACACGGTCTTTACACAAAACTTTGTTGAAAGGCCGTGTTTTTTATGTTAATATTATCAAGCGGTAATGCGCATTTGAGGCATGCTGTAATCTATGTGACAGGAGGCGCAGATATGATCACGCTGTACAGAACAGATGACAGAATTTTGAGTGAGATTCAGGAATACGGTCCTGGCGCCTGGATAGTTATGACGAAGCCGACCATAGATGAGAGTAAGAGCATTGCTGAGAGATTTGAGATAGATCTGGCGGATGTCAGAGCCGCCCTGGATGATGAGGAGAGCTCGCGTGTTCAGGTGGAGGACAACTACACACTGATAATCGTGGATATCCCTTCTATAGAGATAAGAAATGAACGTGAGGCGTATACCACAATCCCTCTTGGTATCATACTTGTTGCCGACTGTATCATCACCATATGCGCTGAGGAGACACCTGTTCTTGAGGCGTTCATGGAGGGCAAGGTGAGGGAATTCAGTACCAAGAAGAGGATGAGGTTCATGTATCAGATACTCTACAGAAACTGTACAACATACCAGTATTATCTGAGAGTCATGGACAGAAGGAGAACCCTCATAGAGCAGCGTATCCAGGAGGAGACCGAGGATGCGGATCTCATAGATCTTCATGAGCTGGAATCCAACCTTGTATACTTCGCTACGTCATTGAGGGCGAACGGGGTAGTCCTCGACAAACTGACCAGATATGGCAGGATCAAGCAGTATCCGGAGGACAAGGAATTGCTTGACGATGTTTTGGTGGAGAATAAGCAGGCTATAGAGATGACACAGATATACAGAGATATCATAAGTGGTACGAGGGAGCTCATGACCACGATCATCAACAATAGATTGAACAATGCCATGAAGTTTCTTGCAGCCATAACCATTGTCATGGCTGTGCCTACAGTCATATCGGGTGTGTATGGAATGAATGTGGGCACGAAGTGGATGCCGTTTGCAAATGTTCCGTATGGGTTTGAGATAGTGTGCGGTATAATATTCGTTATAAGTATTGTGATAGCTTTGATATTGAAGAAAAAAAAGATGCTCAAGCAGTAGGACGGTCATAAAAGAATATGTATTATAAAAAAGGATCTGTTAGGACAGGGCTGGTGTGAAAATATGCCCTGTTTTTTTCACAGGTAAGAATAGTAAAACATCCAGGCTGTATATCAGTCTGGATGTTTTACTATTCTTATCACAGCTGTCAGTTGATCGGCTGCTGTTAGTCTGTTATTTATTGTTGATCGGGATTCCGTTCACCTCAACCTGATCGGATATCTGGATGACGATACACTTTCTTCCGTCAATCTCCATGGTCTCCACCAGGTCAGTTCTCTCAGGATTGACCTTAATGACAACATCAGGGGTTTTAACCTCGAATGTTTTGGTGTTTGCAACATTAGCCGCGTACATGACTGTTGACTTTTCGCGCGGTACAACTATGGACGGTTCATCCTCCGGGCTCTCGGATGCCTGTTCAGGCGGCGCTGCCGCTGCGGTGACCTTCTCATAGTGTGCATCAAAGTCTGCCATCTTCTCGTCTGATACTCCGCTCTCTGTCAGCAGGTTCTTTATAGTGTTTTTGGAGAGAGTGAGCGGTTCCGGGCTGTCCTTTCTCTGTTCTATCATCTCGTTCAGATTGTCGTGGATGGTTCTTACCATATCGTAATTACAGTCATCTCCCAGAGTCTCAGCAACAATCTCCTGAAATACATCCTTCTGTTCTCCAGCAGTTATAGGAAGGGAAGTGCCAAGTATATTGCTTATGAAACTGTCGTGAAGCTCCTCTGGTTTCTTGGTGTAGTACAGGACATTGTGTATATCTGTGCTTCTGTCGATAAATGCCGGGAACAGGAATCCGATGTCCGGCATATCCACAACCCAGTCACGCACTCTGTTGTGAAATGTGCTGTCCATGTCGAAGTAGCTGAGTCCGGCTTTGGACAGGTTGACGTGGCAGATGGAGCACATGATATAGTCATATACCTCATCGGAAGCATCATCCATCAGAATGCCGTCTGTTGTCTTACCCGGGACGTCATAGGTATCATGTATGAGCAGAATGAGATAATTGCCTGTATAATCATAGTTTTCGATGATTTTGTCATAGAATTCATTGATGAGATCATCGTCCTCAAGCTTGCTTTTCCTCAGTCTGTTAAGAAATTCCTGCGTTCCTCCGTCAAATTCCTGTGAGGTTGGAAATGGCATTGTCACAAGGTTTTTGCCAATGCTTCCCGACAAAGTCTTTTTCAGTATTTCGAAATATTTGTATGTTTCTTCCTCCGGCATGGTGAGAAACTGTTCGTTGATGGTCGCCACCTTGTTGCAGTCTCCGTCCACGTAGCATCCGCGGATCTTGCTTATGGAGCATTCCTTTGGAGCGAACAGGTGTCTTATCTCAAGTACGTCTTTTTTGGTCATAAATAAAACTCCGTTTCTATATAGTGATATATTTTGCGTTATAACATCTGCAATGACAGACCGCCTCCTAAGTATACCACAAATAATGACAAGTCTTAAAGATATCTTAAACTTTATAATGGTTGTTTCTTAATGGCAGTATGGCGATAATTGAGAACAGGAGGTGATTGTGGTAAGCTAAGGATAAATACGAAAAAGGTGAGGACATGAAAAATGTACAATATATTAATATGTGACGATGAAAAAGACATAGTATCAGCGATAGAGATATATCTCAAGACAGCGGGGTATTCGGTATACAAAGCTTACAACGGAAAGGAAGCTGTTGACATGGTAAATGCCAATGATATACAGCTTGTACTTATGGACGTCATGATGCCTCAGATGGACGGTATAACAGCCATGGCAAAGATAAGAGAGATCAGCAATGTGCCGGTTATCATGCTGACGGCAAAGAGTGAGGATACCGACAAGATACTGGGGCTTGAGGTCGGCGCAGATGACTATGTGACAAAACCATTCAATCCGGTGGAACTTCTGGCAAGGGTAAAGTCCCAGCTCAGGCGTTACATGCAGCTGGGAGGCGGAGAGACACCGAAAGATAAGCTGGTTATCGGAGGTATAGAACTTGACGACAAATCCAAGCAGGTTACACTTGACGGTGAACTTATGCCCCTCACCCCGACGGAGTATGACATCCTGAAACTTCTTATGCAGAATGTGGGAAAGGTATTTCCCACAAAGGAGATATATAAGGCGGTGTGGAAGGAGGATCCTATGGGAGCGGAAGGATCCGTTGCAGTCCACATAAGACATCTGAGAGAAAAGATAGAGATAAATCCTTCAGAACCAAGATATATAAAGGTTATCTGGGGAAGAGGTTATAAAATGGAGGGAAAATAGTGGATAAGGCAATTTATAAGATACGAGGAAATGTGTTCTTCAAGCTTGGAATATATATTCTTGTGGCGGTGCTGGCATATGGAACGCTGTATACAGGCGGTCTGGTGCTGCAGGGAAGCTACCTTGGAGTGTACAGTGATGATGATCAGGGCGCGACGCCGTATGAGAGGCTTGTAAATGATTATGTGGAGGACACAAATGAGGTGCTTACCGGAAATGTGAATGCTTATATCCAGGATACAAGGTCACAGCTGGAAAGCTTCACAACATACAGTCAGCTCGTGAGTGCTGATCATAACGGAGATATGGTTATAACCGCGGATGATGTTTTCCGGAGATTGACCAACGCGGATACAACATCTGCGATCAAGTCATCATACCGATATGAGGATATGAGCGAGCGAGGTGATATCGGCTATATGCTGACAGCATCCTGTAGTGATGATGCAAATGCAAATACTGGAAAGATAAAAGTAACGACCGGAAATATAAAGCTTATAAATGATGAAGCCCGGCTGGACGACAATATATATACGAACGATTATGACAGCATGATAGAAGTGCCTGTTAAAAGATATATTGTGTTTAACAAACTAGGTGATATGGAACAGGGTGAGCAGTATATCAATGCTCTGATGGGAAATGATGAGCCATATTATGATGAATACAATTATAATGAAGAATATGAAGAAAATGCTACTTTGGAGGATGATACAGATTCTGTATTGACAGCGGATGGCAAGTCTATCACCACACAGGATATCATGTATGGCGATCATTACCCGAGTTCGGTTGAAAAACTGTATTTTGATGACACAGACGAGATTGGCAGTTCGTCTGGGAATTGCTACTGTCTTGTGCTAAGCTATGATGAATATTCATTTATAAATATCACGGGAAAGTGCTATGTGGATGTGGAGGCTGCTGTAGACAACATCAAAGCGTCAAATCCGGAAATGGTCCAATACATTGGAGTATGGAATACGAAGAGTAAGGGGATACTGGCAGGATTTGCAGTTGTGTTGCTGCTGTGCATCGTCATGTCGATATTTTCAATGGTCAACGCCGGAGTAAAGACTGGGAAGGAGACGATCACACTCGGCAGATTTGAGAGGGCTCCGACTGAGCTTGTGCTGGCTATGGTAGTATGTTCTGTTGCAGCAACAATAGGGATCTTCGTTGAAAGCGGAATTGCATCCATGTGTGTGAACCAGTATAAAAACTACACATTTGTATCAGAAAATATACAGTACATTGCGTTTCTGGTGCCGGTGGCATGTCTATATTCTGTGGCGTTATTTTTCTTTAATAATATAGTTGCTAAGGTTAAGGCGAGAACATTTTTGGCAGACTGTCTGATAATCCGCGCGCTGAAGTGGATGGCAGGAAAGACGAAAGCTTGTTTCAGGTATGTGAAAAGTCATATGTCCCTGACACAGAAGGGCATATGGGCTTATATAGGTATAACTATAGTAGAGATATTTTTTGTGGCAATCCTGGCGGCAGGTAGCATGAGAGGCCTCCTCTGGGTGGTGATTTATATCATTTTAAAATGGCTGTGCATAGTCGGAATAGTGGCATATATCATTCAGACACAGGAACTTTACAAATGTGCTAAAGAGATGGCGGAGGGCAATCTTGACAGGAAAGCGGACACAAGCAAGATGTTCTGGGTATTCCGTGCACACGGTGAACATCTCAACCAGATAAGTGACGGAATGGCAAAGGCTGTTGAGGCCAGAATGAAGAGTGAACATTTGAAGACAGAACTCATAACAAATGTATCTCACGATATAAAGACCCCGCTTACATCTATAATCAACTATGTAGATCTGCTGCAGAAGGATGATATGGATGAGAAGACAAGACAGGAATATATAGAAGTTCTCTCAAGGCAGTCCGCGAGACTGAAAAAACTCATAGAGGATCTGGTTGAGGCATCCAAGGCATCCACCGGCAATATCCAGATAAACTGGGCAGAGATAGATGCAAATATGCTGCTTGAGCAGGCTGTTGCAGAGTATGAGGATAAACTTGCAAATGCCGGGCTTAAGGTCGTATTCACAAGATCAGAGGTGCCGGCAGTCATAAAGGCTGATGGACAGCATCTGTGGAGAGTATTTGATAATCTCCTTGCCAATATAAGCAAATATGCAATGCCTGGAACCAGGGTGTATGCATCCGTGATCCATGATGCTGGTTCAGTGAGAATTGAGTTCAAGAACATCTCCAGAGAGGCTTTAAATGTGTCAAGTGATGAGCTGATGGAGAGATTTGTCCGAGGGGACAGTTCACGAAATACAGAAGGCAGCGGCTTGGGACTTTCTATAGCAAACAGCCTTTGCATGCTCATGAGGGCTGATTTTAAGCTGAGCATAGATGGTGATCTGTTCAAGGCAGTTATAACATTTGACTGCGGAACTCCACAGAAGAAAAATAATCGTTAGAATAATGTGTGATCTGCAGGTTGAATTATGAAATAATATTAGATTTTAGCACAAAACGTTATTGACAACTAATCCAAGTTAGCGCATACTAACCTTGGCGATAATATTATCAATTAGCAATTGGTTTTATTTGAGACTATTTCAAGGAGGCGTGTATGATGACTAACGATAATACAGTGACGGACAAGAAGAATATAGATGATACAGGTATCCAGCGAACAGCGATGCAGAAGGAGATTGTTATCAGCAGACTGAGAGAGCGTGGCTGCAGGATAACAAGACAGAGAATGATACTTCTGGATATAATCCTTGGGGAAGAATGCTCATCCTGTAAGGAGATATATTATAAAGCAGCAAAGCAGGACAGCAAGATTGGTTCGGCTACAGTGTACAGAATGGTGAATACACTGGAGGATATTGGGGCGATCAACAGAAAGAATATGTATAAGGTTGCCTGCGGAGAAAGCTGCGGAATAGAGGATGCCTGCGTCATCGAACTTGATGATTCTTCCAACATCGAACTTTCGGCTAAAGAATGGAACCGTATAATAAGAGCAGGGTTGATGGCTGGTGGATATATTGAGAATCAGGCAGTTACAGGTGTAAGTGTAAAACCGTGCGGATGCGGTACTTGCTGTTAGCGTTAATGACGAAGGAGATGAATAAAAATGGGTGGAACAATACTGGTCATATGTATACTGCTTCTCATTGTTGTGGGTGCGGTGATAAGTTCTGCAAAGCATTTTAAAGGTGAAGGTGGCTGCTGTGGCGGCGGCGGTTCAGTAAAGGTAAAAGGCGACAAGATCAAGAATGTTGTGGCGGTGAAGACGATTTATATAGAGGGAATGCATTGCAGCAGCTGCTCGTCCCGTGTGCAGAATGCCCTCAACAGCATGGATCAGGTCAATGCAAAGGTTGATCTGAAGAAACAACAGGCGGCAGTAAAGCTTGGAAGAAATGTATCCGACGAGGAACTTAAGCGCTGTGTAGAGCGCTGTGGTTATACGGTTCGCAGCATAGAGTAAAAGCGGAAAGATAGAAATTGTAAAAATTTTTCAAAAAATTGTTGGCAATTTGGCTCTGATGTGGTATTATCCATATTGTTGTAAAAAAACAACAGACAAGCGCGAGTGGCTCAGCGGTGGAGCATCTCCTTGCCAAGGAGAGGGTCGCGGGTTCGATTCCCGTCTCGCGCTTTGGGTAATCTGTGAGATCATTAAAGTGAAAAAAGTTGTTGACAGTTTGCCGGTGTTATGATATCATCCATATTGTTGTGAGAAACACAGCAGATAAGCGCGAGTGGCTCAGCGGTGGAGCATCTCCTTGCCAAGGAGAGGGTCGCGGGTTCGATTCCCGTCTCGCGCTCTTATATATTAATTCACGGTCAGGATTCGTATCCTGATTTTTTTTTGCTGTTATGTGTTATCAGTAATAAAATTTAATATATTTTTACTATTGAATAAATGACATGGAGTGATATAATCATCACAATCCTTGAATATCAGAATAAAATTATTTTTTACGAGGTTATAATTTAATTATGAAAGAGAGACTTAAGAATTTTCATCATTCGGCAGTTTTTATCTGTCTTATTCTTGCAATTGTGCTGGACGTTGTACTGGAGGCTCTTGGAAGACATTCATTGTTTAAGGCGATATCATATGTGTGGAATCAGCCGCTTATATTCCTGTATAACAGTTCGATCATATTTTTCACACTGACGCTTTCACTGCTCATGAGAAAAAGAATATTCGGCTATTGTGTCATCTCATTTGCGTGGCTGATACTCGGAATTACGAACTGCATAGTTCTGGGATTCAGAATCACACCATTTTCAGCTATAGATATGCTCATGGCACGTAATACGATCACGATAATAGACAAGTATTTTGATGTGTGGCAGATAGTTCTGATAGCAGCACTGTTGTTCGTAGCACTGGCGGGAATCATAGTATTATTTATTAAGTCGCCGACAGTTACGGGCAATATATACAGAACGAGAACAACAGTATTCATAGTTGCAACATTCTTCTGTGTAATGCTTTTTACAAAAATTGCGCTCAATGCTCAGACTATATCAGATAATTTTGCGAATCTTGCAACGGCGTACAATAATTACGGCTTCGTATACTGCTTCTCCAACAGCGTTGTGGATGTGGGTATAAGCC
This sequence comes from uncultured Coprococcus sp., assembly GCA_934277375.1. Classification (GTDB taxonomy): domain Bacteria; phylum Bacillota; class Clostridia; order Lachnospirales; family Lachnospiraceae; genus Coprococcus. The sequence goes on along the minus strand of CAKQTZ010000007.1, from coordinate 96,284 downwards.
AGCCGAGTGATTATAGCCAGGATAAGATGCTTGAGATAAAGGATGATCTGGACAGCGTTGGAACAACAGATTCTACTCTTGGCAAGGACAAGCCAAATGTGATATTTGTACAGCTTGAGTCATTCATGGATCCGTCGTATGTCAAGTATCTGACATTCAGTGAGAATCCTATTCCTAATTTTACAAAGCTGAAGGAAGAATGCACATCGGGTTTTCTGACTATGCCAGCCATAGGTGCAGGTACAGCCAATTCTGAGTTTGAGGTGCTCTCTGGATTCAATGTTGCATATTTTGGAGCCGGTGAGTATCCGTATAAGACAATACTTGGCAAGCAGACTATAGAGACCATGGCTACCCAGCTTAAGCTGGATGGCTATTCAACACATGCCATGCACAACCACGATGGTACATTCTATGACAGATATAAGGTATACAAGAACATGGGTTTTGATACATTTACACCTATGGAGTATATGTATAATTTACATCACACACAGAAGAACTGGGAGAAGGATGACGTGCTGACAGGCGAGATCATGAAGACCCTGACCTTTACGCCATCGAGGGATTTTATATTCACAGTCAGCGTTCAGGGACATGGAAGATATCCGTCACAGCTTGATGAGGAGAATTACAGTTATCCTATAAAGGTTGCAGGAACTGGAGACGAGGCGCTTGATACCCAGTGGACTTATTATTGTAATCAGCTCCATGAGATGGACGAGTTTATAGGACAGCTCATAGAGCGTCTGAAACAGTACAGTGAACCTGTGGTTCTGGTTATGTATGGAGATCATCTTCCAGGATTTGAACTCACCGATGATGATGTCAAGAATGGCAATCTGTACCAGACTGAGTATTTTGTATGGAGCAATATGGATAACTTACCTGTAGAAGATGAGGATCTGGGAGCATATCAGCTCAGTACAAAGGTGTTTGACATGCTTGGATTCGAGAAGAGCTATGTGCAGAAGTTCCAGTCGAAATATAAATCTGACGATGAGAACTACGATGATGAGCTCAAGAATATAGAATATGATATGCTCTATGGACAGAGATACATGTACCCTGATGGCTGGCCTTATGAGCCTACCAATATGAGATATGGTATAGAAAAGATAAGCATATCTCATGTGGAAAAAGGTGTGTATGTGCCCCCTGTGGAGGAGGTGGATATGGGACAGTCATCCGATACAGAAAATGCATCCGGTGGCAGCCCGGGAGAGAAAACAGTTGAGGAACCTCAGCCTATGGAAGGATATTATATTCATGGAAGTAACTTTAACGAATGTACATTTGCATGGATAGATGATGCGTTCCTGAGCGAGACTATCTATATAGACAGAGGTACATTGTTCCTTCCGAGGGACAGCGCTTTCGAGGCCGGACAGGAGATATCCATTGCCCAGGTTGGAGATGACAGTATAGATTTTGGCGTTGAGGATACCATCGTGTACGGAGGAGATCCTGCTGATCCGGATGTGATAGAGACCAACGTAGGAACGGAGTCAGTCATTTCCACAACGGAAGCTGCAACGGAAAAATCCACACAGAAGCAGAAAACGGATACAAAGAGCAAGACATCTGAAAAGGTTGCTGAAAAGGCAACAGAAAATTGACAGACAGAACTTCCTTGACAAGAGGTATAATATTTGTTAGCATGTTTAAAAAGTTACATCACCCAACGCGATAAGTGTTGGGTGATGTGTTTTCTCTATTAAGGCTAATTAACGTACATAATGGGCGCAGATGTGCTCTTATTAAATATTTTACAGAAAGAGAGAGAAGAAAATGGGTAAGATTATTGGCGAAGGAATTACATTTGATGACGTTTTATTGGTACCTGCTTATTCTGAGGTATTACCAAATGACGTTGACCTTACAACACAGCTGACACAGAAGATTAAGTTGAATATTCCTCTTATGAGTGCTGGTATGGACACGGTTACAGAGCATAGAATGGCGATTGCCATGGCTCGTCAGGGTGGTATCGGAGTTATCCATAAGAATATGTCTATTGAGAAGCAGGCAGAGGAAGTTGACAAGGTTAAGCGTTCAGAGAATGGTGTAATATCTGATCCATTTTACTTATCTCCAGAGCATACACTTGCGGACGCTGACGAGCTTATGAGCAAATTCAGAATTTCAGGCGTACCTATCACTGAGGATGGCAAGCTTGTTGGTATCATAACCAATCGTGACCTGAAGTTTGAGAAGGATTACACTAAGAAGATCAAGGAGTCTATGACATCTGAGGGACTTGTTACAGCCAAGGAGGGAATCACACTTGATGAGGCAAGAGAGATCCTTGGAAAGGCTCGTAAGGAGAAGCTCCCTATCGTTGATGACGATTTCCATCTCAAGGGACTTATCACTATAAAGGATATAGAGAAGCAGATCAAATACCCATATTCAGCACATGACGCACAGGGCAGACTTCTCTGTGCAGCAGCAGTTGGATGTACAGCCAACATTCTTGACAGAGTTGCAGAGCTCGTATCAGCAAAGGTTGATGCTATAGTTATAGATACAGCACATGGTCATTCAGCTAACGTCCTGAGAACCTTCAAGATGGTTAAGGAGAAGTATCCTGACCTTCAGGTTATCGCCGGTAATGTGGCAACAAGATCAGGAGCGCAGGCTATGATTGATATGGGTGTAGATGCAGTCAAGATCGGTATCGGACCTGGTTCTATCTGTACAACAAGAGTTGTTGCAGGTATAGGTGTACCACAGATCACAGCTATCATGCAGGCATATGATGCAGCAATGAATGCAGGAATCCCTGTTATCGCAGATGGTGGTATCAAGTATTCAGGAGATATAACAAAGGCTCTTGCAGCCGGTGCCAACGTATGTATGATGGGAAGTCTGTTCGCAGGAACAGATGAGGCTCCTGGTGACTTCGAGCTTTATCAGGGACGTAAGTATAAGGTATACAGAGGTATGGGGTCTATAGCAGCCATGGAGAATGGTTCTAAGGACAGATACTTCCAGGAGAATGCAAGAAAGCTTGTTCCAGAGGGAGTTGAAGGTCGTGTAGCCTACAAGGGATCACTTGAGGATACAGTATTCCAGCTCATAGGCGGACTTCGTTCAGGTATGGGTTACTGTGGTGCAAAGAATATCGAAGAGCTTCATGAGAAGGCAGAGTTCGTCAAGATCTCAGCAGCTTCACTCAAGGAGAGTCATCCACATGACATCCATATCACAAAGGAAGCACCTAACTATAGCGTAGAATAATATATCATGAGGAGGACCCGCGAAGCGGGAGAGTCCTCGTGATGCACGCAGACGCCGTGCGAAGCACTTTACATGCGTCTGCTCTATAGAATCATGAGGAGGACCCGCGAAGCGGGAGAGTCCTCGTGATGCACGCAGACGCCGTGCGAAGCACTTTACATGCGTCTGCTCTATATATCATGAAGATTAAAAAGGACACATATATCGCAGAGGTTTTGGTAAGTTGATAAAACGTTTGTGATTATATGTGTCCTTTTTTCTTGACACAATTTTCTAATGTGAGATAATGAAAGACAGGCGTATCAGGAAAGAGGTGTGTACATATTGATTAAGATAAAGAATCCCCGCAGAAGAGATCTGGAGCAGCTGGTAAGTCTGGAGACAGAGACATTCCCGGAGACAGAAGCAGCGAGCAGGGAATCAATAGAGAGAAGACTGAAGACACATAGAGAGACATTCTGGGTGATCAGAAAATCAGGCAGAATAATAGCTGGCATAAATGGCATTACTACTAATGAGAAGGATCTGAGTGATGCGATGTATTCCGGTGAGGAGTTTTACGATAAAAAAGGACGCTGGCTGATGATATTTGGAGTGTCCACACTCCCAGAATATCAGCATCAGGGCTATGCATCAAGGCTGATGGAAGAAGTGCTTCAGGAGACAGCGAGATGCAAACTTGACGGAGTCGTACTGACATGTAAGAAGGAGCTTATACCGTTTTATGAACAGTTTGGATTTGTTGATGAGGGGATAAGTGAGTCAGTACATGGTGGTGCTACATGGCATCAGATGAGGATAAAGAAGGATGATATCAAGCGTGATTATAAAAGTGAAGTCATAGACTGCATAGTGACAGTGGGCATTGCCGCAGTGATCGCATTTGTACTTGGACATTTTGTTATATTGAACTGTAATGTCCCGACAGGATCCATGCTGGAGACGATACAGCTTGATGACAATATCATCGGAAACCGGCTTACATACAAGTTTTCTGATCCACAGAGAGGTGATATAGCGATCTTTAAGTGGCCTGATGATGAAACTCAGGTATACATAAAGAGGATCATAGGCCTTCCTGGAGAAACTGTGGAGATAAAGGAAGGCAGGGTATATATAAATGGCAGTGACACCCCACTTGATGAGGAATATCTGAGTGATGAGGCCAGGTTGGATACAAGGTCATTTGGACCGTATGAAGTCCCGGATAACTGCTATTTTATGCTTGGAGATAACAGACCAAGTTCTGCGGATGCAAGGATGTGGGATAACACATATGTGGAGAGAGATAAGATACTTGCAAAGGCCGAGTTTATATATTATCCATTTTCGCAGATAGCATGGCTTGGAAATGGCGCAGAATATTAAGAACGTGTCCTGAACGACAATCAGAGGAGATGATCATATGAACAGAGTAAGATTTGATATGCATTGTCATACGGCAGAGGGATCACCTGATTCCAGGGTAAAGATTCTGGATTATATAGATCTGTTAAAACAGCGTGGATTTCACGGCATGCTGGTCACAGACCATGATTCATATTCGGGGTATAAGGCGTACCTAAGGCAGAAAGATAAGGTGAAGGATTTTACAGTGCTGAGGGGAATAGAATATGATACCTTCGATTATGGACATTTTCTGATAGTGTTGCCATCAGATACCCCTGAGGAGGTGTATGACCTGTTTGAGCACAGGGGCATGGCGCTTATCAGGTTGATATGGCTTGTGCATGAGTGCGGCGGCATACTTGGACCTGCACATCCATTTGGCGAGAAGTTCATGAGCTTTGGCAGCACGAGAAAGCTTGGTATGATAGAGCACAGGCTTTATGCGCAGCATTTTGATTTCATAGAGGGATATAATTGCTGCGAATCGGCAAAGAGAAATAAGATGGCAAGAAGGCTTGCGGCTTATTATGATATACCGGTTTTCGGCGGAAGCGATGCTCACAAGGAGAACTGTGTCGGACTTGCAGGTACATATCTTCCAGATTATATACAGTCGGAGGATGATCTGATAAACTATATAAATGACGGCAATCATCCTGAGGTTGGAGGCAAGAGATATCCCAAGACGCTTAAAGATAAGATAGGCCCCGCGGGCAAATTTCTGACATATGGATTCTATTTTTACAATGTGTATGGCACATTCAGGAACTATCCTGCGAGATGCAGAGCGTATCTTGCGGCTATGGCGAAGCTGAGGGGGAAAAGCAGAAGATAACTGTCGGCGGTCTATCGCAGACAGCTATATAAATAAAAGGTAAAAAGAAAGGAAGATTATGGATAAGAAGGAAAGAGGTAATTTTACGGGGACGCTGGGCTTTGTCATGGCGGCAGCGGGAAGTGCGGTAGGTCTTGGAAATATATGGAGGTTCCCATATCTTGCGGCAAAAGATAACGGTGGCGTGTTCATACTTGTGTATATCATACTTGCACTTACTTTTGGATTTACACTGCTCACAACAGATATAGCTATAGGAAGAAAGACACAGCAGGGACCACTCACAGCGTATGGACTTATACATAAAAAGTGGAAATGGCTTGGCGGTCTGGCATGGGTAGTGCCGGTTATTATTCTTCCATACTATTGTACAATCGGTGGATGGGTACTGAAGTACATGACAGCATATTTTACAGGACAGACTGAAGCTGCAACAGGCGATGGATATTTCACCGGATTTATAACAGCGCAGACAGCGCCTATAATATTTGCACTGATATTCCTCACAGTCACAGGCGTTGTTGTATTCTGTGGTGTTGAGAAGGGAATAGAGAAGTTCAGCAAGGTACTCATGCCTATACTGGTACTGCTCATAATAGGAATTTCGATCTACTCACTGACCATCAAGCACACAGGTGATGATGGCGCCGTGAGAACCGGAATTGATGGACTCAAGGTTTATCTCATACCGAATTTTAAGGGTATGACATTCAGGGATATATTCATGGTGGTCATGGATGCCATGGGTCAGCTCTTCTTCTCTATAAGTGTTGCCATGGGTATCATGGTTGCATATGGTTCATATGTTAAGAAGGATGTCAATCTTATGAAGTCTATCAACCAGATAGAGATATTTGATACGGCTGTGGCATTCCTCGCAGGTCTGATGATCGTGCCTGCAGTGTATGTATTTTCTGGAACAGAGGGAATGTCTGCGGGACCTGGACTTATGTTCATATCCCTGCCAAAGGTATTCAATGCCATGGGCAAGGTCGGAACAGTCATCGGTGCCTTGTTCTTCATCATGGTTACATTTGCGGCAATCACATCGTCCGTATCTGTCATGGAGGCAATAGTTTCCGGACTTATGGATAAGTTCCATTTCACCAGGAAGAAGAGTGCGGTTATAACCACAGTATATGCATCTGTTGGAATGCTGGTTGTATGCTTCGGTTACAACATCTGGTACTTTGAGCTCAAGCTTCCAAATGGAGCTACAGCCCAGATCCTGGATGTGATGGATTACCTTAGCAACAATATCTTCATGCCGCTTGTGGCTATCCTGTCATGTATACTTATTGGATGGGTAGTAAAGCCTAAGACGGTCATTGATGAGGTTACAAGGAACGGAGAGAAGTTTGGAAGAAAAACACTGTATATAGTTATGGTGAAATTTGTGGCACCTATACTTCTTACGCTGCTGCTTCTCCAGTCATTTGGAATTGACTTTGTAAAGTTCGTCACAAATCTGTTCAAGTAAGATAAAGATTGAAGAATCAGGTGATATGTAAGAATTGTTGCACTGTGATGGTGTGGCGGAGAGACAAAATATAGTTTATAATGAAGAGACATTTGTCATGGTAAGTGATGAATGTCTCTGTATTTTATTTGCGCGAACAACGAGCCGAAGTTTATGCCAGCAGGTGACGTTGGCGGTTGTCGAGATAACTTGAGAAACTCGAAAAGAGTGTTTTTCATAGTTTTTATCATATGGGATGTTACCTGTAAGACATATAGATTGATGATTATGTCATGATGGTGATGCCTGAGTGTATATTTGTAGTGGTTGATATGTCTGAATATTTATGCCGGATGATATGCGATAATGGGAGAATGAAATATGAACAACAATGGAGGTTTGATATACCTTGCTCCGATGGAGGGGATAACAGGATACATATACAGGAATGCACACCACAAATATTTCGGTGGTGTAGACAAATACTTTATGCCGTTTATCGCTCCGGCGAAAGGGCGTCCACTCAGAAACAGGGAGCTCAGGGATGTGCTGCCGGAGAATAATCAAGGGATATGTGTTGTGCCGCAGCTTCTGACCAACAGCGGAGATGGATTTGTGAAGGCGGCAAAGTTCCTGAGGGAGCTTGGATATAACGAGGTTAATATCAATCTCGGATGTCCGTCAAAGACTGTAGTCACAAAGTATAAGGGATCAGGGTTGCTGTACGATACGGAGAGGCTTGACAACTTCTTATATGAAGTGTTTGCCGCCGACGTGATGGATGTGTCTATAAAGACCAGAATAGGAAGAGACAGTTCTGTGGAGTTTGAGGACATCATAGAAATATATAAGAAGTATCCGATAAGTGAGTTGATCATACATCCGAGAATACAGACGGATTTCTATAAGAATACTCCAAACATGGAAGTGTTTGCCGAAGGCGTGGTTTCATATGGAAGAACAGATAAGGTGTGCTACAACGGAGATATAAATAGTGTGGCGGATTACGAAAGGTTCACGGGCGATTTTCCTGATATAAGTAAGATTATGATAGGCAGGGGGATAATAGCTGATCCTTGTCTGGCGGAGCGGATAAAAAGCACTGCCTCTGGCAGGGCATATGACTGGAACAGATTCTTCACATACCACGATGAGCTGTACAGGAATTACTGTGAGTCGGATGTGGGCAGGGGCAACACGATGTTCAAAATGAAGGAGCTGTGGGCTTACTGGTCAAGGCTGTTTGTTGAAGTGGAAGGAGCTGAGAAGGCTCTTAAGAAGATCCGGAAGACGAGAGATAATGGTGAGTATGAGGTGGCAGTCAATATGCTTGCAGCATTGTGCAGATAGGAGATGATATCATGGGATGTCTTGGAAATTGTATATGGTTTTTATGTGGTGGAATATTGAGCGGAATTTCATGGGTGTTCAACGGAGTTCTATGTTGCTTAACAATAATTGGAATTCCACTTGGGATGCAGTGCTTTAAATTTGCGGGACTTGCATTCTTCCCATTTGGAAAAGAGATCGTGTATGGAGGCGGCGCTGGTTCGCTGATAGCGAATATCATATGGCTGCTCTGCTGCGGTATACCCATGGCGATTGAGAATGCATGCCTTGGATTGCTGTTTTGCATAACGATAGTCGGAATCCCATTTGGGCTTCAGTTCTTTAAGATAGCAAAGCTTGCGCTCATGCCGTTTGGCGCTGAGGTTGTGGGATGATGGCGGAAATATATACAAATATAGTTGACAGAACTCAAATCACTAGAATATAATAATGTGGCGTCAGATATTTGCTGACGCCATATATAAGGCAATGACGAAGAGAAGTAGCATAGATTATCGCCCACAGAGAGCCGGTGGTGGTGGAAGTCCGGCGGAGTGAATGTATGTGAATAACACTTTACCAGCCGCAAGCTGAAAGACATAGCCAGGAAGTGGCAGCGTGTCATATGTCGAGTAGGGGAGCCGTAGCTGCACGATACGCAGAGAGGTCATGAGCAAGGTGACTGAGAGGGACTGGGATGCGATGCTTTGAATATACGAAGATCGTGTAACGGTAAATCAGGTGGTACCGCGGACATGAAAGCAAGTAACCGACAGGTAATTTGAGAGAGCTTATGTTCGTCCTGAATATTTGCATATGTATATGTGCATCTGATTCAGGATGAACATAAGCTTTTTCTATTTGCAAGAGAAATAACAGCCAGTGCGTAATCCTGAAAAAGCCAAAGTGGATATAAAGCCACGGGCAAATAGTAAAGAAAAGGAGAGAACAGATGACAATCGAGAACATTTATCGTAACAGGACAATGAACGAGATCACTGAGGGCGATGTGGGAAAGACACTTAAGGTTGCCGGATGGGTAGAGAATATCCGTGACCACGGTGGAGTATCATTTATCGATCTTCGTGATATGTATGGCGTGCTCCAGGTAGTAATGAGAGACACATCACTTCTTGACGGAATAACAAAAGAGGATTGTGTATCAATCGATGGTATCGTTGAGCACAGAGATGAGGAGACATACAACCCTAAGATCCCTACAGGTACTATCGAGCTTGAGGCAAAGACTGTAGAGATACTCGGCAAGGTATACAAGCAGATTCCATTTGAGATCCAGACATCCAAGGAGACACGTGAGGATGTGAGACTCAAGTACAGATATCTTGACCTCAGAAACAAGAAGGTTAAGGACAACATGATCTTCAGAAGCCAGGTCATCAGCTACCTTCGTCAGAAGATGACTGAGATGGGATTCCTTGAGATCCAGACACCTATCCTCTGTGCATCATCACCTGAGGGCGCAAGAGATTACATCGTGCCATCAAGAAAGTTCAAGGGTAAGTTCTATGCACTTCCACAGGCACCACAGCAGTACAAGCAGCTCCTCATGGTATCAGGATTTGACAAGTACTTCCAGATAGCTCCTTGTTTCAGAGATGAGGATGCGAGAGCAGACCGTTCACCTGGTGAGTTCTACCAGCTTGACTTTGAGATGAGCTTTGCAACACAGGAGGACGTATTCAAGGTTGGAGAGGAAGTCCTCTCAGCAACATTTGAGAAGTTTGCACCTGAGGGCGCAGTGGTTACACAGGCTCCATATCCTATCATCAGCTACAAGCAGGCTATGCTTGAGTTCGGTACTGATAAGCCTGACCTCAGAAACCCACTTAGAATAATAGATCTCACAGATTTCTTCCAGAGATGTACATTCAAGCCATTCCACGGCAAGACGGTACGTGCCATCAATGTACACAAGAAGCTTTCAAAGGGACAGCATGAGAAGATGCTCAAGTTCGCACAGAGCATCGGCATGGGTGGTCTTGGATATCTGGAGATACTTGAGGATATGTCATACAAGGGACCTATCGACAAGTTCATTCCTGATGATATGAAGGGTGAGATCGCAGAGCTTGCAGGTCTTACGGCCGGAGATACTATCTTCTTTATCGCAGACACGCCTGAGCTTGCAGCGTCATTTGCAGGACAGATCAGAGTTGAGCTTGGCAACAGACTTGACCTCAACGAGAAGAACGCATTCCGTTTCTGCTATATAAATGACTTCCCAATGTACGAGTACGACAAGGAGAGCAAGAAGATCATCTTCACTCACAATCCGTTCTCAATGCCACAGGGCGGACTTGAGGCGTTAAATGAGAAGAATCCACTTGATATCCTGGCTTACCAGTACGACATAGTCTGCAACGGTATCGAGCTTTCATCAGGTGCCGTAAGAAACCACGACATGAAGATCATGGTCAAGGCATTTGAGATCGCAGGATACACAGAGGATGATCTGAAGGAGAAGTTCGGAGCACTCTACAATGCATTCCAGTTCGGAGCACCACCTCATGCAGGTATGGCTCCTGGTGTGGACAGAATGATCATGCTTCTCAGAAATGAGGAGAACATCAGAGAGGTCATCCCATTCCCAATGAATGGAAATGCACAGGATCTTATGTGTGGAGCACCTGGCGAGGTTACAGAGCAGCAGCTCCGTGAGGTTCACATTAAGGTTAGACAGTAATTTAGATAGACGGACGGCACTGACATTTTAGAAATAACGCAAAACATATGTACAAGCCACATTCAGCTACCCTCAATTCAGCTGGCTTACATCTGCATGATGTTACAGCCGCGATAAGGGCGCTGCGGCTTTCACATCAGCAGGTAAGCGCTGAATATCGGTCGCTTTCATTACCGCTTGTATATATTGTTTTGCGTGTATATTGTCTAATAATGTCGGTGCCTATTTTATTATGAGGAGGCTATTATGGCGGGATATCTTATCAAGGATACGACCAGGCAGGAGCGGGAGCAGATCGTTGCCGATTCTCTGGGAAATATAGATGCTTATTGTGACGGATGCATGTGTGGTATCACAGAGATGTATCAGGATTATATTGACGGAAAGAAGGAACTTCGTGAGATCAATATGGAGTTCAATGCGAGATACGTTCGGGATGAGGATATGGCTGGGCGGAAATAGAGTTTGTAAATGGAAATTTATTAAGATTATGTGAGTGGAAATAAAGCATGGGGCATGTTAACATGAACATATAATCGATTTACAATAACATCGATAAATAAGTTTAAAAGGGGAAATTTATATGGGGATACGAAAAGTAATATTTATAGGTGCTGCGGTGCTTTTTATTATGGCGTGTACGGCCTGTGGTAGTTCTGAGGTAAATGTTTCAGGAACAAATGGCGCGGAGACTTCGACCGGTGTGGAAAGCGGAATGATAGAGCAGCCACAGGTTATGTATGATGGGTATATCTATTATTACAATGCAACCGGAAGAGATGAGAAATTGCCGGAAGGATACGAGATCGCGGGAACGATAAAAAAGGTCGACAGCAAAGACTATCCTGCAGAGAATTTTGCGGCAGCAGGCGTGGATCTTGAAGCTGGACAGGAAATATATATCAGCACAACTGAGAAGAATGTTATTTATCTTAAGTATGACAGTGGATATGCCAGGTTCGAGAGAAATCCGGAGGAAGTAGCGGCGGAAGAACAGGCGGAGAAGAAGGCGGCAGAAAAGGAAAATAGCATGGATGAGAATCGTGAGATGGCAGATAATATGGATGATGCTATGGAAGATGATTACGGGGAATTTGGAGAATATGGATTTGGAGATGATGGAGAATTCGACTTTGACAGTATATTAGGGATAGATCAGCTTGATCTGAACTACGAGGCACATGTCGCAGGATTTGACGGAGAGAGCTTTTTATATAGTGTGTATTTTGACGGCGGTGTGACAGATGAGAAAGCAGAAGAGATCCAGCAGGTGATGTCGGATTATTCTTCACAAAATGGTGATGAAGAAAACTATATGGGGTATATTGATATATATAAGGGTGAAGACCAGATAATGATATACCTTGACCTTGGCGGTGTATCAGAAGAAAATTGCAATATGGCGGTAACGGGTATACTGAAAGCCCTCAATAGTGTAGCAGGAATAAAGAGTGTTATCATAAATGAAGAGATGTAGAATACCATTCTGTGGTGATCGGGAGTGATGACGGCAATCCCGGAACAGAAAATGCATACAAGAATGGTGGATTTAAGATATGATAAGCGGAGGCGCAAATAAAATGGCAGAAAAGACTATTTTACTGGTTGAGGATGATAAGGCTCTTGCAATGGGGACAGTGTTCGTACTTGAGGCAGAGGGATATAAAGTAAAGCATGCTATGAATATAAAGTCGGCCAGATCACTTATGGGAGAGACTGTAGACCTCATATTGTTGGATGTCATGCTGCCGGATGGCAGTGGATATGATTTTTGCAGATATCTGAGAGATATTGGAGTAAGAATCCCGATAATATTCCTCACAGCTATGTCTGAGGAGATCAATATAGTGCAGGGACTTGAACTTGGGGCAGATGATTATGTTGCCAAACCATATAGACTGAAGGAATTGCTTTCAAGGATCTCCGCAAACCTCAGACGATATGATATGTCCGGGAAAGGAGTCTGTGATGTGTACACTTTTGGAAATCACAGGTTTGTAATATCGGAATTCAGGTTGTATGAGGGTGATAAGCTCATAGATTGTACGCAGAATGAGCTGAGGCTTCTAAAGGAACTTGTGGCAAATGAGGGAATCGTACTTTCACGGGCGACTCTTCTTGACAGACTATATGATGTGGATGGCGTACTGATCGATGATAATACGCTTTCGGTGTATATGAAAAGGCTCAGAACAAAATTGGGAGATGATGCTGCGTGTATAGAGACTGTGCGAGGCGTAGGATACAGGTTCTGCAGAAATCCAGGGGATAGCAACAGGGGTTAACAGATGAAGAGTTCGTATGAGAGAAAAAAATATATATATAGTTTTGTATGGATAGGTCTTGCATCGCTTGTGATACTTGCTGTGTGGCTGTATATTGCATTTGGCGGAAATGTACTATATACGGTCATATCTACGGTGATGATTGCGGCAGCGCTGGTGATATCAGGCATAGCAGGTTACAGGCGCATAGATGAAGTGTACAGTGAGGTTGAGAATATATCTGAAAAGATGGTGAAGGTGATGGATTCTCCTGACATTGTTACTGAAGAGGAATTCAGGCAGGGAACCATCGGAATATTATATACGAATTTTTATAAAATGGTGTCTTTTCTGCGGGAGAGCAGGGAAAAGGAGCTCTCAGAGAAAATATTTCTCAGAGATATAATATCAGATATATCGCACCAGCTTAAGACCCCGCTTGCCTCACTCAATATATTTGTGGATATGCTGCTGGATGATAAGGTCACAGATCCTGATAGGAAAAGACAGGTGCTTACAGAGGCTCAGAATCAGCTTTCAAGGATGGAGTGGATGGTTCTGTCCCTGCTTAAGCTTGCACGTATCGAGGCAGGAGCGATAGAATTTCAGAAACAGAGCTGGAATATGGATGTGATATGTGCCCAGGCTGTGGATGGAGTGCGTTATCTGACTGATAAGAGAGAGCAGAAGGTTGTAATAAAGTGTGATAGTGATATAAAGCTGGACTGTGACGGAGACTGGCTCACAGAGGCAATTATCAATCTGCTCAAGAATGCATCGGACTATTCTGAAAATGGGACGGAGATCGACCTCAGTGTGGAACAGAATGATCTGTTTACGAGAATGTATGTCGTGGATCATGGGATGGGAATTCCAGAGAAAGAACTTCCCAATATATTTAAAAGGTTTTACAGGGTAAACCAGGAGGTCAATCCAAACAGTGTGGGAATCGGACTTTCTCTCACAAAGTCTATCGTTGAGGGCATGGGCGGCAGGATAACGGTAAAAATCGTGGTAGGTGAATATACTTGCTTCGAGATAACATTTGTACATATATAGCTGGTGGATTGCATGACAATGGTTATCTTACTAAACTGTAAGAAAGAAAAATGATATTGTCACCGGACAGTAAGAAAGAGATGGTACTATAGCATTACAGAGTGCTGTGGCCATCTTTTTTTATATTGTAAAGTCAAATTTTTGATGGCTTAGGTGCATAGCGATATAAAGTGCCGAAGGGGGATATGAACTTGGGGGATTATAAAGAACTGGCGGTAAAATATCTGAGGTTAAACAGGGGAAGGAGCATAGTAACCATCATAGGTGTCATGATCACGGTCATGCTGTTGTATGGCGGACTCAACCTGGCATATTCATATCTCCTGCATACAAGGGAAGAGGTAAGGCAGGAGAGTGATTATGATTTTGTTGTTATGGCGGAGAGCAGAGCCCAGGCAGATCAGATCATAGCGGATGAACTGATAGATAAGGCATACATGGGAAAGTATGAGTATATCGATTGGGAAACATTCCTGGCATCGAGTGCTCCGCTTGAAAAAAAGTTATACAGCAATGCGGTGTACGCGACGTGTAAAAATCCATATTTGATGACAAAGTATATGAATGATATAAAAGCAAGATATTGTGTCAATGCGGAACTTAATGAAGATCTGGCGCCATATTATTTCCAGGGGGATGAGGATGCCGGATCCGGTTTTGTCGCACTTGTGATTGCGATAATTTTGGTTGCGTATATATTTGCGATATTTGCGGTCGGAATTATCAGGAATACTGTCCAGATGTTTCTGATGGAACAGGTAAGGGATTACGGCATACTCAGATGTGTGGGAGCGACAAAAGGCCAGCTGAGAAGGATCATATATCTAATGGGAGCCATACTGGAGCTGACAGGAATAGGATGCGGAATTGTTTTAGGAGGACTCACCACCACGATCATGGGAATATTCATGGGAGTGAAGTCCGGATATCACGTGATTCCTGCAATACCGGTTTTAATATGTTATCTTGGGGATCTCTACTTTGTAATGCAGGAAAATGCCAAAGTGATCACAGGAATGTCACCGATCAGTGCAGTAAGAGGGGAGTTCAGAATAAAAAAGACCAGGATAAGGATAAGGGGCAAAGGAATTCTTGGAACGATTTTTGGCATGGAGGGTGAGTATGCAAGAAAAAGTGTGCTCCGGAACAGAAAGCGATATGTGAAAACGGTGGCATCACTTTCGGTCAGCATATCGGCATTGGTGGCGGTGATGAGTATAGCAGGAGGCATGGATCAGGCTGTATCATATGCTGATAGAAGGTATGGACCATATCCTGTTTTCCTGTATGACAATGCCTCTCCGATTCAGAGTATAGAGGAGGTTGAGTCAAAACTTCCTGACGCTGAGCGGCTGCAGAGACTTTCAGATAAGAAATATGTGACTGCTGCCAGAAAGGTGTATGAATCGGAGGCTTATGTCGCAGATATTCAAGGTCTATGTTCCAGATACACTGATGATTATCTTAATAAGGCTTATTCAGGCAATTGGCTAAAGTCAAAAATGGAAAAATTCAACATAGATAAGGATGCCCCGGATAATATATTACTGGCTTCTGTGCGGTTTCGGGGACTCGATGATGAGGGAATAAAAGAACTGGAGAAATATCTTGTGGCTGGTACGGTCCAGGTTGATGAAAACGGGATTGTGGTTCTTTCAGGGGAAAGTGTCAGGAGTGAACGGACGGTACTCAACGAAAATGCGGAATATGAGGTACTGGAACACATATGGGCCACGGATTTCAAGGTTGGAGACACGATCAATATAGTGGATACCAGATTGTTATATTCGGAAACTCAAAAAGCGATAAAGAAGGCGGACTCTGAAAATGAAATACAGATAGCAAAGGGCGTATATGACAGACTGGTGGCTGAGGGACACTATAGATCATATAAGGTGGAAGGTATCCTGGATATGGGAGATATGGTCGATGATGATGCATCGATTTTATTCTATACAACTCTGGATAATTATATGGCTGAGACTGGATACACTGAGAACCAGATATCAGGAATGGAGTATGAGATAGACTCTAGTAAAGTATCCAACAGTGAGCTGAATGATATCATATCGGTGATGTATACGGAATATGATTCTGACTGGAACGACGCATATATGTATATAGATCTTCTCAGGACTATAGGAAGCCTGAAGTCATTTAATAAAGTGATAATGGTGATAGCTGCATTTGTTTTTTCACTTGGAGCAGTGAACATGATAAATGCAACGGCGGGCAATCTGCACATGAGACGCAAGGAGTTCGCGCAGCTAAGAGTTATAGGAATGTCGAGAAAGCGGCTTATCAAGACGGTACTGCTGGAAGGGATAATGGCAGTAGTTATGTCAAATATTATAGGAACTGTGATAGGTACAGGAATTTATTATGGGGAATATTATTTCCTCAGACTTTTGATCAATCTGAAATTTGCTCCATCCATACCTGCGATTCTTATCGGATGTGTCATGTCAGCGGTTCTTGTGTTTGGCAGCATATATGTGCCGATCAGGAAGCTGCCGCAGAGTATGGCTGAAGATCTGACTTTAGAGGAGTAGTAGATGGACTTATGTAGAAAATGGGGAGGTATCTCAAAATGGAAATAGTTAAGATGGAACATGTAACTAAGATATATGGGGAAGGAGACACAAGAGTCTGGGGATTGGACGATGTGAGCCTGACCATAAAACGGGGTGAGATAGTGTCGATAGTAGGGGCATCTGGATCAGGCAAATCGACTATGCTGCATGTCATGGGAGGAGTTGACACACCAAACAGTGGCAATGTGATCGTGGATGGGAAGGATATAACGAGACTTACCGATGAGGAAATGTCGGTGTTCAGGAGGAGAAAGATAGGTTTTGTGTTCCAGGCATACCATCTTATTCCTGTGTTGACTGTTGAGGAAAACATAAGGATGCCGATATTGCTTGATCATAGGAAGCCTGACAGGGAATACATAGATCATATCATAGAGATGCTTGGGCTTAAGGACAGAAGGTCATACCTGCCAAATCAGCTCTCAGGAGGGCAGCAGCAAAGAGCTGCGATAGCGAGGGCTCTTGCGAACAGACCGGCACTTGTGCTTGCGGATGAGCCGACCGGCGCACTTGATTCAAAAAATGGAAATGAAGTGCTGACTCTTTTGCAGGATTCGGTGAAGAAACTTGACCAGACGCTTGTTCTGATAACACACAATATAAATCTTGCACGGGAGGCCGACAGGATCATCAAGATAGCAGATGGTAAGATAGTAGAGTGATGGGGGAAGAGAATATGTATAAAAGCAGGGAAATATCGATGATAAAAAGACTGGCTGTTCTGATCAGTATATCAGTTCTTATGATGATCATTCTGCCGTGTGATATGTTGGTTCAGGCATCACAGCCTAAGGTGATGGTGGTTGATTATGAAGTGGTTCAGGATCAGATAGTCGCAGGACAGACATTTGACCTCAAGGTGAAGATCAGGAATACGGGCAGCAGATATGTGGACAACCTCAAAATATCGGTCACGTCGGAGGCTGGTGATATAGTGCCGGCAGAGGGGGCAGGAAATGGTTTCCTGGAGGAGCTTGAGGATGGGGGAGAGCATATATTTACGTTCAAACTCAAGGCATCAGAAGGACTGGCGGAGAAGAGCTACAAGCTCAGTGTGGTAAATGATTATGATGATATATGGGGCAATCCATACACGGCAACTGATGTTATATATCTGCCGGTAAAGCTTGCACAGAGAGCCTCTATCTCCGATATGTTTGTTGAGGAGGAAGTGGTCCTTGGGGATTCTGTGGAGATAATAGGCAGTGTAAACAACATGGGAGCCGGAACGCTTTACAACGTACGTGCAAAGGTTGTGAGTGACTTCTTCGGGGAGACGGATACATTCATAGGCAATATAGAAACAGGTAAGAGTGGAAGTATAGACATGCTGACAAATGCTGTTGCATCGACAGGTGAATCTGGAGAACCGTCAAAGATTCAGGTCATATATGAGGACAAAGAGGGCAGAGAGACGACTATTGAGAAGGTTTTTCTGGTGAAGATAGATTCGCCGGTATATGACAATGTTGAGAAGGTAAAAGACAATACAGGAAGTAGCCATAAGATGATCATGTATGTTGTTGGCGCAGTTGTCGTAGCTGTGATATTGTGTATTATCAAGCTGGTTAGAAAGAGCAGGAAGAAGAGAGCCATCTGCGACGAATTCTGACACTGACAAATATTATTGAATGGAAAGTGCATTTTATGATATGACCGTCAGACATATGACAGCAGATTATGGGGATAGAAAAGGAGACAGGCTTATGGGGTGGATTTGGCATTTGTGTTTTATGAACATGAAGAGAAGGGGAGTCAGGACATTTCTAACTGTCCTTGGCGTGATGATAGGAGTTATCTCGGTTGTGGCACTTTTGGCGGTGGGAATAGGCGTGAAGAATGAGCTGATCGATTCTGTGATAGACGGTGGAAGCGTGAA
Organism: uncultured Coprococcus sp.; assembly: GCA_934277375.1. Taxonomy (GTDB): domain Bacteria; phylum Bacillota; class Clostridia; order Lachnospirales; family Lachnospiraceae; genus Coprococcus. The sequence goes on along the minus strand of CAKQTZ010000007.1, from coordinate 77,529 downwards.
CCAGATAAAGATATACAGTGAAAATTCCGGCAGACACAAGGACAAGATGATAACGGACAGAACGGTGAAGACATTTGAAGAAATTCCACACATAAGCGCCTGCTATCCGGTATATGAGATCCAGGTGGTTATGACGTATGGACAATATGAATACTGGGGGGAACTTGTTGGTATCCCACGTGACGTGCTGGATAGTTATGAGCTGAAAAATGGTGGTATGTCGCCTGCCGGGCAATCGTCAAGGCCGGAGCTCATAGCAGGAAGCGGAGTTGGGAAACTGTTCATGAACCAGAAAAATTATGAGAGCTATCAGAAAATGGAGAGAAAGGGAATAGAATCCCTGGTTGGCAAACGGATAGATACTGCGATTGGCTGGAACAGCTCGGGGGAGACTTCTATGTCTACGGTAAAACTTAAATTTGCGGGGGTAATAGCTGATGACACAGGAACAGCTCAGGATATTCAGGTGGATGAAGATGAGAGTGGGTATGTGGATGAGGATTCCCTTGGGCTGGCAGAGACGTACAGCGAGCAATCCCAGACCATATACTGTGATATTGAATCTCTGGTGAATATGCTCAGATCTATGAGCAGAGATGGGCGGATCGAGGGACAGCCACTGGATGGAAATGGTAATGCATATCATGAATTTGTGTATAGCTCTGCGGTAGTTACTGTGGATGACATAAGTAACGTGGATGCCATGGTGAAGAAATTTCAGGACATGGGTTATCAGACGGAGAATCAAAAGGAGCAGCTTGATACCATACAGAAGTACGTCAGTATGATCGAACTACTGCTGGCTGGAATAGGCATGATAGCGCTGGTGGTGGCGGTGATCGGCATAAGCAACACCATGACAACGGCCGTATTTGACAGGGTGAATGAGGTTGGCATACTTAAAGTCCTTGGCTGCGATATAGATGAATTGAGGATGATGTTCCTCGTAGAGGCAGCAGTTATTGGTTTTGTAGGAGGCGTTCTGGGGGTGACCGCATCATATGGAGTCCGCCTTGTGATAAATAAATCTGCTGAGTCGTTGTTCCATCTGACCAGAGGAACACAGATTGCCATGATACCATGGTGGCTGGCGCTGACCGGAATCTTCGGCTCAGTGATCCTTGGCGTGGCAGCAGGCTACTTCCCCGCAAGATGGGCCTCAAAACTCAGACCGATAGACGCTGTGACGAGGAGGTAAAAAAGCCCGTACACTGTAATTATGTAATTACAGTGTACGGGCTTTTTTCATCTAGAGAACTTTTCGTCCGTCCTTATTTTCTGTTAGCTCTGTAACGGAGAGTATGGTCAAGAATCTTCTTACGGATTCGGAATGACTTTGGTGTGATCTCGAGGAGCTCATCTGTGTCGATGAAATCCAGAGCCTGCTCAAGGCTCATGATCTTAGGAGGGGAGAGCTTAAGTGCATCATCCGATCCTGAAGAACGTGTGTTGGTAAGCTGCTTCTTCTTGCAGACATTGACCTCCATATCCTCAGCACGAGGATTCTCACCGACTACCATACCTGCGTAGACTTCCTCACCTGGTCCGATGAACAGGGTTCCACGCTCCTGCGCATTATACAGACCGTAAGTAATCGAAGTACCAGACTCGAAAGCGATGAGTGATCCCTTTGAACGGTAGCTCATGTCACCCTTATATGGGAGATACTCGTCAAATGTTGTGTTGATGATACCGGTACCCTTGGTAGCTGTCATGAAGTCACCACGGAATCCGATAAGTCCACGGGATGGAACAGAGAACTCAAGTCTTGTGGTTCCATTTCCTGTAGGAGCCATCCCCTGAAGCTCACCCTTTCTCTGGTTCAGCATGTTGATGATAGTACCTGCGAACTCGTCAGGAACATCTATATAAGCGATCTCAAATGGCTCAAGCTTATGTCCGAGTTCATCTTCCTTGTAGATAACCTCAGCCTTACTTACTGCAAACTCATAACCTTCACGTCTCATGTTCTCGATGAGGACTGACAAATGGAGCTCACCACGGCCTGAAACCTTGAATGCCTCAGTTGTGTCTGTCTCCTCAACTCTGAGGCTGACATCTGTGTTCAGCTCTCTGAAAAGTCTCTCACGGAGATGTCTTGATGTAACGAACTTACCTTCCTTGCCTGCGAGAGGAGAGTCATTTACCATAAATGTCATGGCGATGGTTGGCTCTGAAATCTTCTGGAAAGGAATTGGGTCAGGATTCTCAGGGGAGCAGAGGGTATCACCTATCTGTACATCTGCGATACCTGATACTGCAACGATAGAACCTATCTGTGCTTCCTTAACCTCTATCTTGTTAAGTCCTTCATACTCGAAAAGCTTTCCGATACGAACCTTCTCAAGCTTGTCAGGATCGTGCTCATTTACGATGACGAGATCCTCATTTATCTTGAGGACACCGTTGTCAACCTTGCCAACACCGATACGTCCAACGTACTCGTTGTAGTCGATGGTGCTGACAAGCATCTGTACACCTGCCTCAGGATCGCCTGTAGGGGCAGGGATGTAATCAATTATAGTGTCGAACAGAGGCTTCATGTCTGTACCCGGCTTGGATGAGTCGAGTGTTGCATAACCTGATTTTGCAGATGCAAATACAAATGGACAGTCAAGCTGATCTTCATTTGCATCAAGCTCGATGAGAAGCTCAAGAACTTCGTCAACTACCTCGTCAGGGCGGGCCTCAGGACGATCACATTTATTTACACATACGATAACTGCAAGATTAAGCTCGAGAGCCTTCTTCAGAACGAACTTGGTCTGTGGCATAGGACCCTCAAATGCATCAACAACGAGGATTACTCCGTTTACCATCTTCAGAACTCGCTCAACCTCACCGCCGAAGTCGGCATGACCCGGAGTATCAATGATGTTGATCTTGGTGCTTCCATATGTTACGGCAGTGTTCTTGGAGAGGATAGTGATACCTCTTTCACGCTCGATATCGTTGGAATCCATGACACGCTCAGCGACTTCCTGGTTGTCACGGAATACACCGCTCTGCTTTAAGAGCTCATCTACAAGCGTAGTCTTACCGTGGTCAACGTGGGCGATGATAGCCACATTCCTGATATCATCTCTTGTTATCTTCATAATTTTCACTCTTTCTTTCTAAATTAGTCTACTTTACAACGTTTAACATTCTAGCATAGCGAAAAAACCAATGCAATAATTATAATGTACAAAAATATAGTAAAAATGAGGGCAAAAGGCGGAAATTTGATGGTTGATGTGAAAATATAAATTTATCCTTTGGTTTGTTGTGCTAGTTTTACACACAATAAAAATAGGAGGTCATACTCATGAAAATATGACCTCCATAAAAAATCAAAAAAGTTTACACACTTTACTTGACAAAAACTGATAAAAACCAAAATTTATCTGCACACTGGCTCTTTGTTTATTTATAGCTGTTGCAGAATTTATCTGTCGCCTGCTACTTAATTTGCAGTTGCTTCTTCAGTCTTTCTATCTCTGCCTTTGCATCCTCGAGTTCAGCCTTGTTTTTGTCAAGCTCGGCTTTGCTTTTGTCAAGCATGGCATCCTTTCTGGCTAAGGCACTATCCTTCTCGGCTAAGGCACTGTCCTTCTCGGCTAAGGCACTGTCCTTCTCGGCTAAGGCACTGTCCTTCTCGGCTATGGCGTCATCCTTCTCGGCCATGGCTTTCTTATCTTCATCTATCTGTTTCTTCATCTCTTCGATCATGTAGTGTACCGTATTCTCATCAAGTATTTTTAATGCTTCTGAAAACATATCGATCACCTCCGCAGGACTATCAAGATAACCTGCCATATCCACAAATATTCCCTCCAGATATGGATAATCCGTTATCAGTTCATCTAGTCTGTCAGTACTATCTACCGATAACAAGGCAAGCCATCCATTAAGCTCATTTATAACTTTCTTATCCATAGAATAGTAACTTTTTTCAAATACGTCAAGTGCTATGAGATAGTAATCCTGGAGCATGTTCAGTTCAATCCCGGTGTCGAATAATGTTGAGCCATGATGAACATACTTGTCCTTATATTCATCCTTGTGCAGCTCTGCCGGGCTCTGTTCAAATATGATTATCGTATATACTTTTTTCAGATCGCTGTATGTGAATTTCTTTCCTTTTTGTTCTCTGACCCGGCTGTATTGGCGCAGAAGGAGATCTGCAGAATAGCATGACATCCTTTGTGCCGGAAAAAGATATGATATCTTTTGTATCTCGACATTGGCAATCGAACCATCTTCAAGTTCGACCACGATATCCATCACGAGAAGTGACGTTCCCTGTAACAGGCTTTCCTCTGCCGGAAGGGCGTATTTCACTTTCATAGTTTTACCGATCACGCTGCTTATAAATCCCGACAGCCTCTCCGGGGATGCATCGGGGTTGAACATTTTCTTGAAAAATGGATCGTATGTAAGTGGCAAAGTCCTGGTTCCGCACAGGAATCCTGTCAGTCGTTCTTTCAGATCATCCGTGAGGCACTTATATCTTCCGTATATATCTGGATCTTTTTGGAGTTCACGCACAACGCTGTCTTTGTTTTTCCTCTTAAATAATGTGCTTATCTCTGCTTTTTCTGCCATAGGCATGGTTCCTCCTTGTAAAAAGTAAGTTTCGTAAAATGGGTGAAATTTTCATGGAATGTCATGGTTAGACTATCCTTTTTTGAACATCGCTCTATGGATGTTATTTCGGAATACAAGGCTGCTGCAGGTCAGCCCCTTTAGATATGCACATCTGATAAATGACACATTATCACTGCGGGATATTGTAGTCAACAGCCCCAATCGGGCCTAGAAATATACAGAAATGCAAATGGTCAGCACATATATTCAATGTATGGATTTTTCTATTAATTACAACTGCAAAGTTTGGGCTGTATTGTCTGTGGAATTTAAGCTATACACAAAGTCAAATAAAGCACCGTTTACACAGGGATATTAATTATTTGTAATATTAAAGAGCTGTGAGCAAATGAACTAGAAAACTTTTTCATTTCAAAGACAGTACGGATTATTTTAGAAGTCTAAAAACAACCTTTTTAAATGCCGATTCACATTCATGTGTTAGTGAGTATACCGCCCAAATGAGTGTATAGAGCTTTATTGGATATCTGAAAGGGAAATCGGCATTGATGATATTTGACAGACATGCAAATATGGAATATAAATTTGAAAATGGACATTTCTGGTCAGATGGATACTATGTGAGTACAGTAGGTCTGAAGGAGGCGACGATAAAGAAATATATTCAGGATCAGGAAAAATATGATATTATGCAGGACAAATCAAGTGTGAAGGAATACGAGCCCCCTTTTTAGGGGGGCAGCGACTATCAGTTATTTGCCTTGTTTAAAGCGTGCTATTACATATAATATTTCTGCACTAATGATTCCAGTAAATATAGCTGAACTGATTGATGGTATAGTGTTGTTGAAAAGCAGAATTAATACACATGAAGTAACAATGAATATATATATCTTAATTCTACATTTTCTCATATAAACCGGAGAATAATCCTCTGGATGATGAATAATAGGTTTTACAAATATGTGAATTATAATAAGTAAAAATAGTATAATTATTTTGAAACTAAGATTTGTGCAGGATAATAATTGGATCGAATTTATAGCTGCTAAACCATAAAGAGAACTAAAAAAAATACATTCTATATGTGAGTTGGCATGGTAACCTCCTATTAAATTACGGTAAAAGAGAAAAATGAAAAGCCATATCAACATCTGAGGAAAAACTTTAATGTAAACAGCAAATGAAATATAAATAATTATTGGAATAAACATATTTATAATACATTCTATGCCATATTCCAGTATCTCATATTGTATATTATAATCATCTGCCTGAATTTTATTTAATAGGCGAATAGCAAGTTTTGAAGAGAGGTTTTCTATCATTCATATCTCCTTAGTATGTGTTTCTGACCATTTTTAATAGTGCATTTTTTATATTTTCGTAATAAGCTCTGCCAACAAGCTGAGTTTGTTTATTTGAAAGATGAATTGTGGAGCCAGAAAGTGAGGTAACGTAATTCATGTTTACAATGCATGATTTATGACATCTAACAAATTGAGCGGGCATATGTTTTTCTATGGTTTGAAGAGAGGTGCGTTCTGTATATAGTCCGGATGTAGTATTAATACAGCAATCATGTCCCAATCTACTTATGGATATTATAGAATTGTATGGAATTTGCGTTATGTTTTTGTCTTTATGTATATAATAATAATCAGATTGATGTAAGACTGTATAGTTATTAAGACATTTTTCTATAGCCTCGTAAGTTACTGGCTTTAACAGATAGTTTATTGCCTGGACCTGATAGCCATCAAAAACATAATCTCTAAAAGCTGTAAGGAAAATTATATCACCCAGAAATCCCTTTTTTCGAAGCTGCATACAGACTTCAATTCCGTTTTTACTGTAAGAAACTTTTGTTGCTGTTTTGCGCAGAGTTTCTTCTAGTTCTATATCAGAGAAAAGCAGGTTATTATTTATTGCATTTTCATCATTGATAATATCATTTGATGTGTTGTAATGAGTAATTGTAAGAGAGTGGAACTTATCATTTCCCCATTTGTTTATAATTTTAATTAATTGATCAGCTTGTATGTTGTTATCTTCTAATATAGCAATTTTAATGTCCATATTATTATGCCTCGCTTTCATATAATGGTAGCAGTATAGATAAAGTGAAATTTTCTTTTAATGGAGTGATGTCCATCATTCCGTTATGTTTTTTTACTATGGTTTCTATACGGGATAACCCAAGTCCGTGATTTATATTGGACAATTCAGTTTTCCTTGATGCAAAAGTGTGTGACTTGTGGGTGATATATATGCCATCAGAGGTATTTGATATCATGATTGATAACATTTGCTGGAAGGGTTTTATACTTAGGTCTATACATTTTTCATCACTGTTAGATATTCTTAAGCAAGCCTCAATTGCATTGTCAAACAGATTGCCGATAATGGAACATATCTCAATATCAGAAAGAGGTATACATTCTGGTAAAAAGACAGAGTAGTTGACTTTAATTCCACACGATTTGCATTGTATAAATTTGTTTGTGAGAATACTGTCCATGGTAGAATTACCACTGGTTAATATATAATGGTCAGATTCTATTGAGTCAGATAATTCATGTATATAATGCTGAGCTTTTATATAATCTTGATTGGATAGCAATGTATTTAAAGCGTTAAGATGATTATAAATATCATGTTTCAAATATCTGAGTTCAGTAATTGAGCTTATAACCTGTTCATATTGTTTATTTTCCATGTCGGTAATAATCTGTTCTTTCGATAATTGGAGAATTTTTTCTCGTTGAATCCCAAGTTGATATACATATACAGTGAGTGCCACAAATAATGCTAAAACAAGAAAGAAAACTATATATATGGTGTTTGTAAGCAGCCGTATATGGTTTTTGTACTTAATTGTCTGAGTTACGACAATAAGATTTTCTATTACTATACACAATAAGGATATAAAGATAAAACTTATCTTCTCTATAAAATTAAGTTTGAATGTTCTGGATGAAAAACATAATAGTATAATGATAAATACAGTGATAAGCAGCATGTACAGCAATGTAAATGGAATTCTCAGTGTTCCGCCCACTAGTTCTTTAGATAACTCTATGTGAAAAATCTGGGTGGAAATGATTGTAGTAAGTGCTTCTGCAAAAATGGACGTCATTGCAAAGATGACTACCCAAAAGAATTTTACAATATGAGAAGTTGAAAAAAAGATTTCCACATATATGTAATGAAATAAAATGAGAATAGAAAGTATTGTTATTATGGTAGGCATGTTGTATATATTCATAATCCACAAGATGATAGAAATGATAGTGCAAGCAATGATCTGTTTGAAGTAGGGATGGGGTGTCTCTTTTTTTGCCAGTTTTCCATTTACAAATATAAAAAAAAGGAATGTCCCAAGTAAATCAATAAATAATTCCCATATATAATTCATATAATTGTCCCCCTCAAAAATAATTATATATATTATAGCAGATATAAATAAAATATGTGACGTAGATAATGGCGGAAAATGTCGATTGTGACCAGAAAAATGTCGTTCATGACCAAGGTGCTTGTAAGTAAAAAAAAACATATTAGTATAAAACTATACTAAACATATGGCATGATTTACAAGGATGCGATTATTTAATAGGAGACCCTGGCAATGAAATATGTATTTATAAATTTAAAGTCATTTATAAAAAATGAAAAGATAATATTTTTTTTGATGGTTTTAAGCATCATTAGTTCAACAATAATTATCGAGTTTGCATTTGGTTTCTATCATCATTTGGAACAGAAGAAAGTGGATGAGATGCAGGATACTAAAGAATTTTCCATAGATTTTAAAGACCCCACAAGGACGACAGTTACAAAGGGAGCGGTGCTGCAGATATTAACAAACTTAGACCCTGGGGTGTTGAGTGATTGTACAATTTATCTTGGTGGAAGATTTCAGAATGACAAAACGAAAGTAGCAGCAATTGATAATTCGTTGTTGGAAGAGAGTCTCCCGTTTGCTTTAAATGATGGGAAAATCTGTGTGGCTCCGATAGAACAGAAGATGAAAGAAAGCAGCATTCTTGTTGATGGAAGATATTTTGTACAGGAAGATTTTGATAAAGAAAAAAATGTGTGTCTTGCAAATATTTTAAGGGAAGATAGTTATGATGGTGAGGCAGTAGAATGGGTCAAAAAATATGGAGAGCAGAATGATGGAACATATATAGTTGATGGAAAAAAATATATTTGTATTGGTCATGTAGAGTCATATTCTACGATTCCGATGGTCCCAATAACTACAGTATCGGATGATATTTACATACAAAGAATTTCTTTTGAATTTACGCATGCTATTACTTCAAATAAATATTATACAATCAAGGAAGCCTTTTTAAATGTGTTTGCAGAATATGTACAACTTCCAGATATAAATATAAAGGATATAGATAGTGATCGATTTTATAATTTATTATTGGTTATGTGTATTGGGCTATTTGCCTTATCAGCACTTGTTGTATCAATTCTGTATCAATATGTTATGTTAAAGAGAAAAAGAAATATAGTGATTTATAGATTATGTGGGATGACGTTGAATATGGCCCGTATAATATATGTTTTTGAGTGTATGATTGTATCATTTATTATGTTTACAGTAGGAACTTTAATATATCACTTTGGATTAATGCCCTGGTTGAGTAGGTCGTTTGAGTATATATCGAATTCGTATAATATCCATACATATGTAATCATGGCAGAAATATATATGATAGTTTCTTTGGTAGTATTGGGATTTATGATTATAAGACAGACAAATGAAAATATAAAAACAGAATTGGGGGAGAGGTAAGGATGTTATGTAAGATGGCAATAAAAGATCTAAAGCGTTATCCGGTCATGAATATGTTAATTGTTATTTTACTTATTGCGATGTTTTGGGTAGTTATTACTATAGCATCGGCAATACAGTTGAAATATAAAAAATATTCTGCATTATCCCCATATTTGACACAAAAAGGAATTTGTATAGAATCATATAATCTACAGAAGAAATCAGAGGATGGAAGTTATGAATTGCTAAAGGATAGCGCAGAATTAAAAGAACTTTTTCCAAATATAAGAAATGTGTTATCTGTTGAAATGCTATGGTCAGTTTCTTCAAGTGAGATAAAAGAAAGCGTTACTGCATTGTGCTATAGCGGGGATGTAATAAATGCCATGGATAATATATCGATGAAGGAAGGTAGATGGTTTAGCGATATAACACCAGACAAGGATATTCTGGACGTGGTAATTACTTATAATAAATCTGATGTTAAAGTAGGGGATATTATAACAGTTACCACGGGTATAGAGGGGCCGTCAGTAAAGGCAAAGGTTATAGGTATTATAAATAACAGAGAAAATCTTTATTATGAAAATATGGTAGAGGAAGCTAATGGTGACTGCCGTGATTGTTTCTATACTTATGATTATGATATGGAAGATGGTAATGTTGTGTTGATTTTTTCAGATGAGCAGATACTTTCTGGGCAAGAATACGGTAAATTTAAAGAACTTAATTACAGAATTAGTCCTGAATATGGCTTTCAGAAACAGATGCAGGGATGCACAATCATAACTTATGATGAAAGCATATCTGATGATATTATAAAAAACGACACGGAATATCTCAAACGATATTCAATCATAAACAGGGTATATGATTTAAAACAAATGAATAAGGCGAGTTTAGATTATGTATTCCAGGAATTGAAAATTTATTTTCCTGTTTTTGCATGTATTCTTATATTTGTGTTGATAGCGTCAATCAGTATAAATGTCATTACAGTCAAAAGACAGTTAAAAAACTATGCAATATATTATATGTGTGGATTGTCATGGAAAAAATGTTCTTTGATCAGTATATGTGAATCGGCGATGGCAACGATAATTGCATTTTCTTTGGTGTTGTTGTCATTGTTAGTAATGAAAATTTCGGGGAGGTTGAAAACATCTGCATTTCAATTAGGGTGGTTGCAAGTATGCATAATGATAGCAGTAAGTCTCATTTATATATTCCTCGCATGGGTGATTCCTAGTCTAATAGTTAATAGGGCGACAGCAAAACAATTGTTGGTTGATGAAAGATAGAGAGGGGGCAAAATATGATAGAAGTAAATAATATTGTAAAAATATATAACAGGGGACAGAATAATGAATTTTGTGCTTTGCATGATATTTCTCTGAAAATTGAGGATCAGGAAATGGTTGCAATAGTAGGGAGATCAGGGGCAGGAAAGTCAAGTTTACTGCATATATTAGGGTGTATTGATTCATATGAGTCGGGAGAATATATACTGGATTCTGTGCTGATAAAAGAGATGAAAGATAAAGAAAGTGCAAAAATAAGAAACTCAAAAATCGGTATTGTAATGCAAGATTATGCATTAATTGAGGATATGACAGTAATGGAAAATGTTATGCTTCCACTGGATTTTTCTGCAGAGAAAATTAAAAATAAAAAAAATAAAGTAAAAAAAGTTCTGGACTCTGTTCAGATGAATGAATATGGTGATAAATTTGTAAAAAATCTGTCAGGAGGTCAGAAACAGAGAGTAGCAATTGCCAGGGCGATTGTACATGATCCTAAAGTATTATTGGCGGATGAACCCACGGGAGCATTGGATTCTAAGACATCTCTTGAAATAATGAATTTATTTAAAATTTTAAACCAGAGAGGAATGACTATTGTAATTATAACTCATGACAATGATGTAGCAGATTTGTGTGATCGTAAGATTACTATAAGTGATGGAAGAATTGTGTAAAAAGATATAACGGTATATTGCTATAAACTTTCAGGCTGTCAATAATATTGGCAGCCTGATTTGAGCTATAGTATATGATAAAAAAGTGTACAATATTATTGTTCTATCTGGCGGATGCTTTAAGCAGCATCTCCTTAAGTTCGTCAGGTGAAAACTTGTAATGAGAGTTGCAGAACTGGCAGTTGACCTCGATAGGTTCGCCCTCCTCAAGAAGACTTGCAATTTCTTTCTTTCCAAGGCTGAGTACTGCGTTGTAGTATCTTTCCTTGCTGCAGTTGCAGTGCCACTCTGTAGGCAGTTCGTCGGTTACGACCACATCATATCCCTCGAATACATCCTTGATGATATCGAGAGGAGTCTTTCCCGCATCAAGCAAACTTGTGATGGAGGAGAATTCGTTCAGTCTCTTTTCGAGGACATCGATGAGTTCATCCGATGCAAATGGCATGAGCTGGATGATGAATCCACCTGCCTGTTTTACTGTGTTATCCTTTTCCATAAGAACGCCAAGTGCAACTGATGTAGGAATCTGTTCTGATGTTGCAAAGTAGTAAGTCAGATCCTCAGCGATCTCACCGGAGACAAGCTGTGTCTGACCGACATAAGGCTCCTTGAGACCTATATCCTTGATGACTGACAGCACGCCGAGATCAAGAGCCTTGGCAACATCCAGCTTGCCTTTGTCATTGGCGTGGAGAATTACATTTGGATTGTTGACATAACCCTTGACTCTGGAGTGTGCATCTGCAGTTACGGTCAGTCCGCCGATTGGACCGTTGCACTGAATCTGAAGTGTAAGTACATCAGATTCGTTTTTGCACTGCGCACCCATAAGTGCGCCCGCTGTGAGCAGCCTTCCCAGAGCAGCCGTTGCTACAGGGCTTGTGTTGTGGATAGATCTGGCTGTCTCCACGATATCTCTTGTTGTTCCGGCAAAGAATCTCACCTGATTGTTCGCCGCCATACCTCGTATTATATGATCGCTCATGTTTGTTACCTTTCTTTAATGTGGCATTGTGAAACTTGAAAATATGATGTGTGTCAGTATGCTAGTAAGATCACAAAGTTCTAGGCATTTACAATGCCTGTAGTATATTTACATAATCCTTGACATTCTATAATAAAGTGCAGAATAAGACAAGCCTATTCATAGTGTTTGTTATCCTGGTGTGTCTCTCTGGCAACCACGTATACACGTTCACTTGAATCTGTGGCGGGCTCAAATGTAAATGCATCATACATGGCGACAAGCTCCATGCCCGAATCAGCGACGCACTTTCTCATGTCCTCAAGGGTGAGTCCGCGCTGATAATGGAATTCCTGATATTTTCTGTATAATGGACATTCATCATCAGAAACATCCGAGTACTCATTATACGTTGAGTTGTATGATGATGCACTGTCCGTATGGACATTTGCTGCTTTATTTGTCGGAACTGGATTTTCAGGAAGAAAAAGACTGAGGGTAAGCTCGTTGATATCAGTTTCTGTATCGTAGTAGTTATCCCATATAAAACTTACATCGTCCCTGTCCTCCGCTATGGTGCTGTCTGCAACCACATCCCTGAAATAGTGGCGTGTCTTAAAGTCACAGACAAATATGCCCCTTGATTCAAGATAGTTATTCGCAAGCCGGAATACCTGGGTTATATCTGAAAGCTCAGTAAGGTAGTTGATGCTGTCGCACACGCACACGATGGCATTAACTGTGCCGAAAAGCTCAAATTCCCTCATGTCCTGCATAAGGTATAAGATGGATTCATGCCCGGTATCGATCTTTTTTTCATTTGCCATTTCAAGCATCTCATATGAATTGTCGATACCTATCATGTCATATCCTGCAGCCGACAGCCTCTCAGTGATCTCACCGGTGCCGCAGCCGAGTTCGCATATAAGACCTTCGTTCACTCCATATTTTTTTAAAACTTCTATTATATATGTGCACCAGTCATCGTATGGAATGTTGTCCATGAGTTCGTCATAGACGCTGGCGAATACTTCATAAGCGTTCATGTTTCCTCCTTCAGCCATAGCTGGTCAAATCTCATGATAACAGATTAGATTGTACCACAGCTTAAGTTTCGTAGTAAACAAGTTTGCTGAAAGTCGTCTTTTATGCTGGAGTTGGTTGCGAATAATGACAATCTGGCATATAATTCGGAATATGGAATAAATACGAAGAAGAAAGAGGACAATCAGAGATGGAATACTGGGATATTTACGATGTGAACAAGCAGCCGACAGGGCGCACTATGAAGAGAAATGACTGGAATATGCAGCCGGGGGATTATCACCTCACAGTGCTCGGTGTGCTCCAGAACAGAGATGGAAAGTACCTGATAACAAAGCGCGTCATGACAAAGGCATGGGCAGCAGGCTGGTGGGAGGTATCCGGCGGCGGAGTGCAGGCGGGAGAGTCGTCCATAGAGGCTGTCAGAAGAGAAGTTATAGAGGAGACTGGTATAGATGTAAGTGATTTCGATGGTGGTCTGCAGTTTACATATAGAAGAGATAACCCGGAAGAGAAAGATAACTACTTTGTGGACGTGTACAAGTTCACAGGTGATTTTACAGAAGATGATGTCAGACCTCAGGAGGCAGAGACTGACGGTTTTAAGCTGGCAACTTTGGATGAGATAAAAGAATATGCAGAGCAGGGCATCTTTCTTCACTATGACAGCATCAAAAAAGTATTTGAATAAGAATTGCAGTTTGTGATATGCAGAAAATGAGATCAAAGCCCAAATCAGCAGAACAGGGCGTACAAAGAATATGCAGGGTATATACTAAAAAACAGTTTGAAAAACACAGCTTATATGCTAATATAGTTAAGATTAGAGAGAATAAGGCTGAAAATACGCTACAGCCTGAACAGATAATGATCAAGGCATAAAGCATCAGAATTATCAAAAATTGATTGATATTAAAGATATCAAAGAACAATTTCAAGGAGGCATTTTCAAAAATGGCTGAGACATACAACCACAAAGTCGTTGAAGGAAAGTGGCAGAAGGTCTGGGATGACAACAAGGCATTTGCTGCTACAGATGATTATTCAAAACCAAAGTATTATGCGTTAGTTGAGTTCCCATACCCATCAGGACAGGGACTTCACGTAGGTCACCCAAGACCATATACAGCGCTGGACATAGTAGCAAGAAAGAGAAGAATGCAGGGCTACAACGTTCTGTATCCAATGGGATGGGATGCATTTGGTCTCCCTACAGAGAACTATGCGATCAAGAACAAGATCCATCCAAAGGAAGTAACCAAGACAAATGTTGCAAGATTCAAGAAACAGCTCCACTCACTTGGATACTCATTCGACTGGGACAGAGAGATCAACACAACAGATCCTGAATACTACAAGTGGACACAGTGGATATTTCTTAAGCTTTTCAAGGCTGGTCTCGCATACAAGAAGGAGATGCCTATCAACTGGTGTACATCATGTAAGGTTGGTCTTGCAAATGAGGAGGTTGTCAACGGCGTATGTGAGCGTTGTGGCAGCGAGGTTGTCCGCAAGGTTAAGTCTGAGTGGATGCTCAAGATCACAGATTACGCAGACAAGCTCATCGAGGGACTTGACGGCGTGGATTACATTGAGCGTGTAAAGGTTTCACAGAAGAACTGGATCGGACGTTCAACAGGAGCTGAGGTAGATTTCTCAGTAAAGGGCAAAGAGGACAAGCTCCGCATATATACAACAAGATGCGATACACTGTTCGGAGTAACATATATGGTAGTTTCACCAGAGCATCCAATCCTTGACAAGTACAAGGATGAGATTGGCAACTGGTCAGACATCGAGGCATATCGTGAGCAGGCAGCAAAGAAGAGCGACTTCGAGCGTTCAGAGCTTGCGAAGGATAAGACCGGTGTATGTATAGACGGACTCACAGCTATCAATCCGGTAAACGGCAAGGAGATCCCAATTTACGTATCAGATTATGTACTTATGAGCTACGGAACAGGTGCGATCATGGCGGTTCCTGCACATGATGACAGAGACTGGGAATTTGCAAAGAAGTTCGGACTTCCACTCATCCAGGTAGTTGCAAAGGATGGCGAGGAAGTAGATATAAATGAAGCTGCATTTACAGATGTGGCAACGGGAGTGCTCATCAACTCAGATTTCCTCAACGGACTTGAGGTAAAGGACGCAAAGGAGAAGATGATCAAGTTCCTTGAGGAGAAGGGCATCGGTCAGGCAAAGACCAACTACAAGCTCCGTGACTGGGTATTCTCACGTCAGAGATACTGGGGCGAGCCAATTCCTATCGTTCACTGTGATAAGTGTGGTTATGTTCCAATCGACGAGAGGCAGCTTCCACTGCTCCTTCCGGAGGTTGACAGCTACATGCCGACAGACAATGGTGAGTCACCACTTGCAGCTATGACAGACTGGGTAAACACTACATGTCCATGCTGTGGCGGCCCTGCAAAGAGAGAGACAGATACCATGCCACAGTGGGCTGGATCATCATGGTATTTCCTCAGATATACAGATCCTCACAACACAGAGGCTCTTGCAAGCAAGGAGGCGCTCAAGTACTGGCTTCCTGTTGACTGGTACAACGGAGGAATGGAGCACACAACACTTCACCTTCTGTATTCAAGATTCTGGCACAAGTTCCTGTATGATCAGGGCGTAGTTCCTACACCAGAGCCATACCAGAAGAGAACATCACATGGAATGATCCTCGGTGAGAACGGCGAGAAGATGAGTAAGTCAAGAGGTAACGTTGTAAATCCTGACGATATCGTAGATGTATACGGTGCAGATACACTTCGTACCTACGAGATGTTCATCGGAGCATTTGACCTTGCAGCTTCATGGTCAGAGGATGGTGTTAAGGGATGTAGAAGATTCCTTGACAGAGTATGGAAGCTTCAGGACATCGTGACAGACGAGAAGGGCTACTCCAAGGATATGGAGACCAAGATGCATCAGGTTATCAAGAAAGTTTCAAATGACTTTGAGAACCTGAAGTACAACACAGCCATTGCAGCGATGATGGCACTTCTCAATGACTTCTACAAGAAGGGAAGCGTTACAGCAGATGAGTTCAAGACACTGCTCATCCTGTTAAACCCTGTTGCACCTCATATCACAGAGGAGCTGTGGTCAGTAAAGAACTACGGCGGATATGTATATCAGCAGGCATGGCCAGAGTTCGATGAGGCAAAGACGGTTGAGTCAACAGTAGAGATCGCTGTACAGATCAACGGTAAGACCAAGGCAACACTTGCAATCGGCAAGGAGGATCCAAAGGACGAGGTTATCGCAAAGGCTAAGGAAGTGATCGCCGACAAGCTCACCGGTAATGTTATCAAGGAGATCTATGTTCCTGGACGTATTGTGAATATAGTTATGAAATAAAGATATATGTTTATTCAGAAATGAGTAGATAATAAAGAGATAGGAAAAGGTTGTGTGGAAATAGATTTCTGCATAACCTTTTATCTATGTATGAATATAATTTCATTTGAATATTGTAGATGTGTCGTTGATTGGGTATTTGATAAGTTTGTATGATTTCATAGCATCTGTTTCTTTAGTTGCTGAAGATTCACCTGCAGCAGCTTCGAAAACCATGAAAAAGTCTGTTTAGACAGTCTTTTCTGATCTAGATTCTAAATATCTGATTTTAGCTCCAACTTCTGGGGAATATCCATAAAAAGTATCTCGTATAAATTATAATTCTAAATACTAAATTATCAGTACAACAAAACATTAATCAGATACATGATACTGGGAAGCTCTCAAACGCATACTATTGACAGTGAAAATTGATAAATATATACTATAAATACTGAAAGGCGAATATAAAGAATTAATTAAGCATGTAAAAATATTGGAAACTAATCAGTGTTGTAAACGGATAAATGATTCATAATATTTGAATATCTGATGCAGGGGGATGACGATATGAGTATACAAAGGCAAATAACGGAACTGGCAGAAGCTTTTTATGTGCAGCAAAATGAATATAAGAACATAGACGTTCAAGAGAAAAATATTCTTGAGTGGGAACAGACATACAGAAGAAAGATATATGAGGATAATGAGCAATTAAAGAAGACTCTTAATAATAAAAAAAATGAAATCCTAAAATATTATAGAATAGCAAAAGAAAATTCCTCACATGAATTAAATATTAATTCAAGAATGCTTATCCCAGATATAAAGAAACTTAATACAATGATATTTATGGTAAATGATGATTTAAGAGATGATAAGGTGGCAGGAGAAATAGTAGATTTATGTAGTTCGTATATAGCATATATAGATAACGAAATAAACAAACTTGAAGATAAAAAGCAAAAAGAATACGAAGAGTATCATCAAAGGACATCATATATGTTGGGAGAAATACAGAAACAAAGGGATGGTGTATTGTCAAAATGCAGGGAGATAGCTGAATCACAATTTTCATTAAATATAGCAGAATATCTTACAGAAGCAAAAAAAACAATAGAAATCAATGATAATTTTTTTTCTCACTGGGATGAATGCAATACGGGTAAACAAGGAGTAGCAATAGGGTATATACAGATTCCTATTCATGCACCAGAGAGTTTAGCGGGGGTTATAAGCCGTATTTATGGGGAAAATTATAATGTGAATTTAAAGTCACTTAATTGTCCGTATAGAATAAATGTGGAAAGAAAGTCAGTTATTCGAGTTGCATATAATGATAATAATGAACAGAAGGTAAAGTGCGGAGTAAGGGCATTTACACTTAGTCTGTTAAGAAAATATGGAGCGGATAATCTTAGGATAGCAGTATTTGATGAGATACATTACAGCGCAGATGTAATGGGCGAATTGGCTGGATGCGTGGCACAAAAAGGGCTTATTGATATGGTGGGGGTGGATGATAGATCTATCAACAGTAATATGGAACTTATAGCGGATAGATATAAGCAAATAGACAGTGGGCTGGCTGGAGAGAGCGTATATAGTGTGGCAGAAAAATATGGAAAAACTCCGAATATAAGGCTGATAATTATAAACAGATTACATGATGGATATTCATCAAAGAACAGTGACAGTCTGAGCCTTCTGGTAAACAATGCGGCAAGATTTGGAATTATAGTGCTGTTTATGGATAAGATAATTGGAGAGTGCAAGATACATACAGAAGAAAAATTTCTTCAGAGATCCTGGATTGATGTGGTGAGTGATGATGGAGGATTGTATCTGAAGGAAAATGATTCGTATGTCAATTTTTCGTTCCTGACGGTGCCGCTTCATATACCAAAGTCATTTATTGAAGACGTGAAAATGACAGGTAGTAAAGGAAGAATCGGAACAAAGTATTTTGACAGATATGAGATGCATGTGCCAGAGAAGTCAAAGAATGGACGGAGAGATATAATAGTTCCGTTTGCGGTGGATGAGAACGATGATCCAGTATACTGTTCTTTTGAGGATATGACTTTTGCTGCTTATGTAATGGGGGCGGCTGGTTCTGGTAAATCCTGGCTGTTGCATGAAATACTGTGTGGGTTGCTTATGAGCTATCATCCAGATGAACTTGAATTATGGCTTATGGACTTTAAAATGACGGAATTCAAAATGTATGGAGATTGGGAAACCCCGCAGGTAAAATATGTTTTGCTGGATAAATCCGAAAATTTGGTATTCGATATACTAGATAAGCTTACCGAAGAAGTGAATGATAGACAACGCATATTTGCAAAAAAAGGCTGGAGAAAGTTGAAGGATGTGCCAGTCTCAGAGAATATCCCGGCTATTTTGGTTGTTATAGATGAGTTTGCCCAAATGTCGCAGATAATCAGTGAGACAAGGGGCATGGGACATGTAAATGATTACACATTGAAGCTTGAGAATTTACTTACAAAAGGAAGAGCCTTGGGATTTAAATTTATATTTGCAAGTCAAACATATACAACAGGTGTGTCAGGTCTCACAGAGACGGCGTGCAAACAGATAGGTATGCGTTTTGCTTTACGAAATACATATGATGAAATGAAACAAACTTTGGGGTTGACATCAGATCAGATACCTCAGGATATAAAAACTATAATGGCGGATATGCCACCGTATGAAAGTATATATAAATGGCGTGATTCGGATGATGGTGCTGATGATAAAGTCAGAATAGAGAATGTAAAAAATATGTGGGTAGATCCGGAAGAAATTAAGCAATTGGTATCCATGATAAAAGCAGAAATGCAACCGCAGGGGAAGGGTACTGATACAGATGACCATTCTTATGTAGAGAAAAACCCTGTATATATAGATGGTTTGTGCCCTAAAACTATGGAAAGCCAGATGAAGTATTATCTGCGGTATGAGAAAGATGCAGATAGTGATCTTCTGGTCGAGGGTGATACCTATATGTACGCGGGAGTACCTTGTAGTTTCAAGCTTGCAGATCCATTTGTATTAAGAAATGAGAACTATGAAAACATATTGATGGCTGGTGAAGGCGGAGAGCAGAGGTTGAATATTATACTGTCACTGATATCTAGTTATACTAGGATGGACAAGCCTGTAGAAATATGGGGAACAAGGAGATCGGTTTTAATAAGTAAATACGGCAGGACAGTTCTTCGCGAGTGCAGTATAATTACGGATCCAGAGGAGATTGGTGCAAAGATCGTAGAACTGAAAAACGATCTTGACCGTAAAATCATTCACAACACATTGATCATCATATTTGATTATATGAAGATAATGGAAGATATGGAAAATGTAGATTTTGATAGTATGGTGGAGAGTATAGAGACAGGAATGGTAAATAAACCAGATATTAACGAGGTGATGGCACAGATAAAGAATGCCACGTCAAACAAAGAGAAACAAAGACTTATAAATGATTACAGGAACATGATAGCGCAATTAAATCAGAGAAAAGAATCAAGCATACATAATGTCACAAATATCTCATTGCGTGAAGTTAAAGAGGGCGGAGAATATCTAATTCAGAAAGGTGCGTATTATGGAATTCATATTTTGCTTAATGTAGGAAATGTACAGGAGTTTGGAGAAACAGGTTTGAGAACAAAACTGTTTAGACACAAGATTGCATTTCCAATGTCCAGAGATGATTCATATACGATACTTGGAGACAAAAAAGCCAGTCAGCTAGACGAAGGAACGTTTATTTACAGCGATGGATATAAAAATCAGACGCTGAGACCGCATATCCATAAAGGTGCGCCATACAGTGATTGGTTTGTGGATGATGATGGAAATGTAGTGGAGGAATAAATCGTGATATATGACATCAGTAGAGAGGGGGCAACAGCACTCCGGCGCCTTGGTGATTCACTTGAAGAAACTGTTGCAGATGTAAATGAACAGATTAGGCGATTGCGCAAGGATGTAGAAAATGAACGTTGCAATATAGGATTATATTATGGTTTTCTGATTGATCATATTGGCGGCATATCAGAACGAATAACTAAATATGAGTCGGGTATAAATGAAATTATACATAGTCTATATGATAAGGCTGATCGTATAGACGGTATTGTTGCGGATATTGATTGGGATAGATATAACGCATATATGAATCATGAGGTTAGAAGATTGGTTAATCATTCATCTGTGGTAAAGATTGTTAGAAATAATGAAGTCAACAGAAAAGGCGAAAAGAAAGGAAATTATATAGGCGATACCTTCTTTTTTAATGATAAATATGTTCCAAATAATCAGTTTAATCCAGAAGACAGAAATATCAGAGAGATTCGGCAGATACTGAGTGATAAGTATGGTATTGATCTGAATGGAATACCGGTTGTTGATGGCGAGGCGGATTTTAGTTCAATAGCTGTCGCAAGTGTTACATATTCACAGATTATGAAGCGAATAACTGGAAAAAGTCTTGATGATCTTGAGATGGAGATAGATAAATGGCGTTTGGAATCTAAGCAGAGTGTTAATGAAAAGGAGAATAATGATCCTGTAAAAATGTGTTTGTCTGCATTGAAAGCGGTATTTGGAAAAAATGATAATGGAGAAGCTCCGAGAGGACGAAATTTTAGAATAGCAGATAATATTGTTGCGGACATGCAGTTGGATATTCCGGGGTTAAAGAAACCTTATGTCAGGGACGATGTAGAAAAATGGCGTAAGGAGAATCATTTCTCCTGGGATGAACAGTTAGATAATGGATATATACTTGTGCCATCTGTTATACATGCTGAGATACAGCACAGAGGACTAGTGGGATACTCAAGTTCTGCTGTTGTTGAGTATGAAAGAGAGCAGCAGTATGTAGAATCACATGATTGCAAATTGTATTGGAATGAGGAAGACGCTCCCGTTTCAATTAAGGAACTGAAACAAAGAGAGGGAAAATAAATGAAGAATAGACAAGTTGATGTGGATTCGTTGAAAATGATAGTGGTGCTGCTTTCCAATTATGAAAAAAGTCTTATAGTGCATACGCACAAGTTGAAAAATGCAGCTGAAGATTGCGAGGACAATATGGGGGGAGATGCGCTAAGTATGGAGGCGGTGAAGAATCTTAATGAGTGTCTTCCGGGATTTTACAGATGCTGTAAAAAAGTGGAACTTTTCAGACAGGAAATTTTACTTGAAATTCAAAAAATAGAGGATGCAGGCAATACTAGATATGTGAAAACATTAAGAAAATACTAATGAAGGAGGAGGGAATATTATGGCAGAAAGACAGGTGGATCTTGAATCATTAATACATGTAACTAATCTGTTGGGTACATATATCAGCGAGGTTAACAGGGATATTCAGAAAATGCAGCATGCAGCAATTGACTGTAGTGACAATATGGGAAATGATGAATTAAGCCGCCGGGCGATCGATGATTTGGAAGAATGTACACAGGAACTTTCTAAGACAACTATAGAAGCGGAGAATTTGAGAAAGGAAATATTAAAACAGATAACGATGATAGAACAATTAAAAGGGGGACATTAGTGGTATGGCTTTTTATGATATAAGCAGAGAAGGTGTTGCAAATTTTCAACAGTTGTCACAGGATCTTAGCTCACTCAATGGAGATATAGCGCAGGAAGGTCAGAAGCTTAGACAGGCAGTTGTAGCGTTGTCGGATAGTCTTGGAATATACAGTGATAAGATATTGGAAATATTGGATTCTATCAACAATATTCAGGAAAATGCAAGTGGTTCAATAGATCTGTTAGTTATACAGGTGGATGAACAAGCGAAAGAAATAGAGAGTATTGTTGCGAGTGTAGAGAAAATGTGAGAGAGGATACATAATAATGGATAATAAATATGTAGGTTACAATAAATACATATCCATGAAAGGCTCATGTGATGTAAGAGCGATGATTGAATCTAAAATTCGAGAAGAGGGTGAGGAAAAAAAGAAAAAAATAATGTATGACCCATATGCTTCAGACAGGTATAATAATAAAAGGTCAAAAATTTTTGTGGCGGGAATGGTCATTACTATTATATGTATAGTTATAGCTATTGTTATTATTACAAAGAAAAATGGTATTTTGGGGACCGGTAATGTAATATATGTAGGTTCATTTATAGTGGCAGTAGCTTTTTTTGTGTTGCCGGTAGTTGGTGGTAGTTATACTGCTAAGGTAGAAAAGTCTGATTCTTTAAAAAAGAAAATAAAAGCAAAGGAAATTGATGACGAAACCAATAATCGTATTAAAAGCGAGATTATGCAATATAATATTAATGTCAAAGAAACATATCAAAAAATTATATCCAATCCATCCAATATAGAGCCTCTGGTAGATTATTCCGTTGGGATGTTCAATAGAATGATATCTCATGCTGATTCTGGTTCGAGTAAAAAGTTCATTGAGAGTATTTTTATGTTTGAAGTTACCACCAAAGGGGTTAAATATATATATGAAAGCAGTTATTCTAACCCAAGAGATGACTTTAATTTTGCAATAAATAGATTTAGAAATCTTCACTACGACTATGAGTGCGAGGGACTTGCGCTTGCTTTAGCAAAAGCTATATCAAACAAGATAAAGATGATATATCCACCAAATACATTTAATATTGAGGTAAGGAATAAAGATGCCATAGTAATGATGGTTTTCAAAGCAGCAAATGAGAATTTTGTTGTTGCCCGGGATCTTTTTTAGAAGTCATTTATCGACATAACATTCTGTTACGAGAAGCCGCATAGATAAAAATCTATGTGGCCTTTTAGATTGTACGTGTAGAAATTTAAAAACATAACGCAAAGTCATATCATTGTGTTATAATAAATGCAAATGTAGTCGGCGCTGACTGTTCAGAGACCGGCGGAGTTTGATGGAGTTGTATGATGATGCAGCTCAGAAGACAGATGTTCAGCAGCTGGGAGGTTAGGATAATGAAAAGGATATTCAGATGTTTTGCGATTATGATCATGGCGGTCATGTGTATCATGCCAGTTCGGGCATATGCCGCAGAGAGTGGAGAGTATGGATATAGAGTAAACAGTGATGGCAGGGCTGAGACAGTCACAGGTCATGAAGCGGGTGATAAAACGGAGATAACCACGCCGAATATATCAGAGAATAAAGAGACAGATACGCAGATCAGAAAGAAGTTCTCTGACGGCGATGTAAAGATATCCGGGATAAAGACAAAAAAATATACAGGAACAGCGATAACCCAGAATCAGATCGTGGTAAAATATAACGGCGTGAAACTGAAAAAGGACAGAGATTATACGGTGACATACAGGAACAACCAGAGGGCAGGTGTCGCCGGAGTAGTCATAAAAGGTATTGGCAATTATACAGGAAGTGTAAGAAAGACATTCAGGATCGTTATTCCAAATGGGAAGAAATACAAGGTTGGAAGCTATGAATACAAGGTGACAAAGTCTGCTGCAAATGGAAAAGGTACAGTGACGCTCCTGGGCGCTGTGTACAACATCAACAGCAAAAAATACACATCATTAAAGACTGCGTCAACAGTAAATATAGGTGGTATAAAGTTCAAGGTGACAGAGATCGCATCAGGGGCATTCAGAAACTATATCTGTTTTAAGAGCATTGAGATAGGCAGCAATGTAAAGAAGATAGGAAAAGAGGCATTCAGCGGTTGCTGGAATGTGAAGACGGTAAGGATCGGAAAAGATGTATCAGTTATAGGCAACAAAGCATTTTACGGCTGTAAAAAGATAAAATCAGTAACTGTGAAGACTGGAAAACTTGGAAAAGTAGGCGCAAAAGCCTTTGCAAAGATAAAGCCGGGTGTAGTTATAAGAGTACGGCAGGCCAGAAAAGAAAAATATAAAGTGCTTATGAAACGCGGCGGTATGACCGCGGATGCGATATACAGGAAGTTATAGTGCGACAATATAAAACAGACGATATAGACAATTCTGATTGTTTATATCGTCTGTTTTTGCGTGCAATATCAAAGGGGTTGAGGCTATTTTATGTATGGCAGAAGGCCTTTCAGAACGTTGCTCACATTGTCTCTCTTGGTGAGAGGAATAGTTTCTATGAGTTTGTCCAGATCATCCTTAACTGCAAAGTCTTCAGTTTCCTGTTCTGGAGCAGTCTCTTTGCCAAATATAATATAGTCAAGTGGAGCATTAAGGGCATAGGCGATGCTCGCAAGTGTGTATATGCTCATTGTTTTGTATCCACGTTCGATCTCATATATATAATGTGGCGTTACGTTTACTTTTTCGGCAAGCTGTTCCTGTGTTAATTTGCGCATCTTGCGAATGTTTTTGATCCTAACACCTGTTTCAAATATATCCATTCAATTAATCCTCCAATTTTATATAAAAAATATAAATATCATTGATGAATATAATCACTATCCATAAGCCACAAAAACATGATACATATAACCAATAGATACATATGCAGATATAAGGAAATGCGGATATATATGAGTTACAACATGCTCTTTATAAGATTTATCTTCTGCTTTTCCTGTGGTGTCATGTTTTCTGCCAGGATATCTATGACAAGTTCGGATTCTGCTTTGCTGAATGAGAGCTGTCTTTTGTTCAGCTCTTTGTTTATCTCCATGAGCTGTGGAAGCATCTGCTCCGGCGTCATGTTGGTTGATGTGTGCGAAAGTCTCAGAAGTATCTCTCTCTTGAGAGGATGCATATTTTTAAGTCTTGGGTCATTTTGAAGATTCATATTCAATATCCTTTCCTATCATATTCGTCAAAAAGATCCATGATGGATCCATACAGATCAGATGTGACCGGTTCAGAGTCAGGTTCAGACTCCTGCCCGTTGACCGGATCCTGGTAATGACTGTACAGTGGATCTGTGGATAGTGGATCAGATGGTGTCTGGGGCGCGGACTCCATGGAACTCATAACCTTAGCCATGTCCATATATTTTTTCATGTTAGAGAACTGTTCCCTGACATCCGGAAAACCGCAGCAGGCCAGGGATGACAGGATATCATCCTGATTGTTTATATCCTTGTGCAGACCGCATGAACTTACATAATCTTTGTCCTGAAGCGCCCTTATAATTGCCTGGAGTTCCATGATCTTTATGTACATGGCTAACGGCGCTTTCATATTGTCATCGACAAATGGAAGAATAGCTTCCATCATAAACAGCCGGTCATCTTTTATTAAATTGTCAAGTGGATGACGAAAGTTTCCGTTGAACATGCAATGCTCCATTTCCTGTAGGATCATGCGGTCGTGTTTAATATCTCATACAAATAATCTGACCTGGAATAGTTTTCTATATTACATTGTATGAACTGATGGTAAAAAAATGCCAGCAGAATCGCTTCTGCTGGCAGCAAATGAGATATCCACGATCACAAGGTTTTGGATATGCCATAACAATGTGTGGCTGAAGATACTCAGTATTAGCAGCAGCCACAATCATTTCCACAGCCGCCGCATCCGCCAAAACTGTTGCCACATCCATTGTTTCCGCCACATCCGCCGCAGCAGAATAAGAGAAGGATGATCCAGATACAGTCGTTACCGCCGCATCCACCAAAACCATTGCCATCTCCGCCACATCCACCGCAGCAGAGGAGGAGAATTATGATCAGTGTGCAGCTGTTACATCCACAGGAACCTCCGCAAGAAAGTCCATTTCTTCCACATGCACACTGTGTTGCTGATAAATCACTCATGGTATGCCTCCATAATTTTGTTTATGGTATAACATATTCGGCATGCCACATTGTGTTACACAAAAAATATAAATGTGCGTAAAATATCTAAAATACAATATAAAGCAAACCTAAAGCAGGTAATTCGATGTTCTAAAAAGTTTTTTCTTATGATATAATATGAGACAGTTAACAAATTTTACCCGTTTATAGGGGTAAGGGGAATATAAAAAATAAGAAGGACAGGGGGATGATATATTGTTATATCGTTGTGTTAATTGTGGTGGTAATGTAGTATACGACCCTGCAAAGAAAAAAATGACATGTCTGAGCTGCGGCGGAAACGACTGCCAGGAGGTAGTTGCTTCTGAGGAGCCTATGATATGTGTTAATTGTGGTTCACAGATTCCATATACGGAATATCAGTCTGCGGGAAGATGTCCTGCATGTGGTACATATCTGCTCAGGGATGACAAGGTCAACTATCCATATGGTGCGGATATGATACTCCCATTTAAGGTGTCGAAGCATGAGGCTGAGGAAAAATTGAAGAAGGAATTTGGCAAGAAACTTTTTGTTCCGGGAACATTTCTCTCACAGAAGACATTGGAGAAACTCAGAGGAGTATATGTTCCTTTCTGGATGTACGACTATGCTTCAGATGTTGATTATCAGGCAGTTGGTACAAAGGTGAGAACCTGGACCTCAGGAGATACCCGTTATACTGAGACATCGTATTTTGATGTGGGTAGAAAACTGCACGTAAACTATAATGGTATACCAGTGGATGCATCTATAGCTATGGAAGATGGAATAATGGATCTCATGGAGCCGTATGATTACTATGAACTTATGACGCACGATAACAAGTTCCTTTCAGGATATGAGGCAGAGACATACAACATGCCTCCGAATGAGGTTGAACCGAGGGCTCAGGCCAAGGCGAATAAGGCAAACAGGGAGTGGGTGAGACGTTCCACAAGTGAATACACTTCATTTATGAATGAGAGACTGAACAGCAGCAATAAACTCACGGGAACAAAGTTTGCGCTTATGCCTGTATGGATTTATGAGTACAGATTCCAGGGAGAGAATTATAAGTTTTATGTCAATGGACAGACTGGAAAATGTGTAGGAACCCCTCCTAAAAGTATTGGCAAGGCAGTTGGACTCACTGCACTGCTGCTTGGTTCGGCATTTGTATTTCTCGATGGATTATCTATGTTATTGGGGGTGTTGTAAATGAAAATAGTAAAGAATTTTGTCATCGCAATGCTCGCGGTATTAGGGCTGGGACTGGTATTCTTTATAGGATATTTTGCCAAATCAAATGCGAATCTCAAACACGATGCCAGGAGTAATACTGAGTGTGGTACAAATGAGAGAGTGTTTGACTATGCAGATAAACTATCTGATGCCGATGAAGAAAAGTTAAAAAGTGAGATATCGGAACTCGAGAATAAGATCGGAATGGATTTGGCCGTGGTGACGGTGGACCAGAATACAGATCTGTCAGAATATGGCGCATCAGCAACTGCTTACGATATAGAGGTCAATACAAGAGATATAGCGTTTAAGATATGTGATTATTACAGGTTTGGCTGGGAAGAGTGGCCGGACGGCACATATCTGGATGGAAAGGATGCCAGCACCAGCGTGGTGATTGTCGCAAACTGGCAGGAAAACGATGGATATGTATATCTGTGTACAAGCGGAAAGGCCAAGAAAAGGATAAGTGATGATGAAGCAACCAGTATAACAGAGTATGGCGGAGAAATCTTGAGATCCGACACTCTTGGCGGATTCGAGAGGATGCTTGACAGAACGGAGAAAGCCATGAAGAGCAGCACAGGAGGAATCAAATTCCTGTCTCCGTTTATATGTTTTGTGGTATCGCTTGTTTTGGCTATTATATTTTTCTGTGTAAATCTGTCTAAGAAAGCGGGAAAGGATACAACCAACGCTTCTACTTACAGCAATGGTGATGCACAGGAACTTGGAAGAAGGGATATATTTATCCGAAAGGAAGTTCACAGTGTCAAGATTCAGAGTAATTCCGGTGACTCTGGTGGTTCCAGCGGCGGAAGTTCAGGCGGTCATGGAGGCGGCGGAAGTCATTTTTAAGTCTGCACTGTAATGTTTACGATTATGAAGAACAGGAAGATTGAGACATATTTGCTAAAAAACAGAATACCTGGCATAGTAATCGCTCTGCTCATGGTAGTATGCATGGCAGTGATAGCGAGCCATTTTAATCTGCAGAACAGGATAAGCAGTAAGACTTACAGGACTGTGGAAGAGATCGAAGACAGACCGGATGTTGAAGTCAGGGATGTCACTCTCACCATAGACAGGGCGGATTATCTAGGATATGATTATTATATAGATTCCGAACGTCAGGGAAGATACTACTATTGTCAGCAGTCCGGCAAATTTGCGATATTGCTGCTGAGGAGTACTGATGATGTTGTGCTGAACTATACGATCAGGGGACGTGTCATATCAGATGATGCCACATACAGTAAGATCGTATCAGGTATGGCAGAGGACATGGGGATACAGGGGTCAGAGCTTGAGTCGAGATTCTATCCGATGATCATAAGCGAGGTCAATTTTCCACGTATATATTACAACATGATGCTTCTGGTGTTTGTGCTGGTAGTGTTATGGGCGTTGTACAATTTTGTGATATGTATATACAGTGTATGTCGCCCGTGGAAAACCTCAGGTCTGCAGATGGTCATAGGACATACGGCGGATAAAGATACAGTCAGGGATATAGATGATCAGCTTCGGTACAATTTGTATTATGATCAGGATGGAATAGCCATAACGGATAAGTATTTTGTGTATCACAGTTTGTGGCATACAGATGTTGTGGGACTTGATACCATAGAATCCTTCAAAAAGCTAAAAACATCATCCAATATAGGCTCGGGAAATAAGCGTCTATATAAACTGTTGATGGTTGATGTGGATGGGACAACATATGAACAGAACTTTAAAACGGAAGAGGCACTGGATGAGGCATTGACATATCTTGTAGATAATAAAAAATAACACTAAAAAAGTCTACGCATCACACCATGAGAGTGTGATGCGTAGACTTTTTTAGTGTTTAATTGATCTGGAATGGTATGTGCCCAGGATGTATCGCGTCCAATTTGATGATTATACATCAAGCTTATCCTGCTCAGAAAGAACTGATGGATCTTCGGATACATCTGAAAGGCCCATGTACTCATCACCGATCACATCAGAAGTGTCGGCATCAGCTGCATTTGCAACAGCACCGGTAGCCTCAGCCAGAACGTCTTCAGCTTCTGCTACAGTTTCGGTGACTGCCTTTGCGGTTGTCTCGTCCGGAATGTCAGGTCCGATCTGTGTGGCTGCTTCAGTGGAAGCTTCTGATGTGGCTTCATGCAGAGTAAAGTACTCACGGTCACTGTCATCGCTGCTGTCCATTTTTTCTTTGATAGTGTCCTTGATCTGGCCATATTTATCAG
The DNA here is from genome assembly GCA_934277375.1 of uncultured Coprococcus sp. Classification (GTDB taxonomy): domain Bacteria; phylum Bacillota; class Clostridia; order Lachnospirales; family Lachnospiraceae; genus Coprococcus. The sequence goes on along the minus strand of CAKQTZ010000007.1, from coordinate 47,586 downwards.
AAACGGTTTCCTTTGCTTTCTGCACAGTGTCAGAATCCTTGACTTTCTGGTAAGTGTCCTTGATGGTTTCTTTTGCCTTCTGCACAGTGTCAGAGTCTTTAACCTTCTGGTATGTGTCCGTAGCTGTGGCCTTTGCCTTGCGGACGTTCTCATTCTCCCTGATCTTCTTTACTGTGTCAGAATCTTTGACCTTTTGATAGGTGTCAGAGGCAGCTGACTTTGCTTTCTGTATAGTATCATTGGACTCGACTGTCTGATATGCCTTTGACGCCTTGATCTTGTCTTTGAACAGATAACATACGCTGCCGGCTGCGGCCAGTGTGAGTGCTAATTTTGCGAAATTCTTCATATAAATTATCTCCTTTCCACAGTATATAACCTATCCATTATTTTAATATGTATTCAGGCTAAATGCAATAAAATACCTATTAAATGATCCATTGTTTTATAATTATTTAATATTGTGACATGCATTTAAGGTTTGCGCTGTGGGGCTTACATATGTTATGATTCATGGGTACATAAAACCCCGTGTAGATAATAAAATTTTTCAAAAGACGAATAATAATGAGATATATAGTGCGCATGTGATAATATTACATGCGTATTGTTATATGCTGTGTCATGACATGTTAAGCCGGCAGCACATAACATATACGTGGGGCAGGAAGGTTATGAAATCTCCTGGGATAAGACTCTGGAGAGAGTCTTTAAAAACTACTACTAAATAGGCGAGGATTGGCATATGGAGGAATATAAGAGACAACGTGAAGAATTGGAGAAAGAGATAAAAGTTCTGGAGGGCAGATCTTCAGTGTATTCAGGAGTGAGATTTGCACTATTTCTGGTTGCGGTCACTGCACTTATAGTGGGGATATATGACAACAGGCCGGTGCTTGTAGCTGCCGGTATAGTAGCTGCGGTGGCATTTGTGGTGCTGGTGTTTGTCCATGGCAGGCTGAGTGAAAATATTGAGTACAGGCAGGCAAAGTCGGAGGTGCTCAGAAGATATATTGAGAGATTTGGAGATGGCTGGAAGTCATTTGAGGACAATGGCAGCCAGTATCTGGACAATGACGATATGGTTGCTAAAGATATGGATCTTCTGGGAGACAATTCACTGTATCAGTATATATGTGTTGCAGGAACGGAGGACGGAAGAAAGAGCCTTGCAGAAAGTATAAAGAATCCATCTTACAGTATAGAAGAGATAGAGACCAGGCAGCAGGCCATAAAAGAGCTGGCTTCCAGACAGGAATTCTCCATGGATTTTGAGACACTGGGAGTTAAAGCAGGCATGGGAAAAAAGAAGAAATATACGGCTGATGAATTCGTGGCTTATTGTAACAGTGATGAACATATTCCTGCCATTTTCAACGTGCTCAGATTTATCCTGCCGGCGGTGACGGTTTTGGTATTTGTGCTGGGCATCATGGGGAGGATGAATATAGGATGGTCACTTGTCTCATTTTTTGCTGTTCTGCTGTTTTCATGGCTGTTTAGTGGGATTGCGGGACAGGCAGTTATGCCTATGATCTCATTTGGATATATCATAGAGGACTATATAAGGATGTTTGAACTTATATCGGCGGAGGAGTTCGACAGTGAACTTCTGAAAGGCATCAAGGCACATCTGTCACAGGATTCCGGGGCACTTGCGGCTATAAAGAAACTAAGATCCATAAGTGCGGCATTCAATATAAGATATAATCCAATAGTACACCAGATATTGTGTGGACTCACGATGTGGGATTTCCATATAGGCAGAATGATGGATAGATGGAAGTACAAAAATGGCGGCAGCGTAGCAGGCTGGATAAAGGCTGTATCTGATATGGAGGAGTTGATGTCATTTGCTGTTCTGGCAAGAACCAGAGAGATAACATATCCACAGGTGGGAGATAATCAGAGAGTGCATGTGGATGCAAAGGGGCTCAGACATCCGCTTATCAGTCCATCGGTGGTTGTGGCGAATGATGCATCGTTCAGAGGTGGTGCAACCATAATAACCGGAAGCAATATGTCGGGTAAGACCACATTCCTCAGAACTTTGGGAATAAATCTGGTTCTCGCATATGCTGGAGCTCCGGTGTGTGCAGATTACATGGAAGCAGATATGATGAAGATATTTACCTCGATGAGGGTTACAGATGATGTAAGCAATGGAATCTCGACGTTTTATGCAGAGATACTCAGGATAAAGACTATGGTTGAGTACAGAAAACAAAATAAATCGATGTTGTGCCTCATAGATGAGATATTCAAGGGAACTAATTCTGCTGACAGAATAGTTGGCGCAACACAGGTTATAAGAAAACTGTCAGGCGCGAATTCCATGACGCTCGTGTCGACTCATGACTTCGAGCTGTGCGATCTCAAGGCGGAAGATGGAACACCTGCAGCAAACTACCATTTTGAGGAATACTATGAGGGTGATCAGCTCAGATTTGACTATAAGAAGAAGGATGGACGATGCACCACGACGAATGCTATGGCGATCCTTCATATGGCAGGACTTGACTGAGAACGAAAATGCTGCTCAATATAGCGGTAAAAATGCACAAAAAAGCAGTTTTTTTTAGTGCTATAATTTTTGGGTAATTATGCACAATGACAGTTATCAGTAATAACCAAAAACTTTGTTGAATGATTTTACCAAATATGTTATATTTGGAGTAGTGATTTGATGGAAAAACCATAATAATCGAACGATAGATATGTGAAAAAAGGAGGTAGACATATTATGTTACCAGCAAATATAGGACAGGCAGGGGATAACGCATTATCGATTGCGGCATCAAGTAATAAGGGAACGCTTATTCGCTATCTGAATGATCAGGTTGAGGATGGTTTTTACACATTGGTTATTGACAGTCTTAAGGATTCGAATTTTGATCTTTCTACTATGACGGTTGATGATGAGGTCAGAGCTCAGTGTACAAAATTATATGAGCTTGCAGAGTTTGTAGACTTCAACATAAAGGCTACAGGACATTATGCGATAGAAGAGTGGATCGAGCCACTGTTCAGATTTGTATATGGAGATATTGATCCTACAGATGTAGATACACCAGTGTCTGCTACTGGTGTGTACCGTTACAGCGTATGGCTTCTGTATTTGTTACAGCTTGAGAAGATACCTGAGTGCATGAAACTTATAGGTGAGAAGATTGCACCGCTTCTTATCAACATCTCATATCAGATACTTGAGGACGACGACAGACCTAAGAATTTCGACAAGGCACTGCTCGGATATCTGGATCTTATCAACGTTGTTATGGAGATGGATATATCAGCGGCTGATATAGGATCTGATTCTTATATCAGTAACCTTGAGGTTCTTTATGATTATGTTATAGAGGATGCCCATGCACCTAATGATTACAAGATTCAGCTGTCAATCAATCTGTTCTCGATCTATATTGCGAACAAGCAGTATGAGAAGGCGTTCCAGTTCTATGGACTCAACGCAGAGTACATACCGATCGACAACCTGTCAGTTTATTCAAACTTCAAGGAGCTTATCAAGAATGTGACCAGCACAGAGGCTGCCAAGATACTCAGCAGCAAGGTTGCATCCGAGATATCCAAGCAGGAAGTATACAACAAGAGAATAGATTCCCTTCTGAATGAGACATGCTCATTTACTAAGAAGGTATATCAGGCTATAGAGAATGAGCCTGAGGTTAAGAAGGTTCTTCAAACACTTGGTTCGGGAGCACAGCTCAGTGGCCGTCAGAATATTCCTGAGGGTGCATATGAGTACAACAAGCTTTTCATAGAGTGTGGAATCAAGGCGTATGTCAACTCAGATATAACACAGAAATCATACGAGGAGAAGTATGAGAGCCTGGAGATACTTTCAAAGGCACTCAATGTCCTGTTTGAGGGATACAGCCTTTATGAGGTGTCAAACAAGATCGAGGATCAGTACATAGAGCTCACATGGTGCTGCAATTTCCTGAATGCGAACCCTGCTATGTTGAAGGCATTCTTCAGTGTGAAGGAGAAGATCAAGGTATTTGATGTCAGAAAGAAGTCGATCGTAGAAAAGAACAACAAGAACAAAGAAGTTTATTCGATGCTTGACAACAGACAGAAGATACTCCTGTTCATGGCTGCAGAGGATATGGTTGTCAATGGACTTAACAGCAGTAAGAAGATGGTGCTTGCATCAAGTTATGATATCAACACCGCAAAGAAGTATCTGCATGATACATATGTGAGAACAACTCTTCCTGAGAAATATAAGGAGGACAATGAGCAGGGCGGTGGCGGTCTGTTTGGTAAGAAACAGCAGGCTATGCCAGCAGATCTTGTGTCATTATGCAAGGTTGCTATAGTTGAGGAGCTGCTTTGTAAGTCAGAGTTCCTGTATCATCAGCATACCTTGAAGGGAATAGACAAGCCTTCTAACGAGGAGATGACATATTCAGTAGCATGTCTGATCAAGTGTATCAACCACATGATCAACAAGAAGAGCAAAGCAGCAGCGGCTCCAAATAAGAAGGTCATCATCACAAAGACCGGTAAGGTTATCGAGTTAAATGATGAATCAGGACAGGCGCCAGAGAAGCAGGAGTCAGGAATAATAGAGGCTATAGACAACATTGTTGTACAGCTCAAGGATAAGAGTGATAATAATGTTAAGTATGTCAAGGATTATATCGAGGATCTTCTGAATACTCTCATGAAGTACAATTGGGATATGAATGTACAGCTTGATGAGTTCTCAGGAGAGGAGCTCAGAAACAAGGCATTCCTTGTTATCAAAAAGCTCAATTATGATCTTCTCAAGTAATCCGTGAGAACAGATAGAATATATTAAGGAAAACCATCGGGGTGAATGGGATATGTGTCCGGGATTTTTGGAACACATAGATATTAGGTTTACTCCGATGGTTTTGTTTTGTGGGTAGAGTGTTTATCACAGTTGAGGGTGGAAAAAAGTAATAGTATATGCTAGAATAGGTTGGATTTGATAACACGATATAGAATCAGGAGGATTAGAAATGGCAAAATTCATCAAGACACCGGTAAAGGGTATGTGTGATCAGCTTCCGGCTGATATGAGACTTAGAGAGCATGTGCTTTCAATGATCAAGACAAGTTATTCCAGATTTGGATTTACACAGATAGAGACTCCTGTTATGGAACATATAGAGAATCTTACGAGCAAGCAGGGCGGCGACAATGAGAAGCTTATCTTCAAGGTTATGAAGAGAGGCGCGGATCTTGCAAGAGCCATCGATGCAGGCAAGGGCGAACTGGCGGACAGTGGACTCAGATATGATCTGACCCTGCCTCTTTCAAGATACTATGCCAACAACAAGGAGCAGCTTCCAAGCCCATTCAAGGCTCTTCAGATCGGACCTGTATTCCGAGCAGATCAGCCACAGAAGGGAAGATTCAGAATGTTTACACAGTGTGATATAGATATCCTTGGCGACAATACCAATCTTGCCGAGATAGAGCTTGTGGCAGCGACATCTGATATGCTTTCTAGGATCTTCTCTGAGGTAGGGATAACTGATTTCACCATCCACATCAATGACAGACAGATCCTCCGTGGCGCAGCAAAGAATGCAGGATTTGCAGAGGATGATATCGCTTCTATACTCATCAGTCTTGACAAGTATGACAAGATCGGTCTGGATGGCATAAGAGCAGAGCTCACAGATAATGGATATGACGCAGAGATGGTGGACAAGTATCTTGAGATATATGAGAACCTTGGAGATGTGAGCTGCGCTGATTTCTGTAAGGACATAGATGCTGAGTGCCTTGATCCAAAGGTAGTTACGAATATGGACGAGATCATATCAAGTGCCAGAACCATGGTGGCAGATGGGGTGAAGATAGTATTTGATCCGACCCTTGTAAGAGGTATGGGATATTACACAGGACCTATATTTGAGGTTACAATAGATGATTACAACTTCTCCATCGCAGGCGGTGGAAGATATGACAAGATGGTTGGTAATTTCTGTGGACAGGATGTTCCTGCAACAGGATTCTCCATTGGTTTTGAGAGAATCATCACCATTCTCAAGGATAAGCTGGAGAACGGATACAAGATTGACTCAGACAATGTGGCAATCCTCATTCACAAGGACGTTACATTGGACAAGAAGCTTGAGATATTCAAGGAGGCAAAGGAGCTCCGTCAGGCGGGCAAGACAGTGACTATACAGATGATGAGAAAGAACATGAAGCAGCAGATAAACATGCTGGAGTCAGAGGGTTACACAGAGTTCAAGAAAGTGTACAATGACTAGATATAGAACGGTTGTCAGCGATCAGGTGAATAGTGGAATGATGAGATATAGCTATGATTGAACATTTGGCTGGATGACAATGATGTAAAATATGAGGAACATGCTTTGTGTATATTATAAAGGCTGCAACCCGATATCAGATATAGATAACGGGCTGTAGCCTTTTGTGTACCGTGATGGCGGTAAATGGAGCCATTTCAAGAAATTTATCTTACAATGCCGTGCTTTTTCTTGAAATAGAATATAAATGGCTTTTCGATGATTCTCTTTAAAGTGATTTGAATCTCCTCGTGGCTTGTATCTATTGGCTTGACAAGAATCGTGTGTATGCCGAGGCTTGCACTGCCGATGATATCGGTGTATATCTGGTCTCCCACGGCAAGGGTGTTGTCTATATTGCAGCCAATCTCGTTCATTGCACGGATATAGCCCTTCTTAGATGGCTTGCCTGCTTTATAGATGTAATTCACCTTCATCTTTTTATTGAAAGCGGCAACTCTTGGTTCTTTGTTGTTGGATACCAGGCATACCTTAAAGCCTATGGATTTGAGCTGCTCCATGAGCTGGATCGCACGGGATGTGGCGGGCTCATTGTGTCTTACCAGGGTGTTGTCGATATCAAACAGGATCCCTCTGTAACCTCTATTGTAGTATTCTTTGAAATCTATCTTGTAAGTGGATGAATAGTATTCATCCGGCAGAAATCTGATCATATATATCCTCCACAATCATGTATATACGGGCGTCCCGACGCCCCGAACCGTTATAGTATATGTCGGCTCACTTGCGCTCATTATATCATGATTCACACCTACGGTGCTTATCGTTGCTATCGCAACTATCATGATCCAATTCGCCGCTCGCCATACATGCAAGCATGTCGGCTCACTTGCGCTCATTATATCACAGGTGGACAGTCAGGTGTATAAGCACTTAATAAAATAATAAAATGCCTTATCCATGCACTTTCGTGTTTTTAATTTGGAGTAAAACATGTATAATAAAAATAATTGGATTTAGATATAAATAAAAATGATGATGAGCATATCGAATGTATATGCTGAGGTAATTAATGGCGTAGAACCTATATAGAATGAGGTGTAGTATATTGCACAGGGCGTATGTTTTAAGAAAAGAAAATAATAAATATTTTCTGGATCTGATCAGTCCGTATGAGGCGTTATACAGTTCTGTATTTGGAGTTCAGGCGGATACTCTGTCGTATTCGCAGGATGGCATGTGCAGACGCATGTTCGATGAACTTATAGACAAGCTGAATTACAGGGAGAAACTGGTTATAGAAAGACTCTATGGTTACAGACAGGACAGGTGTGGTGTATCAGAGCTTGCAGATGAACTTCAGACCGATGAACAGGGCATAAACAGCCTGAAGAACAGTGCACTAGACAGACTGAGAGATCCTGACAATTACAAATATCTGGAGAAACGCTGGTATTCCGGAACAGATATAATGAATGCGGAGTACGAACTTGATTTCAGAGGAAAGCTGAGGACGGAGCTGCAGAGATATCTTTCGGGGCAGAGATCGGATACTGATATCATAAACGCCATAATGGACAGAAATAAGATATCTATACAGAGAATATACAGAAATGTGCCGGCTTCTGCGCAGGAGCCTGGAAGGTTTGAGGCTTCCATATCAGGGAAGAAGAGTATAGATGATGCGGTAAATGCGCTGAAGGCATTCAAGATAGCGGCGAGACCTGTTGAGACCATCAGGAAGAAGAGGACTGTCAGAGGAAATGTTGAGACTGTGCTCATAAGTTACGATGGGATTGAACAGGCATATAAGTACAGCGGACTCAGCGATGAGGACATAGCGGAGTGCGTGTGTCACGTATTAACCGACAGTGATGAGGGGCATGGCTGTATATTTGATTTCAATATATCAGATGGACTCATGGGACTTCTGCTGCTGAAGGGTTATCTGTATTTAGACAGTCTTATGAAAGACAGGGATAGAATATGTGCAGAGCTTGAAGACGGGGGATTTCATAACCAGGCAGAAGAATTTGTGAAATTTGCAGACAAGGTGGAGATATACATAGCAGACAAGACCCACACGTCTATGACATTTGTCGTCGTGCCGGAGTCGGCAGCACTTCGCATATATGAAGATGAACCGGTGGATTATCATGAGCTGTTGTCATGCGTGGAGGATGCTGACAGGGAATTTGCAGTCATGCTTATAAGAAACGTAAAGAAGGAATTTGCCGGTTTTTCGAACCTTACAGTGTCGGATGCTGCCGAGCGCAGGCTTAAGGAGCTTCATAGGGAAAAGAAACCTGCGGATGCGGTCTGATATATCGGCTTTAGGAGGAAAAAACGATGGGATTGATAGTGGTCAATATCATAGGCTTGATAATGTTCGTACTGGCAATAGTGATATTTGTGCTGGCTGACAGTATGGCTGGGATAGCTATAGGTGTTGCGATCAGCGTAGTGTGGCTGACATTCACCATAACAGCAAATGTACATATACTCAGGGGAAGGCGGTCAACAGAGAAGCTCAAGGACAGTGCCAGAGGGCATCTGTTCGATGCGCAGATAGAGCGGCTCAACAGACAGTATGAGAGCATAATGTCCAGAGAGGAATATTTCCGTGAGAATGTGGACGAGGGTAGTGGTGTCAGCAATCTGTATGAGGATATAAAGGAGCAGGCGCAGAGCAACATGGACAGCGCCATAGGATTCATACAGACATATGATTACTATACGAGACCCCAGCCCGTATATCTTGACAATTTGTGCAGGCAGGGTGACGAGCTGGTGAGAAAGTTCAATATTCTGGTGGAGAAGATGGTTGATATTGACACCAACCTGAGCTCACTGGATATGAAATATGTGGATGATGTCATAGAATGCATGAACAACATGAGACAGGACGTTCACCGTCAGGGAATGTAAGAAGGAGGAAGAAATGGATAAGAGGACAAAAGGGTTAGTGGTAGTTGGCGTGCTGGTGATAATTGCCATGATTTCGGTTATTATTGGTATAGTTGGCAGGAAAGTGGCAAATATAGCTGGAAAGGATTATGACCATTCGGATGTAAAGAAGGATATGACACTGGATGAATTATATAGCGACATAAACGTAAGCAATGCCACGCCGGTAAAGGGGACGGTTACACTTGATACACCGGATTTGTATGATGAACTTCCGGAGATAGACAAATACCCGTTGGCGGTTGAAGGTCATGGTGATATTGATATAGAGATATTTACCTCCGGTGAGAAAGCAGGGAAGGACAATGATTCGTGGCTTATAGATGTTGCAAATAGTTTTAATGGATCAGGTGCTGTGACGGCAGATGGAAAATCTGTATCCATGAGTGTACGTTCTGTCCCATCGGGTACAGCTGCAGATTATATTATATCAGGGAAATATCTTCCAGATCTCTACACTCCGAGCAATACGTTGTTTGGGGAATATGCCATGTCCAATAATGGTAATCTGGAACTCTACGCCGACAGGTTGGTTGGGAATACTGCGGGAATACTGGTAAAGAAGGATAGCGGGTATACCACAGCGGCTGATGTAATAAAGGCAGTACAGGACAATAAGATCAACATGGGATATACAAATCCCCAGACAAGTGCAACCGGACTCAATCTGCTGCTCACACTTCTTCAGGAGGGGGAGGAGAATTTTGTAAGCTTTAATGCAAATATCCCATATGTAGCATACACAACACAGCAGATGAGAGACAGTGCATCAAATGGCACTTTGGATGCCATGTTGTCAGAGTATCAGGCATATATAAATGATGCGAATCTGACATCTATGTATGACTTTATAGCATTTGGAGTGAGACACGATAATCCTGTATACATATGTGACAAGCAGGGAAAGTCAGTGACGGAACTTGAGGCGGTAAAACTGGTGGTGGATTACTGCAAGAGTGGTGAGATGCAGAAGATAGCATCCAGTAAGGGCTTTAATGCAAATGATGACTATACTTCCACGCAGGAGTTTTCAGGAGCGCAGGTAACACAGGGCCTTAAGACGTATAAGATGACAAAGGATAATGGAAAGGATATCATAGCTGTATTTGTGGCAGATTGCAGCGGATCAATGGATGGCGACCCAATGAATCAGCTTAAGAACAGTCTGACAAATGGTTCGCAGTATATCAATGATAATAATTATGTGGGACTCGTCAGCTACTCAAGCACAGTTACAGTGGAGGTTCCTATAGCCCAGTTTGATCTGAACCAGAGGTCATATTTCCAGGGCGCGGTGAACAACCTGATCGCATCCGGTGGAACTGCCTCATATGACGCGGTGGTGGTGGCTATGAAGATGATAAATGATGCGAAGGCAGAGCATCCGGATGCCAAGTGTATGCTGTTTCTTCTGAGTGATGGATATGCCAACAATGGATATTCAATGGATGAGATAACAAATGCGCTCAGAGAGTCAAATATACCTGTATACACAATAGGTTACGGTGATGATTCAGATACAGATGAGCTTGCAAAACTGTCAGGAATCAACGAGGCAGCTTCGATCAATGCGGACAGTGATGATATTATCTACAAGATAAAGAGTCTGTTCAATTCACAGCTTTAAAAATTAACGACAAAATACATCATAAAAAACAGTTGCATTCCGTTGGCATATGGAATACAATATAGTCGTTTTTAAGAGACAACTGCATATGATGATAAATCTTCGGGGGTGAGTGCAATTCTCCACCGACGGTGTTAGGGAAACCTTAAGTCCGTGAGCCGTGAGGCATGATCCGGTGTGATTCCGGGACCGACAGTATAGTCTGGATGAGAGAAGTATTATATATTCAGAACAAGGCATCTGATGGAAGTCCGTTGTGATGGATTTCGGTGATGGATACCTGGACAAGAGAAAACCCCGAAGTTATCTTCGGGGTTTTCTCTTGCGTTTTGAACAGATACTTTGGAGACTTGATTAGAAGTATCCGATGAACTGTTTGGAGATGAATGGAGTAGGATGGTGTTCATATGGAGAAATATGATATAGATGATGAATTTGATCCGTCATACATGAGACGTGCCATTGAACTTGCAAAGCGTGGCACTGGAGCGGTGAATCCAAATCCTCTCGTCGGAGCGGTCATAGTAAAGGATGGACGTATCATAGGAGAGGGCTATCATGTGAGATATGGAGAGCTCCACGCAGAGCGCGCAGCATTTGCAAGTCTGAAGAACCAGGCTGATGCTGAGGGGGCAGTCATGTATGTGACGCTTGAGCCGTGCTGTCACTTTGGCAAGCAGCCTCCATGTGTGGATGCGATCATAGAGCACAAGATCAGAAAGGTGTACTGTGGCTCTGATGATCCGAATGCTATGGTGGCAGGAAAGGGCTTTAAGAGACTTCGTGATGCCGGAATAGAGGTGTATACACACTGCCTCAAGGCCGAGTGCGATGCCATAAATGGGATTTTCTTTAAGTATATTGTGAATAAACAGCCGTATGTGACTATGAAATATGCCATGACCATGGACGGCAGGATCGCGACTCATACAGGAGCCAGCAAATGGATAACAGGTGAAGCTTCAAGGGCATATGTCATGGAACTTAGAAACAGGCATAAGGGTATAATGGCGGGTATAGGAACCGTACTTGCGGATGATCCGATGCTGACATGCAGAATAGAGAAATACGCGGACAGGGATAATGATAATGTCAGAAATCCGATCAGGATAATCTGTGACAGCAAGCTCAGGATTCCGGAGGATTCACAGATCGTACAGACAGCCGGAGAGATAGAGACAATAGTTGCCACGACGGCAGCGGGAGCTTCAGACTCAGCAAAGTGTGAGAGACTTAAGGATAAAGGTGTAAGCATCATAGAGGCCGAAGCTGTGGATGGCCATGTGGATCTAAGGCAGCTTATGACGATCCTCGGTGAGAAGGGCATAGACGGGATACTGCTGGAGGGGGGCGGCGAGCTCAACTACAGCATGGTGTCTGAAGGCCTTGTGGATGAGGCATGTGTGTTTATTGCTCCAAAGATATTTGGCGGCGAAGGCAAGTACAGTCCAGTATCAGGAACAGGAGTGGATGTGCCTGCGGATGCGCATATGTTCAGACTTGACGAGGTCAGAAGATTTGATGAAGATGTGATGCTCAGATACAAAAAGGTTTAAGAACTTATAGAAAAGAGGTCATACATGTTCACAGGAATAGTAGAAGAGATAGGAACTATAAGAAAGATAGATAAAGGCGTAAGCTCCTGCAGCATCACAGTGCAGGCCGACAAAGTCCTTCAGGGAAGCCGGGTCGGAGACAGTATAGCGGTAAACGGTGTATGTCTCACTGCAACCAGCATATCCGGGAATATCTTTACTGCGGATGTCATGCCTGAGACTCTGAGGCGAAGCGGACTCGGACAGCTGACAGGTGGCAGCAGGGTAAACCTTGAGCGAGCCATGGCGGCCGGAGGAAGATTTGGCGGACATATAGTGTCAGGACATATAGATGGAACCGGAACGATCAGGGAACTCAAGAGGGAGGACAATGCGGTGTGGGTGACCATAGACTGTTCTCCGAAGATACTCAGATACATCATTGAAAAGGGCTCGATAGCCATAGATGGAATAAGCCTCACGGTTGCGTATGTCGATGATACTTGCTTTAAGGTGTCGATAATTCCGCATACGGCGGGGGAGACGACGCTGCTGGATGGTAAGCCGGGCAAGATCGTCAACCTGGAAAATGATGTGGTTGGCAAATATGTAGAGAAGCTGCTTATGCCATACAAAGGTGACAATACAGATGGAAAGCTTTCAAATGGAAAGGCTTCAGATAGATCAGGACTTGATATGAAGTTCCTGGCAGAAAATGGATTTATGTAGACAGATATTTTAAGGAGGTAGAGTGATGAGTTTTGAATTCAACTCGATAGAGGAGATAGCCGCTGATCTTGCGGCAGGCAAGCCGGTTGTCATGCTTGACAACGAGGACAGAGAGAATGAGGGCGATGTCATCTGTGCGGCAGAATTTGCAACCACAGAGAATGTCAACTTTATGGCAAAGTGGGCGAGGGGTCTCATATGCATGCCTATGGATGCTTCATATGCGGATAAGCTGAATCTCCCACAGATGTGTATAACAAATACAGACAACCACTGCACAGCATTCTCAGTATCAGTGGATCATGTTGATACCACCACAGGAATCTCAGCCGAGGAGAGAGGCTACACAGCTAGAAAATTTGTGGATGAGAACGCAAAACCGGATGACTTCAGAAGACCGGGACACATGTTCCCACTTCAGGCAGTTGCGGGCGGAGTCATAGAGAGAAACGGACACACAGAGGCAACGGTTGATCTCATGAAGGTCGCAGGTCTTAAGCCATGCGGATTGTGCTGTGAGATCATGAAGGATGATGGAACCATGGCGAGAAAGGATGACCTTGTAGAATTTGCAAAGGTTCATGGCCTTAAGATATCGACCATAGAGAAGCTTATCCAGTACAGAAAAGAGCATGAGGTATTTGTAGAGTGCGTTGCCAAGGCAAAGCTTCCAACAAAGTATGGCGAGTTTACGATCTGCGGATACATCAACAAGCTGAACGGTGAACATCACGTGGCACTCACAATGGGTGATATAGCTGACGGAAAGCCTGTTCTCTGCCGTGTGCACAGCGAGTGTCTCACAGGCGACTGCTTCGGTTCACAGAAGTGTGACTGTGGACAGCAGCTTGATGCAGCCATGAAGGCTATCGCCAAGGAAGGCAGAGGGGTGCTCCTGTACATGAGACAGGAGGGCAGAGGAATAGGCCTTATCAACAAGATAAAGGCATATGCACTTCAGGATCAGGGCCTTGATACCGTTGAGGCAAACCTTAAGCTCGGTTTCCCTGATGACGCAAGGGATTACACCATAGGAACACAGATACTTGTGGATCTCGGAATAAGACAGATCAGACTCCTCACAAACAATCCACTCAAGGTATACGGCCTTGCAGGCTACAATCTTGAGATCGTGGAGAGGGTTCCGATAGAGATAGAGCCGACAAAGTTCGACGCATTTTATCTCAAGACAAAGAAAGAGAAGATGGGTCATATGTTAAATGATGTATAATATTTCACAAGGAGGGACCCGCGTAAGCGGGAGGATTCCTTGTGAAGCACGCAGACGCCGCGCGCAAGCGCATTTTCATGCGTCTGCTCCATATAATAAGGAGGATAAATCAGATGAATAAGGTAGAAGGAAAGTTAGTAGCAAATGGAGCAAAGATAGGTATAGTGGCAGCGAGATTCAATGAGTTTATAGTTTCAAAGCTGGTAAGCGGTGCAGAGGATGCACTTCTCCGTCATGATGTAAATGCAGATGATATCACAGTGGCATGGGTTCCGGGAGCATTTGAGATTCCTGTAATCGCGAAGAAGATGGCTGCAAGCGGCAAGTATGACGCTGTTATCTGCCTTGGAGCTGTTATCCGCGGCGCTACAAGCCACTATGACTATGTGTGCAACGAGGTTTCAAAGGGTGTTGCATCAGTATCCCTTGAGACAGGCGTACCTGTAATGTTCGGAATTGTCACAACAGAGAACATCGAGCAGGCCATTGAGCGTGCAGGAACAAAGGCTGGCAACAAGGGTTACGACTGCGCCATGGGAGCACTTGAGATGATCGATCTCATGAAGCAGTTATAAAAATTATATTTGGACAGTGGGCAGTGCCGGGGACCGCAGAGCGGCTGAAGGGACGACCTGGAATGTCAATATATACAGAATGGACACAGGCACGTGTAATACAAATACATGTGCCTGTAAATATATGACAGGATGGATATAATATATGAAAAGCACAGACAGGAAAATATTGTTCTTTGATATAGATGGAACACTTATAACCGAGGATGGGAGAAGATACTTTCCGGAGAGCGCGAAGCGCGCCCTGACCAAGGCGAGGGAAAAAGGACATCTTGTGTTTATAAATACCGGAAGAGTGTACTGCAACGTCACTGAGGAGATACGGTCTGCGGGATTTGATGGTTTCGTGTGTGGATGTGGAACATCTATATATTATGATGGCAGGGAGCTGTTTCACAATGATGTGAGCAAGGATGTGTGCCGGGACATAGCATATGCATGCCGCAAATACGGAATGTTTGGAATGTATGAGCATCGTGACAAGGTATACGTGGATGGACAGAATATGGACAACGAGTTCCTTGTGGAGATGGTTAGATATTTCCGCGCAAATGGTATATTTGTGGGGGAAGACGTTGATTCTGACGATTTTGCATTTGACAAGTTCTGCTGCTGGATATCTGATAATAAAAATGTTCCAGAGTTCCGTGATCATGTCTCGAAATATTTTGATTATATAGACCGGGGCAGCGATTTCTGTGAGATAGTACCTAAGGGATTCAGTAAGGCGACAGGAATACAGTACCTTCTGGATTATTTTGATATACCGCTTGAGAATGCATATGCATTTGGTGATGGCAACAATGACGCACCTATGTTATTATATTGTCCGAACAGTATAATCATGGATAAGGGTCCTGAAGAATTAAAAAGACAGGTCATGATGGTGACGGACGACGCCGAGAATGACGGTATATATAAGGCGATGGTGAAACTGGAAATCATAGACGCATAGGATGATGGCTGTGGAGATCATTCTGCAGACGTAGAAAAGAAAGTGAAGACTAGGAGATTTAGATGGAAGAACAGGAAGAGTATAAAAAGGTCACACTGCTTGATCAGTTTTCGATAGCGGTGAGCAGTCCGAAAAATTATAAAAATCTCACGGGATTAAAGACAGGCAGACTGGTCGCGTTCGTGATACTTTTGTCGTTTTTGCTGGCATTTATCGAATTTGGCATAGATGCAATATTCTGGGTGAGCAAAGTTGGAGGCTTCAGAAATCTGGCAGAAAATGAGATACCTGCATTCACATACTCAGATGGCAGGCTGTCGATAGAAAGTGATATCCAGATAGCTGTCGGAAGTGGAAATCTGTATATTAACACAGAGTCTGCGGATGTGAGTCTGGATGACATGGAAACAGATGGATCATATATAGCTGTTGGAAGTGAGAATATAACAGTCGGTATAGTGAGCGGCGGCCAGGGTTACGAATATATGAAGATGCCTATAAGGTATCTTATGCTGCCACAGGGATTTGACAATGCAAAACTGGCGGCATGTGCACCGCTGTTCTATGTGTATATTATCATTATGTTTCTGTGTGTGATGATAGGCCTTGCTGGCCGGCAGCTTCTTCTTGCCCTGATATTCAGTATATTGGGAAATACGTCTGCAAAGAATCTGAATACGGGTCTGTCATATGGAAAGGTATATGTGATATGTGTATATGCCCAGACTCTTGCAATGTTCATAATGTCTGTGAATTCTGCGGCAGGGTATATGGTATCATCATTCTTTGTATGGTTTGTTACGATGTTCATCTCCATCATATTTATGAACAGAGCTATCATGGCACATGTGAGCGGAGATATACCGCCGGGGGATATATTCTGATACGGCAGAGAATACAGAGGTTATATAGCATAGAAAACTATAGAACAGAAGGTTTTAGGTGAGCATTTGTCGGTTACTGGTAAAATGGAGGCTTAGATATGGAGATAGAGAGGAAATTCCTTGTGGCGGAAGTGCCCTTCAAACTTGATGGATACAGGGTGAAACATATGGAGCAGCTCTATGTGTCAACAAAACCTGTCATAAGGATAAGAAGAGCTGATGACAGGAGGATACTCACAGTCAAATCGAAGGGGCTGCTGTCGAGACAGGAGTTCGAGATGGAGCTTGATGAGGAAGAGTATGCATCCCTGAAGGCAAAAGCCGAGGGAAATGTGATAGAGAAGGACAGATATATCATACCTGTGAAAGATACTGATGGCGGCTGTGGTGATCCGGCTATAGATGAAAAACTCAGTATAGAGCTTGATGTATTTCACGGAATATTCCAGGGATTGATATATGCTGAGGTAGAGTTCCCTTCTGAGGAGCTGGCGGAGATATTTGCCGCGCCTGACTGGTTTTATAAGGACGTGACCAGTGCTGGTATATACCAGAACAGTGCCCTGAGCAGTATGGACAGGGAGGATATAGACAATTTTATTCAGAGTGCGTACAAGGAGGAGATATGATGAAAGCAAGAATGCTGTTTGCTACGGGATATGAAGAGGTGGAGGCGCTCACGGTGGTTGACCTGCTCAGGAGAGCTGGTGTGGAGTGCCTTATGGTTGCTGCGGATGACAGCGAGTCGGTTACAGGAGCACATGGAATAAGTGTTCACATGGATGAGAAGCTTTCAGACATCACAGATGATTGTGAGCTGGTTATTCTTCCAGGTGGAATACCGGGAGTTCCGAACTTGAAGGCGAATCAGAAGGTAGAGGAACTTGTCAGGGCACAGAATGACAGAGGCGCATATGTCGCAGCTATATGTGCAGGCCCTACAGCTTTGGGAGAATTTGGCGTTCTGGCAGATAAGAATGCTACATGTTATCCTGGATGCGAGGGAGATCTGAAGTCGAAGACTCACAGTGAGGACTGCGTGGTGGTGGATGGCAACGTCATAACCAGCAGAGGTGTTGGCACCGCTATAGATTTTGGGCTTAAGCTGGTGGAGATACTTACAGACAGACACACAGCTGATGATCTGGCTGAGAAGATAGTGTATACAAGATAGTCAATATAGGAACGGATAATGAATATAAGGATATCAGTTAGAAGTCTGGTGGAATTCATATTCCGCAGTGGCGATATAAGTGATAGCAGTAATGGGACTCTGTCCAGGGAAGCGATGAATGCAGGAAGCAGGATTCACAGAAAGCTTCAGAAGAGGGCAGGGTCTTATTATAATTCAGAGGTTCCTCTGAAATTTACCTCAGAATGCGGGGGACATGCCATAACTGTGGAAGGCCGGGCAGATGGAATAATCGACAGAAGTTTAAAAGAGAATAGGAATGATGCATATCAGAAAAAGGATCCTGCAGATGACGATCCCGGTCATGTTATAGATATGGACCATGGATATGAGGTGGATTTTCATGACGGTGAAGTGATGATCGATGAGATAAAGGGTATATATAAAAATCTCGATGAGCTGGAAGGTCCGCAGAAGGTTCATGTGGCACAGGCCATGTGTTATGCTTATATTTACGCTTCTGAAAGAGGTCATGATAATATAGACGTGAGGATAAGTTATGTAAACCTTGACAGCGAAAAGGAAAAATTCTTCAGGAGAAGCTATGAGTTCTCGTATCTTGCAGAGTGGTATGATGCGATGATATGCGAGCTTGCAAGATGGCTTGATGTTGTGGAACAGCACAGGTTTAAGAGGGATGAATCCATAGCCAAGATGGTATTTCCTTTTGAATACAGGAAGGGGCAGAAAGAGATGGCACTGTGCGTGTACAGGACCATAGAAAACAGTGGCCACTTGTATGTGCAGGCTCCTACCGGAATAGGAAAAACCATGGCAGCTATATATCCGACTGTAAAATCGTTTGTGCAGGGGGATGTATCAAAGTTGTTTTATCTGACCGCCAAGACCATCGCCCATACAGTGGCCCGGGATGCGATACGCTTACTTATGGACAGAGGATTGGAATTTAGTGCGGTTATTCTCACCGCAAAGGAGAAGATATGTCTGCAGGAGAAGATGGACTGTAACCCGGAACTGTGTCCTTACGCCAGGGGGCATTATGACAGGGTGAACAGGGCTCTGTATGAACTGGTTCAGGGGGAGAAGATAATAGACAGAGAAGCCGTTACAAAATGTGCGGAGAAATATAGTGTGTGCCCCTTTGAGCTGAGCCTTGACGTGACACTGTTTGCAGATGCTGTGATATGTGATTACAATTATGTATTTGATCCTAGAGTTGGACTTAAGAGGTTCTTTGCGGCGGACGGGAGTGCCTCGGAGAATTATGTGTTTCTCGTTGATGAGGCGCATAATCTTGTGGATCGGGCATCGTCCATGTACAGTGCTCAGATAGTAAAAGAAGACTTCCTGGAACTCAGAAAGAAGCTGTCCGGGTATGGAGGAAGGATAGCAGGCTGCCTTGGAAGCTGTAACAGAGAGCTGCTGGAGCTGAAGAAAACAGTTCCAGCGGAGGGATATTCAGTGCTGGGCAGTATAAATGGGCTTCATCTGAAACTTTTGAATCTTCATGATGCCATAGAACTGTTTCTGGAGGATAACAGACAGATACCTGAGCGAGAGGAACTACTGAACTTTTATTTCAATCTCACCTCGTTTTTAAACATTGCTGAGATGATCGATGATAATTATATAATATACGATGAGATACTTCCGGATGGCAGGTTTATGGTGAAGTTGTACTGTGTAAAGCCGGCAGCTAATATCAGGACATGTCTTGACAGGGGGAAGGCCACGGTGTTCTTTTCGGCAACTATACTTCCGGTCAGATATTATATGGAGATGCTGTCAGACTGCCCGGATGATCAGGCGATATACATACAGTCTCCATTTCCAAGAAAAAACAGAAGAATATATATAGCGGATGATGTCACAACCAGATACACCAGGAGAAATGACGAGCAGTATGTGAATATAAGCAGATATATAGAGAGCATGGTAAATGCCAGGGATGGAAATTATATGGTGTTCTTCCCGTCATATGCTATGCTTGAAAAAGTGGTTGGGATATCTGGAAATATGAATTTTTCTCATGATGTAAAGATTATAACGCAGACCCCTTATATGAATGAGGAGGACAGAGAGCGCTTCCTCCAGGAATTTGATGGAAGCCAGAATGTGCTGGCATTGTGCATAATGGGGGGCATATTTTCTGAAGGGATAGATCTGGTCGGTGACAAACTTGTAGGGGCTGTGGTTGTTGGACCGGGGCTGCCACAGGTGTGTACAGAGAGAAAACTCATGATGGAATATTTTGACAACAGAAATCAGTCGGGGGACAGATGGGTGGACAGTGAAGGTTTCAGATATTCTTATCAGTATCCGGGGGTCAACAAAGTGTTTCAGGCTGCGGGCCGTGTGATCAGGACCGAGGACGATCAGGGAGTGATACTGCTGCTTGATGAAAGGTTTGCAGCGAGAAGATACACGGATTTATTCCCCGTTGAATGGGCAGACTATCAGGTGTGCAACAGACAGAATGTGGACGAAAAGCTTGCTGATTTCTGGAATTCTAAAAGTAAAGAGAATTAATGTACAAATGCCTGTAGCGGTGATATAATGGTCGAAGCAATTATATATAATAAAAAAGGGGATAATAATGGTAGATATAACTGTAAAGAATATATTGGAAGCGACAGGCGGAGTTCTGCTGTGTGGAGATGAGAATACTGTACTTACAGATATCTGTATCAATTCAAAGGAAGCTAAGGAGGGCGATCTGTTTGTGCCTATCATTGGTTCAAGAACAGATGGACACCGTTTTATAGAGTCGGCTCTTCAGGTGGCTGCGGCGACCCTTACATCTGAGCATGACCATATTGTGGTGTCAGATAAGGTATACATCAGGGTTGATGATACGGTTAAGGCGCTTCAGGCAATAGGAAAGTATATTAGAAACAGATATCACATGCCGGTTGTAGCTGTAACTGGAAGTGTGGGTAAGACGACAACAAGAGAGATGATAACTGCTGCGGTCAGCACCGGAATGAAGTGCTTTCACACGGAGGGCAATTACAATTCTGTGTACGGAGAGCCTATTACAGTGTCCAGAATGACAGATGAATATGATGCAGCTGTCCTTGAGCTCGGAATAGGAGAACCGGGGGAGATGGATATCCTCACAGACATCGCACAGCCTGATATTTGTGTGGTTACCACCATTGGGGTTGCCCATATAGAATATATGGGTTCCATAGAGAATACACGCAGAGAGAAGCTCAGTATCATAAAAGGGATGAACAGTGATGGAACCCTGTATATAAATGGCGACGATCCTATGCTGTATGAGGTCAAGGACCAGATACCGTGTAAGGTATATACATATGGATGTGGTGAGAATATGGATTTCAGAGCGACAAATATCCGTATGGAAGATGGTTATTCAGTGTATGACATGGTTCATGGTGATGATGTTGTGACGGTCAAGGTCGGTATTATGGGACTTCACAATGTGAGAAATTCCCTGGTCGCCATGGCCGTATCGCATCAGCTTGGAGTTCCTTATGAGAAGTCTTCAAAGGCATTTGAGAACTTCAGGGGACTCAGACAGAAGGTTATAAAGCTTCCTGGAAAATACACGATCATAGACGATACATACAATGCAAGTCCTGATTCCATGAAGGCCAGCACAGATGTCCTCTGTGACATGAAGTGCGAGGGCAAGAAGTATATCGTGCTCGGCGATATGCTGGAACTTGGAGAGAAGAGCGATGAGTATCATTATGAGGTTGGAGAATACCTCAGAGATAAGAAGATAGATGAGGTCATAGTCATAGGAGAGCATGCGCAGAAGATCAAGGAAGCTCTTGATGCATGTGATACGAAGTATGCCAAGACTGTGTCATTTACTGACACGGAGGAGATTGCGATATACCTTATGGCACTCATGAAGCCTGAGGATATAGTACTTTTGAAGGCATCAAACGGTATGAAATTGAGTGAAGTGGTTAATATTCTCACGAATTAGTGTGCGTATTTGTACAAAATGACAAAAGCGGTCACGGATTTACAACGATCCGTGACTGCTTTTTTGTATAAAGTGTTGCCATTTGTTGTAAATCAATTCCGAAAATGATACAAAAGGGAGAAAAGAAATTGGTAATATTGAAAAAAAGGTAAAAATGGGGTAATATCAACCTAGCTTGAAAATAAGTACATAAGATTATATAGATACTTTTGTATGGGAGGAAAATAATCATGGCTACAGCAAAGAAAGCAGATGAGACAAAGAAGGTAACAAAGGCAACACCTGCAGCAGCACTTGCTAAGGTTGAGGCAGTTAAGAAAGAGGAAGCAGCAAAGAAGACAGCAGTTGCAGAGCCAGCAAAGAAGGCAGCTCCAGCAAAGAAGGAGGAGCCAAAGGCAGCAGCTACAGAGGTAAAGGCAGCACCTGCAAAGAAGGCAGCTCCAGCAAAGAAGGAAGAGACAAAGGCAGCAGCACCAGCAAAGAAAGCTCCAGCAAAGAAGGCAGCTCCAGCTAAGACAACAGAGAAGGTATTTGTTGAGTTCGCTGGCGGTCAGATCGAGATGGCAGCAATCGTTGACAAGGTAAAGGAAGCTATTGGCAATAAGACAGTTAAGGAATTGAACGTATATTACCAGCCAGAAACAGGCATGGTATATTATACAGCTGATGGAGAATCAGGTTCTTACAGTCTTTAATCTATAGATGTTTGTTTTGAGACGGCACCGGTCACATGGTAGTGATCGGTGCTTTTTTTCGCGCCTGGAAAAAAGTGGAATATAACTGATTTGCTGCTTGTGAAGCGCAGGTACTATGTGGTAGAATCAAGGTTAGGAATAACTAACAATAGTCTGCAGGATACATGAACGAGATTGGATATCACGCAGTAAGAGTGACAGGAGACGAATACAATGACGATATATGAATACGGAGACAGGACTAAACCACATATTTTGCTCATACATGGTATGTGGATGTGCCATGAGATGATGTTTCCTTATGTAGAAAAAATGCGCAGAGAGTATCACATAATAGCGCCGGATCTCACCGGGCATGGCAGTGATATTGGAAGCTTTGAGGGGGCGGAGAAGGATGCGATACAGATCGGCAAATGGCTCACAGTGAAGTGTTCAGTGCTTGAAGGGGCTGCGCTTACGAGGATGAAGGGCGTTGAATGGATGTTCCGCGGGATGATGGGAGGCATGCAGAAGCACCCTGAGGCAGTGGCGAAGATGTATTCTGCAGCGGATATTGATTCTGACGTGATGAAGAAGCTTTCCGGTTCCATGAGCAGGACAGACATGAAAGCACTTGCATGTATGGTGCATACCTGCAACAGCTTCAAATACGAGCAGAGTATGTTACCTGCAGATATGCAGAGGAGACTGTTTTTTGAGTTCGGCAGCAGAGATTCACATATTGTGTGCCGCAAGCTGATACAGAAATATTATCCTGGCGCGACGATAACTGTCAGAAAGGGCTACGGCCATTGCGTATATATGTTTAGGCATCAGGAAGAGTATAGTGATATATTGAAGGACTACATGAGGAAGAACATGTAGCCTGTCAGAGGATAAATCGGGATTGGAGAATGCCAAGTATGTGCATATATTAAAAAGCCTGTGATATGAATTTCAATCATACCACAGGCTTTTTGCTGCAAATAATACTATATAATATGGATTACTTTGTTGTCAGGAAATCTGCATATGCTGTAGGAAGACCATGCTCTGTAGGATCAAGACCCTTGATCTCTTCCTCCTCAGATACCCTGAGTCCAATAGTCTTCTTGATGATCAGGAATACGATGGTTATCGTAACTGCTGTCCATGCTGCAACTGCTGCAAATCCAAGTAACTGGATGAGAAGTGGATGAATGCCACCGCCGTAGAACAGACCGTTTAATGTATCATTTCCAGGAACAGTTGTTGTGGAGAAGAGACCGACAGCGATTGTTCCCCAGATACCATTTACACCATGTACAGCTACGGCACCGACAGGATCATCAACATGTAATGCGTGGTCACAGAGCCATACTCCGAATACTACGAGAAGTCCGGCAACGATACCGATGATAGCTGCACCGAAAGCATCGACTGTATCGCAAGGAGCTGTGATGGCAACAAGACCTGCGAGTGAAGCATTGAGACACATTGACACATCAGGCTTGCCATATTTGAGCCATGTAAATATCATACATGAAACTGTTGCAAGTGCAGGTGCGATAGTAGTAGTGAGGAAGATAGAACCTAACTGCTCAACAGATGTAGCTGCTGCACCGTTGAATCCATACCAGCCAAACCACAGGATGAATACACCGAGTGCACCGAGTGGAAGGTTATGACCAGGGAAGGTGTGAACCTTTACTACCTTGCCATTCTCATCCTTCTTGAACTTTCCAATACGAGGTCCAAGTAATGCTGCTCCTATCAGGGCTGATATACCACCTACCATGTGGATGGCACATGAACCGGCGAAATCGTGGAAGCCAAGCTTTACAAGCCAGCCACCTGGATTCCAGATCCAATGAGCTTCAATAGGATATATCAGCAGTGAGATGATAGCTGAGTATATGCAGTATGCAGAGAACTTTGTTCTCTCTGCCATGGCTCCGGATACGATGGTTGCTGCTGTTGCACAGAACACAAGGTTGAATACGAAGCTTGACCAGTCATAGTTGTCAAAGTGAAGGAACAAATCCCATGATGGTTTTCCGATGAAACCTCCGAGTGCCCAGTCACTGCTTCCGATGAGAAGCGATGAACCGAGGATCATGAATGAAACTGTACCGAGACAGAAATCCATGAGGTTTTTCATTATAATATTTCCAGCATTCTTTGCTCTTGTGAAACCGGCTTCAACCATTGCAAATCCGGCCTGCATCCAGAATACCAGTGCGGCTCCAACGAGGAACCAAACTCCAAATACAATTGTGCTTACGTCTTCCATAATCATTCCTCCTTTTAATACATTGTAGTTGTGGAAGTGATCAGATATAAAAAAAGATGCGTCCCGCCAGGTCTGATCCTGACAAAACACATCTTTGTGCACATGATATCTGATCGTACGTCACTGAGATATGACTGATAATAAGTATCTCAGTGCCACACCTCAATTACTAACTTGGGTTGAGTATAGTATTGAGATATGGTAAAATATTGAAAAAATCGGACATTACTTTCAAGACCTTATTTTATTTTGCGGTAGATTAATAATGTAAAGTGTTGGGATGACAGATATAAATAAAACAATGGAGAACATATAGATGGACAGACAGATTTTATTGAATGTTAATTTTTATGGCGATGCCAGAACCGCCATAATTGATGCGGATGGCAAAAAAATCAAACTTACAGCCGGTTACAGCCTGAGAGGATTAAAACTTGTACCTCAGGAGAATATGGGTATATGTGTGATATGTGCAGATGGCAAAAACAGAGTGGTTGACCTGGGCTGTGGGGAGAGGGCGGATGATATTACCGGCAGCTGCAGCTTTGTCATAATAGAGATGGATGAGAGTTTCAGTCTGCAGGGACTCAGCTTTATAAATGAAGAGAGTCTGTGCGGGATGCTTGACGATAAAAAGCAGGAGAACATCGATGTCATGCTGGACAAAATCCAAAATCATCTGAAAACATTCCAGAGTATATGGGACAGACAGTGGGAAACTGATTCAAGAGTCAAGCGGATGGCGGGGCTTATATATGAAAGTGATGGGCAGATAAGTGTTCCGGAGCTGGCAGATCACCTCGGGTGTACAGTAAGACATGTTCATAGACTTTTTATAGAGAATCTGGGTATCGGGCCAAAGACATTTGCAAGAATTGTGAGGATAAGGAATACAACGCTGCGAATGATCGCAGACCCATATGGCCATGTGATGGATTATATGAATGGAATGGGGTATTCTGACCAGGCACATTTCCAAAGAGAGTTCAAGTGGTATACGGGGATGACACCGGGAAGGTTTCTGGATGAACTCCGGATGGGAACAAAAAAACAGACGGTGGATATATAACCACCGCCTGTATAGAAAAAGGAATGATATTGGCTAGGCTGCTGATATTAAAGAGCTGTCTCTCCACGTTCGCCTGTACGGATACGGACAACGTCAGCCACATCATATACGAAGATCTTGCCATCTCCGATCTTACCGGTGGAAATTCTCTCGCATACCTTGAATATGATCTTGTCTGCGATGTCATCTGCAGCGATGGTTTCAATCTTAACCTTAGGAATAAGGTTTACCACGTACTCGCTGCCTCTGTAAGTTGTCTTATATCCCTTCTGATTACCATAACCCATGATGTTTGATACCATGGCACCTGTCGATTCACACTCGTCAAGAATAGCCTTGACATCATCAAGTTTTTCTGAACGAACTACAATTTCAAGTTTCTTCATATTACAGTCCTCCTTTTGCCCAATGGATTTATTTGAATTGATTATAGCATAGCGAAAAAGTCAATTCCATAGTACCGGACAAATGCAGAAATATTAAAACGATTCGAAAGAGACTGACTGCGAAATGACAGGAAAAAAAGGGGCATTACTTAATTATATTAAGGCTGGATGGGTGGACGACAATTTGAGGGGACAGTAATTTACAGTAATTTCATATTTGCAGATGTTGGTAAAAGTCGTATATGTGTGTTATTATATTTTTGTCTGAGTTTGATAAGATCAGGAAAGGAATAAGAGAATATGGCAGATAATTATGATGATATAGATAAGAAGACACCTGATACAGTGGATGCCGACGGCAGCACATCGGAGGACAGAGATGATGAGTATGAGAAGTACTGCTATCTGTGCAGAAGACCAGAGAGCGTGGCTGGAAAACTTATACATATGCCAGGCGATATAAATATATGTGCAGACTGTATGCAGAGATCGTTTGACAGCTTTAACAATTCAGGCTTTGGCAATATGCCGGGACTGGGCAATATGCAGTTTATAGATCTGACAAATATGCCTTTTGGCAACATAGATATGTCCAAGTTCAAACAGCAGAATGATATACCTAAGTCGCAGAAGGTGAAGAAAAAGGCAGCCAAGGAGAAGAAACAGGAAGAGGAGCTGTCGCTTAAGACGATACCGGCTCCACATAGGATCAAGGCCATGCTGGACGAATATGTGGTTGGGCAGGAATATGCCAAGAAGGTTATTGCCGTTGCTGTGTATAATCACTATAAGCGAGTCCTCACGGACACCATGGATGATATAGAGATAGAAAAGTCCAACATGCTGATGGTGGGACCTACGGGATGCGGTAAGACATATCTGGTGAAGACTATAGCAAGACTTCTCAAAGTACCTCTTGCCATAACCGATGCGACCACACTCACAGAGGCGGGCTATATAGGTGATGATGTGGAGAGTGTATTGTCCAAGCTTCTTGCCGCTGCGGATAACGATGTGGAGAAGGCAGAGCGGGGCATTGTGTTCATAGACGAGATAGATAAGATCGCAAAGAAACAGAACAGCAACAGCAGAGATGTGAGCGGTGAATCAGTACAGCAGGGACTTCTGAAGCTCCTGGAAGGCGCTGAAGTGGAGGTGCCAGTGGGATCTGGAAGCAAGAATGCCATGGTTCCGATGACTACTATCAATACGAGAAACATACTTTTCATATGTGGCGGAGCTTTCCCGGATATAGAGAACATCATAAAACAGAGACTCAGTAAGCAGGCATCCATGGGATTTAAGGCAGAGCTTAAGGATAAGTATGACGATGAGCCTGATCTTCTCAGACAGATTACTACGGAGGATCTCAGAGAGTTCGGTATGATACCTGAATTCCTCGGAAGACTGCCTGTGCTGTTTACCCTGGATGCGCTTGACAAGGATATGTATATAGATATCCTGAAGGAGCCAAAGAACGCTATTCTCAAGCAGTACAAGAAGCTCCTTGCGCTGGATGAGGTGGATCTGAGATTTGATGACAGCGCATATGAGGCCATAGCTGATGAGGCTATAAAGAGGAAGACTGGAGCCAGGGCGCTGCGCGCTATAATAGAGAAGTTTATGCTCGACATAATGTATCAGATACCTCGTGATGATACCATAGGAAGGGTGACTATCACCGGGGATTATATAAGAGGTAAAGGAAGTCCGGTTATAGAACTCCGAGGAACTCCTGCTCTTGAGGAGGTCAGCGCCACAGCGGATGACACGACAGACTAAAAATGAAGTTTGAAATAAAATACTTGATAAAAAATTATCAATATGATAGAATGTCCACGTTCATTAAGGGAGTAGTCAGCATGTGATGACATGACAGTTGTGATCATGTGTTGTAGTATCAACATAATGACCGGGGACATACATGTGAAACTGGTCTGGTATTACTGTAGATGATGAGACTTTCTGGACAGCTGTATGGCTGCCCGGGAGGTCTCTTTTTGTATATGCAGCCTGCTCTTATATTGTATTCACAAGGAGATAAAAATATGAGTATTGTGGAATTGTTTTTACTGGCGGTTGGATTGTCCATGGACGCGTTTGCAGTATCGATTTGCAAAGGGTTATCACTCAGGAATATAAAGGTTAAGCATATGCTCATAGCGGGGGCGTGGTTTGGCGGTTTTCAGGCACTTATGCCAATCATAGGATATATAATTGGAAGCCTTTTTGCTGATCTGGTAAGCAAGTGGTCACACTGGATCGCATTCGTGCTGCTGCTGTTTATAGGTGGAAGTATGATAAAGGAATCCTTCGGTGAGGAAGAGGAAGTGGATGCTGATATGAGTTTCAAAGTCATGCTGCTGCTTGCCATAGCAACAAGTATAGATGCTCTGGCGGTTGGCGTGTCATTTGCTTTCCTGAAGCTGTCTACGCTGTACATCATACTTGCTGTTATGTTTATAGGCTGCATAACATTTATATGTTCGGCTGTTGGAGTGAAGATTGGAAGTATATTTGGAACAAAGTACAAATCAAAGGCTGAACTTGTCGGAGGTATAATACTGATACTTATAGGAATAAAGGTTGTTCTGGATGGACTTGGAATATTATAACGGACAGGCGGAGGCTGAAATGATGGTCTCCGCCTGTTTTACGGTGAAATCTTACAATAAAATATATGGACAATTTAAGACCTTATGGCATAGAATACTAAGATAGGTTGTGGGAATGGAAAAAATAAGGAGTTATTGTATGTTTAAAAGTAAGCTAGGAAAGAAAGTAAGAAAGATAGCAGTACTCTTTGCAGCTCTGGCAGTTGGACTTACATCCACGGCGTGCAGCTCTCATATGTTCAATGAAAAGAATATTCTGGGGATTGCAAAGGATAATGCTGAAGAATATACGAAGACACAGAAGGAGTTTGAGGAATTTCTGCATGATGAGTATGTGGACAGTGTGACATCGGATACACTCACATACAATTATGAGATAAAGGACGGAGATGCTCTGGGGATACCTGAACCTGAGGTGTCGATGGGCAGATATGACATGAGCGATGAAGGGATACGTCAGCAGAAGGCAGATTTCGACAAGACATATGAGAGACTGAAGTCATTTGACAGGGATGATCTCACAGAGAACCAGCAGCTCACATATGATATACTGAAGCAGTACATGGATACGGAACAGGAAAATTTCCTGAATATATATCTCAGTGAGCCATTTTCACCAATGAAGGGATTGCAGGCGAACATCTCCACATATTTTACCGATTACAGATTTGATGATAAGGGGGATGTGGAGAGATACATACAGGTTCTTGGAATGGTGAGGGATTATTTTGATTCCTATCTGGAATTTGAGAAAACAAAGTCTGAGAAGGGTTATTTTATGAGTGATGCTGTATGTGACAAGGTCATAGAGCAGTGCAATGATTTTATAAAAGATAAGGATAACCACTTCATGATACAGGTGTTCAATGACAACATAGAAGCACTTAACTTCCTCACCCAGGATGAGGTGAAGCAGTATGAGGAACAGAACAGGAAGGCTGTTGCAGAGAGCCTGATACCGGCATTTGAGGACGTGATAGATGTCATGACTTCACTCCGTGGTACAGGAAAGAATCAGGGAGGACTGTGTAATTATGATGGAGGTAAGGATTACTATGCCTACCTTCTTCAGGACACTGCAGGAACGGATAAGACTCCGGAGGAAGTGGCTGCCATGCTTGATGAGAATATGACAAGCCTCATGTCCGAGATGTATTCAATAGTCATGCTGGACATCGACTCGTATCAGTATCTTATGGACAATTATGACAACCTTTTTGGTGATGATAATTCAAAGGATCCTGCTGACATAATTAATATTCTAATGGATACAGCCACAGAGCATTATCCTGATTTTGGCAAGATACAATTCCAGGCAAAGAACCTTGACAAGAGTCTGGAGGATATACAGGAGAATGTGCTTGCATATTATATGTCCCCGGCTATAGATGATCAGGATAATAATCTCATCAGGGTAAATGGTAAACATACGGATGGCATGTGGACCACACTTGCCCACGAGGGGTATCCGGGACACATGCTGCAGAATGCATATTACATGTCCACGGATCCGGAACCGGTCAGAACGGTGCTTAATTTCCTTGGATATAAAGAGGGCTGGGCAATGTATGCGTGCTATGATGCGGTAAGCTATTACACATTCAAGGACGCGGAAAACTCTGAAAATGTGGCCAGACTCTATCAGATCAACGATGAGCTCAATTATCTTATAAGTGGTCGTGTTGATATAGGAATAAACTATGAGGGCTGGAGTCTTCAGGACATGAAGGATTATCTGAACGAAAAGGGCTTTAACGGAGATGATGCCGATGAGCTGTACACCACCATGG
This sequence comes from uncultured Coprococcus sp., assembly GCA_934277375.1. Classification (GTDB taxonomy): domain Bacteria; phylum Bacillota; class Clostridia; order Lachnospirales; family Lachnospiraceae; genus Coprococcus. The sequence continues at coordinate 16,882 of CAKQTZ010000007.1, read as the reverse complement.
TAGGTGATCCAGCGGTGTATCAGAGTTATTCCACCGGATACTATGAGTTGAAGGAGATCCGGGATTATGCAGAGGAAAAACTTGGATCAGATTTTGATGTGAAGGAATTCAATACGGTGGTTCTTCAGACCGGACCGTGTCAGTTCAATATCCTGAAGGAACAGGTACAGAAATATATAGAAGAAAAGAAATAGTAGTAAGATTCCCGTGGACAAAAAGTTCATGGGAATTTTTTTGCATCTGGCACATATACTATATTGATTGCGCATTTGGAAATCCGGAGGCTGTGTATGATACGGGATTCGGCATATTCGGAAGATTATGTAGAATATATAGTGGAGTATAATGGAGACAGAGAGGCACTTCTGAGATATTACACTCCTAACGAGATACGCATAATAGACAACAGATACGCTATTGCATTTCAGAGAAAACCAAGTGATTATATGGAAAGCTTTGCAAGGCTGGAGTACACGTTGTTTCCGAAGCTTTATGGACTCATGAGTGATGCCGGGGCACTTGAGGCGATAGGAGCTGTGAATATCAGGCAGGAGAACATACTGGGACTTACAGGGAAGAATGTTCTCATCGGAATAGTGGATACAGGAATTGATATGTATAACAAGGCATTTCTGGAAGGAGAGAGCAGAACAAAGATACTTGCGGCGTGGGATCAGACGATAGATGGGGCTGACAACGCCATATACGGCTATGGCAGGGAGTATAGTAATGAGGAGATACAGGCTGCGATAGATGATGGACAAAGGATTCTTACTGATGCAACGGGACATGGTACTTTTTCCGCTGAGACGGTGGTGAGCGTAGCTCCGGCTGCTCATATTTTAGCAGTGAAATTAAAACAGGCGAAGAATAACATAAGGGATTTTTATGGGGTTCCCCGTGATGCAGATGCTTACAGTGAGGTGGATATAATGATGGGGATAGCCTATCTGCTGGAACAGCAGCGCAGGATAAAACTGCCGATGTGCATACTGATCGGACTTGGTTCAAACGGTGGCAGCCATACTGGGGCTGGTGCTCTTGAGAAGTATATAGACAATCTTGGTGATCTGAAGGGACTTGCGGTTGCGGTTGCGGGCGGAAATGAGGGAAGAGCGGGACATCATTATTCTGGAAATGTCGGCACTGCGGAACGTGACGGTGAACCGGGAGCGTGGATAATGACTGGAGGAGGCTCACAGCAGGAGCAGTATGATATCATGGAGATAAATGTTGAGGACAACAATAGTTTTACTCTTGAAATATGGGGAAATTCCACGAATACCTATGCCGTGGCACTTGAGATACCAGGGGGTGAATATATAGAACGTATATCCCCTAGATACGATAAGAGTCAGGTCATAAGACCTATATTCGGTGGAGGAACCATATATGTGGATTATTTTCTGATAGAAGATTCCGCCGGCCAGGAGCTGATCATGATGAGATTCATATCTCCGTCAAATGGGCTGTGGAGGATAAGGGTATACAGTGTTGGGGAGACTGAAAGAACGTACAATGCATGGCTGCCAATAAGCAGTTTTCTGTCGCCTGCAACGAAATTCATTAAAAGTGATCCAAGGACCACGGTCACGAGTCCGGGCTGCGTACAGACTGCAATATGTGCTTGCGCCTATGATTACAGAAATGGTAATCTGTATATAGAAAACAGCAGAGGATATACGGCAGATAGGAGTGTAAAGCCGGATTTTCTGGCACCCGGTGTGGATATAACCGGGGAGGGGGCCGGCGGAGAGACCGTGCGGAGCGGAACATCCATCGCCGCAGCCTATGCAGCCGGTTGCAGTGTGCTGATGCTGGAGTGGTCATATGGTCTACTGGGTGTGCGGACCATAAATGGCAATCAGATCCGGGGGTATCTGATCCGTGGGGCGGTAAGACCCGGGGCGTCAGGTGGACTGCTAGATGTGAGATCCTATCCCAATCCAGAGTGGGGGTATGGTCTGCTGAATATATACAATACATTTGAAAGTCTGAGGAACGTGTGAGGTAAAAGTGATGAAGATGTATCGCGAGCAGCTTATATCGGGAGGGGTTCTGGTTGTAAATGAACATAATGTGCGCATAGAATATTTTTTTGAAGGACCAGACAGACGATATGGCGGTGTCAGGGTAAATATACCCGGAAGCCGGATTGAAGAATATATAACCGCGTGGACAGATAATTTTGAAAGATACAGGGCATTAAAAGATTCTGGTGTCAGGAGAAATTCTGTAGAGACCGGAGCTAAAGGAATGGTCATAAGAAATGGAGCCATGGGAGGAGTGTATCTCAAGGGAATGCATATGAGGATCGTGAATCAGGCTCAGCTTGACCAGATCATATCAGATTACAGGCATGCAGTGGCTGTGCAGAAGGAGCTTTCAGAAAATAATTCAGACGGTTGTTAGAAGTTATACCTCATGTTATAATGAACACGCAGATCGCGCCTGACCTATTCCGGTTTGACCGATAGTGTTTCCGGTTTTGGTACAGGCAGCTATATTATGATGGAGGATAAGAGAATGTATATAACATGTTTGGATTTAGAGGGAGTGCTGGTACCGGAGATATGGATAGCTTTTGCGGAGGCAAGCGGAATTCCTGAGCTCAAGAGAACCACAAGGGATGAGCCAGATTATGACAAGCTTATGAACTGGAGACTTGGAATACTCAAGGAGCATGGACTTGGACTCAAGGAGATACAGGAGACTATAGCTACGATAGATCCTATACCGGGAGCAAAAGAGTTCCTCGATGAACTGCGCTCCATAGGCCAGGTAATAATAATCAGTGATACATTTGCACAGTTTGCCGGCCCTCTGATGAAGAAGCTGGGATATCCTACGATATTCTGCAATGAACTGATAGTTGCAGACGATGGGGAGATAACCGGATTCAAGATGAGATGCCCACAGTCTAAGCTCACGACAGTGAAGGCATTACAGTCTATCGGCTACGATACGATCGCAAGTGGTGACAGCCATAACGATCTTGGAATGATATATGCAAGTAAGGCAGGATTCCTGTTCAAGAGTACTGATCAGATAAAGGCTGATAACCCTGACCTTGAGGCATATGAGACATATGATGAGCTCCTTGCAGCTATCAAGAAAGCTATGGACTAACAGGAGGCGCGCACGGAATTGAAGTATAAGAGTGTTGATGAGATTGAGACGCTGTCGCTTCGTGACGCCACGATAGTCAGGTGTATCTATTCCGGCAGACAGGGAATCCTGGAATTTGAACTTGATGGTGCAGTGGTCAGGGAGAACAACTCAGCAAATGAATTATATACGGACCGGTACGTGAGTGATATGCAGATCAGGTTTATAGAGCCCGATATAGAGGCGGTGCTGCTTGAGGGACACAAATATTACGATGCCAACGATGTGCTTCAGGAGAGTGTTCCGGACACACCTGTGGAGCCGGAAAATTATGAGACGGTATTCAAGAACTTTGGAAACTGCGTTATATTCTATGCAGGACAACCGAAGTCCGGTGATGTGGATCCAGATATACAGAACAGGTATGCAGGTAAAAAGTGCTTTCAGATGATAGTTGATGTTGAGGAAGATTCGTATGTGCTCAGCTTTTATTACAGCAGCGTTGATGCACAGTGGGAGCATTTCCTTAACAAGAAGTTTGACCAGTGATGCGGCCGGAGATCGGAGAGATGAAGGATGGCAAAAAGGGTAAAAGATTATCTTAGATATATAGATGAACTGCTGGAGAGGGATGATCTCGATTTTCAGCAGGAGGCATCGAGGCATCTTACACAGATTGGATTTTTCATGCATGAAAGGCTTATACATCTCATCGTCACAGTCCTGTTTGCAGTGCTGACGGTATTCACATGTGTGGCATTTGTTGTGACATCCAACATATCACTTCTTGCGCTTGCCATAGCATTTATGGTTCTGCTGATACCATACATAAAGCATTATTATCTCCTGGAGAACAGTGTGCAGTATATGTATGAGCAGTATGACAGAATGCTTAAAAAGTCAGGGATAGATGCGTATATAAAGAGATGACAGATTCATGGTGAAAGGTGAAAATGATGTTCAATTTTGTTATGGGAATCCTGATGATAGGTGCAGGGACCATCAGTGTTGTCCATGCTTTTTTTTCGAGTCAGATGGCGGGATTCGTGTTCTTTGGTGTGCTCATGATAGGCTTTGGCATAGTTGAGCTTGTGAGATCCAGGAATATAAAAAAACAGAAAAAAGCAGCCAGAGACAGGGAGTTTGATCTGTACAATATGGTGGCATCCCAGATGGGGGTAAAGATAAATCCCCTCACTGGAGAGATGCTCGGAGAGTGTAAGTCTGATGAGCAGACAGACCCGGATAATGAAACTGTAAAACAGCAGGAAAATTAAAAATATACATGAGAGACAGACCAGTCAATGAATAGTATACTTATTCTATGGCTGGTCTGTCCTGTTTTTCAAGGTCAAATCGTGCCCCGATTCATAACGCTGCAGGACGCTTATTTGTAATCTGAAAAATCAAACTCAGCAAATGTCTTACCGTGCTCGTCAGATCTGTACACTTTGCCGTCCTCTGCATCGATATAAAAGTCGCCGGCTTTTGTATCTCCTTCGAGATTGTTATCATGGAGTTCAATATGGTATCCTTTTCTTCCGTTTGAGAATTCGGTGAGATCCTTATCACTGTTTGCAACCTCGAATCTACCGTCACCGGCTGGAAGCTGGTTCATGAACCAGTTCTGGGCATCGTCAAATGAATTGAATACGCCTGATACAGTGTTTGTAACTCCGTCAGCAACATCCTTTACACCATCAGTTACACCGTCGGCCACATCTTTTACGGCATCTGCAGCACCTCCGACAACACCTTTGTCATTGCTTTCAGAGGATGATGACTCACTGACTGAAGTTGATTCGGTGCTGGAGCTTGTCTCAGAGGTCGATGCTGATGAACTGGTTCCTGTCTGACTGCCTGAATTGCCACAGGCACACAGAAGTGACATGGCGAGTGCCATACACATTGTTAATAAAAAGTGTTTTTTCATAGTATAATCTCCTTTACATTTGGTTCTGTATTTATATTTCCCAGGCTGAAAGATTATATACATAATTAAAAAATGAAATAATATAATAAAAAAAACGGCATAGGCAGTGGATTTATATTGAAAAAACAGGAAAATAAAACCAGTGTTGCAAATGACAGCAAACAGAGAAGACGAAGTCAGATTGATAAGGCTGCGTTGAGCGGGCTGGCGGAAAAATGGCAGTACATAATGTTGGCTGTGGCCATATGTATAGCGGTTATTTTCTGCTGCTACTACATAGTAAGCCAGTCTAAATGGGGATTTTACTCCGCAGGAGTACGTGTATCTGACCGGGTGATGGCACAGAATACAGAACAGGGTGATGAGCGCATTATACCGGAAAAAGATAACGTGACGGAGACAGAACAGACTGATGATGAAACTGAAAAAATACAGAAAAGAGCGTACCTTACATTTGATGACGGACCATCGCACTCAACGGGGGAAATACTGGATATTCTTGATGCAAATAATGTAAAAGCAACATTTTTTGTCGTTGGCAGAGATGAGAGTTATTACGATACATATAGGGATATTGTGCGTAGGGGGCATACTCTGGGGCTGCATTCGTACACACATGACTATGACAAAATATATGCGGGTGTCAATGATTTTGCCGAAGATGTTGAGGAATTGAGAAATTTATTGTATGATGTAACAGGTGTAAAGTGTGTCTATTATCGATTTCCCGGAGGCAGCTCGAATACTGTATCGAGGGTTGATATGGATACTCTTATTTCATATATAGACAGTCAGGGACTGATATATTTTGACTGGAATGCACTTAACAATGATGCTGTGAGTGGAAGTTACACTCCGGAGCAGTTGGTTGATAACATCATGTCTGATGTCACTGGCGAAGATGGAGTGGTGATACTGATGCATGACCTTGGTGCAAGGCATACAACAGTGGAATCCCTGCAGATGCTCATAGACAGGCTCAGGGCAGAGGGATATGAACTGCTGCCGATTGATGAGAATACGCCGCTGGTGAGACACGGACGGGGAGGACAGAACAGATAATATGACTTACATAGAAGCTATGGAATATATAGAATATACTAATACCCTTGGAAGTGTTCCCGGGCTTGACAGCATAAAGGAACTGCTTCGGAGGCTTGGAGATCCGCAGGATGATGTGGATGTGATCCACATAGCGGGAACCAATGGAAAAGGTTCCATATGTGCATTCCTTGACGAGATACTGGAGGATTCGGGGTATTCGGTGGGAAGATATATATCACCTACTATATTTACATATCTGGAGCGCTTCCAGATAGATAAAAGATACATGACCGGGGATGAATTTGCCGGATATATAGATATCGTTAAGAGAGCAGCAGATGACATGGTGAGAGAAGGTTATAACAGGCCGACGTCATTTGAGACTGAGACGGCTGTGGCATTCTGCTATTTCAGGGATAAAAAAGTTGATGTGCTTCTTCTGGAAACAGGCATGGGTGGACTCCTTGATGCGACGAATGTCTGCAGACATCCGCTGTGTACAGTGATAGCCAGCATAAGCATGGATCACATGAGGTTCCTTGGAGACACGCTTGGGGATATATATAGTCATAAACTTGGAATACTCAGGGATGGGGTGCCGTGTGTATCGTATCCGGTTGATGCCAGGCTTATGCCTATGTGGGTAAAAGCGTGCCGTGATCATGATATAGCCGATGAGGCGGTTATGCTCAGTGAAGATGATATACGTGTGCTGGAAAGCACGGAGAATGGCAGCCGGTATGAATATTCCGGGAGAGAATACTCTCTGGATATACCTGGGATATACCAGATATACAACAGTGCGGTGGCGGTGGAGACCGCACACACCATGTGCCGGCTGGGGTATCATATAGAAGAGAAAAATATAAGAGATGGACTCCACCGCACGTACTGGAAAGGCAGATTCCAGAGATTGATGGAGTCGCCGCTTGTGTATGTGGATGGTGCACATAATCCTGGTGGCTGGAAGTCCCTGAGAAAGAACATAGATACATATTTCTCTGGCCGGAGACTGATATATGTATGTGGAGTGTTCAAGGATAAAGACTATCGGCAGATGCTCGATATCATGATGCCGGGGGCGGTCTGCTTTATCGCTGTTGAACCTGATAACCCAAGGGCACTGCCGTGCGCAGCTCTGGCAGATCTTGCAAGAGGATACATTGAACAGGTATACGAGGAAATGGATGCTGATAAAGCGGTGCAGATGGCTATAGAACGTGCGGCAGCCGAAGAAGATCCGGTGGTCATCATATTCGGTTCATTGTCATTTATAGGTCCGGTCATAGACAAGGCTGAACACGGAGGATACGGAGAGGGCAGACATGGACAGAATAGACAGAATAATACACAATGATGAATATGCATATCTTATGTCGATGATAGAGGAAAATGAGACAGGCAGAATATTCTGCTGCCATGGGTTAGGTCACTGCCTTGATGTGGCCAGGATAGCATATATAATGAATCTGGAGGATGGTTATGGAATAGACAGAGAACTTATATATGCGGCAGCACTTCTGCATGATGTTGGAAGGGCTGATCCGGGTAATACCGGCAGACGGCATCATGAACTCAGCGTAGAGTGTGCTGTGGACATACTCGGACAGACAGGCTTCTCAGATGAGGAAGCGGCACAGATAAGTGATGCGATACGTTCACACAACACAGACGGTGCTGAGCGTACAGGGCTTGCCTATCTGCTGTACAAGGCAGACAAATTGTCCAGAAATTGTTTTAACTGCGGTGCATCAGATCAGTGTTACTGGACGCAGGAGAACAAAAATACAGGGATATATTATTAGATGCAGCCGGAGGTGGCTTACATGGCTGACATTCAATAACAGGAGGATAAAAGGATGATAATAGGAGACAAAATTTTTCAAACTGGCAGGGAACCGTACATCATGGGAATATTGAATGTCACACCCGATTCATTTTCGGATGGTGGGCAGCATAATACAATGGATACTGCATTACAGTCAGCTGAGGAGATGATAGCAGAGGGGGCAGCTATCATTGACGTTGGTGGAGAGTCCACAAGACCGGGATATACGAAGATATCTGACCAGGAAGAGATAGAGAGAACTGCACAGGTCATAGAGGCGATAAAGTCCAGATTTGACGTGGCGGTATCCCTTGATACATATAAATCTGCGGTTGCGGAGGCTGGAATACATGCCGGAGCAGACCTGATAAATGACATATGGGGACTTAAATATGACGAGAAGATGGCAGGGGTCATAGCGAAATATGACAAGGCCTGCTGTCTTATGCACAATAGAGATAACACGGACTATACGGACTATCTTGCAGATGTGATATCAGATCTGGATGAGTCTGTAAATATGGCGCTTGCAGCAGGGATAGACAGAAATAAGATTATGGTTGATCCGGGAATAGGTTTCGCAAAGGATTTGAACCAGAATCTTCTTCTTATGAACCACCTGGAGCTCCTTCACAAGTGGGGACTTCCAATCCTGCTGGGAACATCGAGAAAATCCATGATAGGATTGACACTTGACCTCCCAGTCACAGAGAGAGAGGAGGGCACAGCTGCAACATCTGTTCTGGGACTGGTGAAGGGATGTGATTTCTTCAGGGTACATAATGTTAAGAGTAATTACAGGGCTCTGAAGATGACATATGCGATGCTGAATGCGAAGTAGAAGAGATACACGCGGCGGTAGCCGTTGCCTGTGGAGGTGATAGATATGGACAGAATAAATATAAAAGGACTTGAGGTGTTTGCCCATCACGGAGTGTATCGTGAAGAAAATGTGCTGGGACAGAAATTTATAGTTGATGTGTCGATGCAGGTCCAGACAAGGGAGGCTGGCATATCAGATGATCTTGACAAATCGGTGAACTATGGTCAGGTGTGTGTGGACATACAGGAGATTATGAAGCTGAAAAATTATAAGCTCATCGAGACGGCTGCGGAGGAGATCGCTGATACAATCCTGCTCAAGTATGACGGAGTGCGGGGAATAGACGTGACAGTCAAGAAGCCGTGGGCTCCGGTTCTTGTGCATGTGGATACGGTATCTGTGTCGATAAGCAGAAAAAAACACATAGCATACCTTGGGCTTGGATCAAATATTGGGGACAGGGAATCGTATCTCGATATGGCTATAGATGAACTGAATAAAGACAGATATACCAAGGTGACCAGGGTGTCAGATTTTATAGAGACAGAGCCGTATGGAGGAGTGGAACAGGATGACTTCCTGAATGGATGCCTGGAGATAGAGACTCTCAGGGATCCGGAGGAACTTCTTGCACTTGTCAACTCCATAGAGAAGGATGCCGGAAGAGAGCGGCTTATACATTGGGGACCACGCACTCTGGATATAGATATTCTGCTCTATGATGATCTGGTGTATGACAGCGAAAAACTGCATATACCGCATGTGGAGATGCACAAGAGGGCATTTGTACTGCAGCCATTATCTGCTATAGCGGGATATAAGAGGCATCCAATATTTCACAGAACCATAGAGGAACTGTGCAGGGATGTGCAGAACGCGTAGTTTAAGGAAAAGGATATGTCAGGTGGAAGGTTGTTATAATGAATACATTGGATGAGATAAATAGTCTGGAGACACAGATTCAGAAGCTTATAGACAGGAAGAATGAACTGATAAACAGCATAGGGATGGAGCAAAGAGAACTTATGGAGACTCACAGCACGTCTGAAGTTGTAAGTGGATTTACACCAGTTGACAGGCTCTACGTAGATTCTGACACTGTTGTTGTATATCAGGGTGTGCCAGGCGCGTACAGCCATCAGGCCATGCATGATTATTTTGGCAGGAATATACAGAATATAAATGTTGCAAGATTTGAGGACGTTGTACAGACGGTGAAGGATGGAGACGCCGATTATGGAGTACTTCCTATAGAGAACTCGTCCGCAGGTTTTGTAAATGGCATATACGATATGGTCGGCAGTAGCGGCCTTACGATAGTAGGCGGTGATGAGGTGAAGGTGGCCCATACACTCATGGGACTTCCGGATGCCGAGCTTTCAGATATAAAGGTTGTGTATTCCCATCCGCAGGGACTGCTGCAATGCAGCGAATTCCTGGAGCGCTCCGGTTACAGGCAGTGTCCGGTTGCAAACACTGCGGTGGGGGCTGTAAATGTGAGAGATGAAGGTGACAGGACACAGGCAGCTATAGCAAGCGCTTTGGCTGCGGATATATATGGACTCAGGATATTGAAGGATGATATCGTCAACAATGAGAACAATACCACAAGGTTTATCATATTGTCCAAGAAGAAGCAGTACGTCAGATCATCTAAGAATCTGTCCATATGTTTCTCCCTGCCACATGAGAGTGGAACATTGTACAGCATACTTGGACATATCAAGCACGATGGCCTGAATATGACAAGTATAGAGTCCAGACCTTTAAGAGGCAGAAAATGGGAATATTCTTTCTTTATAACACTGGAGGGAAGTCTGATGGATGCGGCCACTATAGACGCCCTTGAGAGGATAGAGAAGGATTCAACAAATTTTAAGATCATAGGAACATATTAATAAGGTAAGAAAGGTGGGGGTAGAATGGCAAATAAAGTATTTGCGGCCATCGATGTAGGATCAAACGAGCTGTCTATGAAGATATACGAGATAACTCCCAAGAAAGGGGCGCGGGAGATCGACTATGTGAACAGTACAGTTGAGCTTGGAAGCGATACCTACAACAGTGGCAAGATAACCGAGGAATCGACAGTCAAGGTGTGTGAGATTCTCAACAAGTTCAGGAGAAAGATGAAAGAGTATGATGTGTGTGACTACAAGGCATACGCGTCATCAGCGGTGAGAGAGGCAGAGAACTCAGTTATGGTGCTTGAGAGAATAAAGCAGCATACAGGCATTGATGTGACGATACTCAGCAACTCGGAGCAGAGGTTTATGAACTACAAGGCATGTGCGGCCAAGTACAGATTTGGCGATGAGGCCGCAAAAAACAGGGCACTGCTTGACATAGGTGCGGGCAGCCTGCAGATATCCATATTTGACAAGCAGAACCTCATACAGACACAGAACCTTCCTATAGGTGCGGTCAGAATACGTGATTATCTTGCAAAGTATGGATCTGACACTGTTGCGCTGGAGAATATCATGGAGGAGTTTGTATCGAACTTTATAGAGGAGTTCAGGAATCTCTTCATCAATGATAAGGATATCAAGAGCATCATAGCAATCGGTGATGGAATAGCAAACCTCAAGAAGGTGGGACCTGAGCTGGGAATTGTTGATAAGATAACGAGGGATCAGTTCAGAGTTTTGTATCACAAGGTGGTTGAGACCACACCGGAAGTTTTGTCGGAAAAGTACGGTGTTCCGTATGAGAGGGCCACGCTCATGCTTCCGATGGCGATCATTTATCAGTCGTTTCTGGATAACTCCAGAGCAGAGGACATCATAACCCCTGATGTCACATTCTGTGACGGAATCGTTGCAGATTATATGGACAAGCGTGGAACGCTGCTCATTGATAAGGACTTCGATGAGGACATCGTAGCATCGGCCAACAACATAGCCAAGAAATATAAGGTCAACAGGAAACACACGCAGAACGTGACACAGAATGCACTGGATATATTTGACTCCTTCAAAAATATACATGGTCTTGGTAAGAGAGAACGCCTTCAGCTTCAGATAGCAGCCATGCTCCATAGCTGTGGCAAGTTTGTGAATATGAATGAGGGCACCATGATGTCGTACCACATAATTATGTCAACTGAGATACTTGGGTTGTCGCACAAGGAGAGGGAGGAGATTGCGAATATAGTAAAGTTCAATGAATACTATCTGCCTTCCCAGACAAAGGCTCAGGTATCACTTATGACGGCGGATTATATGAAGGTTGCAAAGCTCACATCCATCCTCAGAATTGCTGATGTGCTGGATAAGAGCCACAGGCAGAAGATAGAGAATATGAAGTTTAATTGTAAGGATGGGGTGCTCACCATGACGGTGGACACACTTAACGATATAACACTCGAGGCGGGGGTATTCAAGACGAGAACAGAACTGTTCAGAAAGGTCTTTGGAGTAAAGCCTGTATTGAAACAGAAAAGGGGGCTGTAATATATGGCAGATAAGAATCCAATTTTTTATAACAGAGAGCTCAGCTGGCTGGAATTTGACAAGAGGTGCCTGTCGGAGGCAAAGGACAGGACCATACCGCTGTTCGAGAGGATAAAGTTCCTGAGCATCACTGCTTCCAATCTGGATGAGTTTTTCATGGTCAGAATAGCATCGCTCACAGACATGGTGCACGCCGGATATACGAAGAAGGACATAGCGGGCATGACACCCCAGGAACAGCTTGATGCCCTGCATGTGAGCACCAAGGAGTTCATGAAGAACCAGTACCATACTCTTAACAGATCGCTGATACCACAGCTTGAACAGAACGGGCTGAGACTGGTCAGACATTACGAGGATCTCACACCTAAGCAGGCAAAGTACGTGGACAAATATTTTGAGAAGGATGTATATCCTGTACTCACGCCAATGGCGGTGGATTCGTCCAGACCATTTCCGCTGGTGCGAAACAAATCCCTGAATATAGGGGCGCTTATATATGATAAGAAGAAAGATGTGACAGATATTGCCACGGTACAGGTTCCGTCTGTGCTTTCACGTATAGTGAGACTTCCGTCAGATGAGAAGGATATGACTGAGATCATACTTCTGGAGGAGGTTATAGAGAAAAATCTGGATAAACTGTTCCTAAATTATGATATTGTGTGTGCATATCCATACAGAATCATGCGTAATGCAGACTTCTCCATAGATGAGGAGGAGACTGCTGATCTTTTGAAAGAGATAGAGAAGCAGCTCAAGCAGAGACAGTGGGGCGAGGTAATACGTCTTGAGGTTGATGAGGCTATGGACAAGAAGCTTCTGAAGGAACTGAAAAAGCATCTGGGAGTTGATGATGAGGTTGTATATAAGATCAACGGACCTCTTGATCTCACCTTCCTCATGAAGGCAAATGGCATAGATGGCTTTGAGCATCTGAAATATCCAAAGTATAAGCCTCAGCCAGTTCCGGGAATGGAAGATTACAGTCATATATTTGACAGGATAAAAAAAGGTGACATACTTCTATTCCATCCTTATTATGAATTTACGCCGGTAATAGAATTTATCAGACAGGCTGCAAATGATCCTGATGTTCTGGCAATCAAGCAGACTCTTTACCGAGTCAGCGGCAATTCGCCTATCATAGCAGCTCTTGCCCAGGCGGCGGAAAATGGCAAGCAGGTCACTGTTCTTGTTGAGCTGAAGGCAAGATTCGATGAGGAGAACAATATAGCGTGGGCTAAGAAGCTTGAGCAGGCGGGATGTCATGTAATATACGGTCTGGTGGGACTCAAGACCCATTCCAAGATCGCACTTGTGGTCAGACGTGAGGAGGATGGCATCAGAAGATATGTGCATCTGGGAACAGGAAACTACAATGACCAGACTGCCAAGCTCTATACAGATATGGGACTTCTCACGTGCAGCGATGCCATAGGTGAGGATGCAACCGCTGTGTTCAACATGCTTTCAGGTTACTCTGAGCCGAAGAAATGGAACAAGCTGGCAGTGGCACCTATATGGCTAAAGGATAAGTTTCTCATGCTGATAGGCCGCGAGGCGGAGAATGCACGACAGGGTAAGAAGGCGAGAATAGTAGCCAAGATGAACAGTCTCTGTGATCCGGTGATAATGAATGCACTGTATGACGCGTCAAAGGCTGGGGTGAAGATAGACCTTATAGTCAGAGGAATATGCTGCATCAAAGCCGGTGTTCCGGGACTTTCAGAGAATATAGCTGTAAGATCCATAGTTGGAAATTACCTTGAGCATTCGAGAATATTCTATTTCTACAATGATGGATTTGAGGATATATACATGGGAAGCGCGGACTGGATGCCTAGGAACCTGGACAAGAGAGTGGAGATCACATTCCCTGTGGAGGATCCTAAGCTCAAGGCGCAGATCAAGGAGATACTTCAGGTGCAGCTGGCAGATACGCTGAAGGCACATATCATGCAGCCTGATGGCTCATATGCGAAGCAGGATCTTAGGGGCAAGACAAAGCTTGATTCCCAGATGTATTTTGTGAAAAAGGCGCAGGAGAGTCAGACGCCTGTAAAAGATGCAGAGAATACAAGGGTATTTATACCTGTGGAAGCTAGTGATGAAAACAAATAAATATGTGTTGACATGAGGTGCGAGATGTGGTATTCTACCATTGCTGTGTGAAACAGTGAACATAGAAGCAGAGTATCCGCTCTCACCTCAGCATGATATACATGTCTCGGGTTAATATTTAGCTTAGAAGAGATCACAGGTTTATACCTGAGTTTGAATATGCTTTTTATTAGGAAGGTGGATAGTTTGTTCTATCCACTTTTCTTACGTTATGAGAGTAGTTTATTACGAAATTTAAAAATGTGGAGGTAGAGAGTCATTAGCGATTTAATGATCAACGAACAGATTAGAGACAGAGAGGTACGACTCATCGGAGAGGATGGTCAGCTGGTTGGGATCATGTCATCCAGGGATGCATATAAGATGGCTCAGGATGCAGGACTTGATCTTGTGAAGATAGCGCCTAAGGCACAGCCACCGGTATGCAAGATCGTTGACTACGGTAAGTACCGCTATGAGCAGGCCAGAAAAGAGAAAGAGGCCAAGAAGAAGCAGAAGACCATGGAGGTTAAGGAAGTAAGACTTTCACCGAATATCGATGCGAACGACCTTAACACCAAGATCAATCAGGCGAGGAAGTTCCTTGAGCATGGGGATAAGGTAAAGGTTACACTGAGGTTCAGGGGAAGAGAGCTTGCACATGTGGAGCAGTCAAAGGTTATACTTGACAACTTTGCAGAGAAGCTTGCTGAGATCGCGGTAGTAGATAAGCCGGCCAAGTTCGAAGGCAGAAGCATGATAATGTTTTTAACACAAAAGCGTTAAATTATTATAGACATATAATTCAAGGAGGAAGTAAGTAAAATGGCTAAATTAAAGACAAAAAGAGCAGCAGCTAAGCGTTTCAAGAAAACAGCTAACGGCGGTTTAAAGAGATCTAAAGCTTATAAGAGTCATATCTTGACAAAGAAGACCACTAAGAGAAAGAGAAATCTTAGAAAGGCAACAATGACAGACGCAACAAACGAGAAGGTAATGAAGAAGATATTACCTTATATCTAATAGATCAGGAGGAAGAAAACCAATGGCAAGAGTTAAAGGCGGAATGAACGCAAAGCAGAAGCACAATAAGGTATTAAAGCTTGCAAAGGGCTATAGAGGAGCAAGAAGTAAGCAGTATAGAGTAGCAAAGCAGTCAGTTATGAGAGCACTCACATCTTCATATGCTGGCAGAAAGCAGAGAAAGAGACAGTTCAGACAGCTCTGGATAGCTCGTATCAACGCAGCAGCAAGAATGAATGACATCTCATACAGCAAGCTTATGCATGGTCTTAAGCTGGCAGGTGTTGACATCAACAGAAAGATGCTCTCAGAGATGGCTATCAGCGATGCTGAGGGATTTGCAAAGCTTGTTGAGGTTGCAAAGGCACAGTTATCATAATATATTGTTCTATATTATATAGAAACAGAACCGGATGTGATGGTATTGCATCCGGTTCTGTTTTTCTATAACCAACAGGTGGTGCTAGATTTGAGCTGCGAAAATAATCGTAAAGGTGCTTCGTGATGATAAAATACGACATATTTAGAGTCGGCGTGAAAGATGATTTAGGGTTTTATAATTGATGGGGGTATGGTATAATTATTTGTAACTCTGTTATGTATGCAGACCGGAAATGGCGCAGTATACAGGGCGATTGGTTAGGGGGAAAGACCAATGAGAGTAAAGACGGTAAGTAGGAGGCACATATGTTCGTAGAGAGAATAACGAAGGATCAGATGAAGATGTTCCTTGAGACATTTGCTTGTTGCAGTGAGCAGAAGAACCTTGTCATGAGGCTCAATTATGCGGGTAAGGAACCTTATCTTGATGTTACAAGATTCAGCAATGGTCTGGTGTATACAGACTCATATTATGATTTTGACAGTACATATTGCAGTAATCTGTGGAACAAATTTCTGTATACCCAGTTTACACATGAGTATTACACAGCATTCAAGGAATATCTCATGAAAGATGTGGACAGAAAGCTGACCAACATGATAAAGATCTAGGCGGTGGGTAGACCGTATTGATATCTATGTTGTTCGGTACTATAAGTCATAAAAAGAAGTATATTACTTTCCAGAATATGTCTGGTAAGAAGATATACTTCTTTTTATGTGCTGGTATTTTTGGCGTAGTTTTCAGATATTCAAGAATATTAAAAAAAATGAAAAAAGATGTTGACTTTATAGAGTAGTAATGGTATTATCTTATTCGTTGGTGACGAAAATATCACAGAAATGTGTGAATCTGATATGCTCAGATGAGATTTGTTTGATATCAACATCATAATGAATATGCGGGAGTGCTGGAATTGGCAGACAGGCTAGACTAAGGATCTAGTGCTGGAAACGGCGTGTGGGTTCAAGTCCCATCTCCCGCATTTTTATTTTGAAAGTCCGAGTGATGCTTTTGGATAAGAGGGCGTGATGATGGTATGGTAGATGATTGATTACAGATCGGTTTGGTACAGCAGTGATTTGAAGGTTGTCAACATTATAATAAATATGCGGGAGTGCTGGAATTGGCAGACAGGCTAGACTAAGGATCTAGTGCTGGAAACGGCGTGTGGGTTCAAGTC